>CAZUNI010000023.1:0-67060 GCA_964622265.1 uncultured Acidobacteriaceae bacterium | reverse complement strand
TTCATCACTTCCCGCTGAGCTATCCACCGAAAACTAATTCTTAACGGCGGACTAGTTAGAAGGAGACAGATTCAGCCCCGTTATTTTACCGGATGTTTGAAGGCGATCCCCCGCCTGCGCAATCCCTTGAGACCGAGCGCTACGATTTCCCTAAGACCTAGGTCCCGCCACGGATGACTTCGCAGGAAGGTACGAAGAGAGACTTACATTTTCGGGTACCAATCAAGCAAGCGGACATCGATACCTGTCCCATTCAATTCTTTCTGGAAAACGGCTGGATCAGAACCGCGATAATGGTAAGGAATCGCCACCTTTGGGTGAAACGCTTTGACAGCTTCCGCAGCTTCTTCAGGCGTCATTGTGTAGGGAAGGTTCATGCAGATGAATGCAACATCAATATTCTTAAGAGCGCGCATCTCGGGGGTTCCTTCCGAATCGCCTGAAATGTAAATACGCGTCCCGCCGTAGGTAAGGATGTAACCATTGCCGCGGCCCTTATCGTGATAAAACTTTCCGGGGGCCGGGCCGCGCGTGAGGTTGTACATGGGGACTGCTTCGATGGTAAATGCGCCCCAGGAAATCTTCTCACCATTGAGAAGCTGCAAGCATTTGACAATCGACGTGATCCCGCTGGGGCCGTCCAGGTTTCGCGCCCCGCAGAGTTTCACGACTACCGATGGAGCAATCATCTCGGTATCTGGCTCGGGCTTGCTTACCGATGCGATCATGGCAGAGTCGAGATGGTCCCCGTGGTTGTCCGTGACCAGGACTAAGTCGGCTTTCGGCAGACCTGTGAATTCAGCGGGCTTGGCCGGGTCGACCACGATTACCTTGCCTCCAGCTTCGATGACCATAGAAGCGTGATAAACCGGGGTGATCTTAATCGGGCCCGCTTTTGACTTGAACGTTTGAACAGGCCGGGCTATTTGCGCGTGGGCGGTAACGCCAAACATGCCCACGGCGGCACAAGCAACTACAACCAGAAATAGTTTCATTTATGCGCTCCCGTTGCTTTTTTTACCATCGATTGTCCCAAATCTTAGCACGCAAACTTTGAGTATCCAAATTTACGTAATGGTCCCACAACTCAAGTCCAGTAGCCAGCGTTCGCGGGGATGTGAAATGGATCAGATTGAAATTTAGGAGTATTACGTGCTGCAAACCACCGGAATATTGCCCCGTCCAAGCATTGCCAGTCCATATAGGCAAACTTGTATCCAGGAATGTAGGTCATATAGACAAAACTGAACCACAACCGTCCTTCCGTACAGGCGATTTCCACAATCATAACCATTACGCTATTCCTCGAGGCAATGGATTTGGGTTCTTACCAATCAATTGGACAAGGGCACCGACTTTGGAGGTACGACTCTGCGGTCTAACCTTCGCGACGGTTCCCTCCGGGTGATTGTGGGGGATGCGAATGGTCACACGATTGCGGACCTCAGGATGAGTTCCGATGACGCCAGCGGAACCTGTTTTTTGGGGGGGGACGAATCAGCATGGTTTGTTCTGACTGGACTGTGTCGTTTTTAAGGGGTCGATTGCAGGCCAACAGTGCAAATGAGGGTTTTGGGTTTGTAGGGTGGGCTCAATCGTTGTCGGGGACGATTCCCCCACCGAGTCCGTCGATGAGTTGATCATGCACTTTGCCACTAAAGATTTTGACACCGTTAGCCGAAGAATAGGTAATCGCGGAGGCGCTGCTATCGACAGCGATTGAAACATGAAAACTGGATTAATGATCTCAAAAATTATGATGATGGCCGCAATAGGGATGCTGATTGCAGCCGTAAACGGTCGCGCACAGTCTGTGAATGGTTATATAAATCTGAATTTAACCAGCCCTGCGACTCCGGGCACCCATTTGACGAGCACGATTTTAGCGAATGGAACAGTGGGCAGTCTTAGTGGATGGTCTTCGTCAGGTACAGCAGGCAATATGTCTGTGGGATCGCATCAGCCGCTATGCACGTTGGAAAATACCATTAATGTAAGCGGGTCTACTTATCCTCCGGGCACGGTTTCACAGAGTTTCGCGATGGTGATGAATAGCGGTAACACTTTTTGGCAGGCAGACTACACGGGTGGCAACAATAAAATCGCCATCTCGTTCTGCCTTACGCTGCCCACCAGTTCCTCGGACGTGATGGACATCGTCTCGATTCAGGATGCGTCTGGATTCACTACATGGCTGCAAATCGGAAGTGGTGCTAATTCTTTGGATTTGGAAGTTACCCCTAATCCCACGACGGCTTCGATTGCAGTAACTCCGGGCGGTACGTATTGGGTCTCGATGCTTGATGATGAAGCTGCCGGGAAGGCATCGTTTGCTGTATTTCAGCCGAATTCTCCGTATGCCCAAGTCGGTACAACTCAGTCACATTCTCAAGTCACTTCGTCAGCCATCACTGCAATTCGCATTGGGAATGCCGAGGTGGGCACTTCCTCTTCCACGATGTACATGGAGAATCTGATTTTCGATTCGACTAATGCCACGTTTCCGCTCGTCCCAGGAAGCGGGAGCAGCGGAAGTGGGAGTGGAAGTGGCAGTGGGAGTGGAAGTGGGAGTGGAAGTGGCACTGGGAGTGGAAGTGGAAGTGGCACTGGGAGTGGAAGTGGCAGTGGAGGTGTCAGTGGAAATAGTGGTGGAAGTGGGACCTCGTCCGCTAACCCGTGGGATGGGATCATTGCACCGTTACGAGCCACCGACTGGACTACAGTAGGGGCTCAAGGAACGGTGCTGAATGCGACAACTGTTTGCCAGACGCTTCAACCTGGTGTTACGGCGGCGCAGATCAATGCAGCGATCGCAGCGTGCGCTTCAGCCCCAGGCCCAATTGGGACTTCTGCCAAGGTCGTTAAATTGGCGGCAGGGACATACAACCTGAATCCCGGCATCGATTTTGCTGGATCGAGTAACGTCATGCTGCAGGGCGCGGGCGCCAATCAGACACTGCTGGTAATCACAGGTGGTGGCGCGGCATGTCACAACCACTTCGGAAATGTGTGCCTCGCGCTGACGAACAACGAAACGAATTGGTCTGGTGGACCGACGAACACGTCCAACTGGACGGCAGGTTATGCGCAGGGCACGACAAACATCACACTATCGAGTGTCACGAACCTGAAGGTTGGCTATATGCTGATTCTCGATCAAGCCGACGATCCCGCTGACACTGGCAGTGTTTTCGTTTGCGATAACAACACGATTAGTCCGCCCTGCTCGCTCGAAAGTAACGTGGGAAACAGCCAACGGACACACCGCAACCAGCGGCAATTCGTGACCGTTGCCTCTTGTGGAACCGTTACGACATTCGGCGCTTCCTGCAATGGGACGAACGTGACAATCACTCCAGGCCTGCGAATGAACAATTGGCGCGCATCGCAGTCTCCCGGAGCCTGGTGGCCGACCAGCCCGCTGTTCAATAGCGGTGTGTCGAATCTATCGATTGATGGAACGAACTCGGTGGGGGCGGAGGGAATCGTCCACGACAATTGCATCGGGTGCGTGACGCGAGGTGTGCGCGTGATCGCCTTCGGTAAGGCCGGGAATGAGATTGCGTATTCTGTACGGTCTTCTGTGCTTGACAGTTACTTCTATCTAAATCAGACGAATCAGACGTCGGCTTACGCGTCCGAATCGTTCGGGACAAGCGACTCGCTGATTCAGAACAATATTTTCCAATATTCCGCAGGACCATTGATGTTCAATAGCGATTGCACGGGTTGTGTTGCAGGATATAACTTCCTCATTAACGAATTTTATACGGGAAGTTCAGGCTGGTCAATGCCTGGAAGCAGTCAGCACACGGCAGGTACGGACATGCTGCTGTATGAAGGAAATGTCGGCGCTCAGTCGGCAGCGGACAACTTCCATGGCACTCACAACTTCATCACAGAGTTCCGAAACTATTGGACAGGAACTCAGGTCAAATGCTGGATCAGCGGGAGCTACCCGACTGCTACGTTTGGTACTTGCAACAATGACCGGCTCGCGGTCATGCTCCGTGCCTACAGCCGCTTCTATAACTTCGTCGGAAATGTGCTCGGGACGCAAGGCATCAACACAACGTACATGAATAATTCGAGTGAAGACGCGACGATCTACTCTATAGGAAACGGGAATACAGAAAGTGGCGTGACCGTGCCGAATGATCCGCAAGTTGCGGCAACATTGTTCCGCTGGGGCAATTACGACGTTGTGAATGCTTCGAATCGTTTCCTTGCGTCGGAAGTTCCAACTGGCATTGGAACGTACGCCAACCCAGTTCCGGCATCGCAAGTGCTTCCGTCATCGTTCTACCTCTCCACGAGGCCTTCGTGGTGGCGATCGATGCCGTGGCCTGCAATCGGGCCCGATGTTACCGGTGGAAGCGGTACTGGACTTGGCGGGCATGTCTATTCGAATCCAGCACAGGATTGTTATCTAAATGTCATGCACGGCCCGGCCGACGGAACAGGCTCAGTTTTAACGTTCAACGCCGATACTTGTTATGCTGGAGCGACCGCTCCTGCGCCGCCTGCACCTCCGACTAATCTGATTATAACGGTCCAATGAGAACCGCATTTATTCTACAACTCTTCCCCATCATTTCCGGCAAGGGATTGAAACTGGTGGGGCAGTTGTGCTTTGGTTGCATCCCGTACCAGAACGTGAGTGCCTGATTCACAATAGAAAGGAGCACAGAAGGTTTAGGGGGCACCTTGCACAGTTTGAATGATCCATTTTGCTGTGGAAGCCGTCAATCACACCGGGCGATTCGGACCTTTGCCCGCGTTCGTGCGCCCGATCGCTGCTGAAATCTCATGCAGATCCGCTGATGTGAGTACGATGGATGCGGCTTGGATCCAGCCGTCTACCTGCTCGGGCGTGCGCGCTCCCACGATGGCGCCAGTAACGCCCGTCCACGCGAGTGTCCACGCGATTGCGACCGAAGATACCGATGAGGCGTGCCGCTGCGCGACCGGTTTTAAGGCATCGCGCAGCGCAAGATTTCTGCTCAAATTGGGTTCGTTGAATTCGAGCGCACGGCGCCGCCAGTCATCATCAGCAAGTTTTGCAACGCGGCTCGCGGTAAAGCTGTCGGTCAGAAGTCCTGATTGCATCGGGCTATAGCAGATAACTCCGGTGTTGTGCGAGTAGCACCATGGAAGTTCCGCAACGGCTGCGGAGCGATTAATCAATGAAAATGGGGGTTGAAGCGAGTCCACGTGCCGGACGGCCTCGCAACGTTGCAGCAAATCCGCATTGAAGTTCGATACGCCGATTGCGCGGACTTTTCCTTCCTTCACCAGCGTGGCCATTTCGGACCAGGAATCCTCGACGGGTGTTCCGGATTCATCCGGCCAATGAAATTGATACAGGTCGATGCGTTCGATTCCGAGGCGGCGAAGAGAGGCTTCGCATTCGCGCCGAATCGAATCCGGTTTCAGAATCCGGTTGGCCACTTTCATGGGGTTGTCGCTGTCCCAGATCAGGCCGCATTTTGTGAAGATGTACGGATGCCTGGACGCAGGCACTTCGCGCAGCAGTCGCCCGACAACTTCCTCGGAATGGCCCAGTCCGTAAACCGCCGCAGTGTCGATCCAGTTGATGCCCAAATCGATTGCGTGGCGCATCGCAGCCAGTGACGCGGAATCGTCCTGCGGTCCCCAGCCGAAGGACCAGCCTCCGCCTCCGACGGCCCATGCGCCAAATCCAACTGTCGTGATATTGAGTCCGCTGGAACCCAGCGGGCGAGTAGGTAGTGTCATGTGCGCTCCGCCGTTTAGGTTGCCTCATCATGCTTGATGAGGTCAAGGTGTGTGCAGCATGCAAGGCTTCATTTCGGTCCGTCCGTTCCCCGATTGCGCTGGAGACGGTTTTCAATCAGCGCCCATAATCCCAGGATCGGCCAGGAGAGAATAAAAATATTTAGAATCGCTACGAGTATAAAAAACGTATTGGGGCTATCAGAGTGTATTCCTCCCGGGAAAAAAAGTGCCGCAGCAAATATTCCCGGCAATAACAAGAAAGCCGCCGCTTCAGCATACGGCAAATTAGCTATTAGACCAGCCAAGACTGTCAGGCCGAGTGCCGCTGCGACCGATAGTAAATACTTGCGACGCCATAGTTTTATGGTCACTTCAATAGAGCTGATTTTCATGGACACATTTATTCGTCGGGACAGACCCGGGCGCAATCTCGGACTTCACCGATTTCTGCGGTCCTGGACCGATTCGGAGGATACCAGATTTCCGATGCGACAGACGCCAACTCGCACCCGCCGAATGGTTTATATAGTCGGCTAAAGCGCGTTCAGAAAATTGACGAGGTCCGTTTGCTGTTGCGGATTCAGATTCATGCGGAAGCGTGCGTTATAGAAGCTGACCAACTGATTCAGATTATCCGCCGAGCCATTGTGGAAGTACGGAGCGCGGGCGGCGAGTCCGCGAAGCGCCGGCACCTTCACGCGATTTACATCGGCGCATAGTCCAGTGAAGAGTCCAGTCCCCGGGTCGGTGGTCGTGTAAGTAACCGCATTGCCGCTCGCGTCCTTGCAGCCCGTGATTTGATAGACGGGCACGACGGCTGCCGCCAGTTGGCCCACTCCCGCGATGATCGGAGGGGCATTCTCGCTGGCTGCTAGCCGCGTCGTGCCGGTGTCCATGGGCAATGGCAGCGAGTGGCCGCCTACATTCGGCGTGTCATGGCAAGTTCCGCACGAGCCCTGAATTACTGTGGGGCTCCCCAGCGCGGGATTGTCATTCAGACCGCGCACTAAAGTGATCGCCATTGGCGCGGTGTTGAATATCCCCTGTCCGCGCGCGATGCTGGCCTGCTGGGCGTTCGCGCTGGTTTGCCACGCCTGAAAGAGACCGAAGACCGTCGGATTGAATTTCGCGCCAGATGGGTCCTGTCCAAATGCATCGTTGATGCCGGGATGATAGTTCTGCGCCGCAAGGGTTGCGGCTCCGCCCGTCGCGCCGTTGCCGGAAAGCGAACCCGCCAGAGTGTCGGTCGCCTGTGCCGTAAATAGGCCTTCTTCCAGCGTCAGGATCGCGGATTCCTGCGCTGCCGTCGGGGCAACCGTGCCTTGCATATGTGTCGCGACCGCGCTGACCGCTTGCGCCGTCAGGTCCGTGTTTAAATTGCCGCTGAACGTGGCCGCCAGATTCAATGGAGATATCGTCTCTCGCGTGTCCCACATTACGTTGCTGAGGAACGTCAGGCTGGAAGCAGGAAGCGGACGCCGGTACACCGAGACGATCTGCTGTCCTGTGGCGCTGTCGATTGTGATCGCGCAACCGTAGGGATCGCTGATGGCGGTGAGAGTAAACTCCGAAGTCTTCGGCAGTTCAATTGCGACGCGCACCAGAGCTTTATCCAGCATCAGGCTATGTGCCGTGGCATTGCCGGTGACTGCGTTGGGGCAGTTCGCTCCATCCACCGCCGCAAACAAGGGATTGGTGCCGTTCGTGCTATTGAATAGAGTCTGTGTGCTCGCGGCGTTGATCGACATTCCCTGGTTTAATTGATGGCAGGTGGCGCAGGTTCGTCCATTGGTGCCCAGCGGCTGGAAGAAAACACCGTTCTGATCGATGCTACCGGTGGCGCTCGATGTCGAGACGTTACCGGTAGTTGTTGTGAAAGCCTGCAAGCTGGGAATTACGTTGCTGCCCGTGGTGGTCGTCGTGTTCGCCTGAGAACCTGAGTTTGTTGCTGCGCCCGAGCCGCCGCATCCGATTTGAATCGACGCGGCGGTCATCAGCAGCAGTGCAATCGTGTTGTGTTTTCGAAGTCTAGTGAACACAGTTCCTCCCGCCTCAGGTGTTTGACCCAACGTATTCGATAGCCTTACTGATTCGATTTAATTACGAATGTTTCTGGGGACTGTCTAGCGGTCGGGTGGACGCGGCGGCCGCATGCTGGCGAGCTTGGTCCACTGATCGTGAGTGAGTTGCAGGCGAATATCCAGCAGCATTTGCGCGTTGGATTTTTCCAGCTCCGCCTTGGCCTGCGTCAGCTTCTCGACTTGCGCCATGATTTTGGCGCGGTCGATCGGGTCGGATTCCAGCAAGGGCTGCAAGCCGCCTTCGGCCTTGCGGACGGCACCGTCAAGATCGATCAGGTGATCGCGGGCTCCGTTGAAGGTTTCGTCCATCTTCTTGATTTGCGCGGCGACCAGGCCCACCGTTTGCGCGATGGTGGCGTCGTTCCACCAGCGGCCCGGCGGCATTTCAATATCAGCGGACGGATTGCCCGGCCTGCTGTCCCGGCCTCCGGGTCCTCCCGGACCGCGCATTCCGGGTCCTCGTTGAGGAGGACCGCCTTGCGGAGGAGGCCCCGCCTGGCCGAACTGCCCTTGGCCAGAGCCCGGCGGCGGGCCTTGCTGAGCGCGCAGCGGCACAGCGGTGGCGAGACTCGCCAGCAATGCCAGCGTCGAAACTGCTTGTTGTCGATTCATTGTGACCTCACTTAGTGCTCACTTGCAGTGGCTGCAAAGGCAACGGCGTTGTCTCGCCGATTTCTGTTTGGATATCCGCCAGCAATTGGTTATCGCGGGCAATCTGCGTCTGGGCGTCTGACTTCGCCACAGCGGCGTTGTTGTGACCGCGCCGCACGGAAAATGAAATCGTTACTACCAATAAAATGGCGGCTGCGGCAAACTCCCACGCCGGCCGAGCCCATTGATGGCGCGAACTCAGATTCCTCGGCAGCAAAACCATTTTGGCAGCGTCGTCGCTCCAATTGACCGAGGCAGTACGAAGCGACGCCAAAGTCTGACGCATTGCTTCGACCTCAGTCAGGCATTGCGGGCACGCGCTCAGATGCGCGGTCGCTTCGCTCTCAGCAATTCCCAGCAACAAATCATTGATCTGTTCAGGCTTCAAATGTGCGCTCATGCCGCTGATCCTTTCCCGTCGTTGCCCAGGCGACTGCGGACTTCATCGAGGGCCCGGTACAGGTGCGTTTTCACGGTCGCCAGATTCATGCCCGTCGCCGCAACGATTTCCGTCAATTCCATTTCTTCGATGAACCGGAGAACAAACACGCTGCGCTGGCGTGGCGATAACTCCGCCAGAACCGCCCACAGTTGCCGCACGCGCTCACGCGCCAGCAGTTGCGACTCCGAAGAACTGCCGCGGCTGGCCAGCTCACCGGCCAGTTCGGACACATCTAACGCGCGCGTCCGAACGCGCCGCCAGAATTGAAACTTGCGCGTCCGGGTGTGGTCTCGGACCATGTTGAATGCAATCTGCAAGAGCCATGTGGAGACGGCGCACTGTCCGCGATATTGCGCGCGCGTGGCATAGGCCCGCAGGAAACAATCCTGCGTAATGGAGGCCGCCTCGTCCGGGTCGTCCAGCGAGAACGCAATCAGGCGCAGCACCTGCGCGCGATAGCGGACAACCAGTCCGTCGATGTCGTCCAACTCCGACATGCGGTCTGCGCAGGTCTTCAGTTGCGGCATAGCGAGCGTGTGTTCCATTCTGCCCAATAAGACGAGGGTTGGCGCCGATAAGTTTACACAGGCCGGTGGAATATTTGCCGGAATCTCAGTTTTTGGTCTTATGCGCCAAGCACAATGAAAATAGGGAGGATAGGGTTTTGGGCAACCTTATGAAATCTGGCCGAGCCTCGTTAATGGCAATAGCAGCGTCCTAAATGCTGAAACGCGAGGGCGAAGATTAGTCGCAAAGTGAGCAAGATGGGACAGTCAAGGCAGCGTCGAAGGCCGATACTCTCTTTCAGCTGAGATTCCTTAAAGGGAAGTCTTGGCTTAGGGGGACGACATGTACCGTAAAAGTTTGGTTATCAGTGCATTTCTTTTGGCGCTTGCGATTCTTGCTCCTGCGGCAATCAGGGCCAATGCTGCAACTCCGCAGGTGGTTGTAAGATTTTATGATCGCGACCACCGCGACTACCATAATTGGGATGACCGGGAAGTCCACTCCTACGGACTGTTCCGCGCAGACCATCCGAAATATAATGAGAACTTTGCTAGGGCCAACCGACGTCAGCAGAGGGATTACTGGCGCTGGCGCCACGAGCACGGCGACCGCGATTAGTTAGCAGCGCGTTGACGCGCTTCCAGCGCAGGGAGTTGACTGCACTGGAAGCGCCCAAGGCTTCACATCTATTCGAGGACCTTTGCGCTGAAATCCTCAAGAGCTTCGTCCTCGACGATGTAGCTGACTTCAATCGGATTACAACAGACTTCGCAGTCCTCGACATAGGTTTGCCGACGAACTGACAAATCGAGAACCATCGAGACTTGTTCCCCGCAGTAGGGGCATGTGAAGAAGTGCTCCATTTCAGTGATTAAAATACTGCATACACGCAGCTTGTCAAAACCGGGCGCAATTTACGCGCTGGATTACAACTGACCCTGCCTCGTGTCGGTTGACACCCCCAGCAGCCTCGGATACGCTTCCATTTCTTGATTTTCACTGCTCAACACCACAGCAGAAAACCCGAACGCGGGCTCAATACACAGCCCGCTTAAAAAGGATCATCGCGCATGTCGGATTTGAAGCTCCCATCTCGTACTGAAGATTTCTCGGAATGGTACAACCAGCTTGTTGTTCGAGCGGAACTGGCTGACTACGCGCCAGTCCGTGGGTGCATGATTGTGCGGCCCTACGGCTGGGCCATTTGGGAGAACATTACCGCGCAACTCGACCGGCGGTTCAAGGCGACCGGGCACGTGAACGCGGCGTTTCCGCTGCTGATTCCCCAGAGCTTTATCAGTAAAGAGCAGTCGCATGTGGAGGGATTTTCGCCGGAGCTGGCGGTGGTCACGCATGGCGGTGGCGAAAAACTGGAAGAGCCGCTGGTGATCCGTCCCACGTCCGAGACGATTATCGGGTGGGCTTACGCGAAGTGGATTCAGTCTTACCGCGATTTGCCGCTGTTGATTAATCAGTGGAATAGCGTGGTGCGCTGGGAATTGCGGACAAAGCTCTTCCTCCGCACGTTGGAATTTTTCTGGCAGGAGGGGCACACGGCGCACGCGACGTTCGAAGAAGCCGAAGCCGAGACGCGGCAGATGCTGGACGTCTATACCGACTTCGCTGTGAACGAGGCGGCGATTCCTGTGATTCCCGGCAGAAAATCTTCCTCGGAGCGATTTGCCGGGGCCGACGCGACCTATTCGATTGAAGCAATGATGGGCGATGGCAAGGCGTTGCAGGCGGGCACGTCGCACAATCTGGGGCAAAATTTTGCCAAGGCGTTTGAGATCAAGTATCTGGATCAGGGCGGTGTGCTGCAACACTGCTGGACCACGTCGTGGGGGCTTTCGACGAGGTTCATCGGCGCGATCATCATGGTGCACGGCGACGATCAGGGATTGATCCTGCCGCCACGCCTTGCGCCGTATCAGGTCGTGATCGTTCCTATCTTCAAGAGCGACGAAGAAAAGGCGCTGGTGTTTGAAGCCGCGAAGAAAATCCGCGAACAGCTTGTCAAAGCGGATGTACGCGTGAAAGTGGACGAGCGCGAAGGGCAAAGCCCCGGCTTCAAGTTCAATGATTGGGAAATGCGCGGCGTTCCGCTGCGAATGGAGATTGGGCCGAAGGATGTTGCCAAGGGCAGCGTCGTGTTGGCGCGCCGCGATAAGCCGGGCAGAGAAGGGAAGACGTTCGTTTCGCAGGATGGCATTGCTGCCTCCGTCCAACAATTGCTGGTGGAGATTCAGAAGGCGTTGTTCGACCGCGCTCTGGCGTTCCGTGAAGCCAACACTTTTTCGCCCAAGAATTTCGATGAATTCCGCGAAGCCGTGGAAAAAGGCTTCGCGCGGTCGCACTGGTGCGGGAATGGCAAGTGCGAGGAACAGATCAAGGAAGCCACCAAGGCTACGCTGCGCTGCATTCCCATGGAGCAGCCGGGAGCCGCAGGGACATGCATCTCCTGCGGCCAGCCTGCTACAGAAGTTGCCATCTTCGGCAAGGCGTATTAAGGCTACGATTTCGGAGTCTTGCCTGGGAACGCCAATCTCCCGATTGGCGTTTTGTGTCACGTTATGGCCGCCAATCGGGAGATTGGCGTTCCCAGGTTTCAACCCCAACAATCAGCGTTATGGTTTAAGTCCCAGCGCGAGCGCCGTATTCGTCTTCGCCATCAAATTGACATCGTCAACGGAAAGTCCTTCCTTGTGCAACGCTTCCATGAAGTTCAGCAGCCCCTGAGGGTGCGGAGGGTACGGCGGATTTTTGATCGATCCGAAATTGGTCGCCAGCAGGCAGTATTGTGGACCGATCTGGCGAATTGCTTCCGCATAGTCGGCGTTGGTTTTTCGCGGCGGCGGGCCAACGAACGGGCCATCTGCGTCAAATTCGATAAAGGCTCCATCGCGCGCGGCCTGCTGCATTTGGGGGATGGACATGTTTTCGACGTAGTACATCGCATGCGTAACGACGACGTGCTTTAGTCCACGCATGTGTGCTTCGTGAACAACCAGCAATACTTCCTCCGCCGAAATGTGTCCGGTTTCGAGCACCATATCAGGATGCTGCCCGATGAAATCGATCAGCTCCAGCACTTCCGGCAGCAGCTTGCCGTCCTTTTGGATGGGAACCCATCGGGTATTCTTCCTCATCTTTGCGTCGTTTTCTGCATCCTGCGTGGGCAGCCAGACAATTCTTCCCCAGCCGCCTTTGACCGCGATCATCCGTTTCACGGCTTCCAGGTTGATTCCGCCATTGGAAAGGTCCATCGTAATGCCGCCGAAAACTTCCAGCCCCGGAACTTCTTTGCGGACCATATAGGCCAGCGAGGCGGTCGATTCGAAATGGTTCTTCAACACCAGCCCGCGCATGCCCATCTGTTTGGCCAAGCGCGCCAAATCATCGGCGTCGATCGAGCGCGGTGTCGAGTCGGGCCCACTGTGCACGTGGAAATCGATTGCGCCGTTTAAATTTAATTCCGATTGCGCACGTGCGGGCGCAACGATCAGGAACAGAAAGAGAGAAATCCAGCCGAGTTTCTTCGTGAAGATGCGTGACAGTGTCAAGTTCATCCCATTCTCCTGGTTGGCATGCAATCTCTTTGCAAAAAACTAGCGGGCAGGAAGCAGCGGTTCCTGTCCAACCTGCAAATGCTGATCGAAGGCCGTGAGCTCTGCGCCCACAGCGGAATAGCCGGCCATCAATTCCAGCAGATCGACGGTGCCTTTGCGCCCGAATAAACGCAGGATCTCAGCGTATGTCTCCGGTGTTGTTTTTCGATCGCCAAAGGTTTCGCGCCCGAATTTAATGATCGCCGTTTCTTTTTCGCCCAGTCCCACGATTGGCCTGTTGTACTTGATCATGTCAATCGTGGATTGTTCGATGTGGCGCGGATCGGCCGGATCGCGTCCGAAGCGTTCCCACTGTGTCCATTCGTATTGGCTGTCCATTTCGTAGGCAGTTACGAGAATGGCGATTTCCTGCAACCGGTTCGGCAATCCGATTTCGTACTTGCGATAGTGCGATACTTCGGACATCAGTCTCGCAAGTTTCACGTCCCAAATTCGAACGGCGGTTTGCGGCGTCCCGGTTGGCAGAAAGCCTTCGGGGACTTTGCCGTCGGGTCCTGGCTTTCCGCGGGAAATGAAATCGAACATCTTTCTGTCTTCCTCGTTCAGGTCCTCGCGCTTTGGTGTGGGGAGCCGGTTTCTCGAGTCAGAGTAAACGTCCTTGGGCAGCGGGTCCTTGGTTGAGTATGGCCGTACCACGCCCTTGTGCGGGTGTGGCGAGGGTGGGAGCAACGGCATTTGGTCCGCGCGCAACTGGTTGTTGAAGGCAGTCAGCTCCGCGGCGTCACTGGAGTAATTGGCCATCAGCCAGAGCAAATCGATGGTGCCTTTGCGTCCGAACAGGCGGAGCATTTCGGCGAACGTTTCGGATGTTGTGTAGCGATCGCCAAACGTTTCGCGCCCGAATTTAATGATTGCGGTTTCTTTTTCGCCTAACCCAACAATGGGTTTTTCGTACTTAATGATGTCGATGATCTCCGGTTCGATTTTGCGCGGATCCTTCGGATCGCGGCCATGAGTCTCCCACTGGGTCCACTCGTATTGGCACTCCATCTCTCGAGCCGCAACCAGCACCGCAATCTCCACAAGCCGGTTCGGCATTCCCGTTTCATACTTCAGATAGTGGCTGACCGCGCCCGTGACTTGGGCAAGCCTGGGATCCCACAGGCGGACGCCGGGCTGCTCGATCCCGACGGCAAGCTCCGATTTCTTGGTCAGCTCGTCGTAGATCTTCTTGCCCTCCTCGTCCATGTCATCGCGTTTCGGCAAAGGGAGGCGGTTTCTGGAGTCGGGATAGATGTCCTTGGGAAGTGGGGCGCCGGTTGCGTTTGCGACGAGCTTCGGATTCTGGGCGCGGACGACTCCTCCAACCAGACCGACTGCGAGCGCCGCGAGCAACAATAGAGCCATAGCCGTTTTCGATATATTCATAATTATTGTTGCGACTTCGCCCACTAAAGCCTATTCACCCTCAAATACGCGCCTGAGAGCCACCGGCGCACGGCCATGGGACGAGCGAATCGCTTCACCTTTCTGAAAACTATGCCGAATTATCAGGACGCGCGGACTCCTTCAGCATCCAAGTGGGCCACACTCTACACCGTTCAGGTTTTATCGGCAACATATCTTCTATCCTTTTGAATACAATAGCCTTCGTCCTATGTAACGTCTCGGCACGGGGACCGAGACTCGGCCTCGACGCTCCTATGCGCGAGTGCTAGCATTGTTAACTGTGAATCTCTATCAACAGCTGAATTCGACCGCGAATGTGACGTCTACAACTCTCGATCGGGTTCCAATTCGGGCCAGTCGAAGTTCCGAGCGTGGAGCGGGAGCGCTCAAAGCCATCGTCTGGACGCTGATTTTGGCGTCGTTCGTGTACGTTTGCGTTAAGGTCATCCCAGCGCTCGTGAGCGAGTATGAGTTTCAGGACGGGATTCAGACCGTCGCGCGGTTCGCATCAGTATCGCGGCAAACACCCGAGCAAATTAGAACCAACGTCTTAAGCGAAGCGCAAAAGGCCGATATTGCGATTAATCCCGAGGATATCAAGATCGAAGCACTCAGCGGGAACATCAAAATCAATGCGGACTATTCCGTGACCATCGACCTTATCGTTTATCAATGGACATTGAATTTCCACCCCTCAGCCAGCAACAGCGCATTGGTTTAGGTGAAACGTCAGGTGGCATAGCCTTTAGGCTGTGTGGGGTTGGTTTTGGCTTCTCCCTGCAAAAAATCAAAAACGCGCAGGCTAAAGAGCCTGTGTGGCAACCTCGATTTCCACAGCTTGTATCCTTTGTGGAAGCGAATAACTTGAATCGTTTCAACAAAAGTGAAAGCTGAAAAGGGATGTGGAAATCGATTTTTAGCACATACCACACAGGCTCTAAAGCCTACGCCACTCAGGAAATGTCTTTGCGAAGCCGTGTACACTAGGTACGGGTTTGCATCCAACTAGTACAGGGCACTGGTTGGCAGTTCGGGAAGAACGATTTTGACGGCGGAACGGAGAAACGGCTTGCGCGTTCGTATCAACCGAGGTTTCTGGACATCCCATGTTGGCTTGGTCTTGCTTGGGATTGCACTTTTGCTCGTGTTGGCCGCCTCGGGAGTCTTCGCTTATTACTGGATTTCCTACGGCAGGATGATCGATGCGCGCCTTTCCGGGCACATCCAGCAAACCACGGCTAGAATCTATGCCGCACCGATGCGAATTTCCACTGGGCAAGCGCTGAGCGTCGGGGAACTGACAAACCGTCTGCAGCGTTCCGGATACAGCGAATTGAACGTAGAGGGCACGCCGGGACGATATGTTTTGCATGGCAGTGAGATTGAGATTCGCCCGTCGGATGAGTCTTATTTCCAAGGGAAGAACAGGCTCGTCGTCACCTTCGGCGGTAACCAGGTGCAGAAAATTCGCATGCTGGATACGGGCGCAGCTCTGGATTCGGCTGAGATCGAACCGGAACTATTGAGCAGCCTGTTCGATAGCTCGCGCGAGAAGCGCCGGGCCATGAACATCAATGATATTCCGAAGGTGCTGCGCGATGCCGTGCTTTCGGTGGAAGACAGGCGTTTCTTCGAGCATCCCGGTTTTGACGCCATACGCATCTTAGGCGCTGCCTGGGCGGACCTGCGCCACGGTGGGCACGTTCAGCAGGGAGCCAGCACAATCTCGATGCAAGTGGCGCGCAGTTTTTTCTTCAGCACCGAGCGCACCTGGCGGCGCAAGATCGCCGAAACCATGGTGGCCATGGAACTCGAGCACCGCTTTACCAAGGCGCAGATCTTTGAGCTGTATGCCAACGAAATTTATCTGGGAAATCGCGGAAGTTTTGCCATCCACGGATTTGGCGAAGCTTCGCTCGCGTATTTCAATAAGGACGTTCGCGAAGTTACCCTGCCCGAAGCGGCTTTTCTGGCCGGAATCATCCACGCGCCTAATCGCTATTCCACCGCGGAGCATCGTCCCGAGCGAGCCGTGGAGGCGCGCGATAGGGCTTTGCTTGCAATGGGTGAAAACGGCGTAATTTCACAACAGCAGTTGCAGGATGCCAAGAAGACTCCGCTTCACATTGTGGGAGGCGGGCTTGAGGGCAGCACCGCTCCTTATTTTGTGGACATGGTTAAGGACCACCTGCTGGATCGTTTTTCCGAAGCCGACTTGCTTTCGCAAAGTTTTCGTGTGTACACCACGCTCGATTCCGATCTGCAGCGCGCCGCAGCGGAGGCTGTCGATATCGGCGTGAAGAATGTCGATGCCCAACTTGCGCACCGCTATGCGCGATGGCGCAAGGAAGGCCAGCCCGCTCCTGAGGCGCAGGTGGGGATCGTCGTTCTCGATCCGCACACTGGAGAAATTAAGGCGTTAATCGGCGGGCGTGATTACGGGCAAAGTCAGCTCAACCACGTGCTCGCGAGGCGCCAGCCGGGTTCTGCGTTCAAACCATTCGTCTATGCCGCGGCGTTCGAAGGCGCGGTGGACGGCGTGCAGCCCATTCTTACTCCCGCCACCACAGTTGTGGACGAGCCGACAACGTTCGACTTCGACGGCAAAGAATACACGCCCAACAATTATGGAGAAAAATTTCACGGCAAAGTGACGATGAGGGAAGCGCTTACGTATTCGCTTAACGTCGCTACGGTGAAAGTAGCCGAGCTGGTGGGCTACACGCGCGTCACCGATATGGCGCACCAATTCGGACTGGATGCCTCGATCCAGCCGACGCCTGCAGTCGCTCTCGGCGCCTATGAAATGACGCCGCTCGAAGTGGCCGGCGGATATACGGTCTTTGCAAACGAAGGCGTGCGCGCCGAGCCGACGTTCATCCGCAACGTAGTCAATTCAGATGGCGAATCACTCGAGCAGAACCCGATTCGAACACGCCGTGCACTCGATCCCCGAGTCGCCTATTTGGTGACCAGCATGATGGAAGACGTCATCAATCATGGCACCGGAGCGACTGTGCGCTCCCGCGGATTTACGGCGCCGGCTGCGGGTAAAACAGGCACTTCCCGCGATGGCTGGTTCGCCGGCTACACCTCGAACCTGCTTTGCATCGTCTGGGTGGGGTTCGACGACAATCGCGACCTCGGACTTTCAGGGGCCGCTGCGCCCGCGCCCATCTGGGCGGAATTCATGAAGCGCGCCGTCAACGTCCCGGGATATCGCGATGTGCAGCCATTTGCGATGCCCGAAGGAGTCATCAAAGTCACCATCGACTCTGACACGCTTCAACTGGCCACGCCCTCATGCCCAAATACGCGGGAGGAGGTCTATATTCACGGCACGGAACCAACGGAATTCTGCCCGCTGCACGGTGGCCGCATGGCCAGCGAAGCCCCGCCTGCCTCGTGGCTCTCCCGTGTATTCGGAGGCAAGGAGAAGGACGGAGAAACCGCGCCGCCTTCAGGCCCTGGCGCGGCCAACGGCCCCACTGCGAAGAGTCCGGCCGCTCCCGGTGCGGCAGCGGCGGATACCGCCGCACAATCCGAAGATGAGAACAAAAAGGGTGTTTTCAGGCGCATTTTTGGTATCTTTGGAGGAAGTAAGAAAGACGGCGATAAAGGGAACCTGGGAACGAAAGACACACAACCATAAAGGCCGTCCAACAGATTGGCCATGTACATCAAACATTACTCATGGATCGCGCTTGCTGCTTCGATCGTCGCCGTTGCCCCTGCGCATAGCGCTCAACAGCCCGCGGATTCCGCATCACTTCCCGCTGTTTCCCAGCCGAGCCAGAATGTTCCGCCCCCGCTCGCGGGCCGTGCGCTGGACGTGGAGCGCGCCAAAATCATGATGGCGGAAAAACGCTACGAGGATGCCATCGTTGCCTATGAAGGCCTGCTAAAGAGCGAGCCGAAAAGCGCTGTTTACATGAACATGATTGGCATCGCTTACTTGGACATGTCCCAGTTCGATCAGGCCAAGAAATATTTCACTAGGGCTTCCAAAGCCGACAAAAAATATTCCAGCGCGGTGAACAACCTGGGAATGGTGTGGTATCAGCAGAAAAATTATCGAAAGGCCATTCGGGAATACCAGCGGGCCATCGCGATCGCTCCTGGGCAGGCCGGCACTTACGCCAATCTCGGGTACGCGTACTACAAAATGAAGAAGTACACCGAAGCCGCTGCGCAATTTCGCCAGGCGCTGCAAATCGATCCGCACGCGTTCGATCGCAGCGAGCGCGTGGGAACCATGGTGCAGGATCGCACCGTGGAAAATCACGGACTCTTCTTCTTCATGATGGCAAAGGAATACGCTCAGCTTGGAGACGCGGAACATTGCGCCGACTATTTGCGCAAGTCGTTCGATGAGGGCTACAAGGATGTCGTAACGGCAAAGACCGATCCCGCATTCAAGAAAGTTGTGAACGACCCTCTCGTCCAGGACGTGCTGATTTTAACCTTACCCAGCGAACAAAAACCCGATCCGGATCAGCCGAAGGGCTAGGCGCTTCGGAACTGTGCGCGCCGCATTACTGCCGCTCTGTTACAATACGCCCACGATGCCCGCGCGATCTTTTCGAATTGGAATGGCACTTGCCTGCGCGGCCTTTTTTGTGGCCGGGAGCGCCCGGCCCTCCGAGTTCGGTCAATCGGGCAACGGTTCCCATCCCAATTCTGAATCCACGCATGCTGGAACTCTCATTGTGTTTCCATTTGAAAACGGGAGCAGAATCGCCAGCGTCGACTGGCTCGGAGAAGGTTTATCCGAACTCACCGCCGAGCGCCTTGAAGATCGTGGATTGAATGTACTTCCGAGGCAGGATCGGTTGGCGGCTCTGGAGAAGATCGGGCTTCCCGATTCCGCCCGGTTTTCTCATGCGACGATGGTTAAGATTGCGACCGAGGCAGATGCGGACGAAGTCGTTCTTGGGCGATTTGTTTCCGACGGGAAAACCATAACGCTGGAAGCTCGCGTGCTCAGCGTAAACCCGCCCTGGCTTTCGAAGCCGTACACGCAATCGGGTCCGCTGGACAGCCTGCTCCGAATCCACGCGCGATTGTCGTGGGAAATTTTGTGCGCGTTGGAACAACAGGATTGCACCGAGCAGGCGGCCAATGTGGATGAATCGAGTTTCTCGAATCCGCCGCTTTCGCTGCGCCAGGAAGCGCTCGAAAATTTTGTCCATGGAATTGCAGCGATGGACGACGAGTCGCGAATGAAATCCTTGCGTGAAGCCGCGCGACTGGAGCCCGCCTGGGACCGCCCCGCGTTCGAGCTGGGGCAGCTCTATTTCGCGCGCCACAACTGCGAATCGGCCTTGCCGTGGTATTCACGTGTCCCTCCCAATCGCGCGGGGGGGCCTGAGGCCAGCTTCAACACCGGCGTTTGCCACCTGCAGCGGGGCGATGCTTCCCGCGCGGAGGCCGCTTTTTCCGGCCTCATGGAGCGTTCGCGAAGTTCGGATCCGAAAGACCGCCTCCCCGAAATGCCGGAGATTCGTAACAATCTTGGCGTTGCGCGTTTGCGCTTGGGAAAACCGGGCGATGCGGCTGCGGAGTTTGAGCGGGCAGCTGCGCTTGACGCAGAGGAGCCGCTGTACTGGGAAAACATTGCCATCGCGAAACTGGCTGCAAAACAGCCCGATGCAGCAGTCGCTCCGCTAGAGCGCGCCCGGAAAGTCGATCCTGATGACAAACTGGCGAGGACGCTGTTGATCTCCACGTTCGAATCGCTTGGACGGGCTTCCGATGCTGCCGCCCTGCGTGCCGAATCGGCTGGCAACACAGGCGCTTCTGCCGCTGCAGCACAAGACCCGGGAGCGCTGGCGCGCCAGGCGCGTGTCTCGATGAATTTCGATCGCGCACTGCTGCATCTGGAAGGCGACGCCGCGGCAACAAAGCCTGCACGCAAAGAAGATTCAAGGAAGAAGGAAGACAACGGAGTTCGGCCGTGAGAACTCGCAGCGCAATCTTCGCAAAGGTCTTGTCAACGCGACACGCTTTCTCTGCGCTCGTTGCGATTTCATTTGCAGGAACGTTCTTTGCCGCGTTCTCATCGCAAGCGCAGATCCTGCCGCTAGCGCCTGCGTCCGCAAGTGGCAGGGCGCAAGTGGTTGAACTGCGCATCGGCGACGAAATAGAACCTGTGATGGCCGAGTACGTGGACAGCGGCATCGAACAGGCTGCGCGAGATCATGCCAGCCTCATCCTGATCACGATGGACACTCCCGGAGGCCTCTCCACTTCGATGGAGGACATCATCCAGCACATCCTCGATTCGCCGATTCCGGTCGCCGTATATATCTCTCCCGCAGGCTCGCGCGGCGCATCAGCCGGATTTTTTATTTTGCTTTCGGCGGACGTGGCGGCGATGGCTCCCGGCACGCATACCGGAGCAGCGTCGCCGCTGCTGGCCATCGGCGGAATGCCTCTGCAGGTCGATGACACGCTGAGGAAGAAAATACTGAACGATGCGACGGCATTCCTGCGCAGTTACTCTGCTAAACGCGGCCGCAATGTGGCGCTGGCCGAATCCGCCGTGGTTGACGGCAAGGCGTGGACGGAAACCGAAGCGCTCGACGGGAAACTGATCGATCTGATTGCCAAATCGCCAGAAGATTTACTAGCGCAACTCGATGGGCGGACGATCAAACGCTTCGACGGGTCAACCGTACAAATCGCCCTTCACGATCCAGCACGCGTGCCAATGGCGATGTCGTTCCGCCAGCAGTTTCTTTCGCGCATCGTCCAGCCGGACGCATTTTTTATTCTGTTGATCGTCGGCGTGCTGGGGCTATACACCGAGTTTACGCATCCCGGCATGGTTGCGCCGGGCGTGATTGGCGGAATTTCACTGGTGTTGGCGCTTTATGCGATGCATATTCTTCCTGTGGCTCCGGCCGGAATTGTATTGATTCTGCTGGCGCTGGGGCTGTTCATTCTGGAAGCCAAGTACACCAGTCACGGAGTTTTAGGGATTGGCGGCATCGTGGCAATGTTTCTCGGCGCATTAATGTTGGTGCGCTCTCCATTGACGCACGCCGGAGTCAGCCTGGGCGTGGCGGCCAGCGTTACTGTGCCGTTTGCGCTGATCGCGATTTTCCTGATGCGGCTGGTGTTGAAATCGCGGTCGTGGAAACCGTCGATGGGACGCGAGCAGTTTATCGGCGCCACCGCCGAAGTTACCGGAGCGCTGGTAAAGTCGGCGGACGGAGAATTGTTCGAAGGAATGGTGCGATTGAATGGCGCGTTGTGGCGCGCTGTCGCGCAGGAGGCGATTCCGCAGGGCGCGCATGTCCGCGTGACAACGTTCGAAGGTCTTACACTTTCCGTCGTTCCGGTCGAACACGCGGCCGCCGGCAAGTAAACGAAATTTCCTGGGATCGGCAAGAGAGGATGGCAATGGGGGGAGGAATTATGGACTTTTCGGCGTACGGGCTACTGATCGTTCTGTTCATCGGTTTTATCTGGTTCTGGAATTCCCTATATGTTTTGAAAGAATGGGAACGCGGTGTCGTCCTGCGCCTGGGACGCATGCAGCCAAATGCGAAGGGCCCCGGCCTGTGCCTGGTATTTTATCCGATCGAGACGCTCACGCGAGTCTCGCTGCGGATCGAAACGTTGGATGTGCCTTCGCAGGACATCATTACGCGTGACAATGTTTCGGTGAAAGTAAACGCCGTGGCTTATTTCGCCGTCGTGGACGCTAATCTCGCCGTTTCGCGTGTGCAAAACTATATGTACGCGACGTCGCAGAAGGCGCAAACCACTCTGCGCAGCATCGTCGGCCAGTTCGAACTCGACGAGATTCTCGCCGAGCGCGAAAAGGTCAACAGCAAACTGCAAATCATCCTTGACCAGGATACCGAGCCCTGGGGTATTAAAGTAACGAAGGTGGAAGTCAAGCAGGTCGATATTCCCGAGCAGATGCAGCGCGCCATCGGCCGCCAGGCGGAGGCCGAGCGCGAACGCCGCGCCAAAATCATTCACGCGGAAGGCGAAGCGCAGGCATCGGCAAAACTGGCGGAAGCCGCTCAGGTGCTCGAAACTCAGCCTGCCGCGATTCAATTGCGATACTTGCAGACGTTAACTGAAATAGGCGTCGAGAAAAATACGACCATCGTTTTTCCGTTGCCCATTGATATTATCAATGAGTGGGTAAAGGCGATCAGTTCTAGAAAGCAGTAGGACTAGAAAACAGTAGCGAATGCAGGCTCTACTTGGAGCCCGCTAGAATAATGGCATCGACAGAGAAAAAAAGCGGCGGCGACTTCGTGCTGGAAAGCAGGCACTTGGTCGGGTTGTTCATGCTGCTCGTCGTGATATTTGGAGTTGTCTTTACGCTCGGCTATCTACTCGGCCGCAGCCAGTTCGATCCCAAGCTCAGCGCTGCCGTGGACAAACCGATCGAGGCAGCCGCGCCGGACGTCGCTGCCGCGCCCGAATCGAAATCGAAGCCTCAAGCCCCCGACAGCATAGCCAGCGCAGAAACTCCGATGCCCCAGAAGAATTCCGATTGGGATTTTTATCACGCTGCTGATCCCAACCTAAAAGAAGATCATCTGCAGCCCGCCAAGAAGTCTATGTCCGCGACGCCTGCACCGAAACCTACTATTACGAATGCGAAAGCTCCGATGGAGGCGAAGAATCCTCCTCCCGTCGGGTCGCCGCTGGTGGCAAACGGATCCGTCATGCTTCAGGTTGCCGCGGTCACCAGCGAAGGCGACGCGCTGGCCCTGGCGCAAGCTTTGCAGCAGAAAAAGTTTCCCGCGTTTGTTATCACGCCTTCTACAGATAAGTTTTATCGAGTCCAGGTGGGACCGTATGCCGACTCGCAGTCCGCCACCAGCGCGCGACACGACCTCGAAACCAAGGGTTTTAAGTCCATCGTAAAACGTTGAAGTTTCGCCGGGATCCAGCGGCTTGTTTACCGGCCCAAAAGCCTTAAGTAGATGGTTTTGCCAATGACGTGGCCTTCCATCGCCTTCAATAGGTCGGCGCGGGAGGATGCCGGCGAAATGTCCAGCAGCGCATACGTTTCGAAAACGTAGTGATGCGGAGTCGCGCCGGGACGCGGGCAGGGCACCATATAACCGTTGACGCCGGGGGCGTTCTTGCCCTGAACGATGCTGTCGGCGGAGGAATCCGGCTTCACATTTTCCGACAGCGAAACCGAAATTGCCGGCACATTCCAGAAAATCCAGTGCGTCGTTTCCATTGTCCCTTTGGCAAGGTCGCCCTCCGTGTCATGCGGGATCATCGCAAAGCTCGCCGTACCCGCTGGCGGGTTGCTCAATTGCAGCGCGGACGAAATCGGACTGGGTACTGCGCACGCGTGCTGCGTGGGGATCATACTGCCCTCGCCGTAGGCAGGGCTGGTCAGCTTAAATATCGAAGGCGTCGGGGCCGGAGCCTATGCCGCTGGGGCTTGCTGGGCAGACGCGAGTCCCGCTCCCAGGGTCTACAGAAAAAACCCCCACAATTAGAGATTGCTTCACATTCGTTCGCATGAGTTTGGTTCCTTTTCCTCTCGCCGGGTTCGAACTGTCTTCCAGCAAAGCGTGTCCGGCCCGAAAAACCTAACATCGGGCTCGGAGTCGAAGCAATGTTTGGCGCGACCAACAGGAGCTTAGGCCAGCGGTCGGTCGATAGTAAGACGGCCGGCAATTTTTGCAATGCCATCGAAAATTTACGAGCGAGCCGTTTTCCGCAGTAGGTGATCGGCCTGCTCGCTATTGACCGGTTTGGAAAAGAAATAGCCCTGACTGAAATCGCAATCCAGCGATTTCAATTGGTCCACTTCATCGGCCGTCTCCGCGCCCTCGGCGACCACGTCCATTCCCAGATTCCGCGCCAGGCTGATGATTGTGCGCACAATCGCCAGATTTTCAGGATTGCTCGATAGGTTCTGCACAAACGACCGGTCGATCTTGAGCGTATCCATCGGAAACCGGCGCAGGTAACTCAACGACGAATAGCCCGTCCCGAAATCGTCGATGCTGAGCCGAAGGCCGAGTTGTTTCAATCCATTGACGACTCGAATCGTACGGTCAGCATTGTCCATCGTCACCGACTCCGTAATTTCCAGCTTGATGGCGGATGGATCCACTTCCGTTTCCCGCAAAATCTTTTCCACCTGCTCCACGATGTCGGGCTGCTTGAATTGGCGGCCCGATATATTCACGCTCATCGTCAGCAGGGTTTCCCCGGGATTCGCCAGGTGCCATTGCCGAACCTGCTTGCAGGCCTTTCGCAGCACCCAATATCCAAGCAGCACGATCAGCCCCATGTCTTCGGCCACTCCGATGAATTCCGCCGGGGAGACGATTCCCACTTCCGGCCGGTCCCATCGCACCAGCGCTTCGAATCCGGCGATCTGGCCGCTGAGCAGGGAAATAATCGGCTGGTAAAAGACGCGAAACTCTTCGCGTTCGAGCGCACGCCGCAGATTGGTTTCCAGCTTGAGCCGCCCCACAGCTTTATCGTGCATGGCGTGATCGAAGACTTCGGTCCGCGCCTTCCCTTGCGCCTTGGCGCGATACATGGCAATGTCCGCATCCCGCAGGACTTCCGCCGCCGAAGTGTATAGCTCGGAGCTGGCCGCGATGCCGATGCTGGCCGTCGTGAACACCTCCTGCCCGGCGACCAAGAACGGCTCAGCAAGGGACTGTTGGATACGCCCGGCCACGCGGATGCTGTCCGTAGGGCTGCGCAGATCGTCCAGCAGCACGGTGAATTCGTCGCCGCCGAGCCGTGCCAGCGTATCGTCCTTAGTGGTCCATTCATGCCCTATGACTTCCGAGGCCGCCGGCCTGGAAATCACGTCCTCGAGGCGCAAGCATTGCAGAATACGCTTGGAAAATTGGACGATTAATTCGTCTCCCCCGTGATGCCCCAGGCTGTCGTTCACGATTTTAAAGCGGTCGATATCGATGAACAGCACGGCGTACCGGAAATCCTTGTGCCGCTTGGCGCGCGCCACCATTCTCTCCAGGCGGTCAAGGAACAAGGCCCGATTGGGCAGATTGGTGAGCGAATCGTGAAAGGCGTTGTGCAGCAGCTTCTCCTGCGCCACCTTGAGTTCGGTAATGTCCTTGAGGATTGCCAGCATGCACACCTGGCCGCTGACATCGATGATTTCGGCGGACTCGAGACCTGTGCGTTTCTCGCCGGACTTGGTATTAAATCCAATTTCCAGGTCCCGGACGTGCTTATGTTCCGACAATTCCTTTATCAACCGGGCCCGCTCTTCAGGATGAGTCCAAAAATTAAGTTCCGAAGCGGTTCGTCCGATGACCTCGCGACGTTCGAAACCGGTGACTTGAAGGAAACTTTCATTCACGTCGAGGTAGAACTCGTCCGGGATGGTGGTGATGGCGATTGGTCCGGGATTGGCGTTGAAGGCTTTATAGAAGCGGTCCTCGGCGCTGCGGCGTTCGTTCATATCCTGCGCGCTTTCCACTTCCAGGCGGACCATCTCGAGTTCCGCACCCACGAATGCCCCGATGGTCGAAATGGAGGTGATTTCGTGCGCCGTATATTCATGCGGCTTGCGGTTTTGCAGGCTGATCACGCCCACGGCGCGCCCGCGCGTCAGAATCGGCACGGACAGGAAGGATTCGAACTGGTCCTCCGGCAGGTTGCTGAACACTTTGAAGCGCGGGTCCTTCCAGGCATTCAGGCCGATGGCCACGGTTTGCCGGTGATCGGCTACCCAGCCGGTAATGCCCTCGCCGACTTTTAGCTTCAGGCGATTGAGAAATTCCTGGCGGGGGTTTTTCGAGGCCCTCATCACCAGGTCATCGCCCTCGCGCACGTACACAAAACACGAATCGCTTTCCACCAGGCTCGTGGCGAAGCCGACCAGCTTATCGAGGACCTCCTGCAGCGGAGCCAGGTGCGCGTGTGTTGTCAGTTCATCTAGAAAACTGAGCGTGGGATTGTTGTTAGCCCCGTCGTCCGGCATGGGTACCGTCATACGGCGAACTCCCTCCTTCGGCGGGATACGCGCGCCATTGAAGAAAATGGCTGCGCCGCAACGCGTCGAATTCGATCAAGCCCAGGACAGTTCTGTGGCATTACGGCAAACGAGTTCAAGGTTGATTTCTCAGGGAGGTTCCGAATTTACTCACGCCCGTTAATTTAGGTGGAACATATTCAAATGCCAACCCCAATAAATTGATCGGTTCCATAAGGCAAATCGATGTAGCCGCCCCGGCTCCCGGTGGATTCCTATGTGCGGGCCGGGCCGCCTAACAACAGGCAAGCATGAGTACGCCGTGTGCGAAAACTCTTTTATCAGACCTGTAGCAGAGCTAAGAAAAGTTTGGCGATCGTTGCTAACTTCGGCAATCCCGAGAAATTCCGTGACTATGTTGTTCGTGAAGCTTGATTTTGCGAGGGCGAAGTACAATTGGATAATCCTAAGTCTCTATTCAACCGATCAATTTCCCTGTTTGTTCCCCCACCTAAGATCGGCCATCAAGCTAGTCCGCTAAGAGCCATCCGCGGTTTGGACTCGGCATCCCGTATCTCCACGTGCGGCAAATGCATTGCCGTTCTACAATGCCGGAGCCATGAACCCTTCGAGGACGGTCCGCCTGCTGCTTGCTCTTGTCTCCGGCGTCGCGCTCGCCTTGGCATTTCCCATTTTTAATTTCCCCCTCCTTGCTTGGATTTCCCCGGCAATTTTGATTCTCGCCATCTTAGGCGCGACTCCGCGATTCGCTTTGCTGATCGGATGGCTGCAAGGGGGCGTCTTTTACGCGCTCAGCGTGCCGTGGTTTTACAACGTGATGCGCCAGTATGGGCCGCTTTCCGTAGTCGCCGCCGGGGGAGTGTTTCTGCTGGTGGTATTCATCTGCGCGGCCTTTCATGCGCTGTTTGGCGCCGCTGTTGCATGGCTCAGCCGTTTCGGGATAGGACGAGCCTGTCTGGCTGCGCCTTTCGCGTGGGTGACAATGGAATTCGCGTTCCTCCATCTCCCCGCGATCGGCTTTCCATGGAATTTACTCGGGTATGCGGCGGCGGGAAATCTAGCGCTGGTGCAGTTGACCGTGATTACTGGAATTTTTGGACTTTCGCTCTTGGTCGCGGGATACAACGCACTGTTTACCTGGGCGGTCTTGCGAGCGAGTCATGGGAACCTGCGTTCTCTCCAACCGTTAATTTACGTGACCGTCTTGATCGCCTGTGTCGCGTTTGCAGGTCCGCGATTTGTGCCGCAGGCCACGCCGGACCAAACTGCGCATCTGGTGCAGACGAATTTCCCGGTGGCGATGAGCTATCCGGGCAACTGGATGCAATCGCACACATCCGATCTTGACGATCTGGAACAGATCACCATCGGTGCCGCGCAGAAAACTCCGGGCGTCGTCGTGTGGCCGGAAGTCCCCGCGCCGTTTTCGCTTCAGGACGGGCGCTTCCTGATGCGCGCCCAGCGCATTGCGCACGGTGCGGGGGGTGACTTCCTGGTTGGAGTCGTCGATTGGAAGCCGCTGGGCAACGGGCGGATTGGCGCGAACAACAGCGCGGGTCTGCTCGATTCCTCCGGCGCGTTGACTTTTATCTACGACAAGATTCACCTGGTCCCGTTTAGCGAGTACGTGCCGTGGAGAAAATATCTCACCTTCGCAAACGGTTTGACCAGCGTGATTGGGGATTTCGAACACGGAACGCAGTACAAGGTTGGGAAAATTCCGGGCGGGCTTTTCAGTACCTATATCTGCTACGAAGCGATTTTCCCGAACGAAGTTCGCCGCTTCACGCTTGCCGGAGCTGCCGTGTTCATCAATATTTCCGACGACGGCTGGTTCGGCGGATCGTCCGCCCCGCCGCAGCACCTGGCGATGGCGCGCGTGCGCGCAGTGGAAAATCGTCGCTGGCTGCTGCGCGACACCAACAACGGAATCACGGTTTC
This sequence comes from uncultured Acidobacteriaceae bacterium, assembly GCA_964622265.1. Lineage (GTDB taxonomy): Bacteria > Acidobacteriota > Terriglobia > Acidiferrales > UBA7541 > Palsa-360. Next base: position 38,680 of record CAZUNI010000023.1, on the reverse strand, counting down.
GGTGGACCCCTATGGGCGCATCGTCGCGCGCCTGCCGGCCAATGTTAGAGGCGAACTCGACGCCCCCTACGGCTTTCGAACGGACATCACGCCCTACGCCCGACGGGGTGATTGGCTCCCCTGGCTGTGCGTGATTGTCACGCTCATGTTATTGTTGTTCAGCGTGCGGGATGCGTTCGCGCGCTCCAACTCATAATCCAACGGGACACACATGGTCATCGAAGATCTTCAGCGGCGGCAGGACGAACTTCAGAAACGAATCGAACTTGTGCGGAGCTATCTTTGACGTCGCCCGCAGCCGCGAAACTCTAACCGCTCTCGAAGCAAAAACCTCAGCTCCCGACTTTTGGCAGAATCAGGAACAGGCGCAGAAGGTTCTCCAGCAGCGCAAAGCTGCCGAGGGCATTATCGCGTCCGATGAGAAGCTCGCGCGCACGCTGAGCGACATCGAGACGTATTTTCATCTGGCCGAAGAAGAGACGGACATCGCCCAGCGCGATTCTTTGCTCCAGGACATCGAGCGCGAAATTGGCGCAGCCGACACTTATGTCTCTGAACTGGAAACACTTACGCTACTTTCCGGCGAGACTGACGGGCTGAACGCCATCATGACCATCAAGTCCGGCGCGGGTGGCATGGAGTCCCAGGACTGGGCCGAAATGCTCATGCGGATGTACCTCCGCTGGTCGGAGCGCAAGGGTTTCCGCGCCACCGTCATGGACCTGACGCCCGGCGAAGGCGCGGGGCTGAAATCGGCGACATTGCGCATTGAAGGGGAGAATGCCTACGGGTTCCTCTCCACCGAAAGCGGCGTGCATCGCCTGATTCGCATTTCTCCGTTCGATCAGGCCGCGCGGCGTCACACGTCTTTCGCCTCGATCTTTGTCATACCTGAGATCGACGATCGAATCGAAATTGTCGTCAAGCCAGAAGAAGTACGCGTGGACACATTCCGCGCAGGAGGCGCGGGCGGGCAGAATGTCAACAAGGTGGAAACCGCAGTTCGAATTACGCACATTCCGACCGGAATCGTCGTGCAGTGCCAGAACGAACGCAGCCAGCACAAGAACCGCGAACTGGCAATGAAATGGCTTAAGTCGCGCCTCTATGAAGCGGAAATCGAAAAGCGCCAGGCGGAGACACGAAAGCTGGACGAAACCAAGCGTGATATCAGCTTCGGCAGCCAGATTCGGACTTACACGCTGCAACCCTATCGATTGATCAAGGATCATCGGACAAAGTTCGAAATGGGCGACGTCGAGCGCGTCCTGGACGGCGATCTCGACCCATTTATTCGTAACTACCTGTTGTCAAGGCGCAAAGGAACCCTCGGCGCCGGGGACGACTCCAACGATGACTCCTAAACATCATCAACGCCCTGCGCGTTAACATTTCAAACGAATGATTTTGCAGTTTAGTGTTACCACAACGCCTCTAAGCCCAATTCGTTGACAGCCCACAGGCCCCATGTTAGCGTCGATTTGGACCTAAATTAGATGATGTGCCGCGCAAGATTTAATCAATAGTTCTATTTCGATTCCCGTGGAAGGGGTGCTGGCTTGAGCGACAAAAAGCGTAAATTTCTGTTCACTTCGGAATCGGTCACGGAAGGTCATCCGGACAAGATTGCCGACCAGGTTTCAGACGCGGTACTAGACGCAGTGTTGACCGAAGATCCTATGGGCCGCGTGGCCTGCGAGACTCTGGTGACGACCGGACTAGTAATGGTCGCCGGTGAGATCACCACGACGGCGGTGCTGGATTATTCCGATATCGCCCGTGACGTCATCCGCGATGTCGGCTACACGCGCGCCGAATATGGTTTCGACTCGGAAACCTGCGCCGTCATTTCCTCGATCAAGCGCCAGTCGCCGGACATCGCGATGGGCGTGGATACCGGAGGAGCCGGGGACCAGGGCCTGATGTTCGGCTTTGCCTGTGATGAGACTGAAGAACTGATGCCGTTGCCGATCACGCTGGCTCATAAGCTCGTGGAGCGGCTCTCCCAAATTCGCCGCCAGGGAATTGCTGAGTTCCTGCGGCCGGACGGTAAGTCTCAGGTGACGGTCGAATATCATGGCGACCGCCCCGTGCGCGTGGACACCGTGGTCATCTCGACGCAGCACAGCGAGTCGGTTTCGAACGCCGATTTGCAGAAGATGGTCACCGATGAAGTGATCCGCAAGGTTGTTCCCGCCTCATTGATGGACAAGAACACCAAATTTCACATTAACCCGACCGGCCGCTTCGTAGTTGGCGGACCGATGGGCGACGCCGGTTTGACCGGACGCAAGATTATCGTCGATACCTATGGCGGCTACAGCCGGCATGGCGGCGGCGCGTTTTCGGGCAAGGATCCTTCGAAAGTGGATCGCTCAGCCTGCTATATGGCGCGGCACGTCGCGAAGAATCTGGTCGCCGCGGGCATTGCTCGCAAGGTGGAAGTCCAGCTCGCCTACGCAATCGGCGTGGCCGACCCGGTTTCCGTTATGGCCGACACGTTTGGCACCGGCTCGATTCCCGATGAGCAGATCACCGATTTGATCCGCAGCACGTTCAAACTGACGCCCCGCGGAATCATCGAGTCGCTGAACCTCCGTCGTCCCGTGTATCGTCCGACAGCTTCGTTCGGGCATTTCGGACGCACTGGTCCCGGATTTACCTGGGAATTGACCGACAAGGCCGATTCGCTTCGCAACCAGGCAGGTTTAGGCAAGGAAGAAGCCGTTCGCCGCTAGACATTATCGATCGACGAATTCATAAACAGGAGAATCTCGCGTGACTAACACGGTTCAAAACGTAGCAGGCGATGTCAAGGATATCGGCCTCGCGGAAGTTGGGAAGCGCAAGATCGAATGGGCGAATCAGCAGATGCCCGTTCTACAGCTGATCCGCAAGCGCTTCATCAAGGAACAGCCGCTCAAAGGCGTTCGCGTGGCGGCGTGCCTGCACGTCACCAGCGAGACGGCGAATCTGGCCATTACTCTGCGTGACGGCGGAGCCGACTTGGTTCTGTGCGCATCGAACCCGCTCTCGACGCAGGATGAAGTGGCGGCATCGCTCATTAAGGACTACTCGATTCCGACCTACGCGATCAAGGGCGAGGACAATGCAACGTATTACTCACACCTGAACGCGGCCATCGATCATAAGCCACAGATGACCATGGACGACGGCGCGGACCTGGTGACCTTGCTTCTTACCAAGCATGCGCACCTTGTGAAGGACGTGATCGGCGGCACCGAAGAGACCACCACCGGCGTGATTCGTCTGCGCGCCATGGCCAAGGACGGAACGCTGAAATATCCCGTCATCGCCGTGAACGACGCCGAGACCAAGCACTTCTTCGACAACCGCTACGGCACAGGACAATCTACGATCGATGGAGTTATCCGGGCGACGAACCTGCTGATTGCCGGCTTGAAAGTGGTTGTTGCCGGATACGGCTGGTGCGGTAAGGGTGTTGCCATGCGCGCCAAGGGACTCGGCGCAGACGTCATCGTCACCGAAATCAACGCGGTACGCGCCATCGAAGCCGTGATGGACGGCTTCCGCGTGATGCCCATGTCCGAAGCCGCCAAGATCGGCGACATTTTTATCACCGTCACCGGAAACAAGTCCGTGCTCGCCGGTGAACATTTCGAACGAATGAAGGAAGGCGCGGTGATCTGCAATTCCGGCCACTTCAACGTCGAGATCGACATTCCAGCGCTGGAAAAAATGTCCAGCGGACACCGTATCGCCCGCCCGTTCGTGGAAGAATATTCCTTGAAGGACGGACGCAGGGTCTATCTGCTCGGCGAAGGCCGCCTGATCAATCTAGCCGCGGCGGAGGGGCATCCGGCCGCTGTTATGGATATGAGCTTTGCCAACCAGGCCCTTTCGGCCGAGTACATGCTGAAGCATGCTTCCGAACTTAAGCCTCAGGTCTATGTTGTGCCTGAGAATATTGACAAGCAGATTGCCAAGCTGAAGCTCGAGTCCATGGGAGTTCAGATGGATAAGCTCACCCCCGAGCAGGAACTGTATCTCGCGTCGTGGGATGAAGGCACGTAGTCTTTCTTTGACTCACGGGGCGTTCTTTTCGGAATTCAAAACAGAGCGCCCCTTGGGCCAAATACCTGTAACAGATATGAACAACCTCGCGGGAAGTCTGCTTTCTCTGTGCCCCTCTGTGATACTCTGAGTTCTCTGTGTTAAATCTTTTTCACGCTTTCTTTATTTAGATGATGCGCGACTTCGCCAATTGGGCGCTGGAAACCGCGCGGCTACGCGGCGCAACCTACGCCGACGCTCGCGTGATGGATATTCGTCTCCGCGATCTTTCCACAAAAAACGGCCAGGTAGGCACGCTCTCCGAATCGGAATCGCTGGGCATTGGAATCCGCGTGATTGCCGGCGGCTCGTGGGGATTTGCGTCCACCGACCGCCTGACGCGAGAGGGAATTGCCACGTGTGCCGCCGAAGCGGTCGCCATTGCAAAGGCTTCGGCGCTCGCCAAGCGCCACAATGTCGAGATGGTTCCGGTCGAGGCGTATCAGGACACCTGGCAGAATCCCTACGTCAAAGACCCATTCCGCATTCCATTGGAGCGCCAGCTCGGATTGCTGCTGGCAGCGGACAAGGAAATGTCGCGTGTCAAGGGCGTGACGCTGACGGAAACTTCGATGACGTTTCGCCGCATCGAGCAGCTGTTCGCGTCCTCGATCGGCTCGGTGATTCGTCAGGTGAAGATGCAGTCCGGCGCGGGAATTGTCGCCACCGCGTTTGCCGGAAGCGAAATTCAGAAGCGTTCGTATCCGAATAGTTTCGGCGGGCAGCATCAGCTTGCCGGCTATGAATTGGTGGAATCGCTTGATCTCCTCGGCAACGCGCCGCGCGTGGCTGAAGAAGCTGTTGCGCTGCATTCGGCGGCGCAAGCCCCAGAAGGTTTGAAAACACTGATTCTGGACAGCTCGCAACTCGGCCTCCAGATACACGAATCCATCGGTCATCCCATCGAGCTTGACCGCGTCCTCGGCATGGAAGCGAATTTTGCGGGGATGAGTTTTCTCACGCTCGAAAAATGGAATACGCTGCGCTACGGCTCGGAGATCGTAAACGTTGTGGCCGACGCGCGCCTGGAACATGGTCCGGGCCTCGGCACATTCGGCTACGACGATGAAGGCGTTCCCGCGCAGTGCACGCCGATCATTACCGACGGGCTGTTCACCGGATACCTGTCGAATCGCGAAACGGCGGCAACGATCGGCCTGAAACACTCCGGCGGCACGATGCGCACCGAATCCTGGAATCGCCTGCCGATCACGAGGATGACCAACATCAGCATTCTGCCGGGCGCGTGGCGCTATGACGACCTGATCGCCGACACCGACGACGCCGTCTTGATGGAGACCAATCGCTCCTGGTCCATCGACGATAAGCGCTACAATTTCCAGTTTTCCACCGAAATCGCCTGGGAAATCAAGGGTGGCAAAAAAGGCCGCATGCTGAAAAATCCCAGCTACAGCGGCATCACCACCGAGTTCTGGAACAGTTGCGACGCGATCTGTTCGCGCAAGCACTGGACCCTGTGGGGCACGCCGAACTGCGGCAAGGGCCAGCCCATGCAGACGATGGGCACCGGACACGGCGCATCGCCCGCGCGTTTTCGCAACGTGAAATTGGGAGCGGCATTCGCCAAGTGATGAGCGCTGCAAATGCAAAACGCCGTCGTTCTGAGCCCGCCGCGGCGGGAGAAGAACCCCTCTGCGGTTTTATTTGCGCATCGGGTGCGATCCACCAAGGGTCCTTAGAATGGCGTTCGAGGGTAGGCATGTGCCGCACCTATGGTGCTTAGACCTTTTGATGGCGAGCGTTCCCAGCCCTCACGGGCTGGGCTACCTTGTGTCGCGCCTCCGGCGCTCGGCCAAAGGCGATTCGGTGGCAGGAGTTGAACGTGCAACGCGCAAGTCGCGACTGGTTCTCTCACGCTTGAATGTCACAAAAAGCGCCGGAGGCGCGACATAACGTAGCCCAGCGCAGGAGTGCTGGGGAGCGATGGAGCAAGGCGTTGAGCGCCGTAGGCGCGGCACAGGTTTCCAATCTCTGGGAGTTGACGCGTCGAAATACGACAGATTCTGGAAATGTGGGTAGGAATGCTATGAAAATGGCGATCGAAAAATCCGCGAAGAAATCCTCCCGCACACCGAGCCGCAAGGTCGGCCCCGCCGTTGCCGCGTTGCACCTGCTTTCCGACGCCGAGATGCGCCGCATCGCGGAGAAGATTTTCAAATTCAGCGATGCCGATGAGACCGAAGTCGAAATCGGTGTGGTCTCTGACGCGCTGACACGCTTTGCCAACAACACGATTCACCAGAACGTTGCCGAGCAGTCGCTAAACGTATCGGTGCGCACGGTGCTCGATGGCCGCACGGCGCGCGCGACCACGAACAAGACCGACGAGGAATCGCTGCGCCGCGCGGTGGAGGCATCGAAAGCCCTGGCGATCAGCCGCCCGCGCAATCGCGATCTGTTGCCGATGCCCGGAGCGCAGAAATACGGTAAGGTCTCGCGCTATTTCGAAAACACGGCCCATGCCTCTCCCGCCGACCGCGCGCGCGCCGTTGCCCGCGTGGCCGAAATGGCCGAGAAGAACAAACAGACGGCCGCCGGAATTTTCACCACGGGCGTGACGCAATCGGCGATTGCCAATACCAACGGCCTGTTCGCGTCGCACCGCCAGACGCGCGCCGAATTTTCCATTACCATTCTCGAATCCGATTCCTCCGGCTGGGCCAAGGCCAACGCGCCCGACTTGAGCCGCATCGACCCCACGGCGCTGGCCGCGAGCGCCAGCGAAAAATCCGCCGCGTCGCGCAAGCCCACCGAAGCCGCGCCGGGCAAATGGACCGTGATTCTGGAGCCCGCCGCCGTGCTCGATCTGGTGGGCTTCCTCTTCTACGATTTTGCCGGAACATCGGTGGCCGACCAGCGCTCCTGCTTCAACAAGCGCATGGGCAAGAAGGTCGTGGGCGAAAACATCACGCTGCACGACGACGTCTTCCACCCGCTGCAATCGGGCGCGCCCTACGACGGCGAGGGCATTCCCAGGCAGAAAATTCTGCTGCTCGATAAAGGCGTGCCGAAAAATCTGGTCTATTCACGCGCCACCGCCAAAAAGATGAAGTCCAAACCCACCGGCCACGGATTTTCGCTGCCCAACGATTTCGGCGAAGCCCCCATGAATCTGGTCTTCGGCGGCGGCGATTCCTCGGTGGAAGAAATGGTCCGCTCCACCGATCGCGGCATCCTGGTGACCCGCCTGTGGTACATCCGCGAAGTCGATCCCTACGAAAAAGTGTTAACCGGCATGACGCGTGACGGAACGTTTTTGGTGCAAGACGGCAAGGTCGCCGGCGGCCTTCGAAATTTCCGCTTCAACCAGAGCATGCTCGAAATGCTCTCGAACGTCGAGCTGCTGGGCGCATCAGTGCGCGCCGCCGGGGAAGAGTCGTTCGAAATGGTCGTCCCGTCAATGAAGGTCCGCGATTTTCATTTCTCGGAAGTTACTAAATTCTGATGGCGCAGCCATTTCCGTCGCAAAAGCACATTGTTATGCAAATCGAATTCTCGAACGTGGACAGTCAGTTTGATTTTCGTCTTAACTTGCTTGTCAGATCTTCGATATCTTCCTCGAACGTTCTTATAAAGGTTGAACAACTGACTTCTGGACTTATATCCTCGCCGTTTCGACAGTCTTTCATCTGTGAATAGAGCGCATCAACCTCAGCATTTCCTTGCCCCCCGCCAAGCCTCGATATGACCTCTTTTCGGTATTTAAGTGAGTCTTCGTAGCAACAGTTCATAAATGCGTTATAGAGATTGATGGCGCTCATCCTTGCCATTTGTAAGCGGGTTGGCCCGGCTGCTGCTGATGCGGGAGGAATTCCTTGCTCTTCTTGGGCGATTAAATTCTTAATTGTTTTCATTAGTGAGACGCCCCATTCTGCGAGTTGTTCGTCGTCGAAGTCTGCTATATCACGCGAAGGCCTTCCAATCTTCGGCTTCTGCACGGGCTTGGGAGTTTGAGGCGGCCTATTTGCAAAATCATTCGGGATCTCCGGAGCAGAGGGAATTTTCGTCGGAAGTGTCGCCTGTGTTTGCCCCGACGTTGTTGGTCTATTGAGGTAGTGGTTTCCTCCAATCGCCCCAAATAAAATCAGTATCGTCGCGATGAATGCATTTTGAATGATTTGTGCTCGTTTGACTCTCTCGTATAGCCTTGCGTCTTCCCAAGTCAGAAATTTCGCTAAGAACAAGACGGACCCTGATAAGAAGAAACCGTCTGCAATCCAAGGATGGCTAGAGGTCATAAATGCTATGCCGCCAGCAAGAAGGAACAATACGACTGATCCGACCACCACCCACGACCATATTTGCTGCCACATATTCAACAATTATACAAGATCAGATGTCCACTATCTCATCCGAATCAGCCAATCCTCCGTAGCATCCAAGTAGAAGCAGTAGTGGTACATTCGAGACATCCACATGGAGCGACGCAGATTCATTTCGATTGTTGGGGGAGCAGGGCTGGGCATTCTGCTGCCGTACGCCGTGTATCGTTCGCTCTCGTACGGATTCGGCGGCGGGCGCGTCAACGTCAAGGACTACGAGAAATTTGGGCCTGAGGCGGCCTTGCGGGCCATTGCGCCGGTTCCGGAATTTTACGTCACGTCGTCGCACGGCGAGCCTGCGGTGGATGTGAATAAATGGTCGCTGACAATCGATGGCCTGGTCGATGAGCCGCTGCATTTCGATTATGACGACATCAAGAAGGAGTCGCCGTACGAAACCACGCTGACGCTGGAATGCGTTTCCAACGCAATTGCCGGCGGGTTGATCGACAACGCCAACTGGCGCGGCACGCTGCTGCGGCCTTTGATCGAGCGCGCGCGGCTGAAGTCCAACGCGAAGTACGCGATCCTTTACGCGGCGGAGGGCTACACGACCGGGCACACCACCGAGCGCCTGCTGCGCGGGCCGAATTTTCTGGCGTATGACATGGACGGCGAGCCGCTGACGCGCATTCACGGATTTCCATTGCGCGTCATGATGCCGGGCACGTACGGAATGAAGATGCCAAAGTGGCTCACGCGCATCGAGTTCGTGGACAAGAGCCACCTGGGCTACTGGGAATGGATGGGCTGGTCGAACACGGGCGAGCGGCAGTTGCAGTCCGTGATCGACGATCCGCGGAACAAGGCGCAGATTTCCGGGCAGAATTTCGTCATCAGCGGCTGGGCCATCACTAATGAGGTGGGCGTCGCCAAAGTGGAAATTTCCACTGACGATGGACGCACGTGGAATCCCTGCCAGATTTTCAGCAATCCCAATCCGTCGCAGGTGTGGGCGTTCTGGCGCTATGTTTGGGTGAATCCGGAAAAAGGGAAGCATGAGATTCAGGTGCGGGCGACGGATGTCAATGGGAGATTGCAGACTTCGTCAAAATCAGGTGAGTGGCCGGATGGGGCGACTGGATATCACACGGTGTCGGTGGAAGTGGTTTAGGTGGCACAGGCCTTCAGCCTGTGCGGGGTTGGTTTAGATGTGTGGACTGAAATCAAAACCAAAACCGGACAGACTGAAGTCTGTCCTACTGGAACGTCAAACTATTCACTGTTTTAGAGATCACATTTTCCTGAACCTGGATCAGGTCGGAATCGGCCCAGGTCATACCTAGCAGGGTAAAGGCGTCCTCGCCGTGCAGAAAAGTCAGCAGGGTCACCGACCAGTCGCGGCCATCGGCCATGCCTCGTGAGCGCTGCTCGATCGCGGGAAGTCCTGCGATGGTCAGATGGCGTGTTGAAATCACACGATAATTTTCATACACACCGCCGAGGGCGTTTGAGGTTCCTGTGGCGTGCGCATCGAGCGAATCTTTTACGCGCTCGCGACCAATCACCAGCATGGTTGTCTGATCGAATGTTCCCAGCGCGGCGACCGCGTCCGGCAAGGCTTTGCGCGCCTCCGGAATCATGTCCCAGCTTGGCGGCTTGTACATCTGGAAGCCGTAGGTGTGATTCACATAAAGATTGCCGCGAACCTCGTCGCGGATCGCAGGGAGTGCGGGAGGCACCGGCGGTGGCGGTGGAGTTGGCGCGGTAACTACTACTTTCGCAGGCGCAGGCTCAGTTTTTGCAGGCGCGGCGGGGCGCTCGGTGGATATTGCATTCATTGCTGCCGGAGCATTGGGTGCTGATGCCGGCTGCTTCGCCACTGCAGGCGTTGCTACAGGCGTGGGCGCAGGAGCCGGAGATGGAGCGGTTGGTTTTGCCTTTGCCTCAGGCTCCTTCTTCGCAACGGTGATGTTGATGTCTGCGACTTTGTCCTTTTGTATCAGCGCGAATCCGTAGGATGTCTCAACGCGGAAGGCGCCATTCTCGAAGCCGACAATCGTGCCGGAAATTTTCGTTCCGTCTTTCAAGCGGATTTCATCGGCAAGCGCGACCGCCGCATTAACCAGGACGGCGAGCAGAGCCAGCGTCGGAATTGCGCGGATCTTCATGCTTTCCAGTATGGCAAAGGGTTAAAGCAGTCGGCAAGCTTGTGGAGGGCATGCGTTTCCGGGACGCCACTGGCCGAGGGAAAATTTCAACCTTTGGATTTTAAATTTGGAATGGGGATTCGCGTGGGGAGAAACTCTAAACGTGAGATTTAAAATCTCACATTTGAAAGCTCAATTCCACAACCTACAACCTAATGGGCGGTCCACACTCCGGCGGCGAATTTCTTAATCGTCGTGAAGCCCAGCCGTTCGTACAGCTGCACTGCGCGCTCATTGCCCGATGTTACGGTGAGTGAAACGGTGTTAAACCGGCGGAATCGAAGGGCCTGAAGCGTGGCTTCCATCAACTTGCGGCCCAGGCCTTGTCCCTGATATTCGGGCATTGCGCAAATTTGCGTGGTGTGACCGACCCCTGTTGAGACACAGGAGTTCAGGACGACGCCCACCAACTGATTGGTATGGGGCGCGCGAAGCACAAAGGACGCTTCCGGCTGGAATATTCCGCAGCCGGGTAGGATGATGATGTTTTTCAGAAATCGCAGCGCACCGGATTCAGTCCGGTATTGATCGTTGATTTCGCCGTCCACGTGATCCGCGTAGGCAAGCTGAATCAGCCGCGAACACTGTTCGAAGTAGCGATGGTCCCAGCGCTCAAGGATTAGACCCGCGCCCGGGCCGTGCTGAATCAATCCGGGAAGAACGTCGAAAATTGGGCCAGCATTTTCCGCCGAGAGATTCGCGAGCATGAACTGTCGCGTGTATAGGCGAAAACCGTATTCCTTCAGGATCGGGTCCAACATGTAGCCAAACGGAATCAGTTGCGCTTCGACGCGGTCGAGCTTGGGTATGCCACCCAATGTGGTGAGCGTGTCGGCGAGCAAACGATGGCTCAGTTCCTGCTGGGAATAGCGCGGGGAGACGAACAGGCCGCCGACCAGCCCTTTGTGCTCCTCGAGCACATAGAACGCGTATCCCACAGGCACGCCATTTTCGACCAGCGCGGATCCGGTGAGCGACCGCGCATCCACGAACTTCTTGATCAGGTCAACCGAGGCGCGGTAGTCCCAGCGCAGCTCGTGCTGCCATTGACGGGCCTCCTCGGCAAGCAATGGCTCGAGCCGACGCGAGGTCAATTGCCGCAAGTCGACAAGCTGCAAGGAGGCGTGTCCTAGTCCCAGGGTCTGGCCCATATCCTTCCTTTTATCATATTGCTTCAGTTCGCGCCCATTTGGGAAACATTTGGATCATTGGGGTTCGGTCACGCGCCGCCACTTGTGCTAACATTCGCGAGCAGGTGCCCCGCTTCCCCCAGAGCATTGGCTGGGCGGCGGCTCGCTCAAGGTCCACAACTGCGATCGCATGGATTTCATCTCCGAATTCCGCAATCCCACAAAGTGGTTCTCCAAACTCGCGATTGCGCTACTTGCGCTTATTTTTTTTACGATGCTATCCGCTGGGGCGATTTCCGGATATCTGCTGTATCGCATTTTGTTGCCAGCAAGAAGCCACTCCGAGATTGATCTAAAGAATTTCCCCGGTCACCCGGAAGTGCTTTCCTACAGTGTGCCCGGTGAAAGTGCGCGCGACGGCTGGTTTTTCCCCGGCCTGAAGTCGGCTCCCACTGTCATTCTTTGTCCCGCATACCAGTCCACCCGCGGAGAACTGCTGACGCTGGCATCGGCTTTGCAGGACCACCAGTATAACGTGCTGGTGTTCGACTTTTCCGGTCACGGATCGAACGTTGGTCGCACCACACTGGGTTACCAGGAGGTTTCCGAGTTGCGCGCCGTGATCAACGCGGTTGCCAATCGCGGCGATGTGGATCCCAACAGGTTTGGTGTTTGGGGAGTCAACCTTGGCGCATATGTGGCGCTAGCTGAGACAATGGCGGACCGCCGCGTGCGCGCGCTGGCGGTGGAATCTCCGTACAACCGTCCGGAAGACATGGTGCGGTTACTGGTCACTCGCTCGGGAATTGGATCGCTGCCGTTTGTCGCGTCGATGGCCAGATTGGGCTTTCGCTGGATCAATTACGACTACAGGAAAGTGCCCCCGCTGCGAACGAACCTGGGGAAGCTGCAAGGGGTTGCCCAACTTTATCTAGAGTCGCCGGACGATCCGGCCCTCGCTGCGCAAACCAGCGAGCTATTCCGTATTTCGCCGCCACCGCATGAACTGGTCGTTTTGCCGCAGGGGAATTACGGCTCGATGGTGGACGAGGAAAAACGGAATTACGAGAACCGCATTGTGAGTTTCTTCTTGGTGAATTTGCCGCCCGGGGGGCAGCAGTAGGTTTCTGCTTGCGCCAGCGTAGATCTACTTTTTCTGATACAGGCAAACGCGAAACTTGTTGGCCATCGCAATCTCGTCGAGTTGAACCCGATAGCGATTTTCAAACTGAGGGTCGACGGCAATATTTCCGGCTACCCATTTTGGACCTTTCGAAGCAGTCGTCCACTCAGGAAGATCTCGGTCTAGATAGAAGTCCAATCCGTAACGCCACGCTCGCGGAATATCGTACGTGCCTATATCGTCGTCTGCCGGATTCACTTTCAAAAGTTCACGCGCAAGAGGGCGGGAAGAGATTACGGGGTCTAAACCTGGAAGAATCTCAAAATTGGCAATTTCAATGGAACACGCAATCAACAGCACGATGAAAACGAATGCTTCTCTAGGGCGCTTCTTCAGTGTGAAAATGACGGTTAACAGGCCAAATCCAAAAGCGGCTACTCCGAGTAAAAGGTATTCATACGGGAAACCATCCATGCTGTGCCAGGCTATCTGAAGAGACAAGGGAATCGCGAGCGGCAAAAAGGAAATTCCTGTCCATCCGAGAACGCGAAGTGCAGCCTGTGTCTTTCCGTCGATCGAAATCGATACCCACCTTGCCAGCAGCAGTAGAAGGGGTGGAATAGCCGGTAAAATATATCCGGGCAGTTTCGACTCAGAAAGACTGAAGAAAACCACCGGGAAGATACTCCAGCAGACGAAAAACGCGCTTGGCGACTCGGCGGCAGTGTGGCTTTTCACGCTCCGAATTGCGTGCGCTAATGCGGGGATCAGCAGCAAAATCCAGGGCAGGATGGCGGCCAACAAGACAGGGCCAAAGAACCAAAACGGCTGGCGATGCTCGAACACCGGCGTGAGATATCTCTGAAAATTATGCTGCCAAATAAAGACGCGCAGGAACTCCGGATTACGCAGCGCGCAGAGAACGTACCAGGGCAACGCTGTCGCGCAGAACGCAAATATGATTATTGGGTGCAAAAATCGAAACGGAGCGCGCCACTGGCGGGAAACGACGGCCCACAGCAGTGTTGCCCCACCCGCGAGAATTACGGCGGCGGGGCCTTTTGCAAGCACGGCGGCGCCGAGAAAAAATCCGAACGCAGTGCGCAGGAATGGCCCAGGGCGCGGCTTCTGCAACATTTCACTGGCGACAGCCATTGCCGCCGTAAGCAATCCCGCGAAGAGCATGTCCGGGCCGGCGGCGCGGGAAAATCCAATCATCGCCACAGACGTGGGCAACATCAACAGTGAGTACCATGCTGCATTGACGCCATAAGAACGCAGCGCAGTATATGCCACTGCAACGACGGCAAGCAGGGCCGCAAGCGCGGACGGCGAACGCGCGGCAAATTCGCTCACGCCGAAAATGCGCATCGCAATTCCGGCTGCCCAATAGTAGAGCACCGGCTTTTCAAACCATGGCGTGCCCCACAATCGCGGAGTGACCCAATCGTGTGTATCAGACATGGCGCGAGCGATTGCGGCGTAGCGCGGTTCGTCCGGCCCGACCAAACCAAGCGCGCCCAGCCCGCTGAACAGACACACGTAAAGAACCGCGAGAATCAGAGGCACGCTCCAGAGCGGAACCTGAAAATCACTTTCATCAGCGGCGCGCGAACGAATTGGGGCAATGGAATCCAAGCGGTTGAGTCTAACATTGCCGCCCAAGCTTTTCAGCAGCGGGCGCGAAGACTCGGCGGAATACGCAACCTCTCCTATGCGAACGTTCGGCGCGTAACTATTGCCCGCACCCGTTATAATCCCCCGGTGCGAGAATGGCTGGAGTATGCAGCAGCATGGTTGCTGCTCAAGACAATCGGGATCATGCCGCGACCGCTCGCGCGATTTACGGGCGCGCGCATTGCGGCGTTCCTGTTCTGGGCGCGTCCGGGGCTGCGCCGCGTGGCGGCTGAAAATCTGCGCCTGGCATTTCCTGACTGGACCGCGAAGCAGCGGCGCACGGTCATACGCGGCATGGTGCGGCAACTCGGCTGGATGGGCGCGGAGTTCGCACAATTCCCCCACTATAACAAGAAGAATATCGAACGCATCGTTCTCCTCGACGGATTTGAAAATTTCGCGTCAGCGCAGGCTCGCGGAAAAGGCGTACTCTTCCTCACCGGACACATGAGCGCATGGGAACTAGCCCCGTTCGCGCAAGCCATGTTCGGTTACCCGCTGCATTTTCTGGTGCGCGCGATTGATAATCCTCGCGTGGACGCCCTGGTCACCCGCTATCGCTGCATGAGCGGCAATGCCCCCATCGAGAAAAATCAGTCCGCCCGTTCGGTGCTCAAGGTTCTGGCCCAGGGTGGCACGGTCGGCATTCTGGCCGATCACAACACGCTGCTCGCCGAAGGCGTGTTCGTGGATTTCTTCGGCATTCCGGCATGCACGACGGCGGGTTTGGCAAGATTCGCGCTGCACACCAATGCGGCCGTAGTGCCCGGATTTCTGCACTGGGACGCCACGATTCGCAAATACAGGCTATGCTTCGAACCAGCCGTCGAACTGGTTCGCACCGGGGACGATTCCGCAGATATCCGCGAAAATACGCAACGTTTTACCCGAGTAATTGAAAATTATGTCCGGCGCTATCCGGACCAATGGTTATGGCTGCACCGTCGCTGGAAGACTCGTCCGCCGGGCGAGGCACCGATTTATCGCGATTGAGAGTGCGGCCTGCTCCATGTCCGCACGTGTAAAAAGGAGACCAGATCATGACACGCACGGCAAACGAAGTCGCAGAATTCCTGGGCTGCATTCTCGAAGGGGATGGCGCTGCGCCGCTGTCGGGTGTTGCGTCGCCGGACGCAGCCGTCTCCACCGACTTGATCTACGTGGAAAACGAGCGCCATTTGGAGCGTGCGACTGCCTCCAAGGCCTCTTGCGTTGTCCTCAAGCCAGGACTGAAACTCGAAGGAAAGACTCTGCTGCGAGCAGCGCATCCGAAGTTTGCATTCGCGCACGCCGCTGAATTTCTTTCACCCGCCGCTCCCATCGCAAGAGACATTCACCCGACGGCAATCATTTCACCGTCTGCAAAACTTGGGCCCCGCGTCGCCGTCGGCCCCTATGCGGTGATCGAAGAAAGCGTTGAAGTAGGAGAAGGCACGGAAATCGGTGCGTTCTGCTTTCTAGGTCATGGCGCGCATGTCGGAAATCATTCGCGGCTATATCCCCGTGTGACGCTGTACGCGGGGGCGCTCGTGGGCGACAGCGTCATTATCCATTCCGGCGCAGTTATCGGATCGGATGGCTTCGGTTATGTCGAGGAAAATGGAAAGCGCTGGAAATTTCCCCAGGTCGGCCACGTCAGCATCGGAAATGAGGTGGAGATCGGCGCAAACACAACGATTGACCGCGGCTCGCTCGACCGCACGGAAATTTCCGCGGGAGTGAAGATCGACAATCTCGTGCACGTAGCGCACAACGTCCAGATCGGCGAAAATACCGTGATCGCCGCGCAAACCGGCATCTCAGGATCGGCCGTAATCGGTAAGAATGTTGCATTCGGGGGGCAGGCTGGTCTTGGGGACCATTGCTTTGTCGAGGACGGGGCAATCGTCGGAGGGCAGGCCGGCATCCTTCCGGGCAAGATCGTTCGATCAGGCCAGATTGTTTGGGGCACGCCATGCCGTCCCCTCGACAAGTTCAAGCTGCAATTTGCCTGGATAGGCCGCCTGCCGGAGCTTGCAAAACGAGTCGAGTGGCTCGAAAAGAATACCGGAGATGGCAAGGGTTAGGCCCATCCACATTTGAAATTCGAATGGCTGTCAGTTCGTCTAACGCGAGCCACAATCTCTGTTGACCCGCGCCTAAATACTACACATAATAGGAGTTCGTGTTACTGGATCACGTGCTTGGGGGGCGGATCAGATCGTCTATCCGGACAAGTACAAGGTATCCCAAGCCCAATTTTAGGCGCTACAAGTCGGCGTTAAAGTGTATTCAAACGGGCTATCGATCCACTGAGGGTATGCATCAAACGCTTTTGTGAGGTTTGGACATAAAGATGGCTCTGGGAACTCAAGTACAATTTGATCAGCCGCCTGATCCCCGGCCAACCGGTGTGCCGCAGCCGGTTTCCGAACGTCGCCTGCGCGACGCCATCGAGCGTGGCGCAAATTATCTTCTATCCCTCCAGGCTTCCGAGGGGTATTGGCTCGGCGAGCTCGAAGCGGATACGACTCTCGAATCGGACTACATATTCTACCTGAACGTCATCGGCCAGGCCCATCCGGACCGCATCGCCAAGCTTGCAAATTACGTTCGCCGTCGCCAACTTCCGGACGGCGGCTGGAATATTTATTTCGGCGGTCCCTCCGAACTTAACGCCACGGTTAAGGCCTACGTGGCTTTGCGACTTGCAGGCGATTCGCCCGATTCCGATCACATGCAGCGAGCGTGCCGGCGCGTTCACGAACTGGGCGGCCTGGAAGCCTCGAATTCTTATACGCGTTTGTACCTTGCGCTGGTGGGCGCAGTCGGCTGGAACATGGTGCCCGCCGTTCCGCCGGAGCTGATGCTGCTGCCGAATTGGTTTGCAATCAACATTTATGAAATGTCTTCGTGGACGCGCGGTATCGTGATTCCGCTGACGATTCTGTACGCGCACAAACCGCGGTTCACCGTTCCTGCAGGATTTTCTGTGGACGCGCTGTACAAAGATTCTTCACGGAAAGCGCGCGCTTTCGATTGGGATAAGCAACTATTGAGTTGGCGAAACCTGTTTCTCGCGCTGGACCGCGGATTGAAACTCTACGAGCGCGTGCCGTGGAAGCCATTCCGTCAGCGCGCGCTACGGCAATCCCGTGAATGGATGCTGGAACATCTGGAGCGCACCGAGGGACTGGCCGCCATCTATCCCGCGATGATGAATGCTATTTTTGCGCTTTTGGCGTTAGGGCATTCGCCGGACGATCCGCTGGCCGCGCGTGAAATTGACGAATTCGCGCGCTTTGAAATCGAAGAGGACGATACGATCCGCCTGCAGCCGTGCGTTTCTCCCGTGTGGGACACGGCAATCGCTATGGTGGCGCTCGAAGAAGCGGGCCTCCCGCCCAATCATCCTGCGCTTGTCGAGGCCGCCGCGTGGCTGCTCGAAAATCAAATTGTCGGCCCCGGCGACTGGATGATCAAGACTCCCGGTGTTCTTCCCGGAGGCTGGGCGTTTGAATTCCGCAACGATTTTTACCCGGATGTCGATGACACCGCATTCGTTCTGATGGCGCTGCAACGCGTCGATTATCCCGACAAAACGCGCATGGACGCCGCCATTCGGCGCGGCCTCGCGTGGCTGCTGGCCATGCAAAATGACGACGGCGGCTGGGGCGCGTTCGATCACAACAACGACCGCCAGTTTCTTTGCCACATCCCATTTGCCGATCACAACGCGATGATCGATCCTTCGACTGCGGACGTAACGGCTCGCGTCGTCGAGTGCCTGGGCCGCTACGGCTGGTCCGCGAATCATCCCGCGATTAAGAAAGCCGTGAAGTTCCTGATGAAAGATCAGGATGCGTCGGGATCATGGTTCGGACGCTGGGGAGTGAATTACGTTTACGGAACCAGCGGGGTGCTTCGCGCGCTGGAAACAGTCTCCCTTTCCGCTCAGGATTATTGCCGGCGAGCCGTGGAGTGGCTGCGCAAAGTCCAGAATTCCGATGGCGGCTTCGGCGAATCCATCGCTTCCTATTATGACCCGGCGCTCAAAGGGCAGGGCGTCAGCACCGCGTCCCAGACCGCGTGGGGATTGATCGGACTGCTTGCGGCAGGCGAGGCGGACGATTCGTCCGTAAGCCGCGCGGTTTCGCACCTGGTCGCACGTCAAAAATCAGACGGATCCTGGGCGGAAGATGAATTTACCGGCACCGGTTTTCCGTGCGTGTTCTATCTGAAGTATCACCTGTATAAGGACTATTTCCCGCTGTACGCGCTGGCGCGTTACCGGAACACAACGCAGCAAGTGACTCAGTTTTGCGGCCTGCAAGTGCAACCCCAGGAGTTCGATCGGCAAATGGCAACCCAGGAGAATTGATGAGATATCCGTTAAAGATGACCGCAAATCTTGCGAAATACATCACCACCCAGCGACTAAAGGGCACGGACAAGTTCCCGATGGTGATGATGCTGGAGCCGTTGCACGCCTGCAACCTCACGTGCACGGGATGCGGCCGAATCCGGGAATATAAATCCACGATCAACGAAATCATGACCGTCGAGCAATGCCTCGCGGCATCGGATGAATGCGGCGCGCCGGTTGTCTCCATCTGCGGCGGCGAGCCGATGATTTATCCGGAGATCGGCAGGCTCACGAAAGAAATCCTGGCGCGCGGGCGGCACATCATTCTGTGCACCAATGGAATGTTCATCCGCAAGCGGCTGCACGAGTTCAAGCCCACATCCAGCTTCTTCTTCAACGTTCACCTGGACGGCATGGAGCGCACGCACGATCTTTGCGTCGAGCGAGACGGAGTATTCCGCGAAGCGATCGAAGGAATCAAGGCCGCCAAGGCTGCGGGCTTCATGGTGTGCTCGAACACCACGGTCTACAAAGAAACCGACCTGAACGAAATTGCCGATCTCTACGCCTATCTCGACACGCTGGGCGTTGATGGTTACATGCTCTCGCCGGCCTATGGCTACTCGGCTGTGCAGACGCAGGATATCTTCATGTCTCGCGCCGACATTCGCGAAAAATTCCAGGAAGCGGTTCAGCTGCTGGATAAGCACAACCTGATGGTCTCCCCGATTTATCTGGAATTTTTGAAGGGAGAGCGCGAACTGGAGTGCACCGCATGGGGCACGCCCACGTTCAATCCGCGCGGCTGGAAGGGCCCCTGCTACGTGATCACCGACAATCACTACGATTCTTATCGAGGGATGGTGGATTCCACTCCGTGGGAAAAGTACGGTCCGGGCAACGACCCGCGCTGCGCCGATTGCATGATGCACGTTGGATTTGAGACCACGCCTGTCCTCGGCGCGAAGCGCCAGTTGGGCGACACCTGGAAAATGTTGAAATGGCAATTTTCCGGCCGCATGGGCGGCAATCCGGATAGCAATGCGAGCAGCGGCCCCGGCAATGGAAACGGCCACACAGGCGGCGGCACGCTGATGCCTCCTCCGCCGGCGAATACGGATCTAGTTTCCGCCGACGGCACACTTCGAGTTCTATGAAAACGCTGGTCACAGGGGCGACGGGCTTCCTCGGAAGCCATGTAGCTCGGCAGCTTGCCGAACGCGGCCATGAAGTGCGCGTCCTGATTCGTCCCTCCAGCGATTTGCGCGCGCTGGAGGGAATTGCCTCGGAGCGCTGCGTCGGTGACTTGCGGGATCGGGAATCTCTTGGCCGCGCCCTCGAAACCGTCAGCCGCGTATTTCACGTCGCCGCGGATTACCGGCTGTGGGCGCGCGACCCACGGGAGATTTACGAATCCAACGTAACTGGCACGAAAAATCTGCTCGAAGCAGCAAGCAAAGCCGGCGTAGAAAAATTTGTATATACCAGCACGGTTGCAACGATCGCCGTTCCGCGTAAAAATGGATTGCCGGATGAATCGGTGAAGACGAAGGTCGAAGAAATGATCGGCCATTACAAGCGGTCGAAATTCGAAGCCGAGCAGTGCGCCATGCGCGCGGCAGATGCGGGACTGCCGGTTGTGATTGTGAATCCGACAACACCTGTGGGGCCGGGCGATTGGAAACCGACGCCGACGGGAAAAATCGTTCTGGATTTTCTGAATGGCCGCATGCCGGGGTACGTGGACACCGGATTGAACTTTGTGCCAGTCGAAGATTGCGCTGCAGGACATCTGCTCGCTGCTGAGCGCGGGCGCATCGGAGAGCGCTACATTCTGGGCGGCCGCAATCTGACGTTGAAGCAAGTGCTCGATATGCTGGCCGCGATCACGGGGCGGAAGTCGCCGCGATGGAAATTTCCCCATGCCGTGGCCTACATGGCCGCATGCGTGGACGCTGCGGTTTCAAAACTCACGGGCCGCGAGCCACAGATTCCGCTGGAAGGCGTGCGCATGGCGCGGCATAAGATGTTTGTGGATGTCTCGAAAGCGCCCCGCGAACTGGGCTATTCGTATGGCCCGGTTGAAGACGCGCTGGCTCGCGCGGTGCGCTGGTACGAGACCAACGGATATGTTGCAACAGGGGGAGCTCACGCCATGGCGCGGGCTCACGCAGCATAGCAGTAGTTCGGAATCGGCGAAAAGTTCGATGAATATTCTGATCACATTCGCGGTTGAGGCCGAATTTGCCCCGTGGCAGAAGCGCCGTAAATTTCAGCGCATGCCCGGCGATTGGCCGCGCTATGAAGCGAAATTCGGCAATGCCCGCATTTGCGCAATCCTCACCGGCATGGGGCAGACGCACGCTCTGACCGCCGCACGTCGCGCGCTTCCTCATCGTCCGGATATCTGCATCTCAACTGGACTAGCCGGCGCTCTGCGATCCGGCTATAAACCCGGCGATATTCTGGCGGCGCGCCTGGTCAGTGAAGTTGGCGAACCGGTCGCCGTCGCCAGCCATCCCGAATTGTTGAGCAGCGCCGTGGGCTGCGGCGCCCGCTTTGTGGAGCGCTTTGCAACCTCTCGCACTCTGGTATCTCGCGCGGCGAAAAAAACGCACCTCGGCAATCAGGCGGAAGCAGTCGAAATGGAAAGCTACACCATCCTGGCTGAAGCAGCCCGGAACGGAGTCCCGGCCGTCGCGGTCCGCGCCATCAGCGACAAAGTGGATTTCGACATGCCCTACGATTTTGAAAGCGCGCGCGATGAGCACGGCCAAATCCGCATTGGTAACATTATCGGCCAGGTTTTCCGTCATCCATCCGGATTGCCTGCGCTTCTCACTCTCGCTCGCGATTGCCGCATGGCGGCGGAAAGCCTTGCCGATTTTCTCGATACCTACACCGGAACTCTTGGCGACCGGTTGATTCCCGTCGAGTCCGACATGGCGGTCGCGCTATGAGCATCTCCGGCGCAATTTTGGAAACTTCCTTCCTCGCGTCTCCCATCCCTTCGACGATGCGCGCCGCGGTTTATCGCGGGAAGGGACAAGTGGTCGTCGAGGACGTGCCCGTCCCGAAAATTACCGCCGGTGAAGTCCTGATCCGCGTCGCCGCGTGCGGCATTTGCGGCACCGACCTTAAAAAGATCGAGCACGGCTTCGTCGCCGCGCCGCAAATTTTCGGTCATGAAGTTGCCGGCACGGTCGTTGCGGTCGGCGAAGGCGTCACAAAATGGAAGACCGGCGACCGCGTCATGAGTTTTCACCATATTCCCTGTGAAAATTGCTTTTACTGCGAACGCAGCCTGTATTCGCAGTGCGCTGTGTACAAACGGACGGGCCTCTCTGCGGGATTCGATCCCAACGGCGGCGGCTTCGCCCAGTACACACGAGCGATGCCCTGGGTGGCTGAACGGGGCATGCTGAAAATTCCCGATGACATCAGCTTCGAAGAAGCGACGTTCATCGAGCCGGTCAACACGTGCATTAAGGCCGTTGAAAAGGCGCGCGTAGCGGCGGGTGAAACCGTTCTTGTGATGGGGCAGGGGCCGATCGGCTTGCTTCTGATGATGCTCGCGAAGCTTGCCGGAGCCTATGTAATCGGCAGCGATCCCATGCCCGAACGGCGCGCGAAAAGTCTGTCCCTGGGTGCGGATTTGGCCGTCAATCCCCGCGATGGGCGTCTATCTGACGAAGTCCGGTCGCGCAGCGAGGGCCGTGGCGCCGATGTCGTGCTCGTCGCCGTGCCGATGCCGGGCGCGCTGACCGATGCGCTCGCGCTCACCCGGCCCGGAGGACGCGTTCTCCTGTTTGCGCAGAACGATCCGCAGATGAAAATCGAATTTCCCGCCGCTGCGGTTGGCGTGGAGGAAAAAGAAATTCTCGGCAGCTACAGCGCCGCGGTGGACCGCCAGGAAAAGACCGCGGAACTTATTTTTTCAAGACGCATACCCGTACGCGAACTGATTACTCATAGATTTTCTCTGGAGAACATGAATCAGGCTCTGGAGTTGGCAGCACATCCTATAAGCGATTCCTTAAAAGTGGTGATACAGCCTTGATAACCAAAGAAAATGTAATAACAAGCGAAGAGACAAAACAACGCAACGGCCATATGACCGCCGCGGTGTTGTACGGAAGCGAGAATCTGAAAATCGAAAGGGTCGGCATTCCCGCGCTCGCCCCGGATGAAGTACTGGTCCGCGTGAAAGTCGCTCTCACCTGCGGCACGGACCTGAAAGTCTGGAAGCGCGGCTATCATGCGCGAATGATCACGCCTCCCGCCGTTTTCGGGCACGAGCTCGCCGGCACAATCGAAATGCTGGGCTCGGAAGTAAACGGAGGATTGAAGGTCGGCTCGCGCGTCGTCCCGTCGAACTCCGCCCCCTGCAACGTCTGCTTCTACTGCCGCAAGGGCCAAAGCAACCTCTGCGAAGATCTCCTGTTCAATAACGGAGCCTACGCCGAGTTCATGCGTATTCCGGGACGAATCGTGCGCGACAACATGCTGGTCATTCCCGAGCACATTTCCTTCCGGGACGCGGCAATGGTTGAGCCTCTGGCGTGCGTCCTGCGCGCCATTCATGAGACCGGCATCCAGCGCGGCGACACAACCGTCGTGATCGGCTGCGGCCCGATCGGATTGAAATTCATTCGCGTCCTTTCCGCGCGCGGCGTAAACGTGATCGCCCTTGGCAAGCGTCCGAACCAGATTCAGGCCGCCGAAAAATTCGGCGCCCGTGCCGCGTTGATCGCAACAGAATTGGCCGATCCCGCAAAAGCCGTGCGCGATTTGACCGAAGGCGGCCGTGGTGCGGACTCCGTAATTGAAGCTGTCGGTTTGCCGCAGACCTGGGAATGGGCAATGCAGATGGTGCGCCGCGGCGGCACGGTAAATCTGTTCGGCGGATGCCAGCGCGGCACGCTGGTACAGCTGGACCCCAATGCTCTCCACTATTCGGAGATCACGCTGAAATCGACGTTCCACCATTCTCCGCGTTTTATTCGAGAAGCACTGGAATCGGTAGCGCGCGGCGAAATCCGCTCCAGCGATTTTGTGAATGCGGAAATTCCGCTCGCCGAACTGCCCAAAATGTTCGAGCACATGAAGAACCGGAACGGCGAAATGAAAGTTGCGGTGATCCCGTAGCGATCCGTTTTCACTCAAAAAGTTCCATGCCGAGCCTCGCTGATCTTCGGCCGGCCGGGCCCCATGCAGATACCCGCTGAACTCGAAATCGCGCAGGGAATTCCCGCGCCCGGCTGCTCGGTCGCCGAGGCCGAACGCTACACGCGCCGTCTCGCCACAGGCCACTACGAAAATTTCAACGTAGCGTCCTGGCTTCTACCCAAGCATCTCCACCAGCATTTTTACAATCTGTACGCCTACTGCCGCTGGGCCGACGATCTGGGAGATGAGATCGCAAGCCCCACGCGCGCGCTGGAACTGCTCGACGGCTGGGAGCAGGAGTTGCAAGATTGTTACGCGGGCAAGCCTTCGCACCCCGTTTTTGTGGCGCTGCGGGGAACCATCACCGCGTGCGATATCCCCATCGAGCCGTTTTCCGATTTGCTAGTGGCGTTCCGCCAGGATCAGTCGATTCACCGCTATCCCACATGGAGCGGCATGCTCGGCTACTGCCGGTATTCGGCGAATCCCGTCGGACGCCTGGTCCTTTATCTTTGCGGTTATCGCGATGCCCAGCGCCAGCAGCTGTCCGACGCCACCTGCACCGCGCTGCAACTCGCAAATTTCTGGCAGGACGTCGGTCGCGACCTCGAAAAGGGGCGCATCTATATTCCCCTCGACTCGCTGGCCGCGCATGGCCTCACCGAAGAAGACATCGTCACGCGCCGCTTCGACGATCGCTACATTTCGCTGATGAAAGACTTGATCTCCCGCACGCGCGAATTGTTTGCGCAAGGCATGCCGCTGGCGGCCAGCGTCGATTCCTCTCTACGCGTGGATATAGAAATGTTCAGCCGGGGCGGCCTAGCAGTTCTCGACGCCATTGAAGCTGGCGGTTACAACACGTTGCAGCACCGCCCATCGATTCCGAAATCGAAGCAACTCGGCTTACTGGTCCGCGCGTTATTGCAGCGCGTGTTCGCGCGGGATTCGGACGCAGTAGCGACGGTACCCCAATCTGCCGCCAGACCCTCCATAGTATCCACACCCCGCACGACGCCGATGGAAAGCGGATCGCCTGACAACCCCGCGGAAGTTACGCGCTCCTATGCGGAATGCAGGCGCGTCGCCCGAGAAGCCGCCAGCAATTTCTACTATGCGTTCTTCATGCTCCCGCCCGCCAAGCGCGATGCGCTGTGCGCCCTCTACGCTTTCATGCGCCTTGTGGACGACGTTTCTGACACCGTGGGCAGCGACGTCGACAAACGCGGCGGCCTTTCTCGCTGGCGCGCGGCGCTGGATGCCGCAGTCGCAGGAGACGTCGCCGGACACCCGATTCTTCCAGCCTTTGCGGATACCATCAATCGCTTTCACATTCCTCCGCGCTATTTTCACGACCTGATCTCCGGCGCGGAAATGGATCTCACAGTCGGCAATTACGCCACGTTCGAACGCCTCCGCGAGTATTGCTACCGCGTCGCCGGAACCGTGGGGCTCACCTGCCTGCACGTCTTCGGATTTGACGATCCGCACGCGCCCGATCTGGCGGAAAAGCTCGGCATCGCCTTTCAGTTAACGAATATTCTGCGCGACGTGCCGAAAGATTATGAAATCGGACGCGTCTATCTGCCCCTGGAAGACCTTGAAAGATTTGCCGTGCGGCCTGAGAATCTCGGGACAGGCCCGCTCACGCCCGCATTGCGCGACCTATTCGCATTCGAAGCGGCCCGCGCCCGGGATTTTTATCGCGACGGCGTTCAGCTGATTCCGCTGGTACACTCGGACGCGCGCGCCGCGCTGTGGGCTTTGGCGCGAATCTATAGCGGATTGCTGAATCGCATCGAAGCGCGCGACTATGATGTTTTCTCCGAGCGTGTGCGGCTGACGACTCCCGAAAAGGCGGGGATTCTGCTACGCGCGCGGTTTGGCTGGTACTCCCAACTCAATGTCCTCGAAGAGCGTGATCGTAATCGGCGGCGGCCTGGCGGGTCTTTCCTCGGCCGTCGCGCTGGCTGAAGCCGGACTCCGCGTACGTTTGCTTGAAAAGCGTCCCCATCTGGGCGGACGGGCGGCGTCCTACGTGCTGCCCACGGGCGAGCACGTGGACAATTGCCAGCACGTGACGCTCGGTTGCTGCACCAATCTCGCCGATTTCTATCGGCGGGTCGGCGCCGCGGGGAAAATCCGTTTCTTCGATCGCCTGCTGTTCGCCGCTCCAGACGGCCGCCGGGGCTCCATGGAATCGTTCCCGCTGCCGCCGCCTTTCCATATGGCGCCGTCGTTCGCGCGATTTCCATTGCTCGGATGGGCGGATAAACGCGCGATTGCACAGGCGCTACTGGCGATAGCTCGAAGTGGAGGCCGCCCTGCCGATTTGGCGCATGGCGAAGAAATCACCATGCTCGCGTGGCTTCAGAAGCACCGTCAGACACCGCAAGCGATAAGACGCTTCTGGGAAGTGATCCTGGTCAGCGCGCTCGACGAAGACCTGGACCGCACCGACGCGCGCTATGGCATCGACGTGTTTTGGAAGGCATTCCTCTCAACGCGCGAAGGCTACCGCGTTGGAATTCCCGCGGTTCCGCTTGGAGATCTTTATTCCGGATGCGTGGACGCAATCACGAAGCGGGGAGGGGAAGTCTCGTTGCGCGCCGGAGTGCGCGGATTGTTTGTAACCGATGAACGAGTCGAAGGCGTCCAAAGGGAAGATGGCTCGGTGGAAACCGCGGATTACTACATCGCGGGGGTGCCGCAGGACATTCTCCCGGAGTTGCTCCCGCAGAACGTTGTAGACCGCGAGCCTGCGTTTTCAAATTTGCGAAACCTGAAAACTTCACCTATTACAGGCGTGCATCTCTGGTTCGATCGAAAAGTAATGACCGAGCCTTTCCTGACGCTGCTCGACACCACGACGCAGTGGGTCTTCAACAAGACCGAACTTTACGGCGAAGGTGCGGAGCAGGGCGGGCAATATCTCCAACTCGTGATCAGCGCGTCATATAAACTAGTGTCGCGCTCTCGTCAGGAAATCATCGACCTGTGCATGAACGAATTGCGAGGCATACTTCCGGCCACCCGAGACGCGAAACTCGCAAAAGGAACAGTCATCAAGGAAACCACGGCGACGTTCTCGCCCAGCCCCGGATCGGACCGGTGGCGCCCAGCGCAGAAAAGTCCTCTTACGGCATTATTTCTTGCAGGGGACTGGACTTTCACAGGCTGGCCGTCGACAATGGAGGGAGCGGTACGAAGTGGTTACCTCGCAGCCGAAGCAATCCTCACTGAGATGGGTGCACCGCTGAAGTTGGTTTGTCCTGACCTTCCAGCAGAAGGTTTGTGCAGGATTTGGGCCCGTTAATTCTGAAGGATTCGTGGATTGCTTTTTGTATTTCTGTGACGCAACGATTCTTCCTGGACTTGACCGAATATTTACATTGCGTTTAATTGCTACGTCGTATATTTTTACCCATCGCGTGATGGGTGTTTTCCCTGGAGGTTCCATTGGACCGGAAGTATAAGCAGCGGGGCTACATGAGTAGCTCCGAAAAGCCCCAGAAAAAAGAAAAACGCCCGCCCGAAGGCCACCCTCGGCAGGAGCAGATCGGCCCGCGCACGCCGCGCATGGTAGGCACGGTGACGCGCGCGCGCTGTTCGAACTGCGGCGCGGTGCTGCGCCCGGGATTCGATCCCAAGGGCAAGTGCCCGCAATGCGCTTTCGAACTCCACAGCTGCAAGATGTGCGCCTATTTCGACACCGCCGCAAGATTCGAATGCATGCAGCCGGTGGCCGAGCGGATTGCGCGCAAAGACCAGCGCAACGACTGCACGTTCTATGAATTCCGCACGACCATTGAAAAGGACACGGCGCCTTCGGCTCCTTCCGCCGGTCCCGCCACTTCCGCTGTCCCGGTTTCGCGCCCCCGCGATGCCCGGCAGGCGTTCGAAGACCTTTTTAAGAAATAATTAAGAATCGATATTGGCTCGCAGGAATATTTCTCCTCAAAATCAGCTTTTAAAATTGCAACCGCCATCGATAATTGTTAGTCTTGATTCGAGAATGCGTTTGCGGATCACACCGCGGTCCCACCAACCCTCCGTTTCTTTCCCGGAAAGGCACCCCTATGAAACTCTCGATCCATTGCAAGGCCGAAGACTGGCGAAAAGTCATTGAAGCCGAGACCCAGCGTCGCGTGGCGAAAATCGATAAGCTTTTAAAGCGTTACGTCCCCGATCTGGTGCAGTTGCATGGAACCATCGAAAAACAATCCCGCAAAGAAGAGTACACATATTCCCTGAATCTTTCGCTGCCAACCGGAACTCTCCACGCCACTGGCGAAGGCGCCGACGTTCTGGCCAGCGTCAAATTAGCCTTCGCCGAAATCGAGGCCCAGATCAAGAAACACATGTCCCTGCTTCGCAAAGATTATGAATGGAAACGAAAGCGCCCCCACGCGAAAGCGCTAGCCTAGTAGCACAGACTTCAGTCTGTGCGCCTTTGGTTTAGACTCAATCCCTGCCGCGATTCACCGGTGCATCGGCGCCCGCGTGGCCCCGAATCGCAGCAAGCGCGCAGCGCGTCTATAAGTCCGGTGTTTGACACGCGCCACCGGCGGGGAATAAACTCCGCTCAGCCATATTCACCAAGACATTCCAAGGACCGCCTGATGAGATATCGCTGTTCAGTTTCAATCGCTGCGATTGCCTTCGTTCTGGGTTTCTCTCCATTCGCCTTCGGACAATCGAAGACTCCTACCTCGTCTATAACGCCCGCATCGATCGGGGATCAACAGTTCAGCGTGCGCGACCTTCTCGACGGCACGTGGCGCGCCGACGCAACGCACAATGGAAAGCGCAACGGCTTCGGCGACAACATCGAAACTCCTGAGCCTCCTCTGACGGAATGGGCGAAGCAACATTTACTTTATAAATCGATCTCGCATGACTCCCTGAGCGGAACGCACATTCCGGGATGGGACCGTCCCGGCCATGTCTGCCCCAACAATCAGGACCCTTGTTTTTCGGCGGACATCAACGGCGTCCCAACGAACGATCCCAAGGGAGAGTATCCCGCCAAGGATTGCGAGCCGCTGTCCACTCCCGCGATGTACGACTATGCCAGCTATGGATTGACGGATTTTCATACCTCGCCGGATGAAAGCCGCATTTATATGTTCGTCGAATACCATCGCGAGTGGCGAACATTTTGGTTGAACCGCGAACATCCCAAAGATCTCGATGCGACCTATGAGGGAGATTCGTCGGCTCATTTTGAAGGAAACGATCTGGTGGTGGACACAATCGGCTACAACGATAGAACCATGGTCACGCAGAGCGTAGGGCATCGCAAGAGTGATGCGTTTCATTTGATGGAGCGTTTTCACATGCTCGATCATGACCACTTTGTGATCGAAATGACGTACGCCGATCCGAAAGCATGGGGCGACAAGATTTGGCCGGGATTTCATAGGTACTATCATCGGGACAAGAAGGAAAATTTCATGGAGTTCATCTGTAGTCCCAGAGAGTACATTCAGTATGAGAGTCACATTTCCGGCGTACACGGCACCTCGAACAACTGATCGGCCTCGGCAATCCGGGATTGAACCTGTGTCTTAAGTTGGTCCATTTTTTGACGCGGAAAATAGAAATCACGCTTCATTCGCAAGAGTGAATGCAAATTTGTTTCATGTTGGAATAGCACGGAATCATCCTCGAAGAATTCGGAATTGAAATTTGGACAGTTCCGCAATGAAACTGTTTTTGCTCTGCGCAATCAGATTCAAAGAGAAAATAAGAAGCGCATTCACGGAATTACTTTACCCAGGAATGACCTTGCAGGCCGCACTCCAACTTTTCGAATAAATCAGAAACCAATGTAACTGCGCCAGTTACGCCGAATTCCACTCCTGGTTCGCTAGATGCTTTGGGGACGTTGTGAGAATTTTCCGGGCCCCAAATCGTCGAAGTATTTTGTGCGCCCTGAATTTGCTCGCTCTATTTCGAATCCGTTCGAAAACAACTCATCTGCTAAGGATCCCCTTTGCGAAATTCATACGTTGCATCTGTGTTGATTTGTTTGTGCCTGACAGCGACAAGCCGCCCGGCGCATGCCCAGGAAAATGATTCGCCTCTCAGCGACCGAACGTCTCTTCTGAGAACCGGCATTTTTTTTGGCAGGACTGGAATTTCCCTGGGACCGGGCGCCTACGTCGAGGTAAATCCAATTCAATGGCTGGGTGTTTGTGGAACTGTTTCCCATTCCCAGGCTACTCATGCGATAGACGGCGGCTCTGTTAGAGTTTCCGATACGTCGATGGGGGGCTGCATCACGGCCCACCTGCCTGAAATCAAGAAGTTTCTGGTTTCGCCGTTCATTCAGACGGTTCACGAGAGACATCACGACCGGTTCACCATGCCGATGGACGACGGCACTGTCTATCACTATGGAGATGACCAAACGCACCACGTCTTCACGGCGGGTGCGATGGTGGAACGCGCCATCGTCAGGAACGGCCCGCGTTGGGTCGTGCGGATTGGCAAGAACTTTGGGCAAGGGCCGGCAGTTGAAAACGCCGGAGGCCTGTATCTGGTGGGAGGAATAGCCTTCCCCTTGGATCATCCCTCCCGGCTGGGCCAATCGTTCAAAACCATGCTGGGCTGGAAGCCAACACCGGTTGCACCTCCGCCTGAGGCGGTGACAGTGTCGGCAGAATAATCTGGCGGTACGGGTTTCATTTGCGCGGCGATGCCGGCAGCGTGTATGTGCTCAGGACGCGCATGTAATTGGCGCGTTCGTAGGCGGCGGGATTGGGCACATTTCGGTGGCTCATGCTGCCGCACATCTGGTTGATGGATTCGTATTCGTGCTCTTCCATCCACTCCACCATTCCTTTGAGTACGTTGCCGAGATATGGCACCCCTTGTTGCAGCAGCGCGGAAGTCATCATTGCCACGCGCGCACCGGCCATCACCGATTTCAAGACATCCTGGGCGCGATGCACGCCGCCGGTGACTGCCATGTCCGCTCCGATATGCCCGTGGATGATCGCCACCCAGTGCAGCCGCAGAGGCAATTCGGTTGGATGGCTGAGCGGCATGCTGGGTACAACGGCGAGCTGCTCGATGTCGATATCCGGCTGGTAGAAACGGTTGAACAGCACCAACGCGTTTGCGCCGGAGGCGTCCAGCAGGCTGGCAAAATTTGCGATCGCGCTGAAGAAAGGCGAAATCTTCACAGCGATGGGGATCGTCAGGGCCTCGCGCATCGTTCGAACCAGGTCGCAGTAGTCATTTTCGACATGGGCAGCCTTGCGCGCCGGATCGGTGACCAGCGAATAGATATTCAGTTCGATGGCGTCGGCCCCGGCCTGCTGCATATCGCGCGCGTAACGAACCCACCCGCCCGGAGTAACTCCGTTCAGGCTTCCGATCACCGGCACGGATACCGATTCCTTTGCCTTTCGAATTAATTCCAGATAGCCGTCCGGGCCCAGGTTGTATTCGAATAAGTCAGGAAGAAAGGTCGTCGCTTCCGGGAATGCGTCCGTGCCACGAGACAGATCGGCATCGACCGATTCGCTTTCCAGGATGAGTTGTTCTTCGAACAGCGACGGCAGCACGACCGCCGCGATGCCGTGGTCTTCCAGCAGGCGGATTTTGTCCACCGTATCGCATAGAGGGGAGGCGGACGCGACGACGGGATTTTTCAACTGCAAGCCCATGTAACTGGTTTTCAGGTCGATCATTCGTCCTCGCCTCCCTTGGCAACCGGACTTGCGGCTTCGACTGGCTCCAGCACAGCGGGTAGTCCCTCGCCCGCCATCGTCGCCCGGCCTTCATAGACGCGCCATTGCCGCTCGACGTCGTCCTGCGCCATCCGCAGCAATTCCCGCGCATGTTCCGGGTGGCTGCGCGCCAGCATCGAGTAGCGAGCCTCTTCGTACATATAATTCTTGAGAGGCATACTAGGCGCTTTCGAATCCAGTTGAAACGGATTCTTGCCCTGATCGCGCAGCGACGGATTGTACCGAATCAGCGGCCAGTAGCCGGAGAGTACCGCAGATTTCTGCTGGTTCAGTCCGAAGGCCATGTCATATCCGTGCGCGATGCAATGGCTGTATGCAATAATCAGCGAAGGACCAGGATAAGCCTCAGCTTCGCGGAACGCTTTTACGGTGTGCGTATCGCTGCTGCCCATCGCCACTCGCGCCACATACACTGAGCCGTAGCTGATGGCCTCCATCGCCAGGTCCTTCTTCCTGGTTTGTTTTCCGCCGGTGGCAAATTTGGCTACCGCGCCGCGAGGCGTTGCCTTGGACATCTGCCCGCCGGTGTTCGAATAGACTTCCGTATCGAGGACCAGCACATTCACGTTCATGCCTGATCCCAAAACGTGATCCAATCCCCCGGCGCCAATGTCATACGCCCAACCGTCGCCGCCCACCAGCCAGACGCTCTTGGCGACGAGCGAATCGGCAACGGCTAACAGGTCTCGCCCATCCAGGGAGTCGATTCCGGAGAGTTTCTTCTTCAGTTCCGCGATTCGAACGCGTTGCGCAGCGATTCCTGCTTCCGTGGATTGATCGGCGGTCATGATATCGCCGGCGAGATTCTCTCCCACTTGCGAAGCCAGCCGCCGCAGCAGTTCGAGCGCGTATTCGAACTGCTTGTCCACCGCCAGGCGCATGCCCAGGCCGAACTCGGCATTGTCTTCGAACAGGGAATTGGACCAGGAAGGGCCGCGCCCTGCTGCGTTTGTGGTGTAAGGCGTCGTGGGCAGATTCCCGCCGTAGATCGAGGAGCAGCCGGTGGCGTTGGCAATTAGCGCGCGGTCGCCGAAGAGTTGCGTTAGAAGTTTGATGTAGGGCGTTTCACCGCAGCCCGCGCATGCTCCTGAGAATTCGAACAGCGGTTCGAGTAACTGGACGTCCTTCACCTGCGTGTGGGACAGCCGGTCACGGTCAAACTCAGGAATCGACAGGAAGAAATCCCAGTTCTTGCTTTCCACTTCGCGCAACGGCGGCTGATCGGCCATGTTGATGGCTTTGTGCTTCACTTCGCTCTTGCTGCGCGCGGGGCAAACCTCGACGCAGAGCCGGCAACCCGTGCAATCTTCCGGCGAAACTTGCAGCGTGTAGCGCATGGATTCGAACTCGCGCCAGCGCGGCGGGGCAGACTTGAATTCAGGGGGCGCTCCGGAGAGCAGCGTGGAATCGTAAACTTTGCCGCGAATTACGGCGTGGGGACAAACGAGGACGCATTTTCCGCACTGGATGCACAGGGCCTCGTCCCACACGGGAATCTGCTGGGCGATGTTGCGCTTTTCCCACATGGCCGTGCCTGTGGGAAACGTGCCGTCCGGCGGCAGGGCGCTAACGGGCAGCGCGTCGCCATTGCCCGAAATGATTTCGCCGAGAACGCTGCGGACAAATTCGGGAGCTTGCTCGGGCACGGCAGGCAGAATATCGAAATGGCTGGTCGCCTCGTGCGGCACAGTCACTTCGTGCAAGTGGGCTATGGAAGCATCGACGGCGGCGAAGTTTTTCTGGACTACTGCTTCGCCGCGCTTGCCGTATGTTTTCTGAATGGCTTTCTTGATGGCGTCGATGGCTTCTTCGCGCGGCAGCACACCGCTGATTGCGAAGAAGCAGGTTTGCATAATGGTGTTGATGCGGCTGCCCATTCCCGCCTCGCGTGCCACGGTGTAGCCGTCGATCACGAAGAATTTCAGGTGCTTGTCCAGTATCTGTTGCTGCGCCTTGCGGGGCAGATGATCCCAGATCTGATCCGCGGGAAACGGGCTATTCAGTAGAAACGTCGCTCCCGGTTCGGCCGCGGCCAGCACGTCCATGCGCTCCAGAAATGAAAACTGGTGGCAGGCGATGAAGCTGGCGCGGGTAATCAGGTAGGTGGATTCAATCGGCTGCGGGCCGAAGCGCAGGTGCGAAATGGTGATCGATCCGGCCTTTTTCGAGTCATACACAAAATATCCCTGCGCATGGTTAGGAGTATTTTCACCGATGATTTTGATCGAGTTTTTGTTGGCTCCGACGGTTCCGTCCGATCCGAGTCCATAGAAAATGGCGCGGACGGTGCGGGAGTCTTCGGTCGAGAACGATTCGTCATAGTTCAGGCTCGTATGGGTCACATCATCGCGAATGCCTATAGTGAAATGATTCCTGCGTGAGATCGCTTTCAATTCGTCGAATACTGCCTTGACCATCGCGGGCGTGAACTCTTTCGAAGAGAGCCCGTAGCGCCCGCCCACAATGCGCGGCCACTCTCGCGCAGCCCTGTCTTTTTCAGACATTTCGGCGAACGTCGTGATGATGTCCTGATACAGGGGCTCGCCTGTGCTGCCCGGCTCTTTCGTGCGATCGAGAACGCCGATTGCGCGAACGGTTTTCGGCAAGGCCGCAAGAAATGCCTCCATCGGGAATGGGCGGAAAAGGCGCAATTTCAGGAGGCCGAGTTTTTCTCCGCGCTTGTTCAACTCCGCGACCGTTTCTTCCGCTGCGCCCGCTCCGGAGCCCATCAGGACGATCACGCGCTCGGCGTCCGGCGCGCCAACGTAGTCGCACAAGTGGTACGCGCGACCTGTGAGAGCGGCGAAACGGTCCATCGCGTTTTGCACGATGGTGGACATGGCGATGTAGTAGGGATTGCACGCTTCGCGCGCCTGGAAAAATACGTCTGGATTCTGCGCGCTGCCGCGCAATTTCGGGCGGTCCGGCGTGAGCGCGAGGTCGCGGTGGCGTCGAACAGCGTCTTCATCGATCATGGCGCGGAGGTCATCGTCGGCGAGCGGGTAGACCTTGTTCAATTCATGAGACGTCCGGAATCCGTCGAAGAAATGCAGGAAGGGAATTCGCGCTTCGAGCGTAGCGCTGTGGGCGATCAGAGCGAAATCGCTGGCCTCCTGAACGGAGCATGAGGAGAGCATCGCAAATCCCGTCGCGCGCGCCGCCATCACGTCGCTGTGGTCTCCGAAAATCGATAGTGCATGCGTGGCAATCGTGCGCGCGGCTACGTGAATCACTGCCGGGGTCAGCTCTCCGGCGATCTTGAACATATTGGGAATCATCAGAAGCAGGCCCTGTGACGCCGTAAACGTTGTGGAGAGTGCCCCCGCCTGCAACGCGCCGTGCAACGCTCCGGCGGCGCCGCCTTCGCTTTGCATTTCGATCACCGTCGGCACGGTGCCGAAAATGTTGCGGCGGCCTTCGTCTTTCCATTGGTCCGCCCACTCGCCCATCGGCGAGGAGGGAGTGATGGGATAAATCGCGATCACTTCGCTTAGCCGATAGGCGACGGAAGCGGCGGCCTGATTTCCATCAAGAATTTCCATTGTCTTTGGCATGAATGAATCCTTCATGAATGATTAAGGCGATTGAAGAACACGCGGAATTCGCGTCGCGGGATTGGAGGGAATCGCTGCCCGCGGCAGGCCCAAGGGGAGAACAGAGTATACGTCCCAAGGGGCTCAGGAGGGAACACGCCGTGCGGATTGGGTTCTCTCCAGTCATCACGGGTGTCATTTTCGTTCATGGGCGGGCAAGGCTCTGTGACGAGTGTCACAAATGAATGTGATGGACGGGCGGAATTCCGTTCATCCGCCGATCAGTGTGGAAGGTTCTTCTCTTAAGCCATAACCGCTGGTGCCTGAGTGCATCATTTGGGCAGCGAGATTCAGGATGCGCGCGGCGGCGTCCGTTGGAGCTGTGCCGCGCGCATGGATGTTGGAGATTAAATTTCGGTCCGCGTCGGTGTGTGCCACTCGCGGGCGATAGGCCATGTAGGCCGATAGGCTCTCTGCCGTGGCGAGTCCCGGGCGCTCGCCGATTAGGAGCACGGCGACTTTTGGGGTTAGCAATTCGCCGATTTCATTCAGGATGCCGACGCGGCAATGGCGAATCACGAAGGGTTGGCCAAACGTCCAGCCGCGTGTCTTGACTCCCGCAGCCAGCAGGGGCAAGAGGGCAGGAACCTGGGCTGCGACGGCGTCCACCGACAGGCCGTCTCCGATGGCGAGCTGAAGATCATTCCCGGGCGAGCAGCGCGCCTGCAATTCCGAGCGAGCGGCATCGCTAAAGTGGCGTCCAAGGTCGGGCTGCAAAAGAAAAATATCCTTGCTGCTGGCTTGCGTGCATACCTCGAAGAGTTTCCATTGCTCCACGAAGGCCGGGTCGAAGGTAGTTTCAAGATCGAGTTCTGCGCGGACCGCATCGCGCGCGGCGGCATGGGCCTCTCGCAAATCGAGTTGGGTGTTGGTTCGATAGGCAGCGCCCGCTCGCCCGGTCATAATCCGCGCCGGGGTTCTGGCGCGAATGCGCTTGACGATTTCAGGCCATGCCGCAGGCGCGAGGGAATCGTCGGGTCTTTCCGCCATTCAGACGATCCTCTCCAGAGAAGATTCGAGTCCCTGCATCAACTGTCGTCTCGGCGCGTCTTGCAAAGCGGGTTCTGCGTCGCGATAGATTCCTTTGTCCTGCAACCAGTCCAGAAATTCGGGGGCAGGCTTCAGATTCAGAATTCTCCTGACAGCCAGCGCGTCGTGGTAACTCGTGGATTGGTAGTTGAGCATCACGTCATCGGAGCAGGGAACGCCCATGAAGTAATTGCATCCTGCGGCCCCGAGAAGGAACAAGAGATTGTCAGCCGAGTTTTGATCCGCCTCGGCATGATTGGTGTAGCAGACGTCGCAACCCATGGGCAGGCCGAGGAGCTTGCCCATGAAGTGATCTTCGAGTCCGGCGCGAATGATTTGCCGCTCGTCGTATAGATATTCCGGGCCGATAAAGCCGACCACGCTGTTCACCAGGAATGGATCGAAAACGCGCGCTACGCCGTAGGCGCGGGCTTCGAGCGTCAGTTGGTCGACGCCGTGATGAGCGCCCGCCGAGAGCGCGCTGCCTTGTCCCGTCTCGAAATACGTCATGTTGGTTCCGGTCCACGAGACATTTCGATTGAGATGATGCTCCAGAACCCGATCGTGGCCTTCGCGCAGCATCGCCAGCGTGATGCCGAAACTCTGATTGGCGGCTTGGGTCCCGGCAATGGACTGGAACAGAAGATCGACCGGCGCTCCATGGGCGATCGCCGCAAGTTGCGTGGTAATGTGCGAAAGGCAGCAGGTTTGCGTGGGAATTTCGTACGCCTCCACCAGGCGATGCAAGCCGTTCAGGATTGCGCTCACAGTTGCGACAGAATCCGACGCAGGATTGACGCCGATCACTGCATCGCCGCAGCCGTAGAGCAGCCCTTCGAACGCAGCGAGCAAAATACCTCCGAGATCATCGGCCGGATGATTCGGCTGAACTCGGATACCCAGCACGCCACGCTCGCCCATCGTGTTCCGGCAGCGCGTCACGTTGCGCACTTTGGCGCCGGCCAGTATCAAGTCCTTGTTGCTCATGATTTTGGCCACGGCCGCAATGATTTCGGGTGTAAGGGCCCATTGCAGCTTCCTCAGTCTTGCTTCGTCCGTGACATCATCAAGGATATGTTCGCGCAATTGGCCCACCGTCATGCTTTGTAGGGGCGCAAATGCCTCTTTATCGAAGGTATCGAGAATCAGGCGGGAAACATCGTCGGTATCAGGATCGATAAGCGGTTGCTGAACAATTTCCGAAAGAGTCAGATCCGCGAGCCGACGCTTGGCCGCAACGCGTTCGCGCTCCGACCGTGCGGCGATGCCCGCCAACCGGTCCCCGGACTTCTCCTCATTAGCCTTGGCAAAAACTTCGCGGAGGTCGGAAAAAGTGAATCGCTCGATCATCTGGCGGCCAGGGCGAATGGAAACGCGCTGCCCTGGCTGCAAACTAGCATCAATTGCCGGGCAAGGAAAGGCGATTTCGAGTAGTGGGCCAATTCCCAACCGGATGACCACTCCGGATGCAGTGATGTCGATTCGAGAACACTCCCAACTTCGAGGGGCGATAGACGGATATAATCTAATGACATGATTCCTGTTTCGTTCAAACCGGCAAAAAAGTTCATGGAGCTGGCCATTGCAGAAGCGAAACGTGCCGGTGACCGAGGCGACTATCCAATTGGCGCGGTCATTACACGCCTCATGGGCAAACGCGAAGTGGTTGTTGCCAGCGCCGGGAATCGAGTGAAAACTTCGGGATCGAGTATCAAGCACGTCGAACTGGAAACACTCAAGTACGTTTCAAGCGGTTATGGCCGCTACCTGCCCGACTTTGTCCTCTACTCTACGCATGAGCCCTGCGCCATGTGCGCCGGTGCCTGCGTGTGGTCCAGGATTGGCGCTGTCGTCTACGGCGTTTCCCAGGAAGATATCGCCGCTTACGGTCGCAAGCGCGGCACGGAAGACTACAAGTGGCGGGCTTGCCTCATCTCCTGCCAACTGGTTCTCGAGAAGGGCAATCACTCCATCCCTGTCATTGGTGGTTTCCTCAGAACGAGCTGCCAGAAGTTGTTCAGTTACAGACCAGCTTAATCCCATTCCTAACTTTTCTAGCCTATATTTTGGTAATACGGACGTCACGGGCACTGGTAGCCATAGCCGTGATTTTCTTTATTCGACTTCATGAATCTGGGTCCCAGTTTTGCCGTGGGCAGCAAACAAGTCTGCGGCCAGGGCTTTAACGGGGTGGACTGTAGCCGCATTTAGAAGCCATCTCATAAATGCCTCAAGAGGATAATGAGGCAGCCGAGTTGGAGCA
>CAZUNI010000022.1:0-67762 GCA_964622265.1 uncultured Acidobacteriaceae bacterium | reverse complement strand
TCATATCGCTTGCTTCATGATCGTCTTGCGGAGGGTTGTGCAATAGCTTCTAGCGTAGGCACATTGATTTTCTGGAGGTCGCTGCGGAAATCGGCGAGCCACGCCGACACGCAATCGAGGGTGCCTTTGGGAGAGGCGGCGACGGCGACATTCCAGCTATATCGCAAAACCTCATCGCTGATGAGCTTGCCGCCCAGAACATCCACGTTATAGAAATTCTTGAAAAAAGCAGAAAGAAACGCCGGGCGATCCGCAGCGATGCCCTGCTCGATTCCTTTAAACACGCTGCCATCCACACCCTTAGGGTTGTCCGCCGTCTTCAGCAGGAACGGCTGGATGGAGGCGATAAACACCGCCTTGCTCACGCACTCCGATCCGTAGTTTCCGATATACCGTGCGACTTCGCCTCCACCCATGGAAAATCCTACGAGGGTAAAATTTCGCACGTCGAGCTTCGTCACCAGTTTGTGCAAGTCCTCGGCGAACGTATCGTAGTCGTAGCCCGTCCAAGGCTGGCTCGACCGGCCAAATCCGCGTCGATCGTAGGTGATCACGCGATGACCTGCACTGAGTAGCGCCGCTGTCTGCTTTTCCCAGGACGCGCCGCTCAACGGCCAGCCGTGCACAAGAACGACCGGTGCGCCCGAGCCGTGATCTTCATAATAGAGATCGATGCCGCCCGAATTTTCCTGGCCGACGTTTACATATGGCATGGAGACTCTCCTTTTCCTGTATTGAAATGCAACAGGGAACTCACCTATTGAATGGCATTCGCCAGGTTCGGAATTACCATAAGGGACAAATTTGCGCAACTAAAGGTCCTCACTCTACGAGCGACCCGACAAGACATCCAACCGCAAAATCGGGTATCATCTGACAGGGATTTTCCCCATACATTTTGTTTCAACTGCCGCGCCTGAATTCGTCGGCGTGTGCGCCAAAGGGAGTTCCGATTGATTTCACGATATACACGCGAAGAGATGGGCCGTGTCTGGAGCGAGGAGGGAAAATATAAGCGATGGCTGGAGGTGGAAATCGCTGCAACCGAAACGCTGGCCGAGCGCGGCGTAGTGCCTGGAGCTGCGGCAGCAACGATTCGGGAAAAAGCGCGCGTTGATGCCGGAGTGGCGCGGCGAATCACGGAGATCGAAGCCAAGGTCAAGCATGATGTCATCGCGTTCACCATAGCCGTCGGTGAAACCATCGGCGATCCGGGCGCCGCGCGCTGGCTGCACTACGGCATGACCTCGAACGACGTGGTGGACACCGCGCAGGCCCTGCAGCTTCGCGAGGCTTCCCGGCTGATCGAGCACGGACTTATCCGTTTCGGAGAAGTTCTGGAACGCCGCGCGCGCGAGTTTCAGCACACACCGCAAATTGGCCGGACGCATGGTGTGCATGCCGAGCCGATCACCTTTGGCCTGAAGGTCGCCAACTGGTTTGCTGAGAATCGCCGCAACCTCGAACGATTCGCCCACGCCGCGCGCCAAATGGCCGTCGGAAAGATTTCCGGTGCGGTGGGCAACGCGTCGCATCTCGGAACGGAAGTGGAAGCCGACATCTGCAAGCGGCTGGGGTTGGACGTGGCTCCGGTCGCGTCGCAGGTGATTCAGCGCGACCGCCACGCGCAATATGTTTCCTCTCTTGCGATCCTCACCGCGACGCTGGAGAAGATCGCGCTGGAAATCCGCCACCTGCAGCGCACCGAGGTGCGCGAAGCCGAGGAACCCTTCGATGGCGAGCAGCGCGGCAGTTCAGCGATGCCGCACAAACGCAATCCGGTATCGAGCGAACAGGTATGCGGCCTGGCGCGCGTCGTGCGCGCCAATGCGACGGCGGCATTCGAGAATATTGCGCTCTGGCATGAGCGCGACATTTCGCACAGCTCGGTCGAGCGCGTCATTCTACCGGACTCCACAATCCTGGCGGACTATATGCTCGCGCGCATGACCGACATTGTCTCCGGAATGCGCGTCTTCCCTGAGCGGATGCGCCGCAATCTGGATGCTACCGGCGGACTGGTATTTTCCGGACAGCTCTTGCAGGACCTCGTCGAGGCGGGTGCAGCCCGTGAAGAATCCTACAAGTGGGTGCAGGAACATGCGATGGCTGCGTGGGAGACCGAAACAAATTTTGAGCAGCGCGTCGCCGCCGATCCTCGCATTATAAAATTCTTAGATCAGAAGGCGCTGGCGCACACGTTCGATTTGAATCGGCAACTCCGCTATGTAGGCGCAATTTTTTTCCGCGTGTTCAACTGATTCGTAATAGACCTGCGGCTGTCGATGCGATGGCAACGGGTTGTGGGGAAAGACGGTTTCTGATTGAACCCAATGCACCAAAATTGTGCCAGTTTGGCTTGACACGGTTACCCGGTGCAAGGACAATACGAATCCCCTGCCACTGATTTTTTTCCGGCGGAGGGTCCGCCGGGCACTTCTGCTTTGGGGTAATTTTCGATAAGGGAACAATTGTCAACTAACGGACAATTTCACGGAACAATTCTGGTAGCAGACGATCACGAATCCATTCGCGATGGGCTGTCGGAAATGCTGCGCCTGAATGGCTATCGCGTAATTTCGGTCGAGGATGGCGAGCAGGCGTTGCACGCAATCTGTACACAGCCGGTGGACCTGGCGCTGCTCGATGTAATGATGCCCGGCCGCACGGGCTTCTCCGTTTGCCATGAGGTGAAATCCAGGCCGGAGACCCGACTGATTCCCGTGGTGCTGATTACCGGGCTCACCAGCGCGGAAGACCGCATCCACGGCATCGAAGCGGGCGCAGACGATTTCCTGAACAAGCCGGTGAGGAAAGAAGAATTACTGGCGAGAGTGCGTTCGCTCGTTCGGCTCAAACGCATTACCGATGAACTCGAACATGCGGAGACTGTGCTTTGCATACTCGCGCGCAGCATCGAAGCGAAAGATCCTTATACCGAGGGACACTGCGACAGGTTGTCGCGTTTTTCGGTTTCGCTCGGGGAAAGAATCGGATTGTCCGCGGAACGGTGCGTTGCGCTCCGGCGCGGCGGAATCGTTCATGACATCGGCAAGGTCGTCGTGCCCGAATACGTACTATTGAAGCCGGGGCCACTCGACCGCGCGGAGCGAAAACTGATCGAGGATCATCCGGTCGTTGGGGAGCGCATCTGTGAGCCGCTGAAAAGTTTCCGTAACGTTCTGCCAATCATCCGTTCCCACCACGAAAAGCAGGACGGCTCGGGTTACCCCGACCATCTGAGAGGCTCGGAAATTCCTCTCGAAGCGCGCATTCTGCAAACCGTCGATATCTACGATTCGCTCACCACCGCGCGCCCGTACCGGGTTGCGCTCTCGCAGGAAAAGGCTCTCGAAATTATGTGGGAAGAGACGCGCCGGGGATGGTGGGATGCGGAACTGGTAGATGCTTTGCAGGGTATGGTTCAGCAATCGCCCCTGACATTTTCGGCGCTGGCAAGATAAAGCCGAACCCGCCTCACTACACGCGCTGAACGTAGCGCGCTTCCGATGTATCCACTCTGACCTTATCTCCGGTGTTGACAAATGGAGGCACCTGAATCGTTAGGCCGGTTTCCAGCTTCGCCGCCTTCATCACCGCGCTGGCGGTGG
Organism: uncultured Acidobacteriaceae bacterium; assembly: GCA_964622265.1. Classification (GTDB taxonomy): domain Bacteria; phylum Acidobacteriota; class Terriglobia; order Acidiferrales; family UBA7541; genus Palsa-360. The sequence goes on along the minus strand of CAZUNI010000022.1, from coordinate 64,151 downwards.
CCTTCTGCACGGTCGGCTCGGTGTCCACTACTTTCAAGTCCATCGTGTCCGGCAGCACCACGCCGATCGCCTTACCCTCGTAAAATTCCAGCGTCACCGTCGTATTCGGAATCAGATAATAAACCGCTTCGCCCAGCACATCGGCATTCAGATGAAACTGCTCGAACGATTCCGAGTTCATGAAATGATATCCGTCATTATCCGAATACAGATATTCGTGTTCGATCTCATCGAAGACTGCCCGTTCGATATCCACTTCCGCGCGGAACCGGTAATCGATAATCGAGCCCGTGCGCAGGTTCCGCATTTTTGTCGCCATGGCTGCGCGTTTGTTGCCGGGCGTACGGTGCTCGACGCTATGAACGGTAAAAAGTTCGCCCTCGTGACGGATGGTCATTCCTGGGCGCAATTGTGTTGCTCGCATGTAAATCGCTCCTGATGCCTACGGGATCTTGCGGCAGGCGGTAAATTCCGCTGCATTCCAGATTCGTGCAGCAAGGGCGGCTGTGAGGTAATTGGGACCTAAAACGCGCCACCCTCGAATTGACGATTATAGACGCCCAGCGCGCGAATGGTCAACGCATGGACCGTTAGGAAGTGCATCGAATTCTTGAACACCGCCCGTTTCCTCGTATACTTGGCTTCACGAATATCCAAGTGCCGTACGATAGTGAAAGTCGGTCCGCGAGATTTTCATGACTAAATCAAACGCGAATTCGTTCCAAGCCAGACTGGAGCGCGTCGAATCGCCCCTCAAGTGGGTAATCATCCGGATTCCGTTCGATGTTGTGAAGATTTGGGGAAAACGCGGGCGAATCCGCGTGAAAGGCAAAATCAACGGTTTCGCCTTTCGCGCTTCGCTATTTCCCCGAAAGAATGGCGGTCATTTTCTGCTGGTTAACAAGCGAATGCAGCGCGGCGCCAAAACCGCTCCCGGAATGACCTCACGGTTCCGTCTGGAGCCCGACACCGAAGAACGCGTCGTCAGCGTTCCCATGCAATTGAAGCTGGCTCTCGCTGAAGCGCGCGCACTCCGCCACTGGTTCGACCAACTGAACTACTCCACGCGCAAGGCCATCGCTGACTGGATTGTGGAAGTAAACAGTGCCGAGGCCCGAACGCGGCGTGCCGGGCAGATCGCGGAACGTCTGTTAGCAGTCATGGAAGCAGAACAGGAACTCCCGCCAATCCTGCAGCTGGCATTTGCACAGAATTCTCGCGCTCACGAGGGATGGGAACGAATGTCGCGATTGCAGCGGCGCGGGCACCTGCTGGGTATCCTCTACTACCGCAGCCCCGATGCCCGAGCGCGGCGCGTTGAGAAAACAATTCAAGAGGCGATTGAGTTTGCTGAAAAAGTTAGGACGAAAGAAATCGGTCAGCGACAGGAAATAAGTTCTGGTATCCCTAATTCATTCGTCGCGGATTTATTCTTCCAGCTCCATTGGCTCGACTTCGTCCACGTAGCACCACACCCAGGTTTCGCCGGGCTCAATGGATCGAACTAAGGGATGCTTGCTGCGATGAAAATGCTTGGTGGCATGTTTGTTTTTGGAGGAATCGCAGCAGGCGACGTTCCCGCATTCCAGGCACATGCGCAAGTGGACCCAGACGTCCCCCATTTTCAGGCACTCGTCGCAAACATGCTTGGTCGCCTTGGTGAATTTGATTCCTTTGAGATGTTCACAAATTTCTGCCATCGATTCCTCCAATGGATAAATTGTCCGGCAACCCGCAGTGATCGCTGTCAGCCCTGCGCTAAATACCGGTGTACGAATGCCACAGCCATAGCGCCTTCACCAACTGCCGAAGCGCAGCGCTTCACAGACCCGTGTCGAACATCGCCGGCAGCGAACATTCCCGGAACGCTTGTCTCCAGGTAATATGGATCGCGGTCTAGCGGCCATTTGGCCGGGCGCTTACCCTGCTGAATCAAATCGGGGCCGGTGACCAGGTAGCCTGACTCATCGCGAACGATCCCCGCTTCCACGGCCCATTGGGTGTGCGGTTCGCCGCCAATGCAGACGAACAGCCAGTGCGTGGCGATTTTTCGTTCCTCCCCGGTGTCGCGATTTTTCAGCGTAACTTCCTGCAGGCAATTTTCACCGCCCAGGCCGGTGATGTCGGTTCTTCGCAATACCTCGATATTCGGCGCAGCGTTCACACGATCCACCAGGTACTGCGAAAGTGTCTTCTTCAAGCACTCGCCGCGAATAACCATGGTTACTTTTTTCGCCAGCGCGGAAAAGTGCATGGCCGCCTGTCCCGCCGAGTTTCCCCCGCCCACCACGATCACTTGCAAATCCTTAACCAGCCCGGCTTCGCTGGCGCCGGCGCCGTAATACAGGCCCGATCCGAAGTATTGTTCCTCGTTCGAGACGCCCAGCCGCCGGTAGGCGACGCCTGTAGCGCAAATCGCGGCGCGGGCGACAATCCTGGTGCCGTCGGCAAGAAAGCCCGTCCCTTTGCCCTCGGAAAATTCACCGCGAACTCCTTCGCGGGCAAGCAGAATTTCGGCGCCGAAGCGGAGAGCCTGCTCGCGCGCCCGCTCGGCCAGTTCCGCCCCGCTGATCCCCTGCGGGAATCCCAGATAATTTTCAATCTTGGAGCTGGTTCCTGCCTGCCCGCCGATGGCGGAGCGCTCGATCAATACGGTTTTGAGTCCTTCGGAGGCGCCATATACGGCGGCGCTTAGTCCTGCTGGGCCCGCGCCGTAAATCGCCAGATCGTATTCGGATTGCAGCGGCGAGCGGAACCACCCCAGCTTTTCGGTAATTTGCCGGACGCTGGGACATTCGATGCGGCTGCCATCCGGGAAGATGCAGACCGGAAGGCGCGAGTCTTGAAGAGATTCGACGCCGGCATTGGAGCGCGCCTGCTCATCGCTTTCCAGCTGAATCCATTCGAACGGCACATCGCTGCGGTGCAGAAAATCGCGAATCGCATACGCCGTAGCCGAACCGGGCCGACCGAAAATTCGAACCAGTGGATTTGTCTCGACGCGCGGCTGTTCGGCCATGATTGCCCCCGTGTAACGATCGCCCGTAGGGGCACGACATTGTCGTGCCCTTGCCAGTACGCCTGCTTATTGCCCGTGTTTCTCCCGCTCGACCTTGCCATCAGCCATAATCTTTTCAATCTCATCGACCGAGCGCGGCAGCCGCGCAGTAAGCAGCTTATATCCGGATGAGGTAATCAGCACATCATCCTCGATACGCACGCCGATATTTTCCTCAGGAATGTAAACGCCCGGCTCGACGGTGATGACCATGCCCGCCTCCAGCGGACGCGACGGCCCGGCGGAATCGTGCACGTCGAGTCCCAGATGATGGCTCAGGCCATGAATGTAATACCGCCCCAGCGAGCGGCCTTCCTTGTCCTTGCCGTGCGAGTCGATATAATCCGCCGCGATCTTCTGCAGGCTCGTGGACCCCTGGCCATACAGCGTCATACCGGGCTTGAGCGCGGCCAGCGCGGCGTTCTGCGCGCCCAGCACCACCTCATAAATCTCGCGCTGGCGCGGCGTGAATTTTCCGTCCGCCGGAAGTGTGCGCGTAATGTCCGCCGCGTAGCCCGAGTACTGCCCGGCCACATCGAGCAGCACCACCTCGCCGCCATCGATCTTGCGGTCCAGCTTGTTGTAATGCAGCACAGTGGAATTAATGCCGGAGCCGACGATTGGGGCATACGCCTCGGTCTCGCACCCGGCCTCGGCGTGAATCTCCACCATCTTCGCCGCCACCTGGTATTCGAAAAGGCCGGAATGCATCGTCTTCATCGCTGCCAGTTGCGCGTCAACCGAAGCATCGATCGCTTTTTGCAGCAGCGCCAGCTCGCCGGGAGATTTTACAGCGCGCAGCGTGCCCACCGCGGGGGAAACATCCTTCAGCGTGACGTGAGGCGCGGCACCCTTCACCCAATTCGACCAGTTCGCTGCGTGAGGATAGCCTTCGTCATGCGGCCCCGGCAATTCCGTGTAGATGTCCGGAAACTCGCGGCTCAGGTTCGCCAGCGTCTCATGCAGCTTTGTGAACGATTCCACATCCGCAAAGCCTGTTTTCGCCTTGATCGCGGGATCGTCCGGACCGAGGCGCGGCCCATTCCACTTCTCCTCGCTCAAATCGCGCGGCGGCAGATACAGAATCTCGCGCGGCCCGCTCCACCCCTTCTGCGCCGCCGATTCAGGCACCAGCAACAACGCCGCGCCCTCCTCGTTGTGCCCGGTCAGGTAGTAGAAATTTTCTTCCTGCATGAAAACGTAGGAGGGATTCGCTTCCTCGTGCCCGGTGTAGCCGAAGATTACGATGGGTGCGTTGACTGCGGCGATGAGCTTCGCGCGGCGTTCGGCATAGACGGTGGTTGGTTCGCGTTCCCAGGCCGAGACAATCGAAGCGATAGATCCTAGGATCATTACAACCAAGATGTTGTATGCGATGAACCTAGTTTTTGTCATCAGATCGCCCCAGCTAAATTCGGTAACCGATGATGCTCAAGCCTGGAACAAAGGCCGCGAAGACTGCCTGCCCCATGGCTCTACTGGCTTCGAGATTCCAGTCTTTGCAGCCAATCGCTGAAATGGCGGCACTCCGCTCGAATTCGGTCTAAGCCAATTTCCAATGCGGCTAAAGTACCAAGAAAGGGCTTTTCATAGCCCGGCACGAGGTCTTGAACACGCTTGGATGGTGCGGTGAGCGGAGAGTCATTAATATCTTCGGGCGTTTCGAACTGATCCCGAATATCCCTAAGTCTGGATTCCAAGTCTTGTCGTCCGATCCCTTGGCTAAAGGCTGCGCAATCACTAAAGAGTAGGCCCTCGAACTCATGCATTATAACGAATGGTACGAAGCGTTTTGCGTCGAGGTCTGACTCTAGATTTTCGGTCAGATTTCTTAGCATGGCCTCTTCCACAAACAGCGCCTTGCCATGTATTTCAAGACCATTTGCCCCCGCACGACCGGGCCACGCGCCGTCCCCTCGTTGTGGCAATCCGTAAAAATCGACCATCGTAGTTGCAGTGCAGTTTCGGTCCTGACGCAGATGGCCAATAATGTCCTTTCTCACAGTCGGCCATGGCCGAATACCGCCGCGCCTTCGCCGTAAACGCGCGTTCCCCATAATGCGCGCGCTGACCGATTCAAAACCGCGGCTAACCAAATAGGGTCGAAGGATTTCATTTACGAAGCTTTCTTCGGTTTGCCCTTCAACGTGGACCAGGAGACGCGCCATAGTTACTCCGGAACGGGTCTTCCCGCGAATTCGTTCTTCTCCCACAGCTGGCCAAGACTGTAGTCTTCTAACCAGTCGGTCAACTGCTCGGGTGCCAGGCGCGCTATTTGCGTCGAGCTGCCCACGCGATTTGCGACTAACACATCTTGAGGATCGAAATGATCGAGCAATAAGGAGGATTGCGTGGATGCGATGACTTGGGCATCTTTCGAGGCATGGCGGATGAGAGAGGCAAGCATGCCAATCGCATACGGGTGTAAACCTAATTCCGGTTCGTCGACAAGAATGATCGAGGGAAGAAATTCTTTGGGTTGAAGAAAAAGGGTCGCCAAGGCTATGAACCGAATTGTCCCATCCGAAAGAGAGGACGCATCGAAGTACTGGTCGGAGTTTTTATGTCTCCATTCCAATTTGATGTCCTCAGGATTCAACCTGAGGGGGTTTAGCTTGAAATCGTCAAAAAACGGAGTAACACGCTGGATCGTGCGCCGAATCAGGCTGTAAGAAGTTTCGTGGCGCTCGGATAGATAATAGAGAAAAGAGGCGAGATTAGAGCCGTCAGGGCGAAAAAATGAGTTGTCATTCACTTTCGCAGTTTTACGCATCGGAGAAGACGCACTGGTGTCATGAACATGGTAAAGCCGCCAACCGCCAAGGCGCGTTCGAACCCACCCAGGCGTTCTCTGTAGTCCAGGATTGCTTATGCCGGCTTCTCGCCCTTGTTCACGGGCAGATAGTGACAAATCATAGGGTTTAGAATATTGACTCTTCTCCCAGAAAAACGTCGTTTCCAATGAAGGATAAAGACCATCATCTTGAGTCGGAGAAAGGGTAAGTGCGTATTGGTTCAACTCGTTTCCAAAAGAAAGGTGAAACTTGATTTCCTTTGTCGTTTTCGAGCCGAAGTGCAAGACCTTCTCCGCGCCTCCGGCCTGTGTCACATAATCCCTTAATCGGCCTTCGCGAATAGCGTGCAGGAATGCAAAGACGCCGATAAAATTCGACTTGCCTGAACCATTGGGGCCGATCAAGACATTGATCGGTTTCAAGGCGAGCTTCTCCAATGAAGCAATGCTTTTGAATCCTTGAACCGTAATATAGTCAAGCGCGTTTGAAGACATGTATTTGGCTAGATATTAGTGAAAGTCACCCAACAAATTATTTGATAGGTCCTTCATGTCACCCACTAGAATAACCTATTTTGGGAAGTTATTTCGGCTGAGAGCCCAACGGAAAGTCCCCAAGCATATACACCGTTAGATTAGAATCCTGGCGCCCCGGAAGCCGCAGGCCGAACCTCAGACGCAGGCGTCGACCGCCCACCGAGCCGGAAACGCTCAATCCAGCCCTGCGCCACGGACATCACGCCGGTATAGAGGAATCCCCAGACGAACAGGAACAGAAACGGCGTAGTCGCGTAATTTTCATTCTGGATGGCGTACACAATCGTAAGGGCGAAGTAGAGCCCGAGTCCGATTTCGAGGTACGGCATCCATCCGGCGCGATTGCGGTACGACTTCTTGCGCCATGTGCCGGACTGTCCGTCGATATTGAATTTCGGCGTGCGTGCGAATTCCGATTTCACGCCGAAAATTGCTTCCATCACAGCCTTGGCGTTGCGCACCGAGAGGCCGATGCCCACGGCCATCACGAACGGCATGTATTTGATCGAGCGCTTCCACGTCTTCGGATACAGCGCGCGCTGCGATGCCAGATAAAAACCGGAGATCGAGCAACTGGACGCGATGAATAGCGGCAAGTCGATGAACAGCATCTGGAACCAGCCCTGATAAAAACGCACGATCATCGCGGGCAGTAGCAGCGTCGAGAGGATCACCATAAACGGATAGCTGATGTTGGCCGTCAGGTGGAACACCGCCTCCGCCTTGACGTGCATCGGCTCGTCCGAGCGCAACACGCGCGGCAGGATTTTTTTCGCCGTCTGCATCAAGCCCTTGGCCCAGCGCGCCTGTTGCCCTTTGAACGAGTTCATATCCACGGGCAGCTCCGAGGCGCATTCGATGTCGGGTAAATAAAGAAACTTCCAGCCGAGAAGCTGCGCGCGGTAGGAAAGATCGGTGTCCTCGGTGAGCGTGTCGTGCTGCCAGCCGCCGGCATCGTCGATCACGTGGCGGCGCCACACGCCGGCAGTGCCGTTGAAGTTGAAAAAGCTGCCGCTGCGCGAACGCGCGCCATGCTCCATCACGAAGTGGCCGTCGAGCAGAATCGTTTCCACCTCGGTCAGCGGGGAGTAGTGGGTGTTCAAATACGTCCATCGCCCCTGGACCATCGCAATCTTCGGATCGGTGAAATACGGAATCGTGCGGCGTAGAAAATCCGCTGACGGAACGAAATCGGCGTCGAAGATGGCGACGAATTCGCCCTTCGCGGATTCCAGGCCCGCGGCCAGCGCGCCCGCCTTGTAGCCGGTGCGGTCCGTGCGGTGCAGATAGTGAATCGGCAATCCCAGCGCCTGATAGCGCTCGACGCACTCGCGCGCCACCTGCTGCGTCTCGTCGGTAGAGTCATCGAGCACCTGAATATCGAGCAGTTCGGGCGGGTAATCGAACTTCGCCACCGCGTCCACCAGGCGCTCGATCACGTAGCGCTCGTTGTAGATCGGAAGCTGTATGGTAACCTTGGGCCACTCCGTGATCTGTGGCGGGGGGCCGGGAACATTGCTGCGATTTTTGAAATAGGCGTACACCAGGTAGTACCGGTGCATGCCGAACGAGGCCAGAATCACCAGCACGATGAAGTACGGAATCATGATGGCCAGATCGAACGAATTCAGTTGATAGAGTCCGCGGAAGGGATTGCGGTTCGGGTCAGTCAGCTTGGCCCAATAATTTGTGAGCGGGCTTTGCGCCGCCGCCGCGAGAAGACCGAGAGCATGTTGCGCGAAATTCAAACCAGATTGTCTCCCTTGCAAACTACCAGTTCATCTGCGAGCAAATATTGAACTCACCCCGCCGCCGGTTCGATCCGCAAATCCTGATCGCCGTCATCGCCATTGTCGCGCTGGAAGCAGCATTTGCCGCGATGGCGCGCCTGGGGGACCTGTCAATCCACATCCCCGAGTTCATTGCCCTGGCGCTGGGCGCTGGCGTGCTGTACTGCGTCGCACTCTATGCCCTGGAACACACCCGCGACAACCGGGCCGTGCTGTGGATCGTCCTGCTGGGCGCGCTGGCTTTTCGCCTGACGCTGTTTCCCTACCCGCCATCACTTTCGACCGACGTCCACCGGTACCGCTGGGACGGCCACGTGCAGAACGCCGGATGGAATCCCTACGCCATTGCGCCGACGGACCCGCGCCTTGCACCGCTGCGCGACCCAGGCTGGTACGTGATGCCCGCGCCGGAAATTCCCACGATGTACCCGCCGCTGTCTGAGCTAGTGTTCCGCGCGACATGGCGCGTGCTGCCCGGCCCGATAGGCTTCAAGCTGCCATTCCTGCTCGCCGACCTGGCCGTCATGGCGATGCTGGCCTGGCACTTCCGATCAACCGGGGGACGGAATTACCAGGTAGCCATCTACGCCTGGAATCCGCTGGTGATCGTCGAATTCGCCTCAAGCGGCCACAACGACGCGCTGGCCATCGCCGCAGTCGTCGCTACGTTGCTGATTATACGGCGCTTTCCCGCGATGTCAACGCTGACGCTCACGGCCGGTGCGCTGTCCAAGGCGTTCCCCATCGTCCTGATTCCATTAGCGTTAATTCGCGCAGGGTGGCCCAGGAAGCTGCGCGCATGGCTGGCCGCTGCCAGTTGTGCCGCGCTTGCCGCAGTTTGCGTTTGGCCCTACCGCCATGGCTGGCGTGAATTCCTGGGAATGCTCAAGTATTACCAGGTGATCTGGCGAAACTACCACTCGAGCGTCTATCCGGGCCTACTGTGGTTCACCGGATCGCACGAATTGGCGGCAGGGATCGGCGAAGGCGTCGTGCTCGGTCTGGCGCTGTGGCTGGCATTCCGCCGTGCCGACCCTACGCGTGCCGCGTTCCTGCTGATCGGGACAGTATTGCTCTGCGCGCCCAACGGGTACTCGTGGTATTTCACGTGGATCGTGCCCCTGCTGTGCTTCTTTCCGAGCCCAGCGTGGCTGCTGCTCACAGTTTTGCAATTTCTCTCGTACAAGATTTTCATCAATTACAAGACGCTGGGCGTGTGGGAGTTCGATCCGCTGTTTCAGTGGCTGTGCTACGGACCTTTTTATGTTTTGCTTGGGTGGGAGATTGTTCGGGGAAAATCGCAACCTCAAAACGTCACAGCAACGCAATAAATTCTTCGATACTCAATCCTGCCTGACGAAGAATTCCGCGCAGAGTACCCCGGTCGAGCTCCTTGTGATCGGGAACAACAACTTGGGCAAATGGCTGTTCACGTCGGAGGATGATATGACTTCCATTTTGCCGTTTAAATTGAAATCCCTTTTTTCCGAGTGCGGCAACGCACTCGCGCCCTGAAATCTGCGGAAGGCTGGTCATACAGCCATGACAATGGCATCAAACCGGTCTTGAGGAACTGGAAGGCCGTCTTCTTCCAATGCGGCAATGTACCCTTCGATAGCTTCGCGAATGTTGGCCACGGCCTTGGCTTTGTCCTCTCCCTGACTAATGCAACCGGGCAGACTTGGGCACTCAACCACCCAATAACCATCTTCGCCGGGATAGAGGATTACTTGACGCATCGCGCACGCCTCCACATGACGAGCTTAAACGCCATTTTACACTAAATGTCGATGGAAATCGTAACTTCAGGCGGAGGTCCAATCGGGGGCATTTTCGAGCGGTCCACCGGCCGGTATAGCGTATCGCGCTCGACGGGGACGCGGCCGGCTTCGCGAATCAGGCGCTCGAGCTCGACGCGCGGGGTGAACTCGGCAGTCTTTGCTCCAGCATCGTGGTAGATTTTTTCTTCGACGACGGTGCCGTCGAGGTCGTCCGCGCCAAAGCGCAACGCGATTTGCGCGATGCTCGGAGTGAGCATCACCCAATACGCCTTGATGTGATCGAAATTATCGAGCAGGAGGCGCGAGATCGCGATGGATTTTAAATCGTGGTATCCCGTGGGCGGCGGCAGGTGCGCGAGGTCGGTATTTGCCGGATGAAACGCCAGCGGGATGAATGCCGAGAAGCCGTGCGTTTCGTCCTGCAAACCGCGCAGCGCCAGAAGATGCTCCACGCGTTCTTCATCGCTCTCCACGTGGCCGTACAGCATTGTGGCGTTAGAGCGCAACCCGATTTCGTGCGCCGTGCGTGCAATGTTGAGCCACTGCTGCCCGCTGACTTTGTGGTCGCAAATAATTTTTCGCACGCGCGGATTAAATATTTCCGCGCCGCCGCCCGGCAGAGAATCCACGCCCGCCTCTTTCAGAGCCAGCAGCGTGTCGCGCATCGAGAGCTTTGAAATCCGCGAGAAGTACCCCACCTCCACCATCGTGAACGCTTTCAAATGCACCGTAGGACAGCGCTTTTTCAGGCCGCGCATCATTTCCAGAAAATATTCAAATGGCAGATCGGGATGCAGTCCGCCGACCATGTGGAATTCCGTTGCGCCCTCGCGCGTGCCCTGCTCGGCGCGCTGGTAAATCTCTTCGAGCGCGAAGGTGTAGGCGCCGGGCGCGTTGGGATCACGTCCGAAGGCGCACAGTTTGCAGTGCGCCACGCACACGTTGGTCGGATTGATGTGCCGGTTCACATTGAAGAAGCACGTATTGCCGTAGCGCTTTTCTCGAACGGAATTCGCCAGCCAGCCGATGGCCAGCAGGTCCGGGGACCGGTACAGCGTAAGGCCGTCGTCAGGGCTCAGGCGCTCGCCAGCAAGCACCTTGTCCGCAATAGGCTTCAGTCGTTCGTCGCTAATTCGAAGGTCGGTCATGGCACCAGTAGCACAGACTTCAGTCTGTGCGGGGTTGGGTTTCGTAAAACCAAAGGCGCACAGACTGAAGTCTGTGCTACTAAAATCTAACGGCGCGCGAACGCCACAGCCGCGCCCCAGAACAATAGAAACAAAATACTAATATAACCGTTCACCGTAAAAAACGCAGCATTCATCCGACTCAGGTCGTTTGCCGAAACCAGCGAATGCTCGTAGGCCAGCAGCGCGGCGACCACAGCGATTCCAACCCACGCAGGCCACGGCAGCTGGAAACTCCACGCCAACCACCCAAGTAGCGCGATCATTACCACGTGCATGAGGCGGGCAATCGTCAGAGCCCGCGCAATACCAAATCGCTTCGGCACGGAAAAAAGCTCCACAGACTTGTCATACTCAAAATCCTGGCAGGCGTACAATACGTCGAAGCCGCCGACCCACAACGTGACCGCCCCGCACAGAATCAACATGCGCGCGTCGAGCGACCCCGCAATGGCGATCCAAGCCGCCGCGGGAGACATTCCGAGGCAGAATCCCAGCACCAGGTGAGACCAGGACGTGAAGCGTTTGGTGTACGAGTAGAAAAACAACACGGCCAGAGCGACAGGCGAAAGTTTTAATGCGAGCGGGTTCAATTGCCACGCCGCTATCACCAGCACCGCCGAAGCAGCAATCGCGAAGGTCCACGCAAATCCCAACGAGAGCGCCCCGGTAGCCAGCGCCCGCGTGCGGGTGCGTGGATTTTCCCGGTCGTAGCGTAAATCTATGATGCGGTTCATCGTCATCGCCGCGGAACGTGCCCCCACCATCGCCACGACAATCCACAGAATCTGCCGCAGTGAAGGCCAACCCGCCTTCGCCTGAGAGGCGGCTACGGCGGACAAGCCCGCCGCTGTGGCTGGAATCGATGCGTACCGCGCCGCAAGCAGCGCCCCGGTCAAAGCAAACGGAAGAGCGAACACGGAGTGCTCGAACTTGATCATTTCAAGGATCGTGCGGATGCGGCCGTGGCTCACTCGAAAACCCCGGAGTGTCTCGCGCAGAGATCGCGGAGAGCGCAGAGAAAGACGGAAGAATTCTTGATTTGCGTAGTCCTCATACTCAATACATTCTCATATAGGCATTCTGTGTCGCGCGAATTTCAAGTAGCACAGACTTCAGTCTGTGCGCTTTTGGTTTAGATTTGGGCGAACTCAACCAAGATCAAAACCACACAGACTGAAGTCTGTGTTACCAAAACCTCATGCATCGCGCGTCTTGCTTTTCGCCTGACCTTCCCATCGATACGCCTGCTCCTGCGGCAACCCCATCTGCGCAAGGACGCGATAAACGTACTGGGCAACCAGATCGTCAATTGTTTTCGGCTGGTGATAAAACGACACGATCGCCGGCATGATCACGGCTCCGGCCTGCTGCGCGCGCAGCATATTTTCCAGATGAATCCTGCTGAACGGCGTATCGCGCACGCACAGAACCAGTTTTCGGCCCTCTTTCAAGCAAACATCAGCCGAGCGCGCGATCAGATCGTCACTCGTCCCCGCGGCGATGGTCGCCAGCGTCCCCATCGAGCACGGAATCACCACCATCACATCCACCGGATAGCTGCCCGAGGCAATCGACGCGCCCACATCCTTATTCGGCAGGACTTCGGTTTTCTCCGCGCGCCCGCCGATCAGCAGCGCGGGCAGTTGCTTCGAGTCGCTGGTCGCGATGTTTAGCTCATGAGCCAGCAGCCGCGCGCCCGTTTCGGTGACGACCAAGTGAATCCGCGCTACCCGGGAGTCAGCTTCAAGCAGCCGGAGTGCCAACTGCGCCAGCACTGCGCCCGAGGCGCCTGTGACACCTACAATAATCGTTTTGTGATCCGCCTGGTTCATGGTTTCCACGGGAAGAATCAGTCTAGGGGGCCATTTGATTGAATGTCAAGAAAGCCAAAGAAGCGGTAGCGTTCTAATGCTGTGTTCTGGTTCTAAGTTGCATTGTTGTAGGCAGTTGGAAGTTCCTCGCGTTTAAATCCGGCCGGGCGTGGATCGAGCCCCAGTGGAGAGAAGTATAGGTAGCCGAATCGCGTTTCGTGCTTTCTTCCGTATACATCTCGATAGCTAACAAATCCGTAGGCGTACACGAATGCTTCCTTCCGATGTATTGCCATCACTTGCGCTTTGGTCGGCAGCGGGTTAGATTTCAGGAAGGTGAATCCTCCTATCGAATCTTCTTTAACCAAAAGTAATCCATCAAACGACATTATTTTTCCATAATCGGGTTCCTGAGGAATGTTATCCAATCTATCAATATACATATATATAACAGAGTATTCGATGAGGCGAGCAGGAGTTCCCCCTGTATTCTTGAAAGCGACACCGAAAACATTCGTCTTGTCTTTTCCAAAGTCTTCGTCTTTGGGCTCTTTGGGATCAAGAATGTATCCGAATTGAGGAGTTTCATTCGCGGGCGAGACAATAATCCACGCTCTATTCGTATTTCGCGCGGTTTTAACCTGGCAAATTATTGCTATGGAAGTCACAACGGCGAAAATCGCAATTACCACTGTAGAAATCGCATTAAGCCATTCAATCATTGCTATCGATGCCTCAACGATACATCTTGACCACCGATGTTTGCACAAATTATACACAAATCTATGAGGGACTCGTAGTCTTTATAATGGATGATCGGTATCTGGGAGTGACAGAAAAGAGAATCACTTCGCAGCAGTCCCAACCCTCAGGGTTACTTTCATCACCCCAGCCTCTTGCGCGCAGCGAATCGCTGAGGCTGCATCCTTTAGATCAAACACCCATGAAATCAGCGGCCTCGGATCCACATGTCCTGAACGAAGCAGCGCAAGCGCGGGCGGAAACGGCCCGCAGCGCGATCCGATAACGGTCAGTTCCTTCACGACAATCGGCCATGTTTCGACATCCGCAGCCCCATGAAATGTGGACTTTAGGACTAATGTTCCAAGTGGAACGGTGATTTGCTGCGCCATCGCGAAGCCGGAGGCCGATCCCGTCGCTTCCACGACCAGCGTGAACGCATCTGCCCTCCGTGCCTTAGGAGGACTCAACTTAACAGTCTCTATGCCCGCTACACGCGCCAGTTGCAGCTTGCTCGCGTGCTTGCCAATCATGGTGACGCGAAGTCCAGCAGACTGCAACACACGCACAATTAACTGCGCAAGTTTGCCATCACCGAGCACGCACGCTTCGGTGTGCTTGCGGGTGTCCAACTGTTCGAGGATCTCGCATGCGGCAGCCAACGGCTCGGTGAATACAGCCGCTTCATCGGAAACGCCGTCAGGCACACGATGCAGATTCAGGACCGGCAGCGCCAGATACTCGGCGAACGCGCCATCATGCCCAATAATTCCCAGCACGCGGCGACGCGAGCAATGCGTCGGAATTCCACGGAGGCAATAGGCGCACAGATTTAGAGCTCCCAGCCCAGCGCAGGCAATATTAATTTCTCCCACGACGCGCCGACCGACCCAGGCCTTATCTTTTGAATTGGCAACGCGTACCACATCACCCACAAATTCATGCCCAAGCGTGCCGTGAAAATTATGATACCCGCGCAGGATTTCGACGTCGGTATTGCAGATTCCCGCCAGACGCACTTGAATCAGTGCCCAGCCGGGTTTCAATTGCGGCAAGGGCTTTTGGACAAGAGCGATCCGGTTTCGGCGTGCGACGGCGGCCAGCATAGTAAAACATTGGAACACAAGCAGTTGCCATGGGCAATCCTGAGCGGTCGTCCCTGAAGTATCGGTCGGTGTTCCCTGTTCGGCACACATGTCCTCTAACCGCGTTGACCATTCCTGCTGCTCCGCTTAGGATCAAAATGGCCCCAATTGTATGGCAAAAACCACTGACGAAGACCTGAGCCAACTGGAGAAGGACATCCGGCAACTGAAGATCGAGTACGAACAGTACTTTGGCGGTGGGAAGAAGCGTCCGCCCTCGGACCTCGAGTGGCGCATCGAAATTATGATGAAGCGGTATAGCGACCGGGGCGCGGATATGAATTATGGCCAGCGCTTCCGCTACAGTAATTTGGCACAGACGTACACGAAGTACCGCGAAATCTTCCGGAAACGCATTAAGCAAAAGGAAGAAGCAACCGTGCGACGGCACTTCGGAGCTGCTGCCAAGGAAATTGAAAAAATGAGGGCGCTCAACGCACCCGGTGAGAACCTGGTTGGCGCTGGGGACCAATTACCGTTCGTCATCTCTTGGGCGGACCCCGATTGCGAGAAATATAAGGTGGATGAACTGTATGCGGCCTTCCGCCGCGCGAAGGAGCAGGTGGGAGACAGCACCGACGGGCTGACGATTGAATCTTTTCACAATTTCGTTCGCCAGAAAACCGATCAGCTCAAGAAGCAGAAAAACGCCCACAAGGTCGAATATGTCGTCAGCCTGGAAGGCAAACACGCCAAGCTGAAAGCGCGTGTGAAATCCTGAAAATTCAAATTTCGAATCGCTGTGGCCTGACTAGATGCGCTAAACTGAATCTGCATTAAAGCGGCTCGTTTGCACTTGGAGTTACTCAACTCCCTGTGTTACTGTCGGTTCAAGTACCCTCTGTTTTTCCACTTTGGGGGTGGCCATGCGCGCTCTAAGAAAGGTACTTCTCTCGGTTGTAATCCTGCTGATCGCTGGTTTACCTGGGTTTTCGCAAACGCTTGACGAAGTGCGCCTGTCGATCACCAAAGGCGTAATGGATAATATTGCGCACGACCAACTGCCTCTTGTGATTGCCCATTTCAGTCCCGATCTGAAAGAGGCCATCTCGCAGGATGATATTGAAACCGTCCTGGCCCAGTTGGTTGATGTGACCGGCGCTTTCCAAAAGCAGATTTCGCAGGACGCCCGAACCGTGAAGGGCATGCCGGTTTACATCTCGCGCAGCCAGTATGAGCATTACAAGGTGGAGTTGGGGCTGGAATTCGATGACGCCAACCAGATTATCCGCATTTGGATAGTGCCGCTCTCCGACCTCAGCGCAGTGACCATGGAGACATCGGCCAAAGCATTGACCGAACTTCTGCATCAGGGGCTTTTCGACGAAGCCAGCACAAAATTCGACGAACGAATGAAGATCATGATGCCGTCGGAAAAGCTCGGCGCGTCGTGGACCCACATCATGATGCACATGGGATCCTTCAAGAGCGTCAAGAGCGCGCTGAAAGATCCTGAATTCGATACCGTTGACGTTCGGTGCGAGTTCGACCACGGAGACATCATCGTGCGAATCGCTTTCGGCCCCTCGGGAAACGTCACCGGCCTGTGGATGCTGCCCGCGCCGGAGGAGGATGGACCGAAGGATAAGGCCTTCCTGCTCAACGACGGCTGGGGCGTTCTGCAACTTTCCTTGGCGTAGGCGTTTTTTGTATTTGCACTCTGCGCAATTCGCAATCGGCCGGTACTGGCTTAAATCTGTGAGTCCGCTTCCAAAAGCTCCTGAATCGTCCAAATGTGGTCTGTAATCCCCGCTTCCATCGCAGGAGTTACCCTCAAAGTTTGATGAACCCGGCAAAAATTGTACCAGCACATTAGAAGCGACACAGCCGCTTTCAGATGCTCCAAAGACTTGCTGAAACCATTCGTCAGTCGCGTGTATCGGCGAAGGTGCATTCGTACGCTGAGGTTCACTCGTTCGACGTGGCTTGTTGAGATTCGTTCGATCTTGGGATTTCCTGTTACGGTGACTGGTATAGCATCCAAAACCTTTGTAGGCGCATACCACTCCGGCCAGTTACCTTGAGGCTTGCCGTAGATTTTGAGCAACTGCGCGTAATCGACATTCGCCCCGAAGTATTCTTCGATGGCATTGATATAAGGCTTGAATCCGTCTGTCGTGATTTGGCATCTAGCGTCGATACGCTGGCTCAAATCGCCTACAAATTGTAACGCGCTTGCTCCGTCTCGCTTGCCCACATGGTACGAGAGAATCAATTTGCTATCGCTGTCGAGGGCCAGCCAAGTGTAGGTATCGCCCCATTCTCGCGGCGAGTCCGATTTGAGATTGGCCTGTTTGGAATGCACGAAACAGTACAGCTCATCGGCTTGCACGAACTTGGGCTTTAGGTTGCGGACGCGATTGTCAAACACGCGACGGCATTTGTCCCCTATAGTCAGCAAGAGGGAGAGAATCGTGTTCCGATCTACTCCGGTGATTCTGGCCGCCGCCCTCACAGACATGCCCTCAGTGAGCAAGGAAACCACCTGGACGGCTTTCTCGACGTGTAGATAGTGCCGTCCTAGAGGCTTGGCTTGCGGGGTAGAAAAGCTGGAATGGCATGTGCGGCACCGATAGCGTTGAATCCGTCTCCGTCCGTATGTCCCGATCTTTTTTGCTGTGTCGTGTTGGCATCGAATACAAGTCATTTTCCGTCTCCATTCGCAAGGAATTTGGCCCTTGAAAACGCGGGGGCTTTGCGCCCCTTGCAAATGGCGGCGGTCGAGCGTATAAATGGAAATAGAAACGGGGCTGCATTTGCTTAGCGGCTGTGCTCCCTAGTTTTCTCTGGGCTTATCGCTGTATCAGCAGCGATAAGCCCACTTTCTTCTTAGACTTTGTTCTTATACCGCGCAGGTGCCTTTCCAGATTTCTTTCTCACCTGCTCGATTTCTTCTTTCTTCGTGTACAGATAAGACAGAATTGCCGATATTTGATTGTCTTCAATATTCTTAGAAACTAAAGGCTGGGTGTGTAAGAGTTCTTCTCGTACCCGATGAATGTCAAATTCTCCCTGAATTTGTTTGATTGCAGACCTGACCGCGTCTCGCTTCGAAACCTCATGGTCCCACGCCTTCGATGGGCCATTCGAAGAGTCTGTAGATTGAGACTTTTTTGGACCAAAAACTGACCAGAGCTTTTCCAACGCTCCGAGTTTATCTTCGTAATCCCGTCGCAAGTCTCGCTTCATCTGTTCGTAATCTTGTCTAGTCATAAAGCATCTCCAATGGGGAACAAGATACGCTTCTGTCCCAAGCTTGTCAATCTGTAAGTAGGAAGAAAAACCGAAGCTTGAGAGAGACTTGACACGCATGTTAGACTCTCCCTATCTCATGGCAATTTAGCAATGATGCCTGAGCGGAGTCAAATTCAGCTTTTCAGAATGGAGGTATAGAAATGCCATTTAGGGATAACACGGTGTACGAGTTCAATCAGGCTACGGTTAATCAGTTGCGACAGGTCGGGGGAGTATACGGACTTAGCAAGCCGATTATCGGAAGGCCCGGTTGGTTCGAACCCCTGTACGTGGGTAAGACCGGCGATCTAAGAGAGCGCGTTCAGTTCTGGCTGAACAATCCTCCAGTTACCGGTATTACCCATTTCTTCGCAGACGTTATTTTCAACGAAGCTGAACGTACGCGGCACGAAGCCGCGTTAATCGCGGAGTTCAAGCCCGTTGGAAACACGCTCTTGAAGTGACGTACAGGTTCCATCCAAAACGCCGCTGACCCTATCAAAGAATAAACGCTTCCCTCGAATGTGCAGTACGGAATAGCGAAGCCCAGTCGAGAGATAAATTGTTTCATTCGTTTCGGGGTCAACAAACTCAAACTCTTTCAACCGGGCTGGTGCTTTGGATTTCTCAAGGTACCAGCCCAAAAAACTCGCAAATGCATCCTTGCACCGCAACCATGCGATAGATGCTCGATTGTTGGTGACCGCTTCTTGGGATACAGTACGCATGGCTGACATTAAACCACACCTGTCAAGTTTTGAGATGTGCCAAACAGCACATTGGTTTCCATACCGTGAATCCCTGAGAGGAAAAGCCTTCGAACGGACTCACTGATTTCCGCCAGTACCAATCGGCCTGGAAGCTTGACCTCACCCGTCTGCTGCCCCACAATTTCCAGTTCGCGCTTTTCGATTCCGCCAGCCGCGCATACAATAATCGTTTTCTCTTACATCTCCGGAGGGTTGTGTGCCCGTCGAGCGTGCATTGGTCAGTGTCTTCGATAAGAGCGGACTTACCGATTTTGTGCGGCAACTCGCCGCGACCGGAATCGAAATTGTTTCGACTGGCGGCACGGCCAAGCTGTTGCGCGATGCTGGGATCGCCGTTAGAGACGTTTCGGACCTGACCGGATGGCCCGAGATGTTGGGCGGGCGCGTGAAAACACTGCACCCGAAAGTTCACGGCGGAATTTTGTTTCGTCGCGGCGATGTTGGCGATCGCCGGCAGACGGAGGAACATAATATCGCGCCGATCGATCTGGTTGTTGTCAACCTGTACCCTTTTGAAGCCACTGCCGCGAAAGCCGGCCTGACGGCCGAGGAGTTAATCGAGAACATCGACATTGGCGGGCCGGCTATGTTGCGATCCGCTGCCAAGAATTTTGAAAGCGTCGCGGTGGTCACCGATCCTGCCGATTACGCGGCCGTGGCAGCGGAAATTCAGGCGCAGGGCGAAGTGAGCCTTGCGACAAGGCTCGATCTGGCGCGCAAAGTCTTCGCGTTGACTGCGCGCTACGACGGCAAGATCGCCACTGAACTCGAACGCCTCTCCGCGAGCGGCGGCTCGATCGAACTCACTCGCCCCCCGGCGCTGCCTGACCGGCTGCACTTTGCGTTTACACGCCGGCAGGAATTGCGCTACGGCGAAAATCCGCACCAGCGAGCGGCGCTCTACGCCCTGTCAGGTGCGGCTTCAACGGGTCTTGCTGCCGCACGCCAATTGCAAGGCAAAGAGCTTTCCTACAACAATCTGGTGGACCTGGAAGCCGCTCTCGCGCTGGCTGGCGAATTTCATCGGCCCGCTGCCGTCATTGTGAAACACAACAATCCTTGTGGCACGGCGGAGCAGGACACGCTGGTCGAAGCCTATACCAAGGCGCTGGCCTGCGATCCGGTTTCCGCGTTCGGCGGCGTGATGGCGTTCAATCGCCCGCTCGATTCTGCAACGGCTGCGGAAGTCGCAAAACTCTTTGTGGAATGCATTGCCGCGCCGGGTTACGAACCGGCTGCTCTGGAACACTTTGCGGCGAAGAAAAATCTGCGGCTGTTGCAGCTGCCGGCAGGCGAGTCCGCCGGTCGGGATGCCGAATGGGAACTCAAGCGGATTTCGGGCGGCATTCTCGTGCAGGAGCAGGATCGCCATGAAATCGCGGAAAGCGATCTGAAAGTTGTCACCAAGCGTGCGCCAACGCGCGAGGAAATCGAGGCGATGCTGTTCGGTTGGAAGGTTTGCAAGCATGTCAAATCCAACGCCATCGTCTTCGCGCGCGCGGGGCAGACGGTGGGAGTCGGGGCGGGACAAATGAGCCGCGTGGACTCTGTGAAAATTGCGGTGATGAAAGCCCAATTGCCGCTGGCGGGCAGTGTTGTTGCTTCGGACGCCTTTTTTCCGTTTCCCGATGGTGTTGAGGAAGCGGCCAAGGCCGGCGCAACAGCCTTCATTCAGCCGGGCGGTTCGGTTCGCGACCCCGAAGTGATCGCAATGTGCGACCGGCTCGGTTTGGCAATGGTCTTCTGCGGCGTGCGGCATTTCCGGCACTAAGTTGCCTGCATCGCCTGAGAATGTGCGGGAATGTCGTGTCGAAAACCGATACAATGGGAACCACTGAATCCTCTGGCGCATCAAGTGGGTTGTGGTGGACCATGTGGATATCGGTTCGCGGTGACCGAATGAAAATTAACCAGAAACTTGTCATTGCTTCGCTTTCCCTGATCGTTTCGGCAATTCCGGTTTCCGCTAAACAAGCCAATTCGCATTCTTCAGCAAAATCGCAGGGCATAGCGCAAACCGCCAAACCGCTCGATGACAATCAGCGCGCCGAGTCCTATTACGATTTCACGATGGGACATTACTACCAGCAGGAATACGAAGCCAGCAGCCGCGCGGAAGACGCCAACAAATCCATCGACTTTTACAAGAAAGCCTATGCGTTGGATCCGAACAGCCAACAGATCAGCGAAGAGCTGGCCGAAATTTACTTTCAGTCCCAGCACATCCGCGACGCGGTATTGGAGGCGCAGTCGATTATCGCGAAGGATCCCGACAATTTACCTGCGCGGCGGCTGTTGGCGCGGATTTATGTGCGCACACTGGGCGATCTGAGCGATACCTCCGGGCAGCGCGAAACCGTGGCCCGCGCGGCGGAGCAGTATCGCGAAATCGTCCGGCTCGATCCGATGGATACCGATGCCGTGCTATGGCTCGCGCGGCTTTACCGCCTGCAAAATGAAAACGACAAGGCCGAAAAGGTCCTCCGCGATTTGCTGGCGCGCGAGCCGGAAAATGAAAACGCCGTCGAGCAATTGACGCAGCTTTTTCTGGACGAAGGAAAATCTCCGGAAGCTATTTCCGTGCTAAAGGGCATCCTCGATCGCTCGCCCACGCCCCGCCTGTGGGACCTGTACGGCGATGCGTATACGCAAATCCACGATCTTCCCAATGCCGAGCAGGCCTACCGGAAGGCAGCGGCAATCCAGCCTGACGACATCAATCACCGCCGCGGCCTTGCGCAAACCCTTCTCAACGAAAACAAATACACGGACGCGCTCGAACAATATCAGCGCCTGGCGGACATGGATCCGGAAAACCCGGACAACTATCTACGCCTCGCCGAACTTTACCGGCAATTGAAGCAGCTCGACAAGGCGGAGCAGGCCGTCCTGCAAGCCAAGCAGAGGGCGCCGGGAAATCTGGAAGTCATCTATTACGAGTCTTCGATCTACGAAGGCGAGGGCCGGTACGAGGATTCCATCCGCGTGCTTTCCGATGCCGTCACCAGCGTCAAGGCGCAGTCCGAATTCACGCCTTCGCGCCGGCGCACCCTGGCCATTTTGTACCAGCAACTCGGGCAGCTGTACCGGGAAGTGAACAAATACACGGCGGCAGTGAACACATTCGAAGAGATGCTGCGGCTGGGCCCGGAGGAAGACCGCCGAGCGCGCGTCCTGATTATCGATACGTATCGTGGAGCGCGCGATCTGCCGAAGGCGCTGGATGCGGCGAGCAAGGCCGTGATGGCGTATCCAAAAGATCGGCCGATCCTGACGGCCCAAGCCATGCTGCTGGGCGAAAACGCGCAGACCGAGCAATCCGTGGCGCAACTTCGCCAATTGCTCGACGGTTCGGCCGGTGATTTTGAGATTCAACTCGACATCGCGCAAGTGAATGAAGAAGGCCGGCGATGGCCCGAGGCAGAGCAAGCCGCCCGTGCAGCGGAAAAAATCGCGCCGCAACCTTCTGACAAAGAGACGACTGGCTTCCTGCTCGGCGCGATTTACGAACACCAGAAAAAATACGATCAGGCCGAAGAGCAGTTCCGCCAGGTGCTCAGCCAGAATTCCCGCAACCCCGCAGTGCTCAATTATTACGGCTATATGCTGGCCGATCGCGGAGTCCGCTTGGATGAGGCTACCGATCTCATCAAGCGCGCGCTAGCCGAAGATCCAAATAACGCGGCCTTTCTGGACAGCCTCGGCTGGGCCTACTATAAGCAGAATAAGTTTTCCGAGGCGGAGGAGCCATTGCGGACCGCAGCCAGCCGCGAAAGCCACGACCCAACGATTTTGAGCCACCTCGGCGACGTGTATGCCAAAATCGGCAAGGACGACCTGGCGGAAGCCCAGTGGCAAAAATCCATCGACGAATGGCACCGCGAGCTTCCCGCGAATTTTGAGGCGGACAAGCTGGCGGAGGTAGAACGAAAAATGTCCGCCCTGAAACGCAGGCTCGCGCAGCAGAAAACCCCGGCGGACGCCAAGCCGTAGTAGCATATCCCTCCATGAAATTGATAAAGATTCCCGCATACGCGAAAGTTAATTTGTGCCTCGACGTTTTAGGGCAGCGCCCCGACGGCTATCACGAGCTGCGCACCATCTTCCAGACGATTTCGTTGCATGACACGCTGGCCCTCGAAACAACCAAAGATCGACGCATCGACTTGAGCATTCTCGGAAATTTCGCGCTGGCCGGCGAGCCGGGGAAAACGAATCTTGTCTTTCGCGCGCTGGACGAATTGCGGCGCGAACTTGGCATTAAGCAAGGCGTCCGTGCCGTGCTGACCAAGCGGATTCCCACGGGAGCGGGCCTCGGAGGCGGATCGAGCGACGCGGCTGCTGCACTGATTGGACTGCTGCGTCTGACGAAAAAACGCATTGAAGCCGCTCGCCTGATGGAAATTGCATCATCGCTAGGTGCGGATGTGCCTTTTTTCCTCCGTGGCGGCAGGGCGCTTGGCATCAGTCGCGGGAATGAAATCTACCCGCTCCCGGAGGTCCCGCGGTCGGCAGTTTTGGTCATCTTCCCTGCCGGTCTGGCGGTTCCGACGCGCGACGCCTACCAATGGCTCGCAGAAACATTGACAAAGGGTCCGGACATCACTAAACTGTTCCGGTTCTGTGCTCTATGCTGGAGCCCTCAGGGGGGCGCACTCTCAAACGATTTTGAGGCTGCTGTCTTCCCAAGATATCCCCGGTTGGGTGAAATCAAACGGGAGTTGCTTCGGCAAGGAGCTGCAGGGGCCTCGCTGGCGGGTAGCGGTTCGGCGGTGTTTGGAATATACCGAAACCCAGCGAAGGCGCGCCGAGCTGCTCGGGCATTTCCGAAGGATCAAGTTTTCGTCTGCTCGACACTTTCGAGGGCAGAATACCGCCGTAAATTGGGCGGGCCGGATTTCGCCTGAACAGTTCCGCCTTTTTCCAGGAAAAGTTAAGGAACAGTTTTGACCGACGATAAATTCAAAATTTTCAGCGGAAGCGCGAATCCGCGTCTGGCAGCCGATATTTGCCGTCACCTGGGCACCAAGCCCGGCGAGGCCAAACTCGGCAAGTTCAGCGACGGCGAAATTTATTTTCAGGTTTTGGAAAACGTGCGTGGCGCGGACGTATTTGTCGTGCAGCCGGGCACCAATCCCGCGGATTTTCACCTGATGGAATTGCTGATGATGATTGACGCGTTCAAGCGAGCGTCGGCATGGCGCATTACCGCGGTGATGCCGTACTACTGCTACGCGCGCCAGGACCGCAAAGACAAGCCGCGCGTCCCGATCTCCGCCAAGCTGGTTGCCGATTTGCTGGAGACCGCAGGCGCAAGCCGCGCCTTGACGCTCGATTTGCACGCGCCGCAGATTCAGGGTTATTTCTCGGTTCCGGTCGATCACCTGTATGCGTCGCCGGTTTTGATCGAATACTTTAAGCACAAGGAAATGGGCAACCTGACGGTGGTATCGCCAGACGCCGGAGGCGTCGAGCGCGCGCGCGCCTTCGCGAAGAAACTCGATGCGCCACTGGCCATCGTGGATAAGCGCCGCGTGGATATCGACGTCAGCGAAGTGATGCACCTGATCGGCGATGTGCGCGGGCGCTCCACGCTGATTATCGACGACATTATCGACACCGCAGGCACGCTGGTGAAAACGGCGGAAGCGCTATTGAAAGAAGGCGCCACAAAGGTTTATGCGGCCTGCACGCACGCGGTACTTTCCGGACCGGCGGTCGATCGCATCTGCAAGTCCGCGATCGAAGAGGTGGTCGTCACCGATTCCGTGCCCCTGTGCGAAGCGGCTGCTAAAGTTTCGAAGATCAAGGTCCTGAGCGTCGCCGGATTGCTGGCGCGCGGCATTCATTCGATTCACGAAGAGACTTCGATCAGCGAACTGTTTTTTTTCTGACGGCCGAAGGCAAGCGGATGCTGCACGGTTCCGCCCGCGGCCTGTACTTATGAAATGAGGAAGGACTTATGGAACAGATTATTGTTGAATCAGCGCCCCGCGAAACACGGGGAAAAAATGCCGCCCGGCGCTTGCGCGTAGCCGGACAGGTTCCCGCCGTTATCTATGGCGGCAAAGGCGAATCGCAGGCTCTTGAAGTGAATGCCAAGCAGGTCTCCGCGATTCTGCGCTCGGCCTCGGGCCACAACACCATTTTCAAAGTCAGGACCAAGAGCGGCGAGGAAACGGCCATCGTCAAGGATTGGCTGGTGGACCCGGTCAAGGGCAACCTCCTGCATGTGGACCTGCTGCGCATCGCGATGGACGTGCGCATGCGCGTCAAGGTGCCGGTGCATACCTTCGGCGAAGCGCAGGGCGTCAAGGTTCAGGGCGGCGTCTTCGAAATAGTCACTCGTGAAGTCGAGATCGAATGCCTGCCCAACGATATTCCGACCGAATTTCGCCTGGACATCACCGAGTTGATGATCGGTATGGCGCTCCGTCCGACGGACATCAAGGTCGATCCGGACAAGATCAAGATGCTGACCGATCCGATGCGCGTTCTGGCGCACGTAGTCACGCTCCGCGTCGAAGAAGAGAAGCCTGCGGAAGTTGCAGCCACCGATGCTGCGGCAACACCTGCCGAGCCCGAAGTCATTAAGAAGGGCAAGAAGGATGCCGAAGAGGGCGAAGAGGGCGCGGCTCCGGCTGGCGAGAAGGAAAAGAAGAAGTAAGCGATTGCGTCCCGGCGTAATTGAATTTTGGAAAACCGTGGACACGACGCTGCAAGCGGAAGCCAACTGGGAACGCAGATGCGCCTGATCGTTGGCCTCGGCAATCCGGGAATGGAATACGCCTGGACGCCGCACAACCTGGGTTTTCTGGTCGTGGATAAGCTGGCCGAACAGGCCAATATTCGTGTCACGCGGCCGGAAGCGAAATCGTTCGTCGGTCGGGGAGAAATCGCGGGGCACGAAGTGGTCCTCGCCAAGCCCCAGACGATGATGAACCTGAGCGGGCTGGCGGTGCGCGATCTATTGGGACGGTCTGAATGTGAGCCGTCCGACGTGATCGTGATTTGCGATGACATCGCAATCCCGTGGGGCATGATTCGCGTGCGTGAGCGCGGCTCGGCGGGCGGACATAACGGATTGAAGTCCGTGATCGGGGCTCTGGGCACCATGGAATTTGCGCGCGTTCGGATGGGCGTGCAGCCCGCGGACATGAAGGGCGATCTGAAGGAGTACGTGCTTCGCCAGATTCGCCGCGATGAAGAAGACATTGTCGCCGAGGAAATCGAACAGGGCGCCGAGGCCGTGAAATTGATGTTGGCGGAAGGCACGCAAGCCGCGATGAATCGTTTCAATCGCCGTGTGTCGCCGCAGGGTGAAGAGGAAGCTGAAAAATAGCGATTCAGAAATTAAAAGTTTGAGAAACGGAGTTAAACAAACATGGAAGAGCGCGTATACGATTTAATTTTTATCTGCCGTCCTGCCACTCCCGAGGAAGAAATCGGCAAGATTATTACCACCCTTGAGACTTCCGCCACCGAACTGGGCGGAAAGATCGAGAAGACCGAAAAGTGGGGCACGCGACGGCTGGCCTATCGCGTGGCGAAGCACCGCGAAGGCTTCTTCGTCTATATGGTGGTGCGAAGCTCGAACGGCGACATCATCAAGGAACTCGAACGCCGCCTGAAAGTTTCCGACCCGGTCATCAAGTATCAGACGGTCCGTCTGGATGAGGAATTGAAGCGCCAGCAGAAGCTCGTTCACCACAGAGAGCGCCGCGCCAGCCGCCGTCCACGTAAACAGGCAGCGACTCCCGCAGCACCGCAACCGATTTTCCCGCCCGCCGAACAAACCGCGGCCGGTGATTAACGCGGGTTTCACTTTTGCGCCGAACGCCCGATCAAGGGCGTTGCGCCCAATATAAGAAAGATTTTCTAGAGGGAAAGGAAACACGATGTCAGATGAACCGATAAAAGCAACACCCGAAGCGGCTCCCGTATCTGCTGCGCCTGCTGCGGCTCCTGCTCCGAGCGCCCCGCGCCACGAAGGCCATCATTCCGGCGGAGCTCCACGCCGTGAAGGCGGTTACTCCGGCGGCGGTGGCGGCGGCCAGCGCCGCGAAGGCGGCGGACCTGGTGGACCGGGCGGAGGTCCTGGCGGACCGCGCCGCGGCGGCAAGCGCCAGTTTTTCCGCAAGAAGAAGGTATGCCGCTTCTGCGTGGAACGCGTCGATTTCATCGACTACAAGAAGGCCGAAATGCTTCAGCCCTTCGTGCAGGAGCGCGGCAAAATTCTCCCGCGCCGCATGACCGGCACCTGCTCGCGCCACCAGCGCTGGCTGGGCGAAGCCATCAAGCGCGCGCGCAATATCGCATTGCTGCCGTTCGCAACGGAACTTTAGATTTTTGCAGCTCGCCTCTGATCTTTCACGTCCGTTCCGGACAAGAGATGCGAGCTACAACAACACTACGACCGGAAAGATCGAAACAAAAAGAGGAAGCCATGCAAATCATTCTGCAAGAAGACGTAGAAAAGCTCGGCACACGCGGCGAAGTTGTGGAAGTCGCTCCAGGCTATGCGCGCAACTATCTGCTTCCGCACAAGCTCGCCCTGGAAGCTTCGCCCGCCAATATCAAGCGCCTGGAAAAAATCCGCATCACGCTATCCAAGCGCACCGCCACTGAGAAGGACGCCGCCGAACAACAGGCCGCTCTGCTCAACAATGTAACCGTCACACTGAAGCGCAAGTCCGGCGAGAACGACCATCTATTCGGTTCGGTCAATTCCGCCGACCTCGCCGAAGCCCTTGCCGCTCAGGGCTTTCAGGTCGATAAGCGCCGAATCGTCCTCGAAGAACCCATCAAGGTTCTGGGCGAAACGGTCGTCCCCGTGAAGCTGGTTCACGGCGTCACCGCACAATTCAAGGCCGTCGTCGAAAAGGACGCCTAGACCGAAAGGCAGTCTGTTTCCGGCCGCTGCGCAAGCAAAATCGTGTGCAGCGGCCATTTCTTTTGCCCGGTTAGTCACAGTTTTTTCACAAGTTTTCCACCGCACTACCCATACGAAATTTTCGAAAAGTTATTCACAGGTTCACACGAATTCCACAGCGCGCAATTATCATTTCCCGGCTAGACTTGATTCCTCGGCAGTTTCCGGTCCCGGCGTTGCCCCAGGATGCGCTATGCCCTGTGACCCCATTGAAGCCAGGAATTCCTAAACTCAGGGGGGGATCGCATGACAGACAATGTAAACAGTCCGGTGGCGATACTCGATAAGGAATTGGCAAAGTATCCGGGGTACACGATCGAAACCTTTGAGCTGTGCGACTGCTGTGGCGCCCGATTTGCGATCGGTTATCACCAGGAGTGCAAGCACCATGCGCCTTCCGCGCAGCGCGCGGACGATCTTCCCAAAATGCTCAGGGAGATGCTCGCCTCGGATCACGGGCACGAGCGGAAGCACAAGCACTTCACCGAAATTTGGGTGCTTTCCAACTGGGATTCGGCCGTTGACTAACCCTTGCTAATCACCCCTCATTCGGGCGAAACTAAGGCGAACTAGAGACTACGTCAAAAATGGCCACACCCACCCAAGCGCTCGAACGCCAACTGCCCCAGAACACCGAGGCGGAGCGCAGCATTTTGGGCGCAATCCTTCTGGACAACAACGCCTTAAACGGCGCCATCGAGAGGCTTAAGCCCGAGGATTTCTTCCACGATCATCACCGCCGCATTTATCAGCAGATGATTGCGCTGGGCGAAACTCAGCAGGCAATCGATCTGGTGACGCTCACCGATCAGCTGCAGCGCCAGGGCGAACTCGAATCCTCCGGCGGCCACGCATACATCGCGCAGTTGATGGACGGCGTGCCGCACGTCAGCAACGTCGAGCACTACACGCGCATCGTGAAGGAGAAATCGCTGCTGCGCGCCCTGATCCACGCCACACACGCCATCCAGCAGCAGGCGATGGAGGGCGAGGAAGATGCCGACGCGATTCTGGACCGCGCCGAGTCCTCCATTTTCCAGCTCGCCGAAGATCGCGTGCGCTCCGGTCTGGTGGGATTGCGCGACGTGGTCACCGAGAGCCACGAGCGGATTTCTCATATCTACCAGGGCGGACACCGCATTACGGGCCTTGCGACCGGTTACGACATGCTCGATAACCTGACATCCGGCCTGCAACCTTCTGAACTGATTATTCTTGCGGCGCGTCCCTCCATGGGGAAATCGGCCTTCGCGCTGAACCTTGCGGAAAACGTGGCTGTGCGGGCAAACAAGCCCGTCGCATTTTTCAGCCTTGAAATGTCCAAGGAGTCTTTGCTTCTCAGGCTTTTGTCCGCCGACGCCAGAATTGATTCCCACAAGTTTCGTACCGGTCACTTGAATCAAGACGATAAGGCCAGAATTCCGCGCTCGCTCAGCAACTTGTCCGAAGCGCCGCTCTGGATCGACGATTCCGGTTCCGCCACGGTGGTGGAAATCGGCGCGAAGCTACGCCGCCTGAAGAGCGAGAAGGGCCTCTCCCTGGTGATCGTGGACTACCTGCAATTGGTTTCGGCCCGAGGAAAGTTCGGCAATCGCAACGAAGAGGTTTCCAGCATCACGCGCGGCCTAAAGGCCCTGGCGAAGGAATTGAAGGTGCCGATGCTGGTCCTTTCGCAGCTGACGCGCGCTCCGGAACGCGAAGATCGCGAACCCCGTCTTGCCGATTTGCGCGAATCCGGTGCCATCGAGCAGGACGCCGACGTGGTCATGTTCATTCACCGGCCGAATTTCTACAAGAAATCCGACGAAGTCAGCCAGGAAGATCGCGGAGAAACCGACCTGATCATCGCCAAACAAAGAAACGGCCCCACCGACAATATCCGCTTCGTGTTCCAGGGCTCATTCACCCGCTTCGAACAACGCGCCCCAGACGCCTGGTCCGACCAGCAACAATAGTCCCCAATCACCCACAGACGTGTAATTCCGGACGCACTCCGGCCCCGAACAAATTACGCTCCCCCAACAAACGAATGGAGATAGCCCGTGGCCAGTCGATTGCGATTTAAGTGGCACACACTTCAGTGTGTGTGGTTTTGGGTTTGGTTAGTGCTGAACACTATGGAATGCAAAACCAACCCCACACACGCTAAAGCGTATGCCACTAAATGCACTAGTAACCAACTGGCGCGGAAATTTTCGCTGGGAATTTTTCTTCTGCGCCAGGATCGGTTACTCTGAAAGAATCCGATGACACGAACCGTTAAATTCGATGGACGCCCGATCTGGGCTGAAGTAAGTCTAGGCGCGCTGACGCACAACCTGCGCGCCATTCGCCGCCATGTAAATCCCGCAGGCCCGCGCGGCCAGAAACGGAAAATTCTCGCGGTCATCAAGAGCAACGCCTACGGCCACGGAATCGTCCCGGTAGCGCGAGCGCTCTCCCGCGCGAAAGCCGATTGGTTCGGCGTCACGTGCTCCGCCGAGGGCGCCGAGCTGCGCAACAGCGGCATCCGCGAGCCGGTCCTGATTCTCACCGGATTCTGGGCCGGCGAAGAGCAGCGCATCCTGGAGCACAATCTCACGCCGGCAGTCATGCGTCCGGAGCAGCTGAAGCTGCTGGAAAACGCTGCCGCAAAGTTGCGCAAACGGCGCGGCCCGGTGGATTTCCACCTCAAAATAGATTCCGGCATGAACCGCCTCGGCATCAACCCCTCGGAAATCCCGGGATTCGCTCGCGTGCTGGCGGATTGCCCGCATTTGCGCCTTGCAGGTACGTTCACGCACCTGGCCTCGTCGGAAGTCTTCACTACCGAGCAGGCGATCGAGCAGGAAAGAACCTTCGAGGCCGCGCTGGCCTGCATGCGTTCGCTGGGACTCGATCCCGGCATCGTGCACATGGCCAACAGCGCCGCGATCGTCAGCCGCCCCTCCACG
This sequence comes from uncultured Acidobacteriaceae bacterium, assembly GCA_964622265.1. Lineage (GTDB taxonomy): Bacteria > Acidobacteriota > Terriglobia > Acidiferrales > UBA7541 > Palsa-360. The sequence goes on along the minus strand of CAZUNI010000022.1, from coordinate 33,435 downwards.
TGGCACCAAATGGTGCGTCCCGGAGCAATCCTGTACGGCTACCACCAGTTTTTCGAGCCTTCGGAATTAAATCCAAAAATGGAAGCATCACTTTCGGTGCGCCCGGTGCTCTCTTTCCGCGCGCGCATTATTTCGATCAAGGACCTCGCTCCCGGCTCCCGCGTCGGTTACAACGCCCGCTGGACCGCTACGAACCCGTCCCGCGTTGCAGTATTGGCCGCAGGGTACGCCGACGGGCTAGTCCGCACGCTCTCCAACAAAGGCCAGGTCGTCGTCCGCGGCCAACATGCCCCGATCATTGGCACAGTCTCGATGGACCTCACCGCCGCCGACGTAACCGCTATCCCCTCGGTTCGCGTAGGCGACATCGCCACAATCTACGGCACCGACGGCAAGACCACACAGTCCGTCCCCGACGTAGCCCGCATGGCCAACACCGCCAGCGCAGAGCTGCTCTGCGCGATAGGCAAACGAGTGCCAAGGTTCTATCTATAGTGAAAGCAAGCTCTTACCCATCAGAGCGAGTCGGAAATCCCAGGTAGCACAGACTTCAGTCTGTGCGATTTTGGTTTTACAATTGATCGCGTTCCACCCAAACCCGCACAGGTTAAAGAGCCTGTGTGGCAACCTCGATTTCCACAGCTTGTATCTCTTGTAGAAGCGAATAACTTGAATCGTTTCAACAAAAGTGAAAACTGAAAAGGGATGTGAAAATCGATTTTTGCCACATACCATACAGGCTCTAAAACCTGTGCTACAACAGATCCTGCTTTACATCTGGAAGGGGCCTGCCATATCACGTTCGGCCCGGGTCGGAAACGGCCACCCGGCCGTAGCCTCCATCAGATTGATAAAACAATACTTATAGACCACCCTCTAGCTTCATCGAAACTCATATCATAAGTGCTTAACTTGACAAATAGCCTCCCCATTGTTACCATTTTGTGTCCCCAAAGTTCAGGAAATTAAAACTCAAACGGCTCTCCACAAGGGATATTCGGATGCCCAACAGCCGATCCGTTCGTCGAGCTGGACAGTCTGAAAACATATATCGCCGCATTCGACGAGTTGGCCTCAGCATGGCCACCGTCGCCTGCTTGACGCTGCTCTTTAGTATAGGCTGCCCAGGCGCAGGGCGGAGTCCCGCTGGTCACCGTGGCGACGGACAAAACCCCGCTGCCAATTCCCAATCAATTCGGCGTCCCCGTAGGAACGGCCATCAATCAGAATGGCGATTTCGCATTTATCGGGAATGACAACAACTCACTGTTCTTTCGCGCCGCAAACTCATCTTCTGCAAGCCTGGTACTCCAGGCTGGAGACTCGGTCCCGGGCTTTCCAGGGAGTGTGCTGCAATCGTTTTGGTCGACACTAAGCTTGAATTCATCCAGAGCGCTGCTTTTTGAGGCCACTTTCAGTTTGCCCGATGGCCTCTCACACGCAGCCCTGCTGACTTTTGACGGGACAAATGTCCGTACAATCATTTCCTCGGGAGATGTAGCGCCAGGATCGGGTGGGGGAACTTACGGGACGAGTATCATCCCGGGCAGTATCAACGATAATGGTGACATCGATTTTGGCGCCGTTCCCACAGGAAAATCGGCAATTACATATTTTATCGTCCCAGCCGGAGGGAATGCAGTGCGAGTTCTTGCGCTGGACGATGCTCCGCCAGCCGCGTGCACCTGGTGTCGCGCAAGTTTTCAGGATTTTCTTCTTGGAGTCCCTTTATCTGCCAGTTCAATCGCCCAATCCGTTCCGGGATTGAATTCGATTGGGCAGATGTTAATTGGCTACGATGGCGGACTTTTCATCGGAAGCAAGGATGGATTGGCGCTGGTACCGCGGGCCAACTCGGGGGGATGCAGCCCACCGCCGGCACCTGCCTTTCAGCCGGTCTTTTATGCAGCAGCCCTTAACAATTTGGGTGTCGTGGCCTTCGTAAATACACCGATGGGATTTGGAAACACGCTATGCATTGCCCCGTCCATCGGCGGTCCCCCCGTGGCAGCCTTAACTGCGGGAACGGCGGCTCCGGCGGCAATTGGCGGAACGCTGGCTTCTATCTCCGTGTCGGCGATAGATGATGCTGGAGACATTCTATTTTCGTCGCAGATCTCCGGCGGAGCCACGACATACGCACTTTTCCGTTACCATCAGAGCACCGGGCAGATCGACCTCGTAGCCTACAATGGCGAGGTAGTGCCAGGGCCAAACGGGGCTACGTTTGCATCGCCGACATTCACCGCCCCGGTTACCTCGCCATCGACGCCACCCACGATTTTGCCATTACCCGCTTTCAATTCGATCTCCATGGCAAACGATGGCCGGGTCAGCTTCAATGTTTCCTTACTACAAGGGGGGCCCGCGATCTATCAGCAGATAGGCACGGCCGTCCCTGCGCAAGTTATCCTTTTTGGACAGACCGCGCTTCCTGCAGGAGGGGGTATTCTTTCTCCGCACCTGGTGTTAGCACGAATACTCTGACCAATGGATGCACTTTTTTCCCCGCGATAATATTGAATGGAACCGCGGATTTCGGGGAATTTCTTGCGACACCGGGAGGAATCCGCCCCTTATTGACTACCGGAGACGTGCTGCCATCGAATTCCCGGCTGACTTTTACCGGGGCTCCTCCCAGGTCTGCAGGGCACTTCGTTGCATTTGTCGGCGAATTTCAGGGAGGTAAACGCAGTTTATTTCTGTCGGATATTTCGACAGGAACAATCGCCAAAATTGCGAGCGAATCGGGCGAAATACTTTACAGTCCCCTGGGTTTTCCCATCACACCTGCATTTTCAAACTTCTTTGTGAACAAGAGCGGCCAGGTGGCATTTGAAACTCCAATTTCGCCCCTGCCCTCGACATTTACGAGCACGACAGCCTCACCGCCTTCGAACAGTTCATGGTTCACGTTGCCTTCTCTGCCTTGCGAAACAATTTTCCTCTGGTCGCCTGCTACAGGAACGACGAAGGTTGTTGCCACCGGAGATGCCGGACCGGACGACGGCACCGCATTCTCATGTGTATCCCTCACTCCGGGACCTCTCTCACCACTAAATGATTCGGGTCAGCTGTCTTTTTACGGCACTCTCGCCACCCCCGTCGCTGGCTCTGGCACAACAGTGGCTCTTATCACATCGACCCCGAGCAAGACCGCCGTTTTTGTGTATAGCCCGACAGGAACGATCAATGAATTAGTGGAGAACACAGCAACATTGACGGGCTTTAGCAATATCATCGGTATGGTTCCACCGCTATCGGTCGCTATAAATTCGGCTGGGGAGACGGCTTTCGGTGCGCAAGAGGGGTACATAGCGGACGTTCCACCAGGAACTTTGGGTGGATTCGTTAACCCCTTTGGTGCTCAGCCTGGTTTTCAAGGATTCTTCGTCAGAACACCGACTGGCATCCCAACCAAAGTAATTGGCGGCGGTGACGCCGTGCCGGGCACCAGCGTGAATTTCAATTTTCCGCATTTCCTTTCCGGATTGGATGACAACGGAGACATTGCCTTCACTGCGGCAGCCGGCATTGCGGCGGACGGAGTATTCATAGCACCGGCGACAGGCAACATCCAGAGAGTGGCTCTTGACGGTGGCGCTGCGACCGGCGGCGGCACATTCTCGCTGGAGACACCTACAACCTCCGGAGGCGTGACAAGCTATGTTTTCAGCAACATCGCGTTGATGAACAACGAAGCCGACCTTGCCTTCCGTGCGGGAATCACTGGAGGCACAGGCAACTCTGGATATTTCCGTCAATTGAATGCAGCCTCGGGCACAGGAACCCTGCAGCCTGTTGTGTTGCAAGGACAGACCGTTCCAGGCGGCGGTACATTCAACACCTTCCCAGTGCCCGACACGCAAGGCGCGGATTTCGCGCTCGGGCCGGGCGGCAAACTCGCCCTTGTAAACAGCTTCACCAGCGGTTCTACCGGAAAACAGGGATTGTTTGTAGCTCAAACCGACGGAACGTTACTCAAAGTCCTCGCGACTGGCGACACCGTCCCGGGAGGCGGCACCCTGAACGCGCTGTCCATGAGCCAGGGGCTTGCGGCGGGGGACGCCGGGAAATTCGCTTTCTGGGCGGGAATTCAGGGAGGCTCTGCGCAGCAGGCTATTTATGCAACGGCGCTATCTGCAGGCACAGCCGGCACGACTGCGACGCTGGGCTCATCGCAAACTTCCCCGGTCTTCGGCCAGCAAGTCACGCTTTCTGCGACGGTTAGCAGCCCCAGCGCCGGAGCGCCCTCGGGAACCGTCAGCTTTTTCGATAACGGCGTTCTCATTGGCACGGGCACTGTTAATGCCAGTGGCCTGGCGACATTAGATATTTCCTCGCTATCGGTTGGCGCGCACCCCATCACCGCGCAATATTCAGGGGATGCGAACTTCGCGCCCACCAATTCTGCCGCGCTTTCAGAAACTGTGGGCACGCGATCGACCTCAACGGTCGTGGCCTCTTCTCTGAGCGCCGTGATCGGCGGCCAGGCCGTGACGTTCACGGCAACTGTCACGACGTCGGCAGGCGGCGCGCCGACCGGGACCGTAACATTCCTCGATGGAACCACGTCCATTGGCACAGGAGCGCTAAACGGCAGCGCAATCGCCTCATTAAACACGACTTCCCTGAGCGTGGCCGCGCACGCAATCACAGCACGCTATGACGGCGACGTAAATTCCGCCACCAGCACCTCCACCGCCGTCAACGAAACCGTGAACATCGCCGGATTCGCCACGCCTCCTACAAATCTAGTGGTCACGGCGGGACAGACCCTCCCGATTTCGCTCACGCTCTTTGCCGCGCCCGGCTCAAATCTATTGTTCATAATGAGCTGCTCGGGTCTGCCCATCGGGGCGACGTGCTCATTCGGGAACAACCTTGTGGTTCCGGGCGCTCCGCCGACCGGGACAACGGTTCAAGTTAATTTCAGCACGTCGCGGGGTTCCAGTGCGGTCCCCATTCAATATTGGAGGCGCTCAACGTTCGGTGCCTTGGAGTTATCCGCAGCCATGCTCTTGTTCCTGATTGCGGGCACGGTCGGCTTTCAGCCAGCCGCACGCCGGAGACTGGCACTTAGTATGTGCATGGCGGTGGTTGCGCTCAGTTTGACGTTGATTGGTTGCAACGCGTCCGGCTCCAGTTCTCCCGCAACTCCCCAAGGTGTGGCAACTTTCACCGTCACAGGCACTTCCAGCACGGCCACGGTGAACACGTCACTCAATGTGACTGTTCAATAGTTTCCATTCGATTGGAAAACTCATTTTCCCCCTTAATTGCTTGACTCCGGCCCTTGAAATGGGATATCTGGAGGTAGCAAAAGGGGCTGCTTTTATATCCTTCGTCCAGGTCAGCCCAACTTATATAGATTCATAACGATCCGGTTGTCTCGATTTATACGTACAGTCGCCTCATAAGAAATGGGGTATTTATGAACCGTCCTAATATCCGGGCTGGAATTCCGACTCCTCCGGCGGCATCGACACCTTTCCCCCTTCGTCCTGCTACCCCTGCGCACACGACTCCTGAATTCGGCAGCTGGTGGGACCACATGCTGGTCCGGTTCATTTTTTCCGTCTCGTGCGTGGCTGCCGGGTATCACTTTCACCCGTTTGGCCTGTCTAAATGGGTGGATGCCGGGATAGGGCTTGTTTTTTCGATATGTGTATTCCTGTTTGAGATGCGCCTGCAGCGGGCCAGCCTGCGCCGCTTGATTGGAGCGGCGATCGGGTCGATTCTTGGCATCCTCGGCTCCTACCTAATGGGGCTGGTCCTGGCACGCACATCGATACCGGAGGGTTCGCGCTCATTCCTGGACGTGGCGCTACTTTTGGTGATGACCTACATCGGTTTGGTGGTGGGCGCCAGCAAAGGGGACATGCTCAATCTGCAAGCGCTCGGGGGGCTGTTCGGCAGCGAACGCAGCGCGCGCCGAATGCCCAAGGTGCTCGATACCAGCGTGATCATCGACGGCCGCATTGCCGATATCTGCGAGGCTCATTTCATGGACGGCGTGCTCTTAATCCCGCAATTCGTTCTCCGCGAATTACAACTGGTGGCCGATTCCGCCGACTCGATGAAGCGACAGCGGGGACGCCGCGGCCTGGAAGTCCTGCAGCGCATCCAGAAGATGGCCCACCTTGAAGTGGAAATCGCGGACGACGATTTCCCGAGCGTCCCGGACGTGGACATGAAACTGATCGAGCTTGCCAAGCGCTACGACGGCAAGATCGTTACCAACGATTACAACCTGAATAAGGTCGCCTCGTTGCAAGGCATCGAAATCCTGAACGTCAATCAGCTCGCCAACGCCTTGAAGCCGGTCGTGCTTCCCGGCGAAATCATGCGCGTTTTTGTCCTTCGAGAAGGGAAGGAATATAACCAAGGCGTTGCCTATCTCGATGACGGCACGATGGTTGTCGTGGATGGGGCGCGACGCATGATCAACAAGACTGTGGATATCACAGTCACCTCGGTCCATCAGACCACAGCGGGGAAAATGATCTTCGGGCGACTGGATGAGCGGGATTCGCAGAATGCCCGGCCCGCGCCGCCTCATCACCTTGCCGATATCCCCCATCCGCGTCCTGTGGAACCTCCCAGTCGTCACACCGAAACACTGGCGGGTGGCGAGCGCGCACCGCGCTCCATCGTTCCGGACCCTTCGCACGAAGAGTAGGAGAGGCTTTTCACCCTGAGACATCGATGGGCAGCCTGTCCGCCTTTGGTTTTTTTGAGACCGGGATTGCTACGCCGAAGTCAAACCCAGACAATCTGCCTTACGATCTCTCACGGCAAGAAGCCTGCCCAGCCCGCCTTTATATCCGCATCCAATTGGTGTAAGCTTTTTGACCCCTGACCCTAATGACGACGAATCGTGTAACCGCAATATTGCCCGCTGCCGGGCTCGGCACCCGAATGGGCGCGGAGACGCCGAAGCAGTTCCTCGAACTGGACGGCGTGCCCGTCCTGATCTTCACGCTGCGCCGCCTTTCCGCGTGTCCGGCAATCACCGACTTCATCATTGCGACGCGCGCCGAGGAGGTCGATTCGCTGGCCTCACGCCTCGCGCAGGAAAACATCGGCCGTCCGTTTTGCGTTGTCCGTGGCGGCGACACGCGTCAGGATTCCGTCGCCAATGCGCTTGCGGGGATATCGGTCAATGCCGAACTGATCCTGGTCCACGATGCGGTGCGTCCTCTCGTAACGCGCGATCAGATCGAGCGGGTGATTGCAGAGGCCGCCATCTGCGATGCGGCCATCCTGGGCATTCCCGCAATGGATACGGTGAAGGAAGTGAAACGCGCGACGCCGCAGAGCGGCGGCGCCGATGTCGCGCTGATTACGGCGACGATACCGCGTGAACGCGTGGTGCTCGCGCAGACGCCGCAGGTTTTCCGCGCTTCCCTGCTGCTCGAAGCATTCGCCAGGGCGCGGCAGGATTGCGTATCGGCATCGGACGAAGCAGGCCTGGTCGAACGAATTGGCCACGATGTCCATGTCGTCGCCGGTTCGGATCGCAATCTAAAGATCACGCGGCCCGGCGACATGCAGCTCGCTGAATTTTATCTGCGCGAAGAGCGCGCAGCGCAATGACGCGCACGGGTATCGGTTACGATCTTCATCGCCTCGCCGAAGGCCGCAAACTCATCCTCGGCGGCATCGAACTCCCGTTTCATTTGGGCCCTGTGGGACACTCCGACGGCGACGCGCTGGCCCATGCGATTTGCGATGCGCTGCTCGGCGCGGCCGGCCTCGGTGACATCGGCACGCATTTTCCAGACACCGATCCGAAATGGAAGGGCGTCTCCAGCCTGCGATTTCTGGAGCGTGTCCGTGAATTGCTGATCGAACATTCCTTCCGCATCACGCACATCGATGCGACCGTAATCACCGAAAAACCGAAGCTTGGTCCGCATTTTCCCGCCATGCGCGAAGTGCTGGCGAAGTCGCTCGGGATTTCCCACTCTGCCATCAACCTGAAGGCGAAGACGAACGAAGGCGTGGACGCAGTCGGCCGCGGAGAAGCGATTGCCGCGCAAGCGGTCGCCACGCTGGAATCATGAACCGCCTCACCGGCATCCACGCCGTACGCGAAGCGCTCGAAGCCAACAGGCCTCTCGATTCCCTGATCGTCGCAAAAGGCACCCACGGCAACCGCATCGAAGAACTGGTGCGTCTGGCGCGGCAGCACGGCGTCCCCGTGCGCTTTGAAGAGCGCATCCAGGTCGATCGCAGCGCCGGAACGCGCGAGCATCAAGGCGTCGTCGCGATGGTCGCGGCATCGCCCACCGCCAGTTTTGAAGATTTGCTGAAAACCCGCGATCCGCTTACCGGTCCGGGTCTTCTCGTCCTGCTCGATGGCGTCGAGGACCCGCAGAATCTGGGGGCTATTGTGCGCACGTCGCTGGCTGCCGGCGCGCAAGGCGTCGTGATCCCCGAACGCCGCGCCGCTGGGCTTACAGAGACCGTGGCTCGTACCTCGGCAGGAGCGTTGGCGCACCTGCCCGTTGCGCGCGTCAAAAATCTCGCACGGGCAATGGAAGAAATGAAGGAAGCAGGTTACTGGATCGTAGGCCTCGACGAGCGGGCCGAAAAAATCCACACCGAAGTGGATTTCAAAGTTCCGGTTGGAATTGTGCTGGGTGGAGAGGGTAAAGGACTGCACGAACTGATTCGACAGCGCTGCGACTTTTTGGTTTCGATTCCGACGACCGGCCCGGTGCGCGCCCTCAACGTTTCGGTCGCCGCAGGAATTGTCTTGTTCGAGGCCGTGCGCCAGCGTCTGGGCACGAATCCAAGTCCGGGAAATTCCTCGCCAGAACAATAAAACTGAATTTCTCTCTACTTGTCGTATTTAATCATCGAGAAAACGTCGATCCCTGGAAGTTTTGCGCGGCCATTCAGAAACGTGAGTTCTACCGCAAAAGATGCTCCGGCCACTTCGCCGCCCAGTTTTCGAATCAGTTCAACGGTAGCCGCAGCGGTGCCGCCGGTGGCAAGCAAATCATCGCTGATTAACACGCGTTGTCCGGGCTTGATTGCGTCCTGATGGATTTCAAGCGTGTCCGTCCCATATTCCAGCTGGTAAGTAACGCTCGTCGCCCTCCATGGCAGTTTTTTCGGCTTGCGAACGGGCACAAATCCCGCACCAAGGCGATAGGCTAACGCAGGAGCAAGAATAAATCCGCGCGCCTCGATGCCGACAACCGCATCCACTTTTTTTCCTGCATAGTGATCGCACAGCATGTCCACCAGGCTGCGGAATCCCGCGGGATTCTGCAACAGCGTCGTCAGATCGTAAAACAAAATGCCCGGCTTGGGATAATCGGGAACTTCACGAATCAATTCCTTCAAATGGTCCATTCACTCGCTCCGCTTTCTTAATTTCAATATTCCCGCTCGATGCTGAAACCATTTGAAAACTCAGACAGGAGTTCCGCATCGCTTTCGGCAACCCGATCGACACTCGACATCCGCGGTCCGCGCTGAAGTTCGCCTTTCAACACACTCAACTGGGCGTCAGTGCCAATCGCGTAAACCTCGACGCCTCCGTCGAATAAATTCTTCACATACCCGTTGACGCCCAGGCGATTCGCCACGCGCTCCGCAAAAAAGCGAAATCCCACACCTTGCACATTGCCGGACACATGGAATCGCTTGGCCAAGGTCTTCACGGCGGCATGCCCTGCTGCGATATTTAATCGCAGCCGCGAAATTGTAGCAGACGGAATCGATCTTCGGGATTGAAACTATGCCCCGGTTGCGTAGCCTACCGGAGTTCCCGCAAGCATCGAAATATGGCTATCGGTCAGGTAACATGCAGGCTTCATGCTGACACCGAATCTCACCCTGGCCAGTGTTGCCGCTCGCCTCGCTTGCCCTGAGCGGATGCGAAGGGTCAGAGGCGAGGTTTTTCAGGCTTTCCAGTATTTGACCGCCGTCCTTATCGCATCAAGTTTTTCAGTGCCCATTTTCGCTCAGCAGCCGCCGTTGCGGAGGTCCTCCGCGCTGCGAATGGGAGTCGAAATCGTTTCAAGGGCCAGTGTGCCGGAGCTGCATGTCGACGGCATCCCGTTCTTCGTTCATGGCGCGCAATTCGATTACTTTCGCATTCCTCCCGACCTGTGGGCTCAATCGCTCAATCGTTATCGCGAGCTGGGCATCAATACGATTGACCTTCGCATTCCCTGGAACTGGCATGAACCCAGCGACGCACAATTCGATTTTGACGGCCACACCAACCCGCGCCGGAATCTGCGAGGTCTGCTGCGCCTGATCACCGAGAAGCAGATGAAGATCGTCGTCCGGCCCGGCCCGCTGATCGGCGATCATTGGCGCAACGCGGGCTATCCGGCGTGGCTGCTTGGATATTCCACTTACAAAATGAACGAAGAAACGATCGAGGCGGGACAGCCGCCGCCGGATGCCGAATTGGCATCGCGCGACGGAAATGCGGCCGCACGAGATTGGCTTGCGAACGAAACGCACATGTCCTACGCGCGCCGCTGGCTCACAGCAGTTGCCCGGGAACTCGCGTCTTACAGTGCAAGAAACACATTCGAAGTCACCGAGCCCGGCGACCGTGAAGGATCGACGCATATCAAGGCGATAGGCGGTCCGCTTCTGTATGTCGTGCTCGACGATGCCACTCAAATTCGTCCTGGCTCGGATGCAACCGATCTCTCGCGTTATGTCGGCGAGCTTCGAAAGGCACTCGAGAAAGGCGGCTTGGAGGCCATTTCCTTCATAAGCGAGCCGGACGTGGTTACTCACGGTGTCCAGGCGCTTCCCAAAGGAACTTCCGTCGGCGGCGAAGGAATCACCACCCATTGGTTCTTTAACACTTCCACGGAACTCAAATTGAAAAACAACGTCGAGCGAACACGCGTCGAAATCCAATCATCTTCGCCTCGCGCGAGATTCCTGCTGAGCCCTTCCGATGCGGAATATCTTTCTTTGCTGGCGAAATCCCTTGCAGCGCAACCGGATGTTCCGCCACTGCTTTCCGGCTTTGCCACCACGACATTCGCTCCGGCCGACGATGTCCGCGCGGCGCAGCCGTCACCGGACAATTTGCTGCTTGCGTCGCGAATTCTATTGGGGACTGGACTACGCGGGATCACGTATTCCCCGCTTCAGGACACGCTGACACCGGCAGGGTGGGGCGTGCCCTCCACTGCACGCTATTTCCGTTGGGACGCCGCGCTCGACCTCGCCGGCAATCGCGGACCATTGGCGACGGGTGTCGCGAGAAACGGAAACTTTATCTCCATGTGGGGAGCCATGCTGGCTTCATCACATCTTCGCGCGGAGTCCAACATCGTGAATGCGCGCGATTCGGCAGGCTCCCACTCCTTCGGACCGGACGTCATCGTTACGCAACTGGTTGCGAATGAAACCGCAGCGACAAAGGCCAGGCTGCCGGACTGTGTGAAAGGACAACTCTGCGCTGCCGGACTGGTCAGCATCGCGAATATCAGCGCTGACAGGCCCTCAAATGAATCATTCGAAATCGCTGATCCCGTGCCGTCCGCTTCTGGTGCAAGCCCGGCGAAACTTTCATTCGATGTCATGGTGCCCGCACGCGAATCTCTCTTCCTTCCCGTACACGCCCCGCTTTGCTCGGACTCTGCGGATGCAAATTGCACGGATGAAGTGATTTCCGCCGGTGCGGAATTATTGGACGCGGAACGCGATGGCAAGACTCTCGAATTAAAGTTTTACGCCCCCGGCCGCGCCTCTGTTCGTCTCCACCTGGAAAGCCAACCGGGGAAGGTCGAACTTGATGAGAATATTCGCCCGGAAATCAGTTGGCAGGCGGAAAACCACGAGCTCATAGTCTCATTGCTGCGCGGAGCCGCACCGGATTATCTGCGCGTTCTCCGGATTCATCTCCGCTATACACCGCATGTGAGCGAAAAACCGGACCCGGACAAAGGCCATCACGGGACTGTGGACCACGAAACGTTCAATGGGATCCGTCTTCCGCTTGCGCCGGATGTCTCCATCTCCACAGGCCCGCCACTGATTCCGACGGGACCGGGCGCAGGAGGGCAGCTCGTTGTTTCCTCCTGGAATCACGGCGAGAACCAGCGGCAAATCGACTTCACATTGGAAGGATCATTTCACGGTAGCGACTCAACCAGGGTCTTTCCCGGCGAGCAGGTATTCACGCGCATCCGCTTTCAGGCAACTCATAGTGCGACGGATACTGACACGCTCACGGCTGCACCGAGTGACGGACTGCTTCGGGGCCAGCTCACGATTCGCGCCGGCCGCGAAGCGGGAACCGTCCCGATCCTGTTTTTGCCCCCCAGCGAGTCGGGCAACGCGCATTACCAGAACGATTTCGACCGTGATGGCTCGCCGGAATGGGTGCTCGAAAGCAGCCGTCTCCGCCTGATCGTCTCGCCCGCCGACGGAGGCCGCGTTCTAACGCTGGTAGATAAATCAACGAACGAAAATCTCATTACGCTCGGCGGCGCATTGCGTGACCTCTTGAATTCGGTGCCGGCTGTGTCACCAGTAACATCCTCCTCCGCCGATTTTTCCTCCAATCAACCGTACCGTGCTGCCTGGCTGGAGGAGCAAAACGGAACCGGTATTCACCTCGCTTACAGCGCGCACGAACATTCGATCGCCGGCCTTCAGGTCGAAAAGATATTACGTCTGACCGCCCCGGAAACTGTCGAAGCTGCGTATCGTATTTCGCTTGGCGAATTGGGCACAGCGGCCCCGCCGGCAAATCGCGAATCCGCACAGACGTTCATTTCCCAGCTTTCGGTGCCAGCTTCCGATTCGGAAGATGGACACACGCGTTTCTGCCGGCAACCGCCTTCCTCGAATGCCGTTAATTCGGCCGCAGCCAGCGCGGGAAAGCCAGTCGGACTGTCTTGTCAGGATTTTGTTCCTTCGGGGCCGTCCATCGAAATTCCAGCGGAAATCACACTGCTTGAAATTCAGACTCCCAATCACCACGCATTGGTGGTGGAATGGACCTCCGCGCGTGTGACCATTGTTCCCCGGAATTTTTCCGCCCAGTTGGAGTTTGCAATCGCCGCTCCTTCGCCCGGCGGCGCGCCCGCCGAGTTCACTCTGCGGTACACTGTGGGCGAGGTTGTCCCGTAGCAACGTTCGCGTAAAATATCGTTCCAGAAGCTTGGCCACAAAATGGCGCAGAATTGCATCCAATGGATTGGCAAATGACGCAGACAGCTGGAACGCAAATGATTCGCCACTCAATCACAACTGTCCTGTTTCGCTCACTGATAGTGTTCCTCGCCGCCGGGACGGTTTGCGCGCACGCTCAAGGGAGCGGCCCGATGAGGCCTCCCGCTACCCCGACGATGCCTACCCCCAAGCCCGCCGAAAAGGAGGAGCAGCCGCCGATTCCACCAGAAGAAATCATCAGGCGTTTTGCCGCAAGAGAAGACGAAATGCTTCATGCGAGTCTGGGTTACGGCTTTCAGAAAAGCGTGCGCCTCGAAGAAATCGGCCCTGATAACAAAGCGTCCGGCCAAGTGGAAATTGTCACCCAACAATTTATTGGACCGGATGGCAGGCGTTATGAAAAGCCCCTCCGCCGGTCGGCATCCACGCTGCAACATTTGCAGGTGGAACGCGGGGATGCGGATCTGATCGCCACCACCCCGCTATTTCCGCTCACCACTTCGCAGTTGCCGAAATACGAAATCACGTTCCAGGGAAAACAGCCGCTCGATGAACTGAGTGCTTACATTTTTGCCGTGAAGCCTCGGGCCCTCGATCGCACGCACGCCTACTTTTCCGGAGTGGTGTGGGTGGACGAACAGGACATGGTTATCGTAAAGACGATTGGAAAATGGGTGATGGAAACCGGCGACGTCACATCTCCAATGCTGCCATTTTCCGTATTTGAGACTTACCGGCAGCAGGTGGCCAAGAACTTGTGGTTCCCTTCCTACTCCCGCTCGGATGAAACCATACCCATGGACAAAACTACTTTGCCCATTCGCATTATCATTCGTTGGACGGATTTCACGCCTGCCGGTAACGCCCCTGCGCCTGCAAAACCAGCCGAAACCAACAAATAGATTCTCGGGAATCGGTAGATTTATGGGTCGGACCTTCAGGTCCGGCGAATTCAGATGTGGTAATGCGGCTCTTACGCCGCGACCGTCAGCGGCAAAACCCGTATGTTTTGTAAATGGATTGTCGCGGCTGAAGGCGCGGCCCACAAGTATTGCTTTTCCGGGTCGTGTTTTAGAATGTTCGAAGAAGGCCGGGGAGCTCACGAATCGTTTCGATCAGCGCGTCAGGCGCAGCTGCGCGAAGCCGCTCCGGGACTGGCGACCCGCCGAGCACGCCGATGGCGCGAACGCCTGCGCGACGCGCCATCTCAATATCCTCCGGGGCATCGCCGACATAGATGCACACATTGGGAGCGATGCGAAGTCGGTCCAGCGCCATTCGCAACGGAGCGGGATGCGGTTTTCGCCGTGGCGCGTCTTCGCTGCAAACTTTCGTTTGAAACATGGTCGCCACTCCGTGGTCGCGCAATTGCCGGCGCACGCGAGTTCGGCTTCCGCTGGAAACCAGCGCAAGCCTGAATCGGCGCTCCAGTGCGCGAAGTACTCGCAGCGCGCCAGGCTGCAGCTCCGGCTGATGCTCGCGGTAGAACTTCATCCACAAGCGATCCGCCTCATCCCATTTTGATCGCGGCAGCCGTGCTGCGCGGTACACGCGGTGCCAGTTCGGCGAATAGTGCAGCTTCAATGCCTCCATACTCCACGGTAATCCCAGCGCGTCAAACATGTGCGCATCAGCTTCGAACGAATCGAGCAGTGTGCCATCCCAATCGAACAGCACACACTCCGTTGCGCTTTTCGCTTTCATTGGCGGTCTCTTCGTTCAATCGACATTGCAGACTTACGGTAGCATAGATTTCCAGGACCACCTGAGCGTTAGAAATAGAGGAGGAACACCCGTCAAGGGGACGCTCCTTATTGAATTCCACCGTTCGATTCAGGTTTTAAAGCGTGAACAGCACCTATGGAATTGTGACTATTGTTTTAAAAACGCGACGGGAGCGGTTCGTCTCTGTGAAAGGTGATGTCATCGAAAGTTACCGCTAAAGCGTGCCAGCCGGGCTTGGAGGAAGGCTCGGCGCGCACGACATGGGCTTCGGTCATCATCATCACGGTGCCTCTACCAACAGGGCGGTCGACAAGACAAACTTCAATTTCCAATGGAGTTCCTGGCTCAATTCTTTGCGGATACAGGAAGAGAACGCCACTTGAACTGATATTTGTTGTGCGAAGGTTATGGATCTTACGCTCCCGCTGTCCGGCAATACGCTTGAGGCGCAAAGGAAGGCTGAGCTTAGCGCGCGTGTAAGCGCGTCGCTCTTCGACTGGTCGCACCGCATGTGTCGGAACCCGCGCGATCCCTTTTGGCTTGGCGCGCGTAGTCCACGATGGCGTCTCCACCACGGTCGTCGCCGAGTGTGCGGATGCGGATATTGGTTTGAGCGCCACGGACTCTCCGCGGCTGGATTCGGATCGGTCCATAAGTTTTTGCTGCCGAGCAATGCGCATAGGTCTCCCTTTGTTGTTAACGCCTCTGGCACTGCTCGCGAACACTATCCTCTGCGAGGATTCCCTCGTCAATTCACGTTCTCGACAGATTGTCTTAAGGTACAACTCCCCGTTTGGCGTCGCCCGGCTCGCTCGGGCAATCTATACGTGCAATCGGTTTATGAGTCAGGCTAATTCGAGTTTGACCACAAGATTCGGATAGCGCCAAGAGGTTCAGTTTCGATATGTTACACAGCTGTGAAGACTGCCATGAAGCTAATCGATACCATCGCAACTTTTAACATGCTTTCTCGACGCAAATGCCTCGCCGCCATTTGTTCTAGAGATAGGTACATGGACAGCATCTTTGTGTATGCTGTGCGCTCGACCGGAATTTATTGCCGTCCTTCTTGCCCGTCCCGCCGCCCGCATCCGAAACAGTTGCTGTTTTTCGGTATTCCCGAGGCCGCCGAGCAAGCCGGATTTCGTCCCTGCCTTCGTTGCCGTCCTCAACTGGCGCCGCGAAATTCCCAATCTGAATTTGTGCGGCGCGTTTGCCGTGAAATAGAAATACATGTGGACCGCCCAGCCGGTCTCAAACGGCTTGCTGCAGGCTTGGGAATCAGCGCGTCTCATTTGCAACGGAAATTCCGAATGTGCATGGTTATCACGCCGCGGCAATATGCTGACGCGCTTCGAATCGCTCGGTTGAAATCTCGTTTGCGGAAAGGAAATGACGTGACCACGTCATTGTATGGAGCAGGGTACGGGTCGGCGAGCCGCCTCTATGAAAAATCCGACGCACAGCTTGGCATGACGCCTGCAACATATCGCCGGGGTGGTCGCGGCATGCTCATTAAATATACGATCACGAATTGCTCTTTGGGCCGCGTCCTTGTGGCCGCTACGGAACGTGGTGTCTCTGCGGTCTATCTGGGGGACAAGGACGAACCATTAGCGACAGCGCTGTACAAGGAATATCCGCACGCCGAAATTCGTCGAAGTTCGGGAAGACATTCGGAGTGGGTGCGCGCGATCGTCCGCCATTTGGCAGGCGCGCAGCCGCAGCTTGATTTGCCTACGGACGTTATTGCTACAGCCTTCCAGCGCCGCGTTTGGGAAGCTCTGCGCCGCATCCCACCCGGTGCTACATGCTCGTATGGCGAAGTCGCACGCCTGCTTGGACAATCCACCGCGACGCGAGCCGTGGCCCGCGCTTGCGCCACCAACCCCACGGCAATTGTCGTTCCATGCCATCGAGTGATCTGCACGGATGGCACACTCGGAGGCTACCGGTGGGGGCTGCATCGCAAAAGGATTTTACTGGAGCAGGAAATGCGTAACGCGACGGCCAGAGCCGCTTCAGCGAAACAATCCAAGAAATCGGTGCCGACGGAATAGGTTTTTATCCCTGGGGTTTAACCCGCGATGTTCCATGCGGCCAGTGCGCTTTGAATTCCGAATCCGCAATGCGAACATTGCGCGCAATATTCTTGTACAGAATGATGAAATAGTCGCCCGATCCGGTCTCATAAAACTTCTGCTGCACCGGAAGCCATGTCGAGATATCGATCCACAGTTGGATTTTCGAAAGCTGTTTCTTCACATCGTCGGATTTCGGCAAAAGCTCCAGCAACACGACCTTCCGGTTGTCGAGCGTTTCCTCGGCCTGCAACGTAATCGAGTAACTGTTTTTCAGCTCCGATCCCGAAGTCCCGAAGCCCAGCAGCAGGAATTGGTCCACCATGGACTTCTTGTTTCCCAGGTTGTATTCCTCGACGCGGTGAATTTTGGGATTGTAAATGTAAAAATTGTCACCGTCCCTCAGGATCGTCCGAGGATCGGGCTGCATAAGCTCGATCCGCATTTTGTCGTCGCGCCGGACCATGATTTTTCCGGACTCGGTGGACTTGTCGTTCACCACCACGGTCACTTTCGTCCGCTCCAGGTCCGCCGTCAGGCTCCGGAAATCCGCCGCCTGTGTGTCGAGTTGTTTAAGAACATTGTCGAGCGTCCAGCTGCCCTGTTGGGATGAATTCGTAGCTGCAAATACAGATGGATGGACACCCCCGAAGCCTGCGCATAGCAAAATTGTTGCTTGAAGAACCCTTCGCAACTTCATCCAGCCCACGTCTCCCCTGATCTTCGCAACACCCATCCCATCAAAATGGAATGAAGGCAAAATAAAAAGCGCGTAGCAATCGTACCATATTGAATAAGATGCTTCGCGCGTTTCGCCCGTTGCGGGTTCCTCGAAGATTCCTCGTTATACCCCGGCCCACTTCCTCCTCTAACGAATTCCCAGATTCTTTCTGTATGATGTCTTCGTGTTTCACCGCAAAAAATTCCGTCTCCGTCTGTCCTCCCGCACGCTCATGCTCAGCGGGCGCACTTTGATCATGGGCGTGCTGAATATTACGCCGGATAGTTTTTCCAACGGCGGGGCATTTCTGGATACACAAGCAGCTGTCGCCCGTGCATTGCAGATGGAGCGCGACGGCGCGGATATTCTGGACATTGGCGGCGAATCCACGCGTCCCTCGGCCCAACCCATTTCCGTAAGCGAGGAACTCTCCCGTGTCCTGCCTGTTTTGGAAGCCCTGCGCGGCAAGCTGCGCATCCCAATTTCTGTGGATACGCAGAAATGCGAAGTTGCCGAAGCCGCGCTTGCGGCAGGCGCAGAAATGGTCAACGACGTTTCCGCGTTGCGCACCGACCCGCGCATTGCCGAAGTTTGCCGCGATGCTCGTGTCCCAATCGTCCTGATGCACATGCGCGGCACGCCCGGCACAATGCAGCAAGGTCCGTTCGCCCGCGACGTCATGCGCGATATCATGGCGGGACTTCGCAAAGCCATGTCTCGTGCGCGCCGCGCAGGTATTCCAAAATCTCAGATTCTGCTCGACCCTGGCATCGGCTTTGGCAAAACGCATGAACAGAATTTCGAAATCCTGGCTAGGCTCCCCGAATTCGCGCGACTAGGCTGCCCGACCGTGATCGGCACATCGCGCAAAGCTTTTCTCGGCAAATCGCTGGCAAGGCCGGGAGAAGCATCCCTTCCTCCCGATCGGCGACTGCTCGGCACCGCAGCAACTGTCACCGCGTCCATTCTCGGCGGAGCACACATCGTTCGCGTCCACGATGTCGCCGAAATCGCCTCGGTCGCCCGCGTGGCCGACGCGATTGTTGACGCAATGCAGTAGCTTTCGCTACGATGAAAGGCGAAGCAATCCCTAAACAGTCAGGCGCATACTTTGGGGTGTGCGCAGCGCCGACGGATGATTTCCCGCCATGTACACATGCCGCGAATGCGAAAGTGATATCAATCAGGCGACCGAAATCTGTCCGCAATGCGGCGCCGATCTAACCGGGCCCATCGGCGGTGCGGATGCGCCCGCAGCCAAACCAAGCCTTCAAAAGATATTGCTCCGATGGGGCGTGCTTCTCGGGGTTTTACTGGCCGCGATCTGGAGTTTCCTGTGGTTCGTTGTGCCGGAGCGGCAGGGCAATCCCACCACGCAGGCCGAAGCCCGCGCCGTCGAATCGCTTCGGGAAGTTCGAACTGCTCTCTCCGACTACGCATCAACTCAGAATGGCGCGTATCCCCGCCAATTCGAAGCACTCGGTGAGCCGGTACGCACGGCGGCGCAGCTTGCGCAGAGCGTCAACTACCAGGTTCAGTACGTCCCCGGTCCGCCGGAGCCCGACGGCTCCATTCGCAGCTATGCGATCCAAGCCCGCGCCGGCAATTACGGCTTCCGCAGTTTCTATACGGACAATACTGGAATAGTCCGCGCAACGCGTGAAAACCGCTCTGCCACGGCCCAGGATTCGCCCTACTAAATACTAAATCGCGTCCAGCGCCTTAACACAGGTAGTCCCGAGTGAGGCTCGGTGCTATACTTTCCTTCGGCCAGCCCGTTGCAGAATTCCAATTTCGGCCAGTTTTTCCTCGGAGAGGTGCTGGAGTGGCCGAACAGGGCTGACTGCTAATCAGTTTCACCCCAAAAGGGTGACCGGGGTTCGAATCCCCGCCTCTCCGCCATCTTCAGCCTATTCTCCTGAAACATACTGTTGCGTTCTCATGCCACGCGCGCTCAAAACGCTTTTCGAATTGGGCTGGCCAATGTACGATGCACTTCAGTACATTCACGCCTGTGTAAATGACTCAGGAGTCTAAGCAATGATCAACTTAAATTGGGTCGTATGTTTTGGCGGATTCTGCTTCGGGTCGGTGATCGGATGGATCACCAAAGAGGCGATGATCCGTACGGACAACTTTTCAATTAGCCATATTGCAGTCGTGGTTGGTGCCGTTGGTGGGGCTGGAATTACAAAATTGTTCCGCACTGACCTCCCATTTGCGGCCTATTGCATCGGTCTTGCGACTTCATTTTTCTTGTTCACCCTGCTTTATGACATCGACGAAAAAACTGGGGAAGTGGCGTTGAAGAGAAGAAGAAGATTTCATGAGTGCACACAGCCGAATTGTCCCCTAGCTAAGTAGCCGACTGTCAGATAATACGCTGTTTGACCACGAGTGGGAATCCCGCGCTATCAGATGGCGTCAGAAACCTCGATGACACGGTTGAGGTAACCAGCCCAATACTGAAACACCTCGAACGAAAGATCTGTCGATGCGGACGCACCAAGAGTCGCTGATTCAGGACAATGCTGACGGGCCGTATCTTTACTTACGGCTGGCGCCCTTCGCTCCCTCTTTTTTAACCACGAATTTCTGGACGCGTTTTCCTTCGCTGACTTCCGCGGTATAAATGTTTCCCTTCGAATCCACGACCAAACCATGGAGATTACGGAATTCTCCGGCGCTGTGGCCCAGCTGCCCAAACGACCCCACAATTTCATAGGAGCTATGTTCGAGAATCCAGATCTTTTGGTTCGCGCCATCGGCCACATAGATATATTTCTGGTCGGGGTTGAAATCCAGATCGAAAACAGTTCCATTGCCAAAAGTTTGCGGAGATACGAACACTTCCTTCACGAATGTTCCATCGGGATGGAAGATTTGGAAGCGGTCGGCATTGCGATCGCAAATGTAAATCAGCCCGTCATTGCCCTGCCGAACGCAATGAACGCCACCGGAGAACGATCGGGAGGGCGGCAAGTTGGGATCGTATTTTGCGGCGGGTCCCTCGGCCGGTTTTTCGCCGTAGGCGCCCCAAAGGCGTCGAAACGCGCCTGTTTCAGCGTCGAAAACGATCACGCGCCGGTCGCCTCCATCGCCGTCAGCCAAATAGAGGTCATTGGTTTTCGGGTCCACATAGATCTGCGCAGGCTGGTTCCCCACATTGACCGTGCTGTTGTTGCTTGGCTTCTCGTCAGGCGCGAGCGGTTTGCCAATAGAAAGCAGGAATTTCCCGTCGGCGGTAAATTTCAGAATTCGCCCGTAGCCCTTGCCGGCATTGCCCATAACCCAGACGTTGCCTTTGTAGTCCACGTACAGCCCGTGCTCGAACAGCGGCCATTCATAGCCTTCACCGGGGCCGCCCCACGCGCGCACAACTTTGCCGGCGGCGTCGAATTCGATCACCGGGGGCGCAGAGATGCAGCATTCCGCGCTCGGCGGGTTGGTGGACGCGAAGATCTCATCCTTGGCCAGCGTTGAGGGACGATGAAGAATCCAAACGTGGTCCTGCGCTCCCAGCGCGATGCCGGAAACCTGTCCGATGGCCCATTTGTTGGGCAAGGGCTGCGGCCAGGATGCGTCCACTTTCACTTTTGGCGCGTTGTCGGCGGCGCGGGATGTCGGAACAAAACCGAAAGCGCACAGCAAACAGGCGGCTGCCATTGCGCTGACAATCGTCCGGAGTCCTTGAATAAAGTTCCGATCATTCATTAGGATTTTCCTAGTGGGATATTTATGGCCTGCACATCGTACGCTTCTCCTGAACTCGATACAACGAAATTGCCAGTGTCGTTTGTAGTTAGCGGAACGTCTGGTTTCACGTCAGCCCTCAGGGCGGTGTCACTTCGCAGGATACATTTTTACGATGCGTTACATAGGACCTTCGATTTTGATTCCACTGCGTCGCGCCTGTATCGTACGCCATGGCCATGGAGAGACAAACTGCGGTAGGCGGTGTGGCGGAAGATGCGGCGCAAAGCGCGAATTACGGCTTGCGGCGTGGGGCTTTGTCCCCGATGGAAACGCTCGCGCAATCGGTTTCGACGATTGCGCCTACCACAACTCCGGTCGCCACGATTCCACTGGTCTGCGCGCTGGCTGGAAACGGGACGTGGCTCGCTTACGTGCTGGCGACTGTGGCGATTCTGTTGGTGGCCCTCTGCATCAGCCGCTTTGCGCGCTATTCATCCTCTCCGGGTTCCTTGTATACCTACGCCGCAATGATATTGCCTCCATGGATGGGGGCTGTGGCCGCGTGGAGCCTGCTGCTGGCTTACCTGGCGACGGGAGCGAGCGTTGCCGGAGGTTTCTATCATTATGCCAACGTCTTGCTGGTCGATGCTGTGGGACATGCGACGTCCACGGTGATGTGGACGATCGTTGTTGCCGGTCTGTCCATCTGGATTGCCTGCCGCGACGTGAAAGTTTCCGCGCGGCTGATGCTGTGGATTGAAGCGACTTCGCTTGTGGTGATTCTTGTCGTGTTGATATTGGTTTTAGTTGGGCATGGCTTCCATCTGGACCCGGAGCAAGCACACCTTCATGGCATCACCGGCAGCGGTTTGCGATTGGGATTGGTCCTCGCGCTATTTAGTTATGTGGGATTTGAGAGCGCCACCACGCTGGGCGCGGAGGCGCACAATCCGCTGAAAACGATTCCACGCGCCGTAATTGGAAGCGCGGTGATCGCGGGAGTATTTTTCATTGTAGCGGCATATACCGAAGTGCTTGGGTTTCACATCGCCGGGCAGGACCTGGGAACCAGCGAAGCGCCGATGCATGTGCTCGCCAATGTTGCGCATCTGCCCGTGTTTGGAATCCTGATCGATATTGGCGCGCTGGTGAGCCTGTTTGCCGGGACGCTGGCGTGCATTACCGCTGCTGCCCGCGTGCTGCTGCTGATGGCTCATAACGGGCTGGCGCACGGGTCGCTGCGCGCCACGCATGCTCGTCATGAAACTCCTATTCGCGCTGTGATGGTGACCGGTGTTGCGACCGGACTTCCCGTTGCGATATTGGCGGCACGCGGCTCGAGCGGCCTGGATGTTTACGGATGGATGGGTTCGCTTGCGACTTACGGATTTATTGTCGCGTATGCGCTGGTTTGCTTTGCCCTGCCGCGTTATTTGCGGGACCACGGCGTTTTTCAGTCCAGGGCTCGTGTGATCTCGGTGTTGGCTGGGATCGCCATGCTGCTCGCGCTGTTGGGAAATCTCTATCCGGTGCCGGAGGGCCCGTACGGCAAGCTTCCCTACGTCTATCTTGTGTATCTGGCGTGCGGCATGTTGTGGTACCTGATGAGTGCTCGCAAAGAGCAAGCCGCAAGCTAGAGTTGCGCTGCCATTTCTGGTTAAATGTCAGTCAGCGCGATGACCACTCACATTCTCTCAGCCGTTCCTACACATTCCCGATGGAATCGCGCATTGCCTCCGCGTCTGCGCATCTCTTCGGGAGACACGGTGCAAATGGAGTGCGTCGATTCCAGCGGCGCGCAGGTTCATCCCGCAATAATGCTCGACGAATTTCTCTCCATCGACAGGAGCCGCATCCACGCCCTCACGGGACCGATTTTTGTAGAGGGGGCGGACATGGGAGACGTGCTGCAAGTGGATGTGCTCGAAGTTGCGCACAAGGGCTGGGGCTGGTCGAGCGTGGTCGGCGGGCTCGGTTTTCTCAAGGAGCGTTTTAAGGGGCCTTTTCTTTTTCACTGGAAGCTTGACGGCGAGGTGAGCCGCTCGCTTGCGCCCGCTATCGTGCCTCTTCGCCCATTCTGCGGCGTGATGGGAGTGGCGCGCGCCGAGGAGGGAGAATTTGTCACGCGGCCGCCCGGCCCGTTCGGCGGCAATATGGATGTGCGCGAACTTTGCAGCGGGGCGACGCTTTTTCTGCCCGTCTTCAATTTCGGAGCGCTGTTTTCCGCTGGCGACGCACACGCGGCGCAAGGTGACGGCGAGGTGTGCATCAATGGGATCGAGTGCCCAGCGGACGTAACCTTACGCTTTACGGTACATAAAGGTGCCTCTCTATCAGCACCTATGATTGAAACGCCCGCGCCGCGCGCACAGGATTCGGACCAAGGCTCGTGGATCGTGGTCGAATCGGCGACCGATGCCGCCGCTGCCGCCCGTGGCGCGACATCCCGCATGGTCGATTTGCTCGTCCAGCGCTGGGGCTTCAGCGAGCTTCATGCCTATGTGCTTTGCAGCGTGGCGATGAACTTGCGCCTGAGCCAGGTGGTCAACGAACCGATGTTCACAGTTTCCGCCGCAATCGCGAAGCACGTTTTGCCTGCCCGAAAACTCTTCTGATTCTTATTGCACTCGCCGCCGTATCGCGGTACTTATCTTTTTATTTCCCTGAGGAACAACAGAAATACAAATTGTTGATGGCAATGATCTAAAGAATGCGTTTTCCATCGATTTTCCGTTGTCGTAAAGTCCTTCAAATCAACCGTTGTCCAGAAAATGGGCAAGCGGAGTATCGGAATCACGGGGGAGTTGGCACTCATAAGATT
Source organism: uncultured Acidobacteriaceae bacterium (assembly GCA_964622265.1). Taxonomy (GTDB): domain Bacteria; phylum Acidobacteriota; class Terriglobia; order Acidiferrales; family UBA7541; genus Palsa-360. Next base: position 9,215 of record CAZUNI010000022.1, on the reverse strand, counting down.
TCTGCTCTCGATTTCGACTTTGGAGGTAATAAGAAAATGAAACTGCGTATTGGCCGTTCTGTATTTGTTCTCGCTTTTATCCTCGCGATGGCGTTCCTATCCACACCAAATGCGCATGCGCAGCAAACACTCGGCGGCATAACCGGAACGGTCACCGATGCGTCCGGCGCCGTGGTCATCAATGCCACCGTCACCTTGGTGGGCGACCAAACCAAGCTCACCCGCACCCAGAATACGAATGAGACCGGTAGCTATCTGTTTGTGAATTTGCCGATCGGGAATTACACCCTTACATTTACGCAGGCAGGGTTCGAGGCTACCACGGTGCCTTCCATCCTGGTGCAAGCCAACCGAACCGCGACGGTGAACGCCGAACTCAAAGTTGGCAATGTGAACGAATCCATTACCGTCGAAGAGACGCCGCTGCTGAACTCGGTCGACACCACCAACGGTTACGTCATGGATAAGCTGGAGATTGACTCGGTTCCTCTTCCGACAGGCTCTTTCACGGGGTTGGCACTCCTTTCTCCCGGGGTAAATGCAGAACTTTCGGGGGGCACTGGAGCCAATTCGGGTTTGGGCAATTCACCGGTTTGGGCTAACGGCCAGCGGGACACTAGCAATACATATCTGATGAATGGCGTCAACGCGTTCAGTCTTTTCAATGGAAAGAGCACCAGTCAGGTGGCTTCGGCCCGTGTTGTGAATAACACCGGTATCGGTACCACCTCCGCTGTGAGTTCCGTTCCAGTCCAAAGCAGCTCTTCCGTTTATCTCGCCATCGGTGAGTCCATTCCGTCCCCTGCTCCTGAGTCCATTCAGGAAGTGCGGGTGAATACTTCGATGTATGACGCGCAGCAAGGTTCGACCAGCGGCGCACACCTCGATATGAGCACCGCCTCGGGTACAAATGACATTCACGGCAGTTTGTACGTGCACCGTGGAACCAACTGGTTGAACGCCGATCCCTATTTCTACAACGCCGATCCGAATATTCCTGCCGCCGAAAAGAATCCGGAGTTGCACAGGTACACTGCGGGAGGAACGATCGGTCTTCCAATCAAGAAGGACAAACTTTTCTTTTTTGGCAGCTACCAACACACACGCGCATCGGATGAGGAAATCGGCATTTCCCGCGCGTTCGTGCCAATCGGACTCACAGACAACAATCGCAGCTCGGTCACACAACTGGCCGACCTGGCAAATAATAATAGCTTCTTTGGTGGCACCGTTAATCCGACCATCGGAACGGCGCCAGGGGATATCAACCCAATCGCATATGCTTTGTTTAACTTACCAGGATACAATGGCCAAAAATTCCTCATTCCATCGGCAAATCCCAACTCTGTGGTAGCAAATCCGGCCGCATATAGCTCGACTGCGGCCGGCCAGTATGCTCTTCAGGAAGCCTTCCCGGAGGATGCGGAAGTCCCGGGCACAGCATTGTTCCTGGCTCACCAGGGGGTCGCGGATCTGGATTGGAATCCCAGTTCGACGCATTCCTTTTCGGCCAAGTATTACTACCAACACGATCCGACGATCGCGCCCTACGCGTATTCCATGGTGGCCGGGTTCTCACAGCACTTGGACGCCGGTAGTCAGGTCATCGCCCTCAGTCATACGCAGATCATAAAGTCCAACCTCAGCATCACCGAAACCTTTGGATTCATCAGGGAAAAAGCCTACAGCACGGTCGATCAGCCGTTTTCAACGACTTCGTTTGCCACTGCGGCTGCCCAATTGCCCGCTATCGCCAGTGCTCTGCAATCTCACGCGATCACGATGGACGATTTGACCATCCATAATTTAAGCGGATCGACTCTCTTTCCCGGCATAAGCGTGCTTGACGTGGCGCCGGTGTTCACATCCTATCCTTACGCAATGAATATTGGTGGCGGGGCATTCTCTCAGGGGGCGTCCACGGGCGTTTTCCAGAACCGCTTCAATCCGACCGCCAATGCAATTTTGACTCTGGGCAGACACACCATTACGTTCGGCGGCAGTTTCGCGTATACGCAACTCAACACTGTGGATAAGAGAGATAAACTGGGCACGATTGTTGCACGGGACTTTCCGGATTTCCTTTCGGGCACATTGGTAGACGACTTCGGTTACGGAATCACCGCGACCATCACTGGGAATGCCAATCGCTATTGGCGCGCCAACGAAACCGGTGAGTATGTCCAGGATAAGTTCCAATTGCGGTCCAACCTGACGATTACGGCAGGATTGCGATTCGATTGGGACGGTGGGTTGAAGGAAAAGAACGGCAATTTACTGAATTTCGATCCATCGAAGTACTCTTACAACCCCGTAACAGACACCCTTACCTCGAACGGCTTGATCATTGCCGGGAACAATCCTAAATTCGCGACGTCGGGCGTGAGTAATACGACACTGACAGGCCGCCAATGGGGATTTGCGCCCAGGATTGGCGTCGCCTGGAGCCCGAAGATGTTCAACAGTAAACTCGTGGTTCGCGCGGGTTGGGGCATGTACTACGACCGAGGCGAACTTTACAGTTACTTGTCGCCGGGCTTGACGCAAAACATCACCAATGGCGGTCCATTTGGAATCAATCAGCAGCAGCCATTTGTGAATACACAGTTCTGTCCGACTGAGTTCCCCGGTCCCTTTAACTTCTGCTCTCCTACGACCACCGGTCCCAATCAGCTCGCTTACCCATGGGGCGCCGCACCCGGGATCCAACCCACGGGTAATCCAACTACTATCATTCCGACCCAGAATCTTGCGGCGGGTATTGCGGACGGGGCCCCACCCTTTTATCTCGGTGCTTACGCCCGGGACAATAAGCTCCCATATACGATGAACAGTACATTAGACATTCAGTGGCAGCCACGCAACGACCTGGCAATCGAAATCGGGTATGTCGGTGGACTGGGCCGTCACGAAGTCATTCCGATACCATTCAATCAGGCTAGACCTGCAAATCTGACTCATCCACTCTGTGGGACGGCGGCGGTTTGCGCGGATCCCACGCATTCGCCGTTTGTGCAGGCCTACACGTATGGTTACACCGTGCAGTCCGCCCAGCCCGGCAGCCCGTCTTGCCTCGGTGATTTTGACCCATGTCCGATAAACGTGAACAACCCTTTTACGGGAATGACCAGTCCCGTGTTGATTACCTCCGAGGGCGGAAACGTGGATTTGCGCGTCCCTTACATCGGATATGGAGCTGAGTCTGAGATTTATACCGCCGAAGGAATATCGGCTTACAACGCTCTGCAAGCGCATCTCGAGAAGCGGCTCAGTCACGGGCTTTCGGCGGGCGTGTCCTACACGTACTCGCACTCACTGGACGAGCAGAGCGCCCTGGGCCTCTTCTACAATGGCAACAACCCGTTGAATATACGCGATGGCTATGGGCCATCGGATTTCGATCGTACGCATGTAATTAATTTCGATTATCACTATGAGCTGCCTAAGTTCTTCCGCGCCGAGTCCTGGGAAGGCAAGGTTGGAGACGGATGGGCCATCCAGGGGCTGGTAGTAATTCAAAGCGGGCAGCCTTACAGCGTGATCGACTATTCCGGTGCGGTCGGGAGTTCGTTCTACAGCATCTACGATGGAATCACGAATCCCATTCTGCCGCTGACCAGCAATTGCACTCCGCAGCAGGCAGTCACCGGGTCGATCGGTAACAATATCAATTCCCCAGCATTGGAAGCTACCTGCTTCAAAATACCCCTTCTGCCCCCCAGTCCGGGTAATGGCGTAGTTTGTCCTGGCACACCCGCCAACACTCCAGTGAACGGTGTTCCTTGCGGCGACTTGGTGGAAACAGGCTTCGCCACGGGCCAGCGGAATATCTTCCGCCAATCCTGGCAGAGGCGCGCCGACATCTCGATCGTTAAGGTAACGAATGTAACGGAACGAGTTTCGGTGAAATACAGCTTTGATGTTTTCAACCTGACAAATACGCCAAGTTTCGACATTCCCATCGATAACGTTACACAAAACCCGACATTCAACCAGACTCCCGTGATAAATCAGAGTCCAACCCCAAATTCCTGCCCGAATCCAACAAACGGCGCGTTCTATGCCTGTCCGGGCGGTCTCGGGCAAGTCACAAAGACAATCGGGAGCGCGCGGCAAATTCAGATGTCGCTCTCGGTTCAGTTCTAAGGCGATGTTCGGAAAGGAAACGGCGCCCCACTCGGCCGGGGCGCCGTTTTTTTATTTGAGGTTTGGTTACGATGCAGGCGTCAATCTATTCCAATATCCTCATTCCAAACTTCGGGATTCGCTCGGATGTACTCTGCCAGGAGAGTTACGCACTCCGCGGAGTCAAGATCGATCACCTGAATGCCCAGCGAGCGAAGCCAATCCAGGCCTCCCGCGAAGTTGCGGCTCTCGCCGACCACCAGCGTTCGAAATCCGAATTGCCGCACCAGTCCGCTGCAATACCAGCACGGAGCCAGCGTCGTCACCATGATCAGGTTGCGATAGCTGCGCTGGCGGCCCGCGTTGCGGAACGCGTCAGTTTCCCCGTGCGTCGAAGGATCGCCGTTCTGCACGCGGCGGTTGTGCCCCGCGCCGATGAGTTTGCCGCTGGTATCGAACACCGCCGCACCAATTGGAATGCCGCCCTCCGCAAGTCCAACTCGCGCCTCCGCAATCGCCACTTCCAGCATCGCTGTATAATCCGGACATCCACTCATCGCCGATATCTCCCGCATAAACTATATCCCGTATTTTTCAGAATCTCATCGTGTGCGCGCGATTATTTCAGCGATAACAAGGGCTATGCTGGACTTCACGGTGTTTCGCACGTAAAATCCGAAACGGCTGGGGCCATCGAGACTGCGCAAATATTTTCGCATCGAAGTATTTACAATAGAAAACGAGCCATGACTGACGCACTCACAAAAATAAAACAGAAATTGCAGGACGAAATCACTACGCTCGAGTATGAAATGAACGTCGAGCTGCCGAAAGAGCTGATGAAAGCGCGCGCCCACGGCGACTTGAAGGAAAACGCCGAGTACAAGTACGCCAAGGAACGCCAGGGCTACGTTTCCGCGCGCATCGGCCAGCTCAAAAAGCGCATGGGCGATATCGGCATGCTGAATCTGACCAATATCCCCGCCGACCGCGTCGGCTACGGCTCGCGCGTCTGGGTGCTGGACGTGAAAAAGTCGGTGGAAATCGAATACAAGCTGGTGACCGCCGAAGAGGCCGACGCCGCGCAGGGCTTGATTTCGACGACTTCGCCGATTGGGAAGGCGCTCCTGGGCAAGCACATCGGCGACGAAGTGAAGGTGCAGACTCCCGCGGGGGTCAAGGAACTGGAAGTCGTAAAGCTGAAGACGATTCACGAGGATGTGTAGCGACCGCCCGGGCAAAACGACCTGATGGGATTCCGGTTTTCCCCGAAACCTGTTAGATTCTCTCATTATTTCTTTCCCTTAGAGCACTAGGAGGATTCCCCATGCTATCGCGACGCGATCTTCTGATCGGAGCAGCCGCCGCCGGAGCAGCCGCGCTGGTGCGCGGCCCGGCCCCGGCCTTTGCCAAGGCTGCGCAGCCCTCGACGCCGGTGAATTTCGCCGTCCCGGCAGGCGCGTGCGATTGCCACACGCACATCTTCGGCGATCCGAAGCGCTACACGTTTGCCACTCCGCGCCCGTACACGCCGGAGCCGGCAACGGTCCCGGAGATGCGCGCACTGCATAAGGCGCTGCACACTCCGCGCGTCCTGATCGTGCAGCCTACCGTATACGGCACGGATAACACCTGCACGCTCGAATCGATGAAGCTGCTCGGCCCCGGCGCGCGAGCCGTCGTCGTGATCGATGACAAGACGCCCGAATCGGCCCTCGACGACATGGCCCGCCTCGGCATTCGCGGCATCCGCATCAACCTGGAAACCGTCGGCCAGACCGATCCGGCCATCGCCCGCCAGCGCTTTGCCGCCGCCGTGGACCGCATCAAGGCCCGCAAATGGCACATCCAGATTTACACGCGCCTCTCGATCATTGAGAGCCTCAAGGACCAGTTCGCCGCCTCGCCCGTGCCGCTGGTCTTCGACCACTTCGGCGGAGCGCAGGCGTCGCTGGGCCTCGATCAGACCGGCTTCCCCACGCTGCTCAATCTGGTGCACTCCGGCAAAGCCTACGTCAAAATTTCCGGCGCCTATCGCAGCTCCACGCAGGCCCCGAACTATCCCGACGTCACCCCCTACGCCAAAGCCCTGATCGCCGCCAACCCGCAGCGCATCGTCTGGGGCAGCGACTGGCCCCACCCGGACTCGGCGCAAATTCCCGGCCGCAAAACCACGGACATCGCCCCGCTCTACCAGATCGACGACGGCGCGCTGCTGAATCAGCTCCCGGTGTGGGCGCCGGAGGCTTCGGTGCGGAAGACGATTTTGGTGGATACTCCGGCGAAGCTTTATGGGTTTTGAGCGGGATGGTATGAAGCGATAGTTGCTATACGCATAAGATATTTGATAAATTTATGTTAAGCTACAATGATAACTTCAAAATATGTATATCTTCTGTTGGCGGCTTTGTTCTTTTCTCCGCCCTTGATTCATTCCCAAGAAGCTATGGGAACCAACGGTTCCCCGACATCATCATATGCGTTCAAAGACTCACCTGAGGGCCTGCAGCAGCTTCTTCAAGACGCTTTGATTGCAGCAAGGGCGGGCAATCGTACGAGGCTGATGTCAATTATCGCCGAGATGGAAATCCCCAATTACGATGTGTGGTTCACGGAGACGTTTGGGGAAGAGAAGGGCGAGAGTTGGGCTGGACCTTACGGGAGGGATCTCAGACAGAATGAAGAGGACATGCAACAATCCTTCCTGCAATGTGCAAAACAAGATGGAGAAATCTCTACGCGCAAGGTGAACGATGCGCCGGAGCCCGGTGAAGGTTTGGAATGGGGCCTGGTCAAATCATTGCAACGGCCGGTCGACATTTTTTCCGCGGGTTGGAAACCACGAAAAACCACGCGAAACACCAAGGTTGACCCGATCGGCTACTTCATGTTTGTCGATGGTAAATTCCGGTGGGACAGCACGATCAGATTCATAAACTTACAATCCCTGCCCGCCCCGGTCAGCGAAGGACCCCCAGCCTCCACAAACGAGCAATCGGCGGATGAATCAAACAATTCTTCCGGGAGCGTGGGTGGTGGTAGTCCATTCCATCCCGGCGCGGGTGGAGTCGGGTATCCTGCCTGCGCCTACTGCCCTGGTCCCGAGTATCCAAAGCAAGCCAAGGCGGAGCATGCGGAAGGGACCGTATTGCTAAGAGCCGTCATTCAACCTAGTGGGCGGGCAACCGACATCGACGTCGTGAAAAGCCCACGACCGGACCTTGCCGAAGCAGCGATCACAGTAGTGCGCACTTGGCGGTTCAAACCGGCCGTTGGTCCTAAAGGCGTTCCCGTCCCAGTAATCCTGCCTATTGAGGTAGCGTTCGCACTTGCGAGATGAGGATTTCCTGTAAATGACCCATCCAAATCTTTACTACTAGGCGACCAGCAATCGCGCCTGACTGCGTGATCGCGGTCGAGCTTTCACCACAATTTCAACATCCCTGCCGAGCAGAATCAGAAAACGCACCATACGCTCCAGAGAGAAACCGGAAAGGCGTCCGCGCTTAAGGGCGGAGATTTTGGGCTGGTCCACGCCGAGGATTGCAGCCGCCTGCGCTTGCGTGAGTCGCCGCTGCTCGATGATCGAGCCAATCTTCTGCGTGAGTTCAGCTTTTGCCAGAGCCTCTTCGGGTTGCGGGAGTTTTAGATCTGCAAAAATGTTTCCGCTGCTCTTGATGTAATCCTGTTTCTTGCTCATTTCAATCTTCCTCTTGGGCATGCAATTCCATCGCCCGCTTGAGTCGCTGTCTCAGCAAATCCATTTCAGGTTTCGGAGTCGCGATACCCTTCTTCGATTTCTTCTGGAAGGCGTGGAGTACATAGATTTTCTCCGCGAGGCGAACAGTGTAAACCGCTCGGAATGTGTCTCCTCTATGAGCCGACACAACCTCCAGAACACCCGAGCCAAAACCTTTCATCGGTTTGGCGTTGGGGTGCTTTTCGCCTATCTGTGCCTTGTAAACCGCGTAACCCAACTCCTCGCGGACCGGTTCCGGAAACTCCCTCAGCCGTTCGAGGGAATTGCCCATCCAGACGACCGGCTTGGCCGAGGGCGATGCCACTCCCGCAGAATATGCTAGTTCTGGCATATCGTCAATGGATATCCACTTTCGGCAATCCAGGGCACATAAAACTGGTATCGAACAATTGAAAGAGACGCCTTGCCTCTGACCCGAGGCATCCGCTCCGGGTAACAGAGACCAGGTACAACAGATCGCCGATTGCCGCCCAAGCTGGGCCGTGCTAGCATCCGCCCAACGGAGGCCGCCAGGCTCCTCCGTCCTTCCTCAAACGAAAAACTACGCCACGACCCCTTCCCGAATTTGGCCGCGGCGCTCAGGGGGTAGCGACATGAAAGCCTATGCAACGCAGTCTATATGCAATGTGGGCATTGCCGGCCACGGCGACACGGGGAAAACCCAGCTGGTGTCGTCGTTACTGTTTACCGCGGGGATGACCACCCGGCTGGGAAAGGTCGTCGAAGGAACCACGGTTACCGACTGGGACGAAGAGGAGATCGCACGGAAAATCACGATTCATACCGGTCTTGCGTTCGCCGAATGGGCGGGCTCGGGCCAAAGTGAAAAAATCAAAATCAATTTCCTGGATACTCCCGGCTACAGCACGTTTATCAACGATACGCGCGCGTCGCTGGTGGCGGCGGACGCGGCGCTGATCGTGGTGGACGCGGTGGCCGGAGTCCAGGTGGTGACCGAGAAGGTGTGGGACTACGCCATCGAGTACGATTTGCCGCGCGCGTTCGTCATCAACTGGATGGACCGCGAGCTGGCCGATTTCGAACGCGCGATGGAGTCTATCACGCACGTTTTCGGGCGCAATGCCGTGCCTGTGCAATTGCCCATCGGCGCGGAAAAGCAGTTTCGCGGCGTGGTGGACCTGATCACCATGAAGGCGCACCTCTATACGCCCGATGGCGACGGCAAGCCCCGGATCGAGGACATCCCCGCCGACATGGCCGATGCTGCCAAGGCCGCGCACGAGGCGCTGGTCGAAACGGTGGCCGAGGGCGACGACGCGCTGATGGAAAACCGCAACGGGTTGATCGTGAAGACGCGGTTGACGAAAGC
>CAZUNI010000021.1:5167-68826 GCA_964622265.1 uncultured Acidobacteriaceae bacterium | reverse complement strand
CGCATAACTCGCAAGCTCGGAAAGACTTAAATGTGTTTATGAGATAACTTCTAGTAATGTGTCGATGCGTTCCTGTGAGTCATCGAAGATTTTGGGACTCAGAGTGCCATTCCCAAGGCCACCACGCAGGTCTTGCGCCAATTCGATAGCACGACTCGTGTCGGTCCCGTGAGCAGACAGCATGATGAGATCGCATCCTGCCTGTAGCGCGGTCACCGCAACTCCTGGTCTGCCAAAGAGCGTGGACACAGCACCCATACCGATATCATCGGTAGTAACAACACCCTCAAAGCCCAACTCGTCTCGCAGCACGTCGTTCAGCAACGAGCGCGAAAGGGTGGCCGGGCGTTCCGAGTCTATCTCTGGATAGAGGATGTGGGCCGACATGATGATCTTCGCGCCCGCCTGAACCATTGCAGCAAACGGCAAGAGCTCACGTTGGCGAAGTTCGTCAAGGCTCCGTTGAACGACTGGGAGGGCATAGTGAGAATCCACGCTTGTATCGCCATGTCCGGGATAGTGTTTGGGGCAGCCGATAACTCCCTCACGCTGCATTGCGGGCAGGAAATTCCGAGCGCTCTCAATTACAATTTTGGGAGTTATTCCGAATGCGCGGCTGCCAATGACCGGATTGGCCGGGTTGGTGTGAATATCCACAACCGGGCAGTAATTGAGATTGGCCCCGAGTGACCGAAGTTCAACTCCCATGGCAGAGCCAACCTCGCCGCTTCTTGGAGCTCACTTGGAAGCAGGGCCGAAGTTGGTGATTGGTGGCGGTGTTCGAAACACCGCCCCGCCTTCATGGTCAATCGTGACGAGTAGTGTTTCTCGTTCGACGCAGGCCCGGGCAGACTCAATAAGGTCACGTAGCGTAGCCAGCCACTCCTCATAAGAGACCCCATGCTTGAAATTATCTCCATAAAGAATAATTCCGGTTGGTCGCAGGGCGGAGAGCAGTCGCTTGTCATGCTCTGTGAGACGTGTGGCTTTCTGTAATCCAATCAGGAAATGTCGATCAACCGTTGCGAGGTCGGGAGGAGAAATGCTCATGTCTGTGAACTTCTCCTGAGTTGTCGAAAGAATAGGTTCTCACATTTTCTGCAGACGTGTAACCACTGAAGTTCAAAGAGATCCTGGGAAACGGGGCGGAAGCCGGCCAAATGAACGAATCACCTGGAACCGGCTGCCGCAATCCATCGTCAAAACCAAATGCTGATAAAACTTCGTTGATAATCGCCAAGATTCAGCGCGCTTATTTCTTTCTTATCAGAGAGATGATAAGGTGCGGGGGCTGCCTTCTATAACAATTGAATCGGCCAGGTAATATTCGTTGGGGAGTAAGCTAAAGGGAGACAATCGTGTTGACTAGGAACCGAATTGTCGGGCGGGCCCAATTGCTGTTTGTGTTCGCGCTGATCTCTGGGTTCATGGCTGGCGCGACGCCTGCTTCCGCGCAATATCCCTCCAAACCTCAGATTGCAAAGGACGGAACGGCTGTCTTACTCGAAGATTATGCCGACCTGCCATTATCCAGCCCGACGCACGGGGGGCTGAGTCGGGATAAGGTTGATTACACAAAACAATTGGGGCGCGTGACCGTCATGCGTTCGGAGCCGGCGAACGCTCCGTTGGCTGCATCACGTTTTTTCGTTATCGATCAAAGCCATACGCTATACATTCTTGACAAGGCCAGCAAGAAGTTCACGCCCTATATTGTTTTTGCCGATGTTTTTCCAAAATTTGAGTCTGACGTAGGCAACACTCCCGGCATTGTTTCCATTGCATTCGACCCCGGCTATGCAAAGAACGGCAAGTTCTACACGGTGCATACGGAAATGCCAAGTTTGGATGGCCCTACAGCTCCGACAAACGCCCATATGCCGTCCCTGGACTTAAATGGGTACGCGACCACTCCTCCGGTTGTGCCCCCAGCGGGACCGACGCACATCGAGTCGGTCCTGATCGAATGGACCGATAAGAACATTCGCAATGCCACGTTCGAAGGAACTGCGCGCGAACTTTTAAGGGTTGCGTACGATCGCAATCATCCCATGTCCGCGTTGATTTTCAATCCGCTCGCCAAGCCTGGTCATACCGACTATGGCAATCTCTATATCGCGGTTGGCGACGGCGCGCAGGGTGAAACTCCGGGCCCTTCGCATATGCTTCCACAACAGCTCAATAATTTCATGGGCAAACTCTTGCGAATCACTCCCGATATCAATTTGCATCCGAAAGACATGCTTAGCGTCAACGGTCGGTATCGCATTTCATCGACTGGACCGGATCCCAATCCGTTTGTATCGGTAACCGGAGCGTTGGGTGAAATTTATGCGTATGGATTGCGGAACCCGCACCGGATGGATTGGGACCCGGTTTCAAAAGCGCTGCTGGTAAACGACATCGGAGTTCACTACTGGGAAGAAATCGATATCATCGCCAAAGGCGCCAACTACGGCTATCCGGAACGGGAAGGCAACGAGCAGTTTTTTGTGGACAGTCAAGGCAAGACCGGCAGCCTGATGAACCCGCCGGTTCCTTTCCCGGACAAGGACCTAATGCACGTGGATGGGATCGATGAGCCGGTTGTCCCCGTGTACTCCGCCGTTGTTTACAGTCATCAGGATGGCGATTCTATCGGCAGCGGGTTTGTTTATCGCGGCAAACGATTGCCGCAGCTTCGCGGAAAATATATTTTCAACGATATGACGACGGGCAGGATTTTTTACTCCGATTTGGCGGAGATGATTGCCACACACGGCCAGCGCAATCACCAGGCGGAAATTCATGAACTTCAGATTGTTTATAAGAGCCCTTATGACACATCGAATTCCAACCCTGTGAAGCGCCAGATGTTCAGCATCGTTGCAGATACTTTTTCACACAAGGGGGGAATACCTGCGAAGGATCGTGTACTTCCGGGAGCCGGTATCGCAACCACCGGCTGGCGCGACCCGGAACACAAACAGCCCAAAGCCGATCCGGAAGGCGTGGTTTACGGCGGCGGGCACGCGGATTTACGAATGGCTATGGACAATGATGGCGAAATCTATATTCTGAGCAAATCCGACGGCATGATTCGAAAAGTCACTTCGATCGTCACTCCGCCGCCTGCCTCAAAATAACGTTTCGCGCTGAAAACAAAAAGGAGTCATCAGATATGGTAAGCAGGAAAAGTAGGATCGAGTCCGCCAAATATCTGCTTGCGTTACTTCTTGCGGTCAGTGTCCCGATCAGCGCGTTGATGGTAAGTGCGCAATATCCTACCGAGCCTCAAATACGGAAAGACGGAACGACGGTCCTGATTGAAGATTATGCGGATTTGCCGATTTCCAACCCAACGCACGCGGGGAGCAGCGCGGAGATAGACTTCAAGCTGCAATTGGGGCGCGTAAATTCGTTGCGGTCGGAACCGGCGAATGCTCCGATGGCGGCATCGCGCTATTTCGTCATCGATGAGAGCGCAATCTTATACATTCTCGATAAATCGACCAGGAAGTTCAGCCCGTACCTGAATTTTAAGGAAATCTTTCCAAAATTCGATTCCGACACTGGGACCACCGCCGGACTGATCTCCCTGGCTTTCGATCCGGACTACGCAAAAAACGGCAAATTTTATACCGTGCATATCGAAATGCCGTCTTTGCCCGGCGCAACGGCTCCCACCAATGCCGGCTTTCCGTCGCTGGATTTGACGGGATACACCGTGATGCCTACTGTGAAGCCTCCCGCGGGTGAGACTCACTACGAATCGATTGTGAACGAATGGACGGATACGAATATTCGCAATGCCACGTTCGAAGGCAGTTCGCGCGAACTATTGCGTGTGGCATTCGATCGCAGCCATCCGATGGACGACCTGCTATTTGACCCACTCGCCAAGCCTGGCAGTGCTGACTACGGAAATCTTTACATCTCCCACGGCGATGGCGCTTCCGGGGAGACGCCGGGCCCACAGCACTTCTTCCCCCAGCAACTGAATAATTTCATGGGGAAGATTCTGCGAATTACTCCGGACATTCATTTGCGTCCGCAGGATCGACTTAGTTCGAACGGGCAATACCGCATTCCTTCGACAGGACCCGATCCCAATCCTTTTGTTTCCATTCCCGGTGCGCTCGGGGAAATTTTCGCGTACGGTTTGCGGCATCCGCATCGTATGACCTGGGACCCGGTATCGAATGTCCTTCTCGCAACCGATATTGGCGATCACTATTGGGAAGCGGTCGTGATTGTCACCAAAGGCGCAAATTACGGTTACGCGGAGCGGGAAGGAAATGAGCAGTTTTTCGTCGACAATGCCGGGAAAACCACAAGCCTGATGGACACGCCTCCACCGTTTCCTGAAAAGGACCTCTTGCATGTCGATGGCATCGATGAGCCGGTTGCGCTTGTATATCCGGCAGCTCTCTACAGTCATAAGGAAGGGGATTCGATCGGCAGCGGTTTCGTTTATCGCGGCAAATCGATGCCGCAGCTTCGCGGGAAATTTATTTTCAATGACATCACCACGGGCCGCATCTTTTACGCCGATCTAAACGAATTGATTGCTACTCGCGGGCAGCGCAACCATCAGGCGCAAATCCACGAAATCCAGATCATGTATAAGAATCCGTATGACACATCGATCCAAGCCCCGGTGAAGACCCGCATGTATGACGTCGTGGCTGCGGGCTACAAGCGCAAAGGCGGCGCGCCTTTCCCGCACCACGTGTTGCCTGGAGGCGGAGCCGCAACGACAGGATATCGAGATTTGGCGCGCACACTGCTCAAGACCGATTATGAAGGCGTTGTGTGGGGCGGAGGCCGCGCGGACGTCCGCGTGGTTGCCGATGGCGACGGGGAACTTTATGTGTTGAGCAAGTCCGACGGGATGATTCGAAAATTTGCGGCGGTGGTAACGCCGCCCCCGGCTTCCAAATAAGCCGGGGACGGCCGTTCGAAAGACTGATTAAGCCCAGCTGTAACCGTGCTTCGCGAGCGGGAGCGACCGTACCCGGTCCCCGGTAGCCGCATAGATCGCGTTGCATACGGCTGGAATCGAGGCTGGCAGAGGCGGCTCGCCCAGACCGCTGGGCGGGTTATCCGACCTGATAAAGTGCACTTCGATTTCGGCCGGGGCATTCTTGATTCGGGTTGGCTGATATTGATGGAAGTTATTCTGCATGGCGCGGCCGCGGTCGATTGTGATCTCCCAGTTCATCGCGTGGCTTAGCCCTTCGATGACGCCGCCTTGAGTCAGATTTTCGGCGTTGCTGGTATTCATGATTTGGCGGCCGATGTCGCCGACCACCCACATCTTGTTCACTTTCACTCTTTTTTTGGCGTCCACTGTCACTTCGGCCACCTGTGCGAAGTAACCGCGCAGCGCGATCTGGCAGGCAAAGCCCATACCGGTGCCTTTGGGCAGCGTGCGTTTGCCCCAATTGGATTTCTCCGCCACGAGTTGCAGAACGTCGCGCATGCGCGAGGGAACGATGTCCGGCTCAGCGCCGGCATTAGGCGGGCGCGCGGTGGGGTTCTTGAATGGCGGGAGTTTGAGGATGTCCAGCCGGAACTGAATGGGATCCTTGCCCGCCGCAAACGCGAGCTCATCGATAAACGAGTTGAACACCCAGGAATACGCGTTGCTGCCCGGCGCTCGCAGCGAGAACATCGGGATGCCGGACGGGATCAGCGAGGCCTGGAAATCGAAATTAGGCAAAAATGTGCCGGGAAATTCGTTGGAAGCGACCTGCGCCGGAGGCGTTTGCCAATCCCCGTCCTGGCCGAAGCTGATGAAATGGTTTTTCCAGGCGGTCAGGTTGCCTGCCACGTCGAGCGAGCCTTTCAGGTAGTGGTAACCGGCGGGGCGGTATAGATCGTGATGGAAATCATCCTCGCGCGTCCACAACAGTTTTACGGGCGCGCCCGTTACTTTCGAAATCCAGCCGGATTCGAGCATGTAATCGTTGGTCAGGCGCCGTCCGAAACCGCCGCCGGACCGCAGCATGTGAATCGTGATATTTTCCTGCGGGATGCCCAGGACTTTGGAAACTTCCGCGCGCCCCTGTCCAGGGGTTTGTGTAGGCGACCAGAATTCCAGCTTGCCGTCGTGGTAGTGGGCGACGCAGTTCTCCGGTTCCATCTGTGCGTGGGATAGGAACGGATAGGTATACGCCGCTTCCACGACTTTCGCCGCTACTTTTAGTGCAGCATCGGCATTGCCATCGACGCGCAGCGGGAATTGCGGTTTCTGCTTGGAAAGTTCGTCCGCGGCCAGTTGAAAGCCCGCGCTGCTTTGCATTGCGGTGGCGCCTTCATCCCAAGTCACCTTTAATTGCTTTCGGGCGACATTCGCCTGCCACCAACTGTCGGCAACGATGGCCACGCCACCGTGCAGGCCAGTGAGGTCCTTGGTGCCTTCGATTAGAAAGGCGTGGCGCACTCCGGGCATGGCCTTGATCTCATCCAGGTTGGCGCTAATCGGTTTGCCGGCAAACACCGGACATTTTTCGTACACGGCCCAGAGCATATTGGGGACGGTGAAGTCGATGCTGTAAATCGGTTTCCCACGGACGATTGAAGGAACATCCACTCCGTGGACCGGCTGGCCGAGGATCTTGAAATCCTTGGGGTCTTTCAGTTTTACCTTGCTGAGTTCCGGCGGCGTCATCGTCGAGACTTTGGAGGTAAGTTCGCCGTAACCGAGTGAGCGTTTCGAACTCGAGTGCATTACGCGTCCGCCTGCCGTGGTGCATTCGGCTTCGGGCACATTCCAAGTCTGGGCCGCCGCCGCGACAAACACCGCGCGGCACGCCGCTCCTACCTGCCGCAAAGACTCATAATTGCTGGGGGTTCCGCCGCTGCCGCCGGTGCGTTGCCGCCCGTACCTGGCTTCATCGAATTCCGCCTGCTCGACTGTTACATCCTTCCAGTTCACGTCCAGTTCTTCGGCGATCATCATCGGCAGGGAAGTCTTTATGCCCGAACCGACCTCGGGATTCTTGCTCATGATCGTCACGCTGCCGTCGGGCATGACCTTAATGAAGGCCATCGCCACATAGGCTTGTACTCCACCGCCGCCATGCTCCTGCGCGAGCGCCTCTCCAAATGGCTTTAGGTAGGCGGATACCAGCAGGCCTCCCCCAGCGATGGCGGAGATACGCAGAAATGACCGGCGGTCCAGTCCGGGCGTCTTCGTTTCGGGGAATGTTGTCTTCACAGAGCCTCCATACTTTTTACCGGATGTTGTAGTTGTAATAGTATTGAAAAAAGGTACCGATGACAAGCGAATGAGTCGGTTGGTGGTGTCCGAATTTAAAATTGTTGTCTGGGTGAAACCTGGGAACGCCAATCTCCCGATTGGCGACCGTAGGGGACCGACAAACGCCAATCGGGAGATTGGCGTTCCCAGGTTAGATGCCGATTCGCAATGTTTCAGAAACCATAGAGCCGAGCAGGGTTTTCGACGAGAATGAGCCTGAGCTGGTCGGCGCCGGAGCTCCACCGGGCGAGCGAGTTCAGGCTGATCGCGTCGTCTATATTTTCCAGCGGCGCGATGCCGGGGGTGGGGCCGCCTCGCACTGTCTTCGCATGCGGCCAATCGCTGCCCCAGGTGATTCTTTGCGGGTTTGCGGCGATCAGGGTTTTTCCAACTGGGTCAGTATCCGCGTAACCCGGTTCCTGCGTCGAAATGTGGTGCGGCGTGGATAGCTCGACGTACACTTTACCGCTGCGCAGCAGTTCCAGAAGCGTCTGGAAGGGCGGCGTATGGATGTCGGCGGGGCTTTGAACTCCTCCAAATAATGTAAGCTTCGCGGTGGCGTTGGACGCCATAACCATATCTTTGAACGCCGCCATATTCTGCAACCCAACGTACACTTCGATGTTCCACGGGCGGTCGCCGATTTGGGCCGCGGCGTCTTTGTAATCGGTCATTTTGTGGATCACCATGCCGCGCATGCCGCCGCGATGAAGTTCGTCGATGCGGGCGCTGGATGTGTTGGGAACGTAGGCGGAAACGCCGCGCGCGCTCTTGCCGATGATCTTGATTGCGTTCAACGTGCAGGTGTGGTCCTCGCCATATACGGTGGGTTGCGAGATGACCACGCGGTCGACATGCAGGGCGCGATGCAGCGCGTTCACGTCCGAAATGGTGGCGGCCTCCGGCGTGTAGGGGCGCGATGCGGCGTACGGATAATGGTCAGGGTCGAAGATGTGCGTGTGGCAATCGCAAGCGCCTTTGGGCACGCTGAAATTTACAGGCGTTCGCGGCATCGGGGCGGTCGCAAAAACGGATTCGCTTGGACCTGCGAGTGCGGCCGCTCCTGCCAAACCCG
This sequence comes from uncultured Acidobacteriaceae bacterium, assembly GCA_964622265.1. Lineage (GTDB taxonomy): Bacteria > Acidobacteriota > Terriglobia > Acidiferrales > UBA7541 > Palsa-360. Next base: position 60,505 of record CAZUNI010000021.1, on the reverse strand, counting down.
CAGCGCCTAGAAGAACATCACGTCTCGATAACATAGTTTCACCCTCCTGAAGTTGCGGCATCCTAACACCTTGCGAAGCACGCTTGCAAATCGGGAATGGAGAGCAATGTTATTGCCCAAATGGATTCTTCCTGTGGTATCTTGCCCGCATCGAACGAAAACCTGGAGAAACAATGCGCCATTGGAATATTTGTGCCGCTCTGTTGACGTGCCTGCTTGCGTCTTGCCTTTATGCGCAGGAAGCCCCGGTAGTTCCAGTGGCCGTAACCGTGCCCGGCATCCCCGGTGTGGTGGCTGCGGGTGCAAAATTTAAGCTGCTTAAAGAAGGCCTGAAGAGTTCGGAAGGAACCATCAGCGGGCCGGACGGCACTCTGTATTTCACCGAGCCTTCGGAAAACCGGATTTACACTGTGGACGCCAAGGATCGCGTCAAGTTGTTGTTCGACGCGCATAAATCCGATAACCCGGACGGTGAGCGCTGGCGCGTCACCGCCCTCGCCATGGACAGCAAGGGCCGCATCTTTGCCACACGCAGGGCCAATACGAGTATCGGCATCGCGCTGGTCTATCCTCCCGCGCAGGCGAAATTCTTGACGGATAATTATCAGGGAAAACCGTTCATGGGTCCCAACGACCTGGCAATGGCTAAGGACGGCGGAATTTACTTTACCGAACCCGGCGCTCCGCAAAGGCGCGATCATTCCGTTTATTACGTCAAGCCTTCCGGGGAAACGATTCTGTCCACCGGAGAGCTGGTTCGTCCCAATGGCATTGTCCTCAGCCGCGATGAGAAACTTTTGTACGTCGCCGATTCCGCCGCCGAAAATTTTTACGTGTTTGACGTGCAGCCGGACGGTACGGTCACCAACCGCAGGGATTTCGCGCATCTGGCGGGAATTGTGAGAACCGAAAAGGGCATGAACAACGGCGTCGATGGTCTCGCGATCGATAACGAGGACCGCGTGTACAGCATCAGCAATGCCGGCGTCGAAGTTTTCAGTCCCAAAGGCCAAGCTCTTGGGATTGTTCCGACACCCGTCAAGCTGCAAAACCTTGCGTTTGCGGGCAAGGACAGAAAGACGCTGTACGTTGTGGGCCACGGAAATGTGTATAAGCTGCCGATGATTGCACAAGGTTACAAAGGGCGCTCCAAGTAACCGCATTGCCTTGGGATGCGTCCGAAATGCAGCTTGACACTTAACAATCGGTCACATAAATTTTGCGAAAAGAAAGCGCCGACGCTACTCGCTGGACATAAGGGTTTGTCGAAAGGAATCATCGATGAGAAATATGAGAAAAGCTATTTGGCTACTTGTTCTTTGCGCGGTTGCTTTTCCCCTTGGCGCTCAGGAGAAGCCTGCCGCGAAGCCCGTGGACTATAACGATTTGCTGCCCTGGGCTAAGAAGGGCATCCACGTTCCTCCGACAGTCGAGGGAGAAGCGAAAGCTCCGTTTCAAATTTTCGACAATCTTTATTACGTGGGACCGCAAACGGCGAGCACCTATATCCTGAAAACCGATCAGGGCCTGATTCTGATCGATCCGACGTACGACTATACGGCGCCCATGGTACTCGACAATATGCGAGCGGTTGGCCTTAATCCAAAGGATGTTAAATATATCCTGATTACGCACGGCCATTGGGACCACACCGCGGGAATCGCCGCGATTCAGCAGGCTACAGGCGCGAAAGTTGGCATGGCGGCAGGGGACTGGGGCGTGTATGAAACGCCGAATCCAAATCATAAATTTCCGGTCGTTCCGCGCGACCTGGTCTTCAAGGATGGCGATGTATTCGAACTTGGCAATACGACCGTGAAGCTTTTTGTGACTCCGGGCCATACTCCCGGATGCCTGACGATGGTCTACACGGTGTACGACCACGGCAAACCGTATCAGGCAATGACGCTCGGCGGGACGGGATTTAATTTTCCGGAGTCCTATACCAAAACTTACATTGCCAGCATGAAGCGGATGCGCGAGATTCCCGATATTCGCGTGCTGCTGCCGGATCACCCGCAAATTAACGACGTGCTGGAACTGGAAACTAAGCTTCAGCTGCGCCAGCCGGGCGAGCCCCATCCCTATGTGCAGAGCAGGGAAGAAGTTCTGGCGTGGTTCGATTCGGTGCTCAAGGCCGCGCAGGAAATGGATCGTTTGCAGATGCTGGCGGTAAAGTAACCGCTATTGCTGTAGCATTTGAAGTCGAATTGGGCAGGGATGTGAGATGAGACTAATACTATGAAAAACAACTTTCTGAAATTTAAGCATCTGGCAATCGTTGCGGCGCTATTCGCGATGCCGCTGGCGGCGAAGTCGGTTCGCATTTACGTTACCAATCACGCGGGCATCTCCATTTCGGTGATCGATCCGGCGAAAAACAAAGTCGTGGAGCAGATCCGAAACGTCGAGGTACCGGAGGCGGTGGACATTTCTCCTGACGGGAGCAAAATTTACATCTCCGAAGGCGTCGAAGATGTCCTGACCGTCGTGGACCGCAAGACGTCAAAAGTCATAAAGAAAATTCCCATCACCGGCCACGCCAATGACCTGGCCGCGACGCCGGACGGCAAGTGGGTCCTGGTTTGCATCGGTCAGGTCCCCGGAGGGATGGACGTCATCGACACGTCAACTTTGGAGATTCATAAGACAATCCCGTCGGAAACGCGGCTGCACGATGTCGCGGTGTCGGCGGACAGCAAGTATGCGGTGGCGACTTCGCCCAATGGAAAGTTTGTACGGGTTTTCGACCTGACCACCGATCAGGCCGCGTGGGAAGTGAAGTTCGATCAGGGAACGCTGGTGCCGACGATTGAAAATGGCCCGGACGGATCGCCCAAGCGAATCTTTGTGCAGTTGACAGAGACCGATGGATTCGCGGTGATCGATTTCGAAAAGCGGAAGGAAGCCACCAGAATCAAGTTTCCTGACGACGAGCCGAAAATAAAGACCAACGGCCCGCCCAGTCACGGCATCGGCGTCACACCCGACGGCAAGACTCTCTGGGTCATCAGCGGCGCTTACGACGCCGTTTTCGCCTATTCGCTGCCGGACCTGAAGCCGATGGGGCGCGTCCACCTGCCAAAAATCGAGATACCCGGCCATGATGCAATTAGCGGCGTGCCCGACTGGCTCGCGTTCACACCGGACAGCAGGACCGTGTACGTTGCGAACGAAGGGGACAGGACCGTCTCGGCTATTGACGCAAAGACGATGAAGGCCGTGGCGCGGATTCCTGTGGGAGAAGCGCCGGGACGAATGAATACCGGCGTATTGCCCTGAGTTGCGAGGGATCATAGAAATGAAGATTACAAATGAATTTCGAGAATCGAGGGGGATGAGGATGTCTGGACTCTGGCGCAAGGGAATTGGGGCTATGTTTGTTGTGATGTCTGCGGCGTTGGCGGCAACACAGTCCGGCGCAAGGCCCCTGAAGCAGGCGGATGCCAAGCCAACTCCGTCGCTCGATTACGAATTCTTCAACGCGAAGGTCGAACCCATCTTCCTGAAGCGTCGCGGAGAGCACGCCCGCTGCTACGCCTGCCACGCCTCGAACACGGGCCCTCAATACCTGGTGAAACTGTCGCCGGGCGCCACCACCTGGAACGAAGAGCAGTCGCACAGAATCTTCCTGAACGTATCAAGACTGATAGACCGTTCCGACCCCATGAACAGCCGCCTTTTGACTCATCCTCTATCACCACTGGCCGGTGGCGACGCCCACTCGGGAGGAAGGCAATTCGAATCCAAAGATGACCCGGACTGGCAGGCCATGGCTGCATGGGCTAGTGGGAAGAAATTGTAGGCCTGCCCGCCATCGAATTGCTTTAAGTTCCGCCGAATCCAACTGACATGGCAATTTTGGGTTAGGCACGCGCGAGCGCAAGTCTTCGAAATAATTTGCGCGGTGGATGGTCTTAAGACAAATCCGACAGCACAACCGGAGCTTGATCGAGAAATTCAGCAACAATACGCGTGTCACCGCCTATCGCCTTCCAGCATCTAGAATAGGGAACCTGGATACCGGGAGCTCCCGCGACATGTCTTTAGACTATCTGCTCAAGACCGAACCCTCCGAATACTCGTTCGCCGATTTGCAACGCGACGCCGTCACCATCTGGGATGGCGTGACCAATCCGGCTGCGGTGAAGAACCTCCGGGAGATGATCCCCGGCGCACGGCTGATCATTTATGAAACGGGAGACCGCAAGTGCGTGGTCGGGACGGCGTCCGTCGTCTCCGTCGATGCGTCCGATCCCAAAAATCCTGTAGTCAAAATCAAAGCTGGGAAAACGCTGGCGAATCAAATTTCGCTGGCGGAGATCAAAGCCCACAAAATATTCGCCGATTCACCGCTGGTCCGTCAGGGCAGGCTTTCCGTGGTCCCGCTATCGAACGAGCAATACAAAGTTTTGACCGCAGTCTGAAATTCCACAGGAGTCCACTATGCCCAAAATGCGCGCAATTCAAATTTCCCGCCCCAATGGACCATTCGAAATCGTGGAACGCGAAATCCCCGAGCCACGAGCCGGATCGGTTCGAATCAAGGTCCAGGCCTGCGGTATTTGCCACAGCGATGTGCTCGTGAAGGATGGACTCATGCCGGATATTCAATATCCGCGCGTTCCTGGCCATGAAGTGGTGGGAATCATTGACGCCATCGGGGCAGGTGTTTCTGGTTGGACTCCCGGCCAGCGCGTGGGCGTAGGCTGGCACGGGGGAAATTGCGGGTATTGCGATGCCTGCCGTCATGGCAATACATTTGCCTGCCAGACGGTCACAAAGATCACGGGGATCACGCATGACGGCGGTTACGCTGACTACATGATTTCTGCCGCCGAAACGCTCGCGCGGGTTCCTGATGAGCTGTCTGCCGTCGAAGCCGCTCCGCTAATGTGCGCCGGAATCACGACATTCAATTGCCTTCGAAATAGTGGCGCGGGCGCCGGCGAAGTCGTTGCGATCCTGGGCTTGGGCGGACTCGGCCATTTGGGCGTCCAGTTTGCCGCGAAGATGGGCTTCAAGACAATCGCCATCGCCCGTGGCATCGACAAGGAGCCGCTGGCCCGGCAACTTGGCGCGATGCATTACATCGATACTCAGGCACAAGACCCGGCCGTGGAGCTTCGCAAATTTGGAGGCGCCAAAGTCATCCTCGCGATGGTTACCAATGCGGACGCCATGAAAGCGGTCGTTGGAGGATTGGGCGTGAACGGAACCCTGATGCTGATCGGGGCGGCCGGGCCGTTCGAAATATCTCCGCTTCAGCTGCTCGGCGCGCGACAGTCGGTGAAGGGATGGTATTCGGGGACCGCCATCGATTCACAGGATACCCTCGATTTCAGCGTTCTCGCGGGAGTGCGCTCGATGAACGAAGTCTTTCCGCTGGAGCAGGTTGAGCAGGCCTACGAGAGGATGCACAGCGGAAAGGCGCGCTTTCGCGTGGTCCTCACCACTGGGAATTGAACCTGGAACACAACGCCGACAGGAATGCTAAGAATTCAAACGATGCATAACCCGCCGTACCGCATTCCTGTAAAATAGCGCCGGAAATCAGCCCGGGGCTCTCTCGTCGATGAAAAAACTCCTCGCTCTCAATCGTGGCGAAATTGCCATTCGAATCCTTCGCGCTGCGAATGAACTGGGAATTCGCACGGTCGCGATCTTCTCGCATGAAGACCGGCTCGGCCTCCACCGGTTCAAGGCGGACGAAGCCTACCTGGTTGGAGAGGGGAAAGGTCCTGTTCAGGCATATCTGGACGTGGAAGGCATCGTCGCCCTTGCGAAAGAGCACGGCGTGGACGCCATTCATCCGGGCTACGGTTTTCTGTCTGAGAATCCGGCGCTTCCACGCGCTTGCGACGCCGCAGGGATTACGTTCATTGGGCCTAGCGCCGATCTGCTCGATCTGCTGGGAGATAAGACGGCAGCGCGGAAGCTGGCGGAGAAAGCCGGTCTGCCCGTTGTGCCGGGGACGCCCGAACCCATTACCGCAAAAGATGATGCCTTGAGCATCGCCGACAAAATCGGCTATCCGCTGATGGTGAAAGCGGCCTTCGGCGGTGGCGGGCGCGGCATGCGCGTCGCGCTGAATCGCGACGTTCTGCTGGCCTCTTTGCAGGAAGCGCGGGCCGAAGCGGGCGCGGCATTCGGCAATGACGCTGTTTTCCTTGAGAGATTTATTCGCCGCGCGCGGCACATCGAAGTGCAGATTCTGGCGGACCGGCATGGGAATGTGCTTCACCTGCATGAGCGCGACTGCTCGGTGCAACGCCGCAATCAAAAAGTGGTGGAGATGGCTCCCGCGGCGAATCTTGCTCCTAAGATTCGTGAGGGATTGGCGAATGCCGCCGTTGCACTCGCGCGCGAATCGAAATACTACAGCGCTGCGACAGTCGAGTTCCTGGTCGATGCCGAAACCGGCGAATATTTTTTCATCGAAGTGAATCCGCGTGTGCAGGTGGAGCATACGGTCACCGAAATGGTGACTGGGATCGACATCGTGCAGTCGCAGATACAAATCGCGCAGGGTTTCAAGCTTCATGGGCCGGAAATGAACCTGCCTCAGCAGAATGAAATTAAAATTAATGGCTACGCTCTGCAATGCCGGGTGACCACGGAAGACCCCGCTAATGGTTTCTTGCCCGACTACGGCAAGATTCAAACGTACCGTTCGCCGGCGGGATTCGGGATTCGCCTTGACGGTGCTTCCGCGTATGGTGGGGCCGTCATCACTCCCTATTACGATTCGCTGCTGGTGAAAGTAACCGCCTGGGGACGCGAGTTTCCGCAAGCCTGCCGCCGGATGGATCGCTGCCTGCGTGAATTCCGCATCCGCGGCGTGAAGACGAACATCCCGTTCCTGGTGAACGTAATCAATCATCCGCATTTTCAGGCCGGCGGTGTCACAACTTCCTTCCTTGCTGAGACGCCGGAGCTGTTCCAGTTCGCGCCCTTGAAGGATCGCGCGACCAAGCTGCTGAGCTATGTGGGCGAAGTGATTGTGAACGGAAATCCGGAAGTGGCCGGAAAGCCCCGTCCGCAGACGATTCGACCCGCGCCAATCCCAAAGCGCATTTTGGGCGACCCGCCGGCAGGTACGCGGCAAATGCTGGACAAGCTGGGCCCGGAAAAATTCGCGGAGTGGACGCGCTCGCAGAAGCAGCTTCTTATTACCGACACGACGTTCCGCGATGCGCATCAATCGCTGATGGCCACGCGCGTTCGCACCCACGACATGGTGGCGATCTCCAATTTCGTGGCGCACAAGCTGCACAATCTCTACAGCCTGGAGATGTGGGGCGGGGCAACGTTCGATGTGGCGATGCGTTTTCTGTTGGAAGACCCGTGGCTGCGGCTCTCGATTTTGCGCGAGGCGATTCCGAATATTTGTTTTCAGATGTTGTTCCGTGCGGCGAATGCCGTGGGCTATTCGGCTTACCCGGATAACGTCGTGGAAGGATTCATCCTCGAAGCGGCGGCGCAGGGCATCGACATCTTTCGGATTTTTGATTCGCTGAATTGGATGCCGAACATGAAGGCTCCGATTGAATCGGTGAGGAAGACGAATAAAGTCTGCGAAGCTGCGATTTGCTATACCGGAGACTTGCTCGATCCTGCGCGTGAAAAATATTCGCTGAACTATTACATCCGCCTCGCCAAAGAATTGGAGAAAATGGGCGCGCATGTCCTGAGCATCAAGGACATGGCCGGACTATGCAAACCCTATGCGGCGCAGCGGCTGGTTACAGCGCTGCGGCAGGAAGTTGGCCTGCCGATTCACTTCCACACGCATGACACCAGCGGGATTAATGCGTCTTCGATTCTGAAGGCGTCGGAAGCGGGAGTACACGCGGCGGATGCGGCAGTCGCGTCGATGAGCGGCACGACGAGCCAGCCGAACTTGAACTCCGTTGTAGCCGCGCTGCAGCATACCGAGCGCGACACGGGCCTCGACCTCGACGCGCTTAACGCCTACGCCGATTACTGGGAGACCGTGCGCACGTGGTATCGCCCGTTCGACAATGCGCCCCCGGCAGGTACGGCGGAAGTTTACATTCACGAAATGCCCGGCGGGCAATATACGAACCTGCGCGAGCAGGCTGAATCCATGGGGCTGGGTGCGCGCTGGCATGAGATCGCGCAAACTTATGCTGAAGTCAATTTCGCCTGCGGAGATATCGTCAAGGTGACGCCGTCCAGCAAAGTTGTGGGCGATCTGGCGATTTTCTTGGTCAGCCATCACATGACGGTGAAAGATCTGGAAGCCCTCGGCCCCGATCACAATCTGACGCTGCCGAATTCCGTGGTGGAGATGTTTTCGGGCGCGCTCGGTGAGCCTGATGGCGGCTGGCCGTCTAAATTCCAATCCGTGATCCTGCGTGGCGCGAAGCCGGTGATCGGACGGCCGGGCGAGCATCTGGTACCAGTGGATTTCGAGCAGACTAAGGCCGTCGTCGAAAAGAAGACGGAGCAGAAGATTTCTTCATCGGACTTGATGAGCTACTTGATGTATCCGGATGTCTTTACGAAATTCGCGAGGGCTCGATCCGCATACGGGAGCCTGGAAGTTTTGCCGACGCCGGAATTTTTCTACGGATTGGAGCAGGGCAAGGAGATTTCGGTAGAGCTGGAACCGGGCAAGACGCTGGTCGTGAAACTGCTCACGGTTAGCGATGCGCATCCCGACGGCACGCGCACGATATTTTTCGAATTAAACGGCCAGCCGCGCGAAGTGACGATTCGCGATAACGCCTTGAAGGCGGCGGTACAGGCGCGCCCCAAGGCTGAACCCGGCGAATTGGGTCAAGTCGGATCGCCAATCCCTGGTGCCATTTCGAGCATCGTCGTCGAAGTGGGCCAACAAGTGAAGAAAGGCGACCGGCTGCTCGTTCTCGAAGCGATGAAAATGCAATCGACTGTTTACGCACCAATGGACGGCAAGGTGACCAAAAAACTTGCGAACGTGGGCGATAAAGTCGAAGCGAAAGACCTGCTGCTGGTCATCGAGTAGATTCCTCAATCCCTGATACAATCCCCATGAATTCGTAAAAGCTCGTAGGAGTCCCCATGAAATACGACGCGATCATCATCGGCTCGGGACAGGCTGGAGTCCCGCTTGCACTTCGTTTTGCTGACCTCGGATGGAAGGTGGCGCTCATCGAAAAGAGCTATCTCGGCGGCACATGCATTAACACCGGCTGTTCGCCTACGAAAACGATGGTCCAACGCGCGCAGGTCGCCCACTATGCGAAAAATGCCGCCCGCTGGGGCGTGCGCGCAAGCGATGTGAGCGTGGATTTGCCGGCGATTGTTGCCCAGAAGAACAGAGTTATCGAAATGTTTCGCGGCGGAAAACAAAAGCAGGTGGAGCAGCGGCCGAATTTGCATTTTTATCATGGGGTAGCTCGATTCACGGATACTCACAAAATTGTTGTCGGCGAGGTGGAACTGGAATCCGAAAAAATATTCATCAATACCGGCGGGCGTCCGCGCAAACTGGCAATTCCGGGGTTGGAAACGATTCCATATCTGACCAATGAAAACATCATGGACCTGGAAGCAGTTCCAGGACACCTGATCGTACTCGGGGGCGGATATATCGGCCTGGAGTTCGGGCAAATGTTCCGCAGGTTCGGCAGCCGCGTCACGGTGATTCAGAGTTCAGAGCAATTGGTTTCTCGCGAAGACCCTGAGGTGGCGGCAGAACTCCAGAAGATACTGGAAGCCGATGGAATTGCGTTTTGCATGAATGCCCGGACGACGAAGGTGGAGCAAAATGGTGAATCCATCCTCGTTTCTTATGAAGGGAAGAACGGTCCTTCCACGATCACAGGAACGCATCTGCTTGATGCGACGGGGCGCCAACCGAATACGGACGACCTTGGTTTGGAACACACGGAAATCGAAACGGGCAAGTCCGGCTACATAAAAGTGAACGGCAGACTGGAGACCAATGTTCCCGGCATCTGGGCTCTGGGTGACGTGAAGGGCGGGCCGGCCTTCACGCATATTTCGTACAACGATTTTCAAATCGTCGACGCCAATTTAACGCAAGGGAAAAATTTAAGCATCGATCATCGGATTGTCCCTTATAGCCTATTTACCGACCCGCAGTTGGGAGGAGTCGGCCTGACCGAGAGGGAAGCTCGGGCAAAAGGTTACAAACTCAAAATTGGAAAGGTGATGATGACCCATGTGGCCCGCGCCATCGAACGCGACGAGACGGCCGGGCTGATGAAAATTATTATCGATGCTTCGACCGACAGAATACTGGGTGCCACGATTTTGTCGGTGGAGGGCGGGGAACTGATTCACATCCTCTATACGATGATGCTGGGCAATCTCCCCTATACCCTCTTGAAGGGCGCAGTCTATATTCACCCGACATTGGCCGAGGGATTTTTTGCGCTCATGGAAAATGTCAAGCCGGTTGACTGAATTGATTGGCAAACCTAAGACAGAAGCTCCTCTCGATATCCGCCGGTTGCGCCGCTCGGAATTGCCCGTGAACACGCTTCGTCTTGCGCGCTATTTGATCGGCAAGACGCTCGTGCATGATTCTCCGCGCGGTCGAATGAGCGGCCGAATAGTGGAGACCGAGGCGTATCCAGTTGGCGACGCGGCAGCTCACGCGTTTCGCGGTGAGACTCCCAGAAATCGGTCGCTCTTTCTCGAACGCGGGCGCTGCTACGTGTACTTCACGTACGGCTCTTGCTTCATGATGAATGTCTCCAGCGAAAAGGCCGGCGTGGGCGCGGGAGTACTGATTCGCGCAGTTGAGCCGCTGGAGGGAATCGCGATCATGGAGGCGAATCGCGTGACGCAACGTCTGGTGGACTTGACGCGCGGGCCTGGTCGTTTGGCAAAAGCGATGGACATCGATAAGCGCTACGATGGCATCGATTTATGTGACGAAGGTCCTCTATGGCTGGGTACAGCGGTGAAGCGACCTGGCTATGTCGGCGTCAGCGTTCGAATTGGAATTTCACGGGAGGCCCACCGGGATTACCGTTACTATGAACGCGGGAACCCATTCGTCAGCGGCTTAAAACGATTGAACGTGTAACCAAAGCCGCGAACTGTGGTACAAGTCATTCTGCGGGAGGAATAACCTCATGTGCGCAACAGGAGTCAAAGTGGATCGATCCGAGGCGTGGCCAGCGCTTCCTTTATCGGAATGGGCGGATACCTATGCGACGCTGCATATGTGGACGCAGATAGTCGGAAAGGTGCGCCTGGCGCTCAGTCCGCGCGTTAACCACTGGTGGGAAGTCGCGCTGTACGTAAGCGCGCGAGGGCTGACGACCTCTCCGATTCCCTACGGTGACAGATCGTTTGAAATCCAGTTCGACTTCATCGACCACAAGCTCGATATCTCAACTACGGATGGGGAAAACAGAAGCATGCCGCTGGTTGCCCAATCGGTTGCCGATTTTCATTCCAAATTTATGGGGCTCCTTGGCTCTCTTGGCATCGAAGCGAAAATCTGGAATATGCCTTCGGAAGTCCCCAACCCGATTCGGTTCGAGCAGGACCGCACGCATGCGTCCTACGATCCTGTTTACGCGCACAGGTTCTTGCGCATTCTTGTCAACGTGGATTCCGTGTTCAAGGAATTTCGATCGCGCTTCGTTGGAAAATCGAGCCCGGTCCATTTTTTCTGGGGCAGCTTCGATCTTGCCGTGACGCGATTTTCCGGAAAACGCGCGCCGGAGCGTCCCGGCGCGGACAGCATCACTCGCGAGGCCTACTCCCACGAAGTGATCAGCGTGGGATTCTGGCCCGGCGGCGGTGAAATGAAAGGCGCCGCCTTTTATGCCTACGCCGCGCCGGAGCCCGCCGGTTTTGGCGAACATCCCGTGCGCCCCGCAAAGGCTTTTTACAACAAACAGATGAGCGAAATCTTCCTGATGTACGATGATGTGCGCGCATCGGATTCGCCGCGAGATACGCTGCTCGAGTTCTGCCAGAGCACGTACGAGGCGGGCGCGGATCTGGGCCATTGGGATCGTGTAAACCTCGAAAAGCCTCGCTAGGGAAACCTATTACCTCTTGTTGTATTCTAAGTAGCAGGCCGGGCGGGGCTGCCATGGGCTAGCTCGGCGCATAATTTTTCTGAGGACTCGCATCAATTGACGATTCGATCCATCCGACGAGCTATCGCGCTTCTGCCGGCGTTGTGCGCCCTCTCCTTTTCAGCGCATGCCCAACAGGATCGCGGGGAGCTTCGCATCGAAGTTCACGATTCGCAGGGAGCGGCCATCGCGGCGAGCGGCGATCTGGTATCCACGGGAAACCAGTTCCAGTTGAATTTCCAGGCGGGAGAAGATGGCCACTACGTAGCCCAGAATCTAGCATTCGGCGTGTATCGTCTCAGCGTAGCGCACAGCGGCTTCGCGACGTCCACGCAATTGGTGGAAATCCGCTCGATCGTGCCGCAGCAGCTTTCTGTCACGTTGGGCTTGATGCCCGTCGAGACTCAGCTTCAAGTTAATGAAGAGAGCACTCTCGTGGACCCGGAACGGACTGGAACGGTTTATACCATCGGCGCGCAAACCATCAGCGAACAGCTATCAGCGCAACCCGGCCGGGGCATCCTGACCGCCGTGGACGCCCAGCCCGGCTGGTTGTTTGAAGCCAACGGAGTCTTGCATCCGCGCGGCTCGGAATACGATGTTCAATTTGTGGTGGACGGATTGCCGCTCACGGAAAATCGCTCGCCGGCGTTTGCGCCGCCGTTCGAATCGGGCGATGTCGAGTCCTTACGCACAATGACCGCAGGTTTTCCCGCTGAATATGGCCGGAAATTGGGCGGCGTGGTGGAGGTTACGACCCCAAAAAATAATCCTCCGGGCCCGCATGGCGAATTTGACGCCGAGGGCGGCAGTTTTTCCACCGGTTCCGTTCATGGCGCCTTGTTCTATTCGTATGGTGCAAACAGATTCTCAGTCAGCGGCGATGGATTTCATTCCGACCGGTATCTGGATCCTCCGGTTTTGGGCAACTACACCAATCGCGGGAATGCAGGCGGATATTCAGCATCCTACGAGCGCGATTTCTCCAGCGGCGACAGACTCTTTCTGTCAGTAACGCAACACGCCGTTCGCTATCTGGTGCCGAACGAACTCGTTCAACAAGAGGAGGGCCAGCGCGAGGATGCCTCGCAGCAGGAGACCAGTGGGCAGCTTCACTACACGCATACATTTACACCGGACTTGTTGCTGAGTGTTGCAGGCAGCGTTCGCGATACAACCACGTTGCTTTCTTCCAACGCGCTATCCACTCCGATTGTCATTTCGCAGGATCGCGACTACCGCGAAGGATACGTGCGCGCGGACCTCGCCGGCCACTACGGTATGCACGATTGGAAAATCGGGATCGACGGAATTTTCAATCCCGTGCATGAGGCGCTGCAGTACCAGATCACCGATCCCACGCAGTTCGACCCGGGCACGCAGCAGCAATTCCAGTTCAGCGACCGGCGATGGGACATCGAGCCGTCCGCATATATTCAGGATCAGATTCGTCTGGGAAAATGGAACATCAGCGCCGGACTGCGGTTCGACCACTATGGATTTGTGGTGAACGAATCGGCTTGGAGCCCGCGTGTCGGGGTTTCGCGTTACATTCCGTCGCTGAATCTTCTGATCCATGCTTCCTACGATCGCGTTTTTCAGACTCCTGCCATGGAAAATCTGCTGCTTGCGAGCTCGCCGCAGCTTGACGCCGTGAGCGATCTGGTCCTCCGGCTTCCGGTTCAGCCGGGACGCGCCAATTACTACGAAGTGGGATTCACGAAATCGTTCGCAGGTAAACTGCGAATCGACGGCAACGTATTTCGCCGTGATTTCCAAAATTATTCCGACGACGATACGCTGCTGGACACTGGAATCAGTTTTCCGATCGCATTTTCCACGGCGCATATTTACGGCGAGGAAGTTCAGATCGCCGTGCCGCATTGGGGACGCTTCTCCGGATTTATCAGCTACTCGAATCAGAAAGGCGTCGGTCAGGGGCCCATCACCGGAGGCCTGTTCCTTGGCGATTCTGTTTCGGACGTTTCAGATACCAGCAAATTTCCCATTTCGCAGGATCAGCGAAACACGGTTCGCGCGCGTCTGCGTTACCAAGCCACGCAGCGGCTGTGGTTTGCAGCCACCTCTGAATTCGGGAGCGGATTGCCGGTCGATCTAGGCGGCCCGGCGGACATTCCATTCCTGATTTCGCAGTACGGTTCCGCCGTGGTGGACAAGGTTAATTTCGCCGCCGGGCGCGTTCGTCCCAATTTCTCTTTAGACGTCGCGGCGGGTGCCACGCTTCTTCACAAGGAAACCAGGGACATTTCGGTGCAACTCGAATCGAATAATCTCACCAACCGGCTCAATGTCCTGAATTTCGCGAGTCTCTTTTCCGGGACAGCCATCGCCCCGCAGCGCAGCGTCAGCGCTCGCCTGAAACTGTCATTTTGAGAGTGGACCCTTGCTGATTTGACAGGGTTCCCGGTGCGGCATAGGATTTTAGTATCGTATGCACAAACGCGCCGTACTTCTGACTTTTGTATTTCTTTCTGCGGCTGTTTCTGTTTCCGCGGACTCCGCCGACCCCAAACGCTATATCGAAGATATCAAGGCGCTCACTACTCCTGCGATGGAGGGGCGTGGCGACGGATCTCCCGGCCTCACCCGGGCTGCCACTCTGATCGAGCAGCGGTTCCGCGCTCTGGGTTTGCAGCCGGCAGGGAAGAACTCCTACCTTCAACCGTTTACGGTAATCACCGGAGCAAAGCTCAAGGAAAATAATCGCCTGGAAGTGTTGAACGGAGCCGCGAAGAAGGAATTGAAACTGAAGCAGGATTTTATCCCGTTCAGTTTCTCATCTTCCGGCGAAGTCAGCGGTCCGGTAGTGTTCGCCGGCTACGGGGCGTCCGCGGCGGAATTCGGCTATGACGATTACGCGAATTTCGATATGAAAGGCAAAATCGTTGTCGTCCTGCGCTATGAGCCTACAGGATTCACGGAAAAAGGCGGGAACCACGGGATGACCGAGCATTCCCAGTTGATCACGAAAGCGATCAATGCGAGAAATCATGGCGCTAAAGCGGTAATCATTGTGAATGGGAAAATGGACGGCAAGGAAGAAGACATTCTGACCAGATTCGGAAGCGTTGACGGGCCAGAAAATGCTGGAATACTTTTCGTGCAGGTAAAAAACGACGTAGCGCAGGCGTGGTTCGCGGCGGCAGGGAAGTCGCTGGCAGACGTTCAAAATCAGATCAACACTTCTGCAAATCCGCGATCCTTTGCGTTTCCCGCAAATCTTCAAATTTCGCTGAACGTCAATATTGAAACCACGCGGGACACGGTGAGCAACGTGCTCGCCTATTTGCCGGGCAAAACCGACGAGTACATCATCATCGGCGCGCACTACGATCATCTGGGGCGGGGCTATTACGGTTCGCTCGCTCCGTCGCAGATCGGCCAATTCCATCCCGGCGCGGATGACAATGGTTCGGGCACCGCTGGAGTTCTCGAGTTGGCGCGCTTGCTCGCTCCCATGAAAGGGAAGTTGCAGCGCGGCATTCTGTTCGCTTCCTTTGCGGGAGAAGAGCTTGGCCTGCTTGGCTCCGCCGATTGGGTGAAGGAGCCGACGCTGCCGCTCGACAAAGCCGTGGCCATGATTAACATGGACATGATCGGCAGGATTAAAGACGACAAGGTTTACATCGGAGGCGTGGGTACGGGATCGAACTTCAAGAGTCTGCTGGAACAGGAGCAGGCGAAATTCCCGTTCAAAATCGAATATTCCGCCGGAGGCTACTCCGCCAGCGATCACACATCATTTGTCGCGAAGAAGATTCCCGTGCTTTTCTTTTTCTCCGGGCTGCACGCCGATTATCACAAACCGTCCGACACGTGGGGGAAGATTAACGCCACCGACGCCGCGCGCCTTCTCGACTTCGTCGATGACATCGCCGTGCAACTGGACGCCGAGCAGCAGCGGACTGCGTTCGTAACAGTCGTCGACGACCATGCCGGAGACCACACCACCAGCGGAGGAGGTGGAGGCTACGGCCCTTACTTCGGTTCGATTCCGGATTTTGGACAGGAAGAGGAAAGCGGCGTGAAGTTTTCTGACGTTCGACCGGGATCGCCTGCGGCAAAGGCCGGATTCAAGGCCGGCGACGTCCTGGTGCAATTCGGCGCAGCGCCCATTAAAAATTTGTACGATTTCACCGACGCCCTGCGCCGCAGCAAGATCGGCGATGAAGTTGAAGTAAAGGTGCTGCGCGATGGCAAGCCCATCACCGCAACCGTGAAGCTCGAACAAAGAAAGTAGATCGAAACCATCCATGCCCAAATCGGAATTTGCCCGGACTTTATTTCTTGTTGCGCTGCTAACAGGCTCCGCACTTGTCGCGGGCCATGCCCAAACGCCAAGGGATACGCAACCAACTACCTCGCTCAGCCTTCCCTCCGAAAAGCACCTGCGCAACGTCCGCCAGCTTACGTTTGGCGGCACCAACGCCGAGGCATATTTTTCCTCCGACGACAAATCCCTGATCTTCATGCATCAGGGCGAAGGCGTTCCATGCGATCAGATGTATACGATGCCTATCGACACGCCGGACGGAAAGCCCGCGAAGCCAAAGCTGGTCAGCACAGGGAAGGGACGCACCACTTGCGGTTACTTTTTCCCGGCCGGCGAACGCATCCTGTTTTCCTCGACGCACGGGGCGAGTCCCGAATGCCCCCCGAAGCCGGACTATTCCCACGGCTACGTCTGGCCGATTTACAGTTCGTACGAAATTTACACGGCGAAGCTCGACGGCAGCGATTTGCGCCGCCTGACCAATACTGGAAGCTACAACGCGGAAGCCACCATTAGCCGCGATGGCAAGAAGATCGTCTTCACGTCCATGCGCAATGGGGATCTGGACGTGTACTCAATGAATGCTGACGGAAGCAACGTGCGCCAGTTGACGCACGAGCTTGGGTACGACGGCGGTGCTTGGTTTTCCGATGATGGCAAACAGATCGTCTACCGCTCGGAACAGCCGAAGACGCCGGAGCAGATCGCCGACTACAAGGACCTGCTGTCGCGCGGATTAATCCGTCCCGGCAACCTGGAAATTTGGGTGATGGACGCCGATGGCAGCCACAAGCGCCAGATCACGCGCAACGGTGCTGCAAATTTTGCGCCCTATTTTCTTCCTGGCGGCAAACGAATTATTTACGCCTCGAATATGGCCAACCAGAAAGACCCCAGCGGTTTCGATCTCTATCTGATCAATGTGGACGGAACGGGCCTGGAGCAGGTGACTACGCACCCAGATTTCGATGCCTTCCCAATGTTCTCCTCTGACGGCAAGCGCCTGGTCTGGGCCTCCAACCGCAATGGAAAAGCCCCGCACGAGACCAATCTATTCATCGCGGATTGGGTGGAGTGATTTTGGTGGCATAGGTTTCAGCCTGTGCACCTTTGGTTTTATCGACCTCACGAAGGCTCACAGGCTTGATAAATCGATTTGTTCGGGAAGCATTTGAATCGGTCTCTCTATTTTTTCATCGTCGGTCAACCGCGGGAAACCAAAACCACACAGGCTGTCCTTCGCCAGGCTCAAGATAAAAAGCCTACGTCGCAAAAAAAACGGCGCCCCGATCGCTCGGGACGCCGATAAGTTGTCGTAGCCTAACTTTAGAAGTTAAACCGGGCGCTGATTTGCAAGCGCCGCGCTTCGGTGCCGTCGGGAGGGGCGGAGTCTCCGCTTCCCGTTCCAGCGCGAGTAGCGCTCGTTACAGGCTTAAGCGGACCAGCCGGGCCGCCAGATGGTGTCGTGATCGTATAAGCGCTGGTATTCATGCTCGTTGGCGACCAACTGTTGCTGATGTTGAACACTTCGAGGTTGAAAGCTACCTTATACCGCTCGGTAATGGGGAATATCTTACTCAGGCGTATGTCCGCCTGGTATCTTGCCGGCTGCCAGACGCTGTCCACAGGCAAGAACGGCACTCGGCTGCTGAAGCCGTAGCCGTTCAACGAGAAATTGCTGTACATCCCGGGTACGGGCGTGCCGCTTACGCTAACGGTTGGGCTGCCGAACGGCCTGGAGCTATTGATTGTGGTGATCGAAGACATTTCCCAATTGTTCACCAGGTATTTATAAAAATCCCCATCGCGATTGACGATCTTTCCCGGCGTCCAAACCCAGGACAGCACCAAACGCTGGGGTTGATCCTCGAGGCCGTTTCCTCTGTCCAGCTGGAAGTTGCCGTTGACCAGCCACTGGTTGGCGGAACTCCCGTAAAAAGTGTTTGTGGACTGGCCATAACTTTGGCCGTCATCGATTTCGTGAGACCAGGTGTAGGCGAGATTTGCCAGGAATCCGTGTGAAAACCGCTTATTCACCTGTACGGCAAGGGCGTTATAGAAACTGGTGACGCCGTTTCCATCTTCCAGGAGAGCACCCACGGTTGCATTGGGCCGAATTCCTGTCGTCGGCGTCCCACCCTTTAGCGCCCCTAGCAAAACCTGGGTAGCGTATGTCCCCACGGCGTTTCCGTTGGCGTCGTCAATGGTGTACGTGAATGTGGTCGTTGTCGTGGGCAGGTTCTGATCTGTAACGCTCGGTAGATGGATTCCCCGGCTCCAGATGTAAGACGCGGTAATCGAAAGGTCATGCATCACTTCACGTTCCACCCCGAAGGTGCCTTGCTCCTCGTATGGTGTGGACCAGTTCGGGTTGGCGTACTGAAGGCCTACTGTAGAAGGGCCGCCCGCTCCAGGAACAGCGCTGAGGATGTTCGGAAAGACCGGCCCGTACGTCGCTATGTTCGCGCCGGTCAATGAGATCGACGGTACAGCCACGCCGTTGCCGGAGGTAAATAAATCCTGAAGCATCGCGCCGGGGATACGGGCGTAGAAAATGCCGTAACTGGCGCGCACAACGGTCTTGCCATCAATCTGATAGGCAAGGCCGAGACGCGGCATCAAGTTCTTGGTAGGAGAATAAACATTGCACGTGACGGTAAAAGCGGGATTGCAGATTGCTGGTTGAGGAAGGTGCGAATACTCATACCGCGCCCCGAGCGTCGCGGTCAGTTTGTCGGTCACCCTCCACTGGTCTTGTACGTAAAAATCGTAATCGTTGATCCTGGTATTGAGACGCGGACTACCGAAGGCCTGGGTATAGGATGTGTAATTCCTGACCCCCGTCGTATTCGCGCTATAGTCCTGAGCGAAAGCGGTCAAATTCGGGTACGAGTAGTTTCCGTTCAGGTTGAACGCGAAAAGGCTGTAATCGTTGGTGGTGGCGATATCGACGCCGAACTTGAAAATGTGTCTGCCTTTGGTCCAGGAGAGATCGTCGCCAAATTCATTGCGTGTTTCGCTCGGTTCGACGCGCGGGAGGTAGTTGATCGATCCGAGGGTCACACCCGCCGCGGAGAGAGCCAGCGCGCCGAGGCCTCCGTTGAGCGCCGGGTTTACGTTGTCGCCCTCCAGGTCCGTATTGTAGCCGTAGCGGAATTGGTTGACCATGTTGGAACCGATGATCGTCGTCCAGCTAAACTTTCCGTTGCGCGTGCGCGCATAATCGTTGCCGTTACCATTGACCCCTGCGCCACTGGTTGAGACGGCCACCGTGTTCTGAAGACCATTTGGCGTCGCAAACCACATGTAATTAAAGCTGGCGCTCAACGTGTTGTTCTTCGAGAGATTATAGTCGATCCTCGCAAAACCCAAGTCCTGAGCGACGGTGCGGGGAATCAAGCCGAAAAAACGAGGAAGGAGCGCGTTGATGGCGGAGCACTGGGCCGCAGTTGCTATCGTAGGGTTGCAGCCGAGCGGATTTGTCGATGCGTTATAGGGCAAGAAAACTTGATTGACGGGATCGATGGTTGTGTTCGTAATGGTATCCTGAAGCGGAAAGTTGATGCGGGTAAACTCCCCGTTGACAAAGAAGAACAACTTATTCTTGACGATTGGGCCCCCGATGCTGGCACCGGACTGGAGACGCCATTGATTGGGGACGTAGTTTAAGGTCGAAAACGCGTCGCGGGCCAGCATGTTCTGGTTGCGGTAGAACGTATAGGCCGTGCCGTGAAGATCGTTGGTCCCGCTGCGGGTGACCGTGTTGACCACGCCTCCACTGGCGCGGCCATATTCCGCAGAATAATCCGCGGAGACCACCTGGAACTCCTGCACCACATCCTGAGAGATTTGCGAAACAATGCGGGTGCGGCCGTTGTTCTCGACCCAGAACTGATCGGTGGAATCGTTGCCGTCGAGCAGGAAGCTGTTCCCGTTCGCTATGCCGTTGAAGGTGAGTAACCCGAAGTTGCCGTCATTGGTGACGCTAGGGGTCAGCAGCACGAAGCTATCGACGCGGCGGCCATTGATCGGCAGGTCCAGGATCTGTTGCGAGCCGATCACCTGGGAAACATCGGTTTTGGTGGTGTCGACCAGCGGTGCCGTGCCAATCACCTCAATTCGCTCATTTGCACCAGCGATGGAAAGTGAAATAACTAGATTTAAATCTTGGCCAACCGTTAGCTCAATATCTTTGACTTCGTAATGGGAGAAGCCCTGTTTTTCCACGGACACCCCGTAACCAGTCGCTGGGAGCAGGGAAGGCACATTGAAAACGCCTCCTCCCGACGTCGTCAGCTCTAAATTGACGCCTTTCGATGCATTGGAAATCATTACTTGAGCGTCGGGGACGACCGCCCCAGTCGGATCGCGAACGATTCCTGAAATTCCCGCCAGTCCGCCCGAGATTTGCGCCGAAGCAGGGCGGCTAACCAGCAAAAGCATGAAAGTTGCCAAGCTTATAGCACCTAAGCGCACAAAACGGCTGGTTTGGTGTCTCATTGTCTTACACCCCCCCTAATTTCTTGTACCCTGGCAGCCCGGTCACTCCGATTGCTGCTCGCGGTCTACGTGTAGCGGTCAAGATCATAGACCAGCCCATTATCTAGTGACAATTCATTCTTTTTGTTACAGGGATTTGAAAATTAGTTGAACGGGCTTAATATTTGCACTTTCCGAACTGGTAATTCTCCTGAAATTGTCCGTGATCGAGGTTAAAATCCTCCAGTGAAGCCAAAATCCCCCAGCGAACCGTTGAGTCTCTCAAAGAGGCGTTCGAAACTGCCTCCTGGCCCCAAAGGCCTTCCCATTTTGGGAAATGTGCTCGAACCCCGAGGCGATGCCGTCGGTTATTTCACCAAATGCGTCCGGGAGTATGGCGACATCGTCTTTTTGCGCTTCCTGGGCGTGCCCATGTGCTTCATCAATCGGCCCGAATACATCGAGTCCGTCCTGGTCACGCAGAGCCAAAACTTTGAGAAGTCCAAAGATTACAGAGCCTTACGCAGAGTCTTGGGCAATGGACTACTGACCAGCGAGGGTGAATTCTGGCGGCGGCAGCGCAAGCTGGTCCAGCCTGCCTTTCATCAGGACCGGATTGGAGCCTACGCCGAAGTCATGGTCAGATTTGCAGAGAAGATAGTCGCTTCCTGGCAGGACGGCCAAATGATCGATATTCATGAAGCCATGTCGCACCTAACCCTGGATATTGTGGCCAAGACGCTATTCGATACGGATGTCTCCCATGAGGCCGAGGACGTGGGATCCGCTCTGGACTTCCTGATGCGAAAATTCATGCGTCAGGCGGGATTTGCGTTCCTTCTGCCCAAATTTGTTCCCATCCCCACCAATAAACGGCTGCAACGCGCCGTCCGGCAGCTGGATCGGGTGATTTATGGAATCATCGGGCAGCGCCGCGCCAGCGGACAAATGTCCGGCGACCTGCTCAGTGTTTTGTTGCAGATGCAGGACGATCAGGGCGTAGGCATGACCGACAAGCAGCTTCACGACGAGATCATGACGCTGTTCCTGGCGGGCCATGACACCACGGCCAACGCGCTCTCCTGGACGTGGCTGCTGCTGGGGCGTAACCCCGAGGTCGCCGTAAAGCTCAGGGTTGAACTGGATCAAGTGCTCGGAGGCAGAGCGCCTACTCCGACCGACCTGCCTCGATTGCCCTACACAGACATGGTGCTACGTGAGTCGATGCGCCTTTACCCGCCGGTGTGGATCATCGGGAGGCGTGCGCTGAAGCCGTTCCGGCTGGGGGAGTTTGAACTGCCCGCGCAAACGAATGTTCTGATGTCTCAGCTTCTGATGCACCACGACGCCCGGTATTTCCCGGACCCTGAGCGATTCGACCCCGAACGCTGGAGTGCCGGCGACGTTCGAAACGGCGCGCTGCCGCGATTCGGGTATTTTCCTTTTGGCGGGGGGCCTAGAGTCTGCATCGGCGCGGGGTTTGCGATGATGGAGGCTGTGCTGTTGCTGGCCACCATCGCGCAAAGATTTCAGATCGACCTCATTCCTGGCCAGACGATCGAGATGCTTCCCACGGTGACTCTGCGTCCCAAAAGTGGGATTAGGGTCATACTGAAGCGTCGTTAATGCTGCAGTGAGCGTTCGGGATCAGGTAGTTCACAATATAATCGCGCACAGCATCTTCCAGCGGCGTAATCGGCATAGAGTAGCCTGTCGAGACCAGCTTTCCTATATCCGCTTGGGTAAAATATTGATACTTATCGCGGATAGCCTCCGGCATTTCGATAAATTCGATACGCGGCTCTCGTTTGAGTGCTGCGAATACGGCATTGGATAATTCGACCCATGAACGAGCCTTTCCCGACCCGATGTTAAAAATGCCATTCGCGGACGGATTTGCCGCAAGGTGCAGCGTCATCGAGACGGCATCCTTAACATAGAGGAAATCGCGCTTTTGCTCTCCATCGCGGTATTCCGGTCGGCGGCTCTTGAAAAGATGGATCACTCCAGTTTCCAGCACCTGCAAGTAGCTCTTGCAGACCAGGCTCCGCATATCTCCCTTGTGATTTTCGTTTGGACCGAAGACGTTGAAGTATTTTAGTCCGACGATGCGATCCAGCCATTTATGCTTCCACGCATAAAGGTCCATCCACTGCTTCGATTGACCGTAGAGATTCAGCGGCATCAATTTTTCCAGTTGATTCGGGTCGGTATCATCCATGCCTGCGCTACCGTCTCCATAGGTCGCTGCGGAGGAGGCGTACACAAAACGCACACCTTCTTGCAGCGCCCACTCCGCAAAGTTCCGGCTGTATTCGTAATTGTTTTCACGCAAATACTTCTCATTCGTTTCAGTTGTGGAGGAACATGCGCCAAGGTGAAAGGCGAAGTCAAATTTTCCAAGCGCGCCAGCCGATAGGCGCGGAAGCAGGTCGCCCGAAGCAACAAACTCCTGGTATTGTAATCCGGCCAGGTTACGTTTTTTTTCTCCTTGCGCCTCCGTGTCCGCAATTACAACTTTCGAACATCCTCGCCGGTTGAGTTCCCACACCAGAACGCTACCTATAAATCCGGCGGCCCCTGTCACCAAGACACGGCTTTCAGGCCAGATATTCGAATTCTGAGGAGATGTGGTCATATAGGAAGAGTTAAGATTGCCACGCCGATGGCACTGCCTTCAACGATGAACATGAATGTGGTTACGCCGGAGTACCGTCGCGGTTTGACGGAGCATTCAGTGTGGCTTGAGCTTTGCTAGCACGTGCGCTAGAGTAACCGCTCCCGAGCGGGGGTAGCTCATAGTGCAAACACACGGCCAGGAGCATTTGAAAGTCCTGTTGCGCAGCAGCGCGGTGCAGAAGCGCGTGCGCGAGATCGGCATGCAGATTTCGAAGGATTATAAGGGCCAGCGCGTGCATCTGATCGGCGTGCTGAAAGGCGCGGCGATTTTTCTTTCCGATCTGATTCGCCAGATTCGCGTCGATGTTTCGCTCGATTTTATGGCCGTGTCCAGTTACGGCAAGGGCAGCCATACCTCCGGCCAAGTCCGGCTCATCAAGGACCTCGACACCAGCATCGAGGGGCTCAACGTCATCGTGGTCGAAGACATTCTCGATACCGGGCTCACTCTGGGCTATCTGTTGCGTGTGCTTCAGCAGCGCAAGCCCAAGTCGATTCGAATTGCGGCTCTGCTGGATAAACCGGAGCGGCGCATCAAGAAGGACGTCAAGGCGGACTACGTGGGTTTCCAGATTCCCAACGAGTTCGTCGTCGGATATGGGCTGGACTATGCTGAACGGTATCGCAACCTCAAGGATGTCTGCGTACTGTCGCTTCCGCCCTCTTAGGAAGCCGATAACCCCGTGTTATCATCGAAATAGTTTTGCTGGACAAAACACAGTGGATCAGCGCGAACTCGAACGCATTGCCGGTCTAATTGATCATACTCTGCTGAAGCCGGACGCCTCCCGGGAAGAAGTTCAAAAACTCTGCGAGGAAGCCGCGCGCTTCGGTTTCGCCTCGGTCTGCGTCAATCCTTGGAATGTGGCTCTCGCAGCCGAACTGCTGCGCGGCATAAAAGTCAAAGTATGCACCGTGGTTGGGTTTCCTCTCGGAGCGACGCTGCCCCAAGTGAAAATTTACGAAGCCGAGGAAGCCATCAAGCAGGGTGCGCAGGAAATAGACATGGTGATCAACATCGGCGCGCTCAAGTCGGGTCAGGATGAAATCGTGGAAGCCGATATTCGCGGAGTCGTCGAGGCAAGCCATCGCGGCGGCGCCATCTGCAAAGTGATTCTGGAAACGGCGCTTCTCAACGACGAGGAAAAGGTTCGCGGGTCCGTCGCCAGCAAGAAGGCCGGGGCCGATTTCGTCAAGACTTCGACGGGGTTCAGCACCGCCGGGGCCACGGCGGAAGACGTCGCGCTGATGCGCTCGGTCGTAGGTTCTGAAATCGGCGTTAAGGCTGCCGGTGGCGTGCGCAGTTTTGAGGATTTGAAGAAGATGGTTTGTGCGGGAGCAACGAGGATCGGAGCCAGCGCCAGCGTGAAAATCATGGAACAGGCCGCGGGCGCGGCTCCTCCAGAGGGGCCCGGCGGCCCGTCAGCCGCAGGATCCTACTAAAAAATATTCTTATTGCAAGCTGCTGATTTCAGGAAGGTTAAATAAATCTCTTGCAGCTTTTTCATAAGTCCCTAATCAGCCTCCTGCTATACTAATTTCTCAATTGTGGGAGTTGCGCCGGACATTTCTGCTTTCCAGGGGTGTTGTGCGCATTTGGAGTTTATGGATCCGGTTCAGGCGACATCGCCAATCAACATGCCCGCGGAAGTCCTTGCGACGCTGGTCGAACTCAGCGAAGAAATCAACTCTTCGCTGGACCTCGACGAGGTGTTGCAGAAGACCGCCACGCTGGTGAAGCGTATGGTGGACTACGAAATCTTCGGAGTGATGTTGCTCGACGAGTCCACGCAGCGCCTGTACCACCGCTTCACTATCGGTTACGGGGAACAGGCAAGCAAAGACTGGCAGATTCCCATGGGGCAGGGCATCACGGGAACGGCGGCTGCGACACGTCGCGCCGTTCGCGTCGCCGATGTCCGTGAAGACCCGCGATACATCAACATCATTGATTCGGTTCGCTCAGAGCTCGTAATTCCTCTGGTGGTGAAGGGCCAATCCATCGGCGTGATCGATATCCAGAGCACGCAGGTCGATTACTTCACGCGAGATCAGCAAAGCGTCCTGACGCTAATGGCCAGCCGCCTCGCGGTCGCCATTGATAACGCGCGCTTGTTCGAACGCGTCCGCAGCCAGGCCGATACTTTGTTGGTCCTCAACGAAGTGGGAAGGGAAGCCAATTCGATTCTCGATGTTGAGGAATTGCTGCGCCGCGCCGCGGAACTGGTGAAGCGCGTTATCAACTATCAAATCCTGGGCATTTTGCTCTATGACGAGGCTACCAACGTTTACCGCCACCGCCTGGACGTGAAATACGGCCAGAGCGCTCAGGGAAAACTGCGCGTCACCACGAACGAAGGCATTGTGGGCGCGGCGATTTTCACGGGCCAGCCCGTTCGTGTCCCGGACGTCACCACGGATTCGCGCTACATTATGGTGAATCCCGAAACGCGATCGGAGCTGGCGATTCCCATGATTCACAAGGGGCGCGTCGTGGGCGTGCTCGACCTGGAAAGTCCGCAGACGAATTACTTTACCGAAGACCACGTGCAGACGCTTACGATCCTGGGCGCCCATCTGGCCGTTTCGCTGGAAAACGCGCGCCTTTACGAGCAACTCGCGCGCGACGAAGCCCGCATGGATCGCGAGCTTACCGCCGCGCAGCGCTTGCAGAACGCTTTGCTGCGGCCCGTGCCCACGGTCGATTTTGGCCTGGACATCGCCGCGCGAATTATTTCCGCCCGCCAGGTTTGCGGCGACCTCTACGATTTTCTCGCCTATGGCACGCAGCAACTGGGCATCGCGCTGGGAGACGTGAGCGGAAAGGGCAGCGCCGCGGCGCTCTACGGCGCAGTTGCTACAGGCATTCTTCGCAGCCTGTCGCCGCACAAGCTGCAGCCAGCGGAACTTCTTCGCCAGTTGAATCAACTGGTCTGTGACCGCCGTGTCGAAGGCCGCTACATGACGATTTGCTTTGCCACCTGGCAAAAGGGACGCCACAGGCTGCGCGTGGCCAACGCTGGGCAGACGCAGCCACTGCTGTACAAAGACGGCCGCGTCGAGCAGATCAAACTGGTGGGTTTCCCGATCGGCATTTTTGATGACGCTACTTACGACGAGTGGAGCGTCAAGCTCACCCACGGCGACATTCTGGTGTTTTATTCTGACGGAATCACCGAAGCTGCCAATCGCGAAGGAAAATTTTTAGGAGGCGGACGCCTGAAGGAAATCCTCGAGCAGAATACGCATCTCACTGCGGCCGAAATTGCTGATCGTATCCTGGAAGTGGTGCAAGAATACACCAAGGGAGGAGCCATCACGGACGACCGCACGCTCGTCGTGATGAAGGTCAAGTGAGCGCGCCCGCCTCTCGTTCCCCTCACCATGAAGCCCTCGATCCGGTGAGCTATACGCCGGGCTTCTCTTATCGTGGCGCGCGCCTGTTTTGTGAAGGCGTTGCGGTGGAGGACGTTGCGAAGAAGGTGGGAACGCCAGCCTATCTTTACAGCCGCGCCAGCATTGAGCAGGCCTATCGCCGCATGGACTCCGCGTTCGGGACGCTGCCCCATACGATCTGCTATGCCGTGAAGGCGAATTCGAATCTCGGCATCCTGCGCGTTTTTGCTGCGCTGGGCAGCGGGTTCGATATTGTCTCCGCCGGAGAGCTGTATCGCCTGCGGCGCATCGGCGTGCCGGGAAACCGCATCGTCTTTTCCGGCGTTGGCAAGTCGCGCGAAGATATTCGCGAAGCGCTGCGCGCGCGAATTCTGCTGTTCAACGTGGAATCACCGGCCGAACTGGACCTGCTTGCCTCGGAGGCATCGCGGCTCCGGATCGCCGCCTCGGTGTCGATTCGCGTTAACCCTGATGTTAAGGCCGGCGGGCACCCGCACATTTCCACCGGACATCACCGCCACAAATTCGGCATCGATTGGGAAGGTGCGCGGCGGCTTTACCTTCAACACAAAGACTCGCGGTGGATTCAGTGGCAGGGAATCAGCGCGCACATCGGCTCGCAAATCCTTACGCTTGCGCCATATCGCCGCGCATTGGCGCGTCTGGCAGGGTTTGTCCGCGATTTAAAGCGCGAAGGCATCGCGCTCCGCTATCTGGATTGCGGAGGTGGTTTGGGCATTCGTTACACAGGCGAAAAGCCTCCGGCAATGGCAGCGTACGCGGCGGAACTGGCTCGTGTGGTACGTCCGCTGGGTTGCCATCTGCTTGTCGAACCCGGCCGTTCGCTGATCGGCCCCGCAGGCGTAATCCTGATGCGCGTGATCTACACCAAGCACAATCGCGGTGGAACTTTCGTTATTGTCGATGCGGCGATGAATGACTTCATGCGGCCGGCGCTCTATGGCGCGACACATCCCATCACGCGCGCGCGGCGTGCCAAGGGGAAGCTCACTCGTGCGGACATCGTCGGTCCCGTCTGCGAAACCGGCGATTGTTTCGTGCAGGACTGGCCATTGGGAGAAGTATCCTCGGACGAACTGCTGGTTTTGTGGGGAGCGGGAGCCTACGGCTTCGTGGAAGCTTCCAACTACAATTCCCGCCCGCGTCCAGCTGAAGTGCTGGTCAGCGGCCGCAGTTTCGAAACCATCCGTCGCAGGGAGACGCTAGCCGATTTGGTCCGCGGGGAATGAAAGAGCAGTGAAACCACGGATGCACACAGATACACACGGATTCCGGAAAAACCAAAACTAAACAATATATGAAGACGGGGTTTTAAAATTAGATCTCACTTTATCGGGGTCTATCCGTGTTCATCCGTGAGTATCCGTGGTTAACTTTCTTTTCCTACCGCTCTCCCCACTTCAGTTTGCTTCGCAGCACCTGGAAGTAGGTTTTGTTCGAGGGTCTTACTAGGCGCAGTTTTTCGGGGGCCTTTTGCACTACGATGTGGTCTCCTCGCACCAGGTCAATTCCTACCTGGCCGTCTAGGGTCAGATAAACCGCGGGATCTTCTGAGTGGAAATCAATTTCGATTTTTGCGGAGTCAGGGATGACTAGCGGCCGGTTGGTCAGTGTGTGTGGGCAGATCGGTGTGATAACGAATGCGGCCACGCTGGGGTAAATAATCGGGCCGCCTGCCGCTAGCGAGTAGGCCGTCGATCCGGTTGGCGTGGAAAGGATCAATCCGTCGGCCTTATAGGTGGTGACCAGTTCACCGTTGACGCGCAACTCCATGTCCATGATGCGTGCCGGCGCAGCCTTGTTAATCACGGCATCGTTGAGCGCGATCTGCCGGCGGATCACAGCGCCGCCCCGGATTACCTCTGCCTGGAGCATTACGCGATCGCTCACGCGAGGATGATCGGAGAAGATTTCTTCGAGGATCGGGTAGAGTTCGTCTTGCGATACCGTCGTCAGAAAGCCCAGACCGCCCAGATTCACCGCCAGAATCGGCACGTGGCGATCGGCCGCCAGGCGCGCTGCGGAAAGCAGCGTTCCATCGCCGCCGAGGACGATCAATAAGTCCGAGCCTGCGGGCACGTCTTCGCGTTTCTTCCTTTGTGCCGCGAGGGAATCGATGCAGTCGCCGGTCTCGGAATCGCACACGACTTCAGCGCCGTGAGCCCGCAGCCAGGCAACCAGCGGCGGTACCACGCGAGCAATGTCTTCCCGGCGTGGGCGGGAGATGATTCCCACCGTTCGAATCGTTTTGTTTGTAACCGGTTGAGTATCCAAAGCGGTTTCTACTTTAGCATTCAATTCGCAGAGCATTTTCGTTGATTTTATCGCGATGACGCCTCGGGTTCACCGGGGTTCCTCCGCGCGTATAGAAAGAACTCCTGGTTGCCCTCCGCTCCAGTGATGCGGCTTGGACGAACGCCTTCGATGTGCAGTCCCAGTGCGATTGCCGCTGTTCGAACTCGTTCGATCGCCCGCTCGTGCAGCGATGGGTTCCGCACGATGCCGCCCTGGCCGATGTCTCCGCGGTCGAGTTCGAACTGCGGCTTCACCAGGATCAGGTATTCCGCTTGTGGCCCCGCGGTTGACACGACCGCGGGAAAAACTTTGGCCACGGAAATAAAGGATACGTCAACGGTTACCACGTCCACGGGTTCAGGGATCTGTTCGGGGCGCAGATTTCGCGCATTCTCTTTAATTTGCTTCACGCGGGCATCTTGCGTCAGCCGCCAGATCATTTGTTCGGGGGTGACGTCCACCGCATAGACGAACCTCGCGCCGTGGGCCAGCAGGCAATCGGTGAAGCCTCCTGTGGATGCGCCGACGTCCAGGCACGTTTTTTCCATGACGACGATGCCGAAATCTTCGAGCGCGCCTTCCAGCTTCAGGCCGCCGCGGCTCGCGTATTTTGGCGCATTTCCGCTGATTTCAATTTGCGCGTCGGTGGACACCTGCGCGCCCGCCTTATCACCTCGCACGCCATTGACGCGAACTTCTCCCGCCAGAATCATCGCTTGTGCTTTCTCGCGCGAGTCGGCGAGACCGCGCTCGACAACCAGCACATCGAGGCGTTTCTTTACGGATTTTGGCTTGGACGGCACGGCGATTGCGATCAGACAGTTTCTCGCCGCTTCTACGCCCGGCGATGAACGATCATTTCCGCGAGTTCTTTCAGTCGTGCGGCGCGCTGGCCGTACGGCGCGATCTCCGCCATGGCGCGCGATTCCAGTTCGGCGGCAAACTGACGCGATTTTTCGATTCCGTACAGCGACGGGTACGTTGCCTTCTTTTGCGCTGCGTCTTTTCCAGCTGTTTTTCCGAGCGCAGCGGAAGATTCCTCGACGTCGAGAATGTCGTCCACGACTTGAAACGCCCAACCGATCGTTTCGCCAAACCGTTTTAGGCGCGCGACGTTTTCATCGTCTGCGCCGCCGCCAATTGCTCCGGCTACGACTGATGCGCGGATCAGCGCCGCCGTTTTCGAACGGTGAATGTATTCAAGTTCCGCCGGCTCAATGGCCTTTCCCTCG
This sequence comes from uncultured Acidobacteriaceae bacterium, assembly GCA_964622265.1. GTDB lineage: Bacteria > Acidobacteriota > Terriglobia > Acidiferrales > UBA7541 > Palsa-360. Next base: position 30,032 of record CAZUNI010000021.1, on the reverse strand, counting down.
GCTTCGATGTCGGCCACCTGACCGCCTACCATGCCATTGACAGTGCCCGCCGAGGCCGCCACGTGGGAAAGGATTGCGACCCGTCTTGCCGGCTCAATTGGTGCGTTCGCCAGCGTTTCGAACGCCAGAGTGAGCAGAGCATCGCCGGCGAGGATGGCCGTCGCCTCATTGAATTTCTTGTGGCAGGTTGGCTTGCCGCGCCGCAAGTCGTCGTTGTCGAGAGCGGGCAGATCGTCATGAATCAGCGAATAGGTGTGGATGAATTCGAGAGCGCAGGCAACCGGGAGAACCGGCGGTATGTCAGCGGAAAAAATGCGCGCGGATTCGATACACAGAATCGGACGGACACGCTTTCCGCCCGCCTGTACGCTGTAGCGCATCGCGCGGTGGATGGAGGGCGGCTGTACGTCTTCGCCGGGCATTAGCCGCTCGAGCGCGGCATCGACCGCGGCTCGGTCTTCTTCGAAAAATGCGGGGAGACTCATCGGTTGGCGGGTTGGCTCGGGCGCGCCTTGCGGCAGGACCCGGCTAGGACTCGTCCTCGGATTCGGGATCGAACGGTTCGGCCGCCAACTCGCCGCCGGCCTTCTTCAGCAGAATTTCCACTTTGCCCTCGGCCTGTTCCAGGTGCTTCTGGCATTCGCGGGAGAGTTGGACGCCTTCCTCAAACATCTTCATGGCCTCGTCGAGGGACAGGTTGGCGCTCTCCAGCTTTCGAACGATTTCTTCCAGCCGTGTCAGCGAATGTTCGAAATCCGGTTTTTTCGTGGACTCAGGCTTTTTGGTCGGCGTTGGATTCACAGGTGTCATTTGAATTTTCGCTTACATCGGGCACGGGGGCGAATGCAGCATTCTAATGCACGCCCCAAGATTGAAACAACCGCTTTGTGAGGTCCGATTGGTTTGGGAAAAGACGGGAATGAACAAAGCACTTCACGCAAAACCGGCGTGTGGGTCACCCTTTAGACTGCTAGAATCGGATCGCCGGGAGGCATTGTGATCGCGCTCCGACTTTTTGGGCTGCTAGCGCTAGTGATTGTCAACGGATTCTTTGCGGCCGTGGAATTTTCGCTTGTGGCCGTGCGGCTTTCGCGCGTCCGGCAACTGGTGGAGGAAGGCGATTCCCGCGCGCGGATCGTGCTGGACCTGCTGGGCCACCTCGATCGCGTCGTTTCCGGAGTGCAGGTTGGCATAACGCTCACCAGTCTTGGTTTGGGAGCGCTTGGCGAAGCCACCCTGGCCGCGCTGATCAGCCCTATAGTTTCCGGCATCTCGGGGCGGCACACTGTGGTGCTGGTGCATCTGGTTTCGCTTGCTGTGGCATTTCTCCTGCTGACGGTTCTACATGTTGTGCTGGGAGAATTGGTCCCGAAAAGCCTGAGCCTGCAACGTGCTGGGCGAGTGGCGCTATTAGTCGCGAGGCCCTTTCAGTGGTATCTCGGCGTTTTTCGGCCCGCAATCAGTTTGCTTAAGGGCATCAGTCGGTGGATTTTGAGCGGATTGGGGCTGTCGGGCCGCCAGAGTCACACACAGGTCCACTCCGCGGAGGAGCTACAGATACAAATTCAGCAGGCGCGCGAACGCGGTCTGATCGGTCCGGAGGAAGAAAAACTGATCGATGGCGCAATCGAGTTGGACGATTTAAAAGTTCGCGAATTAATGGTCCCGCGGCCCGATGTGCATTCCGTTGTTGCCGATGCCAGCCTTGATGACGTGATGCGGGTGTTTGTAACCACGCAGCGCTCGCGGCTGCCGGTGTTTGAAGGCGCGGGGGATCAGGTGCTTGGCTACATTCACATTAAGGATATCGTCTGGGTATTGCTCGACCGGGATCGTCGCGCAGAGGAAGGCTGGACTGCGCCGGAGTTCAATCTGAGGCGCATGCTGCATGAAGTTTTGATTGTGCCGGAGAGCAAACTGGCAAACGAGTTGTTGGCTGAGTTGCGTTCCCGCCAGACCAAGATGGCGATGGTCGTGGACGAATTTGGGAGCATCCTGGGCCTGGTAACGCTAGAGGATGTCCTTGAACATCTGGTCGGCGAAATTCACGATGAGTACGATGTGGTACAGAAGCCGCTGATCGTCGGGGAAGGGGCGGACGCGGCCATGATTTTCGACGCTTCGCTCAGCCTTCACGATTTGGAGTCCCAGTACAACATTACTCTACCCGAGGATCCTGCCTACGCGACCGCGGGAGGTTTCATCCTCGCGCAACTTGGATTTATTCCGCGCGGCGGGGAAAGTTTTGAGTACGGGGGATATCGTTTTACTGTTGTGGAGATGGACCGGCGGCGCGTCGCGCGGATCAAGATTCAACGGCTGAAGCCAATTCCAGACCCGGCGGTTTCCGCATCCGCCAACGATGCCAAACGCATTGCCGAGAATGCGCGGAAGACCGAATGATTCGATACGTCGCTCTACGGTTTCTATACTCGCTGCCCGCACTGTGGCTCATCCTCACGATGGTTTTCCTGCTGATTCATATCGTGCCGGGCGATCCTGTGGTGCAAATGTTGGGGCAAGACGCCCGCGCAGAGGACCTGACGCAGTTGCGGCATTCGCTTGGGCTGGACCAGCCGATTGGCGTGCAATATGCGCGATATCTCGAGGGTCTCGCTCGCGGCGACTGGGGCCGATCGATTCGTTTCTCCGCTCCTGTGCGCCAGATCGTGCTGGAGCGCTTCCCGGCGACGCTGGAATTATCTCTGGCTGCCTTGATTGTCTGCATCGCGATTGCTGTGCCTGCAGGAGTGTTTTCCGCGAGCCACCGTGGCAGCGCTTCGGATCGCGCTACGTCATTTCTTACACTGCTCGGCCTCTCGATTCCGAACTTCGCGCTGGGGCCCGTGCTGATCCTGATTTTTTCCGTGGAAATTGGATGGTTGCCGGTCTCCGGACGAGGAGGCGCGAGCCACCTGATTCTCCCCGCCATCACGCTGGGCGCGGCGCTGGCGGCCATTCTGACGCGCATGGTGCGCGGGTCGATGATCGAGGAGCTATCGAGCGACTATGTGCGCACGGCTCGCGCGAAAGGCATTCCGGAGACCTCCGTGCTGTTCCGCCACGCCTTTCGCAACGCGCTGATTCCCGTCATAACAATCGTAGGATTGCAGTTCGGGTCGCTGCTGGCGGGGACGATTGTCACGGAGTCCATTTTTTCATGGCCGGGAATCGGGCGGCTCGCCGTGCAGTCCATTTCCGCACGCGACTATCCGTTGTTGCAGGGATGCATTCTGGTGATCGCGTTGTCATACGTGATCGTGAACCTGCTGACGGACGTGGTCTATGCGATGGTCGATCCCCGGGTGCGGTTGCAATGAGAATTTTCGAGAGGTATTGATGGCGCAGGGAACAGCATTTCGACAGTTTCTGCGCACCAGCGGCCTGGGCCGCTGGGGCCTCGCCGTAACGGTGCTGCTCGTACTGGCGGCGATTCTCGCGCCGTGGATTGCGCCTCGCGATCCTTCAGCGCAGAGCTTGCCCGAGCGATTGCTATCCCCCAGTGCGCAGCACTGGATGGGAACCGACGAACTGGGCCGCGATGAATTGTCGCGCACACTGTACGGCGCGCGAGTTTCGTTGCTGGTGGGCGTGTCGGTGGTGCTGGGGGCGGGAATTATTGGGCTTGCAATTGGTTCGCTGGCCGGGTATTTCGGTGGGGCATTCGATCGCTTCGTGAATATTGTCCTGGTCAATGCGTTTCTTTCCTTTCCAGGAATTCTCCTCGCCATTGCGTTTGCAGCGTTCCTCGGGCCGGGGCTGGATAAAGTCATTTTCGCGCTGACCATCACTGGATGGGCCGGTTATGCGCGGTTGGCGCGCGCGCAGGTGCTGAAGGTGCGCGAAATGGAGTTCATCCTTGCAGCGCGGTCGCTGGGCGCATCGCATGCGCGCATCCTTCTGCGGCACCTGCTGCCGAATACGCTGCAGCCCGTATTGATTCAGGCCACGATTGGAATGGCGGGAGCGATTCTGGCGGAGTCAACTCTGAGCTTTCTGGGTCTCGGCGTGATTGCCCCGACGCCGAGCTGGGGCGCGATGTTGAACGATGCGCGAAACCATCTATTCGACGCCCCGCATATGGTTCTATTTCCCGCGTTGGCGATCATGGCGGCGGTTCTCGCGTTCAATTTGCTCGGAGACGCTTTACGCGACTGGCTTGATCCCCGTACGCGGGCCTTCTTGATAACGACGAATCGGCTGAAGGAAGTTCTTAAAGTTGCAGTCGGAAAACAGGATTAAGCGAGATCAAGGGTAACTTCGGCGCCGCGATTCGCCCCAAGCGTGCGCACAGCACTGCCGCGGTTTACGGCAATTTCAAGGAATCCGGCGGAACCCAGGAGTGCGATCGGTTCGCCAGGATTGCCTGATCCAAAAGTTTGCGTAAGTGTTTTAATTTCTTTTCCGTTTACCGAAAGCTTGATGGAGCCCGATGCGAGCGCTGCCGCGGGAATATCTTCCGCCGTAAGATTCGTCATCAGGTTGCCGAAAGTATCGACGCGCAAGACCACTCCCTTAATTGCATTGCCTGCCGCTTTCGGCTTCGGCATGGCGAAGCGAACGTAATCCGTGATTACTTCGCCGAACGATTCGGTCTGGAAGGTCTTCGAAACCCAAGCGGCTGTGGGTGCGAAAACGTCGCGGCCGTGAAACGTCGGACTGACCGGATTCAGGAAATAATGCTCTGCCGTGATGTGGCGAACGGTGCAGGACTCGCGGTCATATACCATCGAAAGGACGCCGTTGTCCGGCGCAACGAAAAACTGCTTTTCGCCGCTCACCAGCAGAGGGCGGCGCTGGGTTCCCACGCCGGGATCGACAATGACCACATGAATCGTGCGCGGTGGAAAATAGCGATACGCGTTGGCAATGGAAAGCGCCCCGTCGAGGATATCGAATGGCGTGACGTGATGGTTGATGTCCACGATTCGCGCGGCAGGGTTAATCGACAGGATTACGCCCTTCATGGCCCCGACGAGGTGATCGCTCGTGCCGAAATCCGTGGTGAGTGTAATGATGGGGTCGGGCAATGCACCTCTCCATTCATCGCCGAACCGGCGAACTACGCCGGCCTTCAATGACTAAATTACTTTAATCGAAAACAATCGAACGGGAACTACTGTGTCTGGCATGCGTGCCCGAGTCGCTATCCCGTATTCAGGGGGCAGGCGTCTGCTTGACCGTGTCAGGCGCGGACGATATTCTGAATAGCGGAGGGTGTTGTTTCTTCCGCCCCAGCGTGAAAGGCCACAGATGAAGCGGGTTTATCTCGACCATAATGCGACCACTCCGGTGGCCCCGGAAGTTCTGGCCGCCATGCTGCCGTATTTCGGCGAAGCATACGGCAATGCCAGCTCGATCCATTCGTTCGGTCAGCGCGCGCGGGGTGCGGTGGAAGAGGCGCGCGAGGCCGTCGCCGAGCTGTTGGGCGCATCCCCCTCGGAAATCATGTTTTCGAGCGGTGGGACTGAGTCCAATAATCACGCCATTTTTGGTGTTGTCGGCGCAGCCAGCGGTGACCGCAAGCACGTCATTACCTCCGCCGTCGAACACAACGCGGTTCTGGACCCATGCCAGGCGCTGGAGCGGCGTGGCGTGGAAGTAACGTTCGTGCCAGTGGACCGCGAAGGTATCGTGAATCCAGAAGACGTGAGGCGAGCGATTCGTCCCCATACCGCGCTCATCACGATTATGCTTGCGAATAACGAATTGGGAACGATCGAGCCCATCGAGGAGATCGGACAAATCGCGGCGGAGCACGCGGTCGTGTTTCACACAGACGCAGTGCAGGCCGCCGGGAAGATTCCGATCAATGTGAAGAAGCTCGGCGTTCGTTTGCTCTCTGTTTCCGGGCACAAGCTATATGGGCCGAAGGGCATTGGAGCGCTCTATATCCGGAAGGGAACACGGCTCGACCCTTTATTGTACGGAGGGCACTCCGAGCGCGATCGCCGTCCCGGCACGGAAGATGTGACCGGGATAGCGGGGCTGGGAAAAGCTGCTGAATTGGCGTTGTCCCGCATGGCGGAGGAAACCCGGCGAATTTCTGCTCTGCGCGACCGCCTGGAGCAGGGGCTGCTCGACCGGATTCCGTTCTCGCGTGTGAACGGCTCCCGCGCGCATCGAACTCCAAACACTTCGAACCTGACGCTTCCTTTTGTCGAGGGAGAGGCCATGGTGATTGCGCTGGACTTGAAGGGCATCGCATGTTCCACCGGAGCGGCTTGCTCGGCGGGTTCTGTCGAACCATCGCACGTCCTGACGGCAATCGGGCTCGCGCCGGAAGATGCTCGCGCGACGTTGCGGTTGAGCCTGGGTCATCAGACTACCGACGAAGAAATCGATTTTGCTTTGGAGATGGTTCCACCTGTCATCGAGCGCCTGCGCCAGATGTCCCCCACGTACAAGAAGCCCGCAATCGCGTGATCTGACGGTATACTGTTGTAGTCTTGTTACGTAGGGGCACGGCATTGCCGTGCCCCTACTACATGGAGATGTGCACCATTGATTGAGTCGGGCTCAAACCAACAGGCACTTACTGCGGTCGCGATGAGCGGCGGTGTGGACAGCTCCGCTGTCGCTGCGATCCTTGTGCAGCGAGGCGCTCCCGTCGTCGGACTGACGATGCAGCTCTGGAACCAGCGCCGGTTGCCGGAGCTCGACCAAAGCACGCACGGGCAGCGCTGCTGCTCGCTCGATGACGTCTACGATGCCAAGCGCGTCGCGCAGCATCTGGGCATGCCGCATTACGTGGTGAACTACGAACAGAGATTCGAGGAAACCGTAATTCAACCGTTTGTGGAAGAGTACCTGGCGGGCCGCACGCCCATCCCTTGCACCCAGTGCAATAACCATGTGAAGTTCGATCCGCTGCTGGCGACTTCGCGGCAGATCGGCGCGGACCGTTTGGCGACCGGGCACTACGCCCGCATTCGCCATAATCAGGAATCAGGTCGCTACGAATTACTGCGCGCCGTCGATGAGACTAAGGACCAGACATATTTTTTATTCGGGCTTACGCAGGAGCAGATGTCTCGCACGGACTTTCCACTGGGCGAACTCGACAAGGTTGCGGTGCGGGAAATCGCGCGCCACGCAGCGCTGCCGGTCGCGGAAAAGCCGGAGAGCCAGGAAATTTGTTTTGTGCCTTCCGGGAATTATGTGAAGTTCATCGAGGCGTATCTGGGAGAGCGCGGCGAATCGATTCCAGAGGATGAAGGCGAACTGGTGACGACGAACGGGGAAGTCATTGGCCGGCACCGCGGGGTGCACAACTACACGATTGGGCAGCGCAAGGGCCTGGGGATTGCCGCGGGAAGGCCGCTCTACGTGGTGGAACTCGATCGAGCTGCGAATCGCGTGGTTGTGGGCGACGATGCCGAGCTGCGATCGGATTCCTGCGAGGTGCGTGATATTAACTGGATTTCGTTTGCCGCGCTGGGAGCCCCCATACGCGCCATGGTCAAGATCCGCCACAGGCATGAGCCCTGCGCGGCGACCATTGAGCCCATGACTGCGAATTCTGCACAGGTAAAGTTCAACGCGGCGCAGCGAGCGATCACTCCTGGTCAGGCGGCTGTATTTTATTCCGGCGAAGTAGTGCTTGGCGGCGGGTGGATTCGGTAACGTCCGGCGGGAATCCCTAAAACCTAAATAAACATTCCTTCATCCTGCTGTTGTTCGGCACCAGTTTCCGCTGGCGGGCGTCCCTGTCGTGCAGCACGGAAAAATTCCAAGCCTGTTTGAATGCCACGAATGACGGCGGAAGCTTTCGTCGCGGGCCCCCAAAAGGTCTCACGAATTCGCGATCCGGTTTCTTCGACGGCTTCCATGGCGCCGGTCAGAATCTGATCGACGTGAATGAGCTGCAGGCGCAGCCGCTCCATCGTTTCGGTCATGACGCGATCGACCTTCTGTGCCTGGCTGCGAGCAAGCCGGGTCAGTTCAGCGGCGTCGGCGACGATGCCTGAAATACGGGGGGAAACGTCCTCGACAAGAAACTGGAGACGGGAAAGTATCGGCGACAGTTTCTCGTTGAGATCCTTAACGGTCTCTTCAACGCGTGCCGCCGTGCGGCGTAGCTGGATAAACAGCGCAATCAGTACGAACGCCTGCACCACAACTGCGGCGCCAGTAACGATCACAAAGAAGTGCATCCAGCTATCCATGAAATTTCCTCAGCGCGATTACTGCGCCTTGGCTTTCTCCCTTTGATAAGCTTCCCGGCCGGCATCCACTGCTGCGGACAGCGTTTCCTTTTGGCGAGATGCGGCAGACTTACTGCGCTCGACCAGATCCTCGGCGCGCTCGCGCAGTTCGCGGGCTTTGCGCTGTGCGTACTCGCGGCCCTCATCTGCCTTGGAGGCGAGGTACTCGCGTGTTTCTTCGCCGGATTTCGGCGCGAACAGGATTCCCACCAGCGCGCCAATCCCGAGACCTACTAGAAAAAAGCTGACTTTGGATCCAACGTTTTCGGCCATTGCTTTGTCCCCCTTCTACGTTTTGAAAGTAGCACAGGGGCATGGCAGAAGCAAGAAATCAACGGGGTTACTGTTTCGGGAGGGTAGTGGAACGTGACTTTCCCAGGTGCGCGGCAACGCGCTCGGCCAGCGTCCGGGGGACGACTCGCGCGATCTGTTCGATGCTTGCGGAACGCAATTGCGCGATGCTGCCAAATCGCCGCAGCAATTTTTGTGCCGTGCGCGGACCTATGCCTGCGATGTCTTCCAGGCCGGTCTGAATCGTTCGTTTGGCGCGCCGCTGGCGATGGAATCCCACGGCGAAGCGGTGAGTCTCGTCGCGTATCTGCTGGATCAGGTGGAGAATTGGCGAATGATGCTCCAACTTGATCGGCTGGTCCTCCTGGCCGAGTACGTAGATGATTTCCTCCTGTTTTGCGATGCTGGCGACGGGCTGGTTGATCACTTCCAGTTTGTCGAGCGCTGCCGCCGCGGCGTGAAGCTGGCCGAGACCGCCGTCAATCAGGATCAGGCTGGGGAAGGGCTTCTTTTCCTCCTGCAGGCGACGATAGCGGCGTTCGACAACTTCCTGCATGCTGGCAAAATCGTCGTTGCCCCATTCGCCGCGAATGATGAATTTGCGGTAGCCAGATTTGTTCATCCGTCCGTCTTCCCATACCACCATGGATGCTACTGTATCGGACCCATGCAGGTGCGAGATGTCGAAACTTTCGATGCGTCGCGGCGGCTCCGGAAGTCCTAGAGTCTGTTCCAGCGACTCGGCGATCGCTTTGGAGCTCGGTTTCATTATGCGGAATCGCTGTTCGAATGAGTGGCGCGCGTTTTTTTCGACCAGCTCCAGGAATGCATGCTTGGCGCCGCGCTGGGGCATCAGAATGTCGACTCGGGTGCGCGGGGGCACGAGCTTTGTTGCCCGCTCGGTCAAAATTTCTTCCAGGACCGGGCGATCTTCGAAATCCATGGGCACATGGATTGAGCGGGGCAGGTAGGCAGCGTCGAGATAGAGCTGTTTCAACAGGGACGATAAAAATTCGGCAGGCTCGAATTCTTCGAGGTTTTCCCAATAAAAATCGCGCCGGTCCACGACGCGCCCGCCTCGGAGATGAAAGAGATTGACGGCGACCAGCGGCGGCTCCGCATGCCAGGCGAGGACGTCGATATCGTCGCCCTCCGCGGCCGCGATTTTTTGCCGTTCCTCGATTTCGGTCAGCGTCCGCAACAAATCCCGGTAGGAAGCAGCTTGCTCGAAACGCTCGGAATCGGATGCCAGTTGCATGCGCGATTCGAGGCTCTGTATCAGATCCTGGCGGTGGCCCCCGAGGAACAATTTTGTGTATTGGGCAGCTTCCGTATACTGTTCATCGGTAGTCAGCCCATGGACACAAGGGCCGTGGCAGCGGTGAATGTAGTATTGGAGGCATGGGCGCGGATGGTTGCGCGTCAAATCCACAGTGCAGGATGGGACGCGAAATGTTTTATGAATGAAATGGACGATGCGGTACGCGAGGCTGTGTGGAAAATATGGACCGAAGTAGATTGAACCGTCCTTCAGCAAACGCCGCGTGACGTATACCCGGGGATATTTTTCAAAAGCGGTGAAACGGATATATGGGTATGTCTTGTCGTCGCGAAGCAGGACATTAAATTTCGGCTTGTTCTGCTTGATCAGGCTGTTTTCCAGCGCTAGCGCTTCGCGGTCATTGTCCACGACAATGTAATCGATGTCAGCGATCTCGCGGACCAGCGAACCTGTCTTCGCGTCTATCCATCGAGATTCGAGGAAGTAGGATCGGACGCGGTTGCGCAGCGACCGCGACTTGCCCACGTAGAGAATCTTTCCGTCGGCATCTTTGAAGAGATAGACGCCGACGTCAGTGGGAAGATTCGCGGCTTTTTGTGCGAGTTCCATTGCGGGAGTAGAATAGAGTGCGGGCTCTACCTGGAGCCCGCCTATAATAAGGGCGAAGATGGACGCGCCAGGGCAACACCCATGATAGCAAAGTGAATCCTATTCTGCGCACAGCATGAGACTGTTCAACCCCAATGTTTTCGCTGTCATCCTGCTGGCCAGCGCCCTCCCGGTCTGGGCGCAAGGGATATCCCCGTCCACGCCACCACCGCCTCCCCCGGTAGAGGCGGTGCCAGCTCCAAAAGCACCCCCAATCGATCCATCCACGCCGCCTCCACCGCCATCGGCAGATGTTGTGGCCGAAAGCACGAGTGCGCCCGCTGAACCGGTGTTCGACCCGTTACACGCGGAGAAGAGCGTGGAGGTCGGCATCTTTTACCTGAAAAAAGGGAATTACGACGCGGCGATTAACCGCTTTACGGACGCAACGCATTACGAACCGAAATTGGCGAAGCCGTGGAGATTGCTGGGAGAAACCTACGAAAAGAAGCACGACGCAACCCACGCCGTTGAATCCTACAAGAAATATCTGGAAATTCTGCCCGGCGCGGAGGACGCGGCGAAAGTAACCAAGCGAATTGCCGAACTGGAAGAAAAAGCCGGGCAGCAGGTTTCCAAGCGATCCACAAATTAAATTGAACGAAGCAAGCGGTCGTTTCGTGGCGCCGGCATCTTGCCGGCGATTTTGGTTGCGCCCGCGCTCAAAAACGCCGGCGGGACGCCGGCGCCACACTCGACAAGAAATGCAAATTACCGGACGTGTTCCAGGAACTTTCGCGCGCGGGCGTAGTGCTTGAATAATTTCTCTTCGGCGCGAAATTCGCGGGAATGCGCCTGCAATCCGCACGCGGCGGCGCGCACGGGGTGCTTTACGTGAAGCATTTCGTGGTAGAGGATGAATTCCACGGCGTAGGACGGCACCTCCACGCGGTCCAGGCGGTTGTTCATGACAATTTGGTCGAGAGATGGATCGAAGCAGCCGAACTGGGAGCGCCACGGGCGTGAACTCCAGCCGAGGCGCGGCTGGTGGAGTTCTCCGTGGAAATATTCTTCGTTGAGGGCGTTGAACATCGGCGCTAGATCATGGGCCGCGCCTTGGGGCCTGTGAACAATGCTACGCGCGCGTTTCAGCCGTACGCTTGCGATGTGACTGCGTGTGGTGTGGGCCAACGCGTATTGCCGATAGAGAACGCGCAATTCTGCGGGAAGCCGGCGGCGATACATCTGCGCCAATAGAATGGCCGCCGCGGCTTCGATTACTTGCACGGGCGCATCGCTTAGAATATCGGAAATCCGAACTTTGGCAATTCCATCGCGCAGCCGCATGGTATGCGACAGATTTGCGTAGGGGAAAAGTTCCACGATGAATTGCGGCGGGCGGCCAGAGCACCCCAGCCGCGTGAAAATGCGCTGAAAAATTCGATCCCCGCCGTTGAGCGTCACCGGCTTGGGACGCTTCTCCCGTGCGACTGCTGTTCCCATCATGATGGTTTGCGCCTCACAGGAACCGGTGCCATTTCCTTGGAAACTTTTTCGAGGTCCTTCGAGGCATCCTGCGTGGCCTCGATGGCGTCCTCGAGATTATCCTTGTACGTATCTCGCTCAGGGCCCTTGGTCGCCAAATCCTGCAAATAAGGCAATGCTTCCTTGACCTGCACTTGTAAAGCTTTCACGCCGTCGCGCATGTCTTCCTGTTTCTCAAGGCCGAGGTCGAGCAAATCCGCGGCGTCGTCGATGCAGCCGGTGTATCCGTTGATCAAGCTGTTGATGCGGTCGGTGCGTTTCTCGTCCGCTGGATCCAGGTGGGCAAACTCATATTGGAGTTTCTTAATACGGTCGCCGGCGAATATGGCGTAGAGCACCAGCCTCGGGCCAGTCATTCCCGCGTCGCGAATCTTGTCGGCTTCGGCGTCGCTGAGATATTCTTTCTTTGTCTGCGCGTCAACAGGACGAAGTGAAAGCAAGCTGGACATGAGGGTGGCAAGCAACAAGAGAGCAGCCGATTTGGCGAAAGTTTTCATAGCACCTCACGGATTCGGCTTTTTCGAACTCCTGTCCGGCTGGCGCGGGAAAAGCGCGTCGATGAGATCGTTTTGAGTTCTTACCAGGTCCGCGCGAACCTCCCGGAAAAACGGGCGCTTGTCCACTGGAAGCGTAAGGATCAAATCGTCGATGCGGCGGATATTCTCGCGTACGCTGATTTGAAGCTCCTTGAATCCCGCTGGTTTTCTCTCGGCATCGGCGCCGGTGGCCTTCAGCGCTTCCGACATGTGCTGAATTTCGTCGCGATACTGTTCGAGTGTGTGGAGCGAAGCCACATCCTCTCCCTCGCTGAGTTGTTTCCTGGCCTGTTCGACCTGATCCGCCCCCAGCTTTATGAGCACACGGGCCTTGCGCACAGGGTCGGATTCCTGTTCGTACCGCGCCGTCTCCGCAGCCATTCGATCCTGGGCGGCAAGCGGCGTGAGCAGCACCAGCCAGGCGATCGTCACTGCGCACAGTTTCAGCATCGGAGAATTAGTCACGCTCTCAGTATTTCTTTCTTTTTGGCGCCTGCCCCAATTCGCTCTGCAGGGTATAGATTCTGCGCCGCGCCTGGAAATCCTGCGTTTCGTTCTGGCCGTTGTCCAGGTCGAGAAATTTCTGGTATAGCTCGATGGCTTCCGGCTTCTTGGAAAGTTTATCGTAACAGATGGCGCGGACAAACCAGGAAAGCAGCTTCGGATTTTCCAGTTTGGCCACGCGGTCCATGGCTGCGATCGTGCCTGCGTAGTCTTCGCTCAGGAAAAGCGCGTTTACAATATCGCGGGCCGCTTCCACGGATTGCGGATGGCTTGCCAGAACTTTGTTCAATATTGCGATTGCCGGGAGATATTCGTGCAATTCGATTTCGACGTGCGCCAGCCAAACAGGCAGTTCCTGATCCTGAGGCGATTGTTGCGCCGCATTCACGATGGCATCCTGCGCATCCTTCCATTTTTTCTGATGCACAAGGATATCGCCGCGCATCTTTAGATCATCTGGAGTAGGCGTGGAACCCGCTTCTGCCTGGTCCAATTCCGCAAGCGCATCGTCGAAGCGGTCGATTTCCATCAGCACGGAAGCACGATCAAAATGTTCAGCGCGGTCGTCGGGTTTGAGTTTCAAATACTCGGCGAGCGCATCGGCACCCGGTTCGTATTTCTTTTGCGTAAGCAATGCCTTGGCGAGGCCAAGGCGCGCAGGCGCGGAATCACTGCGCGTTCCAACAGCGGCGCGGAATTGTTCTTCCGCTCCGCCTGAATCTCCCGCGCGAAGAAGCAAGCGGCCGAGCGAGAAGTGATACTCGTAGTCTTTGGGAGAAATCGCCAGGGCAGCGCGATACTGGTCGATGGCTTCGGCAATCTTTCCGGCATGTTCCAGCGCGACGCCTGCCAAAAAACGCGGACGGCTTTCGGCCGGTTGCAGTTCGGCGGTATGAAGGAAGTTCTGCGCGGCTTCCGCTGGATTCGAATCCAGCAGCACCAGGCCCAGGTTCAGATAGGCCGGAGCCATTTTGGTATCGAGCGAAATGGCGCGGGAAAACTCAGCTTTCGCCTCATCCCAACGTCTTAGCGCGGAAAACGCATAGCCAAGCTGAAAATGGGAATAGGGATCGTCAGGGCGCTGCGCAATATATTTCTGAAGAGGCTCCAGTGCGGATGCGAAATCGTTCTTGTCGATGGCCTCTTTGGCCTGCTGTAACAACGGCGCGAGAGGATCTTCCTGCGCCTGGGTGGGCGCTTTCGCTGAAGGCTTCCGTTGAGACTGAGCCAGCAACGCGGCTCCCAGCAGGGAAATCATGCAGAGAAGAGTTGCCGCTCGAAGCAAGGCCGCCGAAATGTGGGAAGGTCGATCCATCGTTCGTTATGATTTGCGCCGAGCGGTCTTGGTTTGCGAACCGTTGCCGCCATTCGAACGGCGGGGTTTGAGGGCCGGTGCTAGAAACTTTCCCGTGTGCGAATGCGTATTTCGTGCCACCTGCTCCGGCGTCCCCGTGGCGATGACCATGCCGCCCCGCTCGCCGCCTTCCGGGCCCATGTCGATGATCCAATCGGAGGACTTGATGATGTCCAGATTGTGCTCGATCACCAGGATCGAAGCACCTCCGTCGATCAGCTTGCGGAATGCGGTGAGCAACTTATCAATGTCGTCGAAGTGCAAGCCGGTCGTGGGCTCGTCGAAAATGTACAAGATTCCCTCGTTTGCCTGCGACGTGAGATGCGCGGCCAGCTTCAGGCGTTGCGCCTCGCCGCCAGAGAGCGTCGTCGCGGATTGTCCGAGGCGCAGGTAACCGAGTCCCACTTCATCGAGAATGCGCAGCTTCGACGTAATTTTGGGGACGCCGGAAAAGAAAACCAGAGCTTCGCGAACAGTGAGGCCCAGCACCTCATGAACATTCTTTTCGCGGTAGCGGACTTCGAGCACTCCGCTCTTGAATCGCGTGCCGCGGCATTCCTCACAGACCAGTTCGACGTCCGCCAAAAATTGCATTTCCACGGTGACGATACCTTCGCCTTGGCAGGCTTCGCAGCGCCCGCCGGGAATGTTGAATGAGAAGTGGCCGGGGTGGTAGCCGCGTTTTTTGGCCTCCGGTGTGGAGGCGAAAAGTTCGCGGATCGCATCGAACGCTTTCATGTAGGTTGCCGGGTTCGAACGTGGCGTGCGCCCGATAGGCGATTGGTCCACCAACACAACGGCTTGGAGCAGGTCATCGCCTTCGATCCGGTCGCATAATCCCTTGATGGATGCTCCAGTGCGCTTTGCTTCCAGCGCTTTGTAGATTACATCGTGCACAATTGTCGATTTTCCTGAGCCGGAAACCCCGGTGATTGCCACAAGCATCCGCAAGGGAATCATCAGATCGATATTTTTCAGGTTGTGCGCGCGCGCGCCGTAGATTCGTAGGAATTTTCCGGCGGGCTTGCGGCGCAACGCCGGGACGGGGATATGCAGATCGCCATTGAGATAGCGAGCGGTTAGGGATTGCTTGCTCTTGAGTAGTTCGCTGCGCGGACCGGCGTAGAGCAGATTTCCGCCATTTTCGCCGGCACCGGGGCCCAGATCGATCACGTAATCGGCGGCGGCAATCGCATCGGGGTCGTGTTCCACCACCAAAATCGTGTTGCCCAATTCGCGCAGGCTTTTCAGGATGCCGATCAGGCGATGGGTATCGCGCGGATGGAGTCCAATCGAAGGTTCATCCAGCACGTAGAGTGCGCCTACCAAATGCGATCCGAGCGAAGTCGCCAGCTGAATACGTTGCGCCTCGCCGCCGGAGAGCGTCGAGGATAGCCGGTCCAGCGAAAGATATTCGAGGCCGACTTCATCGAGAAATCGCAGTCTTTGTCGAATTTCTTCTAGAATTTTCTCGGCGATGGCAGTTTGCTCCGCGCTCAATTCGAGGTTGTCCACAAACTGACGAGCCTCCGTCACCGTCATCGCACAGACTTCCGTGATGGACTTGCCCGAGAGGCGAACTGCGCGCGCTTCCGCCCGCAGGCGAGTGCCGTGGCACTCGGGACAGATCGCGTAGCCGCGATACCGGCTGAGGAAAACGCGCACGTGCAGCTTGTATTTCTTGCGTTCCAGCCACTGAAAGAATCCATTGATGCCGTTGTATCCGGATTTGGGCGCGCCTTCGACAATCAAATCCTGCTGCGCGGATGTAAGGTCGCGGAAAGACACATCGAGCGGAATATTTTTCGCGCGCGCGAACGTTTTCAAATCATTCAGCAGGACGCGGTAGCGCGGCGTGGTCCACGGTTGGATCGCGCCGGCATTGATCGATTTGCTGCGGTCGGGGATCACCAGATTGATATCGAAATCGACGGTATTTCCGAATCCCTGGCAGCGCGGGCACGCGCCGTACGGGCTGTTGAAAGAAAACAGCCGTGGTTCCGCCTCCTGATACACCGCGCCGCACGTCTTGCATTCGAATCGCTCGTTGAAAACCATCCGTTCTGGTTTTGTTTCCGGCGATTCGGCGACAAATTCCAGAATTGCTTCTCCGCGTCCCTCGCGGTAGCAAATCTCCACTGAATCGATAAGCCGCGAGCGCATGTCAGTGCCAATGGCAAGACGGTCCACAACCACGTAGGCAGGCTTCGAAAAATCGATATCGAGCAGCGTTTCGGGGGAGGAGAATTCGTGCATACGGCCGGCCTGGTACAGTCGTTGAAAGCCGCGCCGTTGCAATGCGCCCAGCGCCAACCGGACAGCCTCGGACGAAACTTTGGCGGGTTTCTTTACCGCCAGCCGTTTGATCGGCGGCGCGGGCGGCGCCGCGATTTCCAAAGTGTAAAGGACGTAGAACCGCCGGCCCTCGGGGAGCGCGAGGACGCGAGCCGCGATTTCATCCATCGTGTCCTTGCGGACTTCGTGCCCGCAATTTGTGCAGAACGTCCGTCCTGCGCGCGCATAGAGCAAGCGGAGGTAATCGTAAATTTCCGTCGCGGTCGCGACGGTCGAGCGCGGATTGCGCGTCGAGTTCTTCTGCTTGATGGCGATGGCGGGAGCAATGCCGGTAATTTCGTCCACGTCCGGCTTCTCGATGCGCTCCAGAAACTGCCGCGCGTAGGCGGAAAGGGACTCGACATAGCGCCGCTGACCCTCCGCATAGATCATGTCAAACGCGAGGCTCGATTTGCCTGAACCTGAGACTCCAGTGACCAGCGTTATGGCGTTGTGGGGAATTTCGAAATCGATGTTCTTCAGGTTGTGCACTCGCGCACCGCGCACGCGAATGTACTCCTGCTCCGGCGCGTCCATCACAGGGCTGGGTTGCCCAATAGCGATCTGGTCTCTCGTGGCCACGCGACCCCACTCCTCAGCGCCTCTGGCGACACTGGTCTAAACTTTTGATTATACGGTGTTGTGGGAGTGCGAGCAATTAGGAGGCGGATCATACATAGCGAGAAGACCTGCCAGCGTGGCCAAACCCTCGTCTAGTAAATCACTGTTGTCAACTGCGGTAAAAAATGCCCATTTCGCATCACTTAATTTTCTGATCTGCACGTTTGACCAGCAGGACTAGCCCTGCAAAAAAGTGAATGCGCGCAACGAAGAGCACGAACACAACTTGATTTGACATTAATAAAATCCAACAGGGAAAATGGAAGTCTCGCACGAAGGACTGCAGCGCATACGGTCCTCGAACCGAAGCGACGCTGTCAGATCGGTGAATAAGCCGCCGGATTCAGCTGTCGAACCGCGCGTCTCACTTGCACCCGGAAATGTTTTCTCTATGGCTTGTTCAGCAAGACAAATTTTTCCAGTCGCCCAGCAGCGTCGGCGATTCTTGAGGCACCATACACGTTGCCGTCGTGATCCACGGCCACGCCCTCCGAGCCGCCGGTAAGGCCGTCCGGATTCGGAATGAACGCGATGACTTTGCCGTCTTTCACGCTGCCAATGCGGACGCCTCTTTCGCAGCCGGGGTTATAGCCGTGGGTCCCCGGACGGTCCGCGTGCGATTCTGAATCGCTGACGTAGAGGATGTCGTTCCGAATGAAGATTCCGCTCGGCCTGCCGAACTGTTTCCACTCGGCGATGAAATTGCCATCCTGATCGAGGATCTGGACGCGGTTATTGGAGCGGTCGGCGACGAACAGGCGTCCTGCGGAGTCCATGGCCATGGAATGCGCTTCGATGAACTCGCCCGGCCCGCTGCCTTTCTTGCCGATCACCTTGATGAACTTCCCGTTCTTATCGAACTTCGTGATGCGGGAGTTGTCGAGGGACGGCGCGTGGCCCTGACTCACGAAGATGTTTCCGTTCGGAGCAACAAGCACGTTCGTCGGCGCATCGAGGACACCGGGGTCCGCTGCAGCGACTCCCGCCTTGCCCAGCCTCATCAGGACTTTCCCGTCGGGACTGAATTTTATGGCCTGCTGACCTTTGCCATCCTTGTCTCTATAGTCTGTCACCCAGACGTTTCCGTCCTCGTCCACGGAGAGACCGTGAGGCTCAACGAACAGGCCCTTGCCAAACTGTTTGAGAATCGTGCCGGTTTTCTGGTCCAGCTCCAGAACGGGATTTACGTCTGAATTGTCTTTGCAGGTGTTGCTGCCGCATCGCTCATAAGTCCAGATATTTCCGTCGGGGGCGATTGCGACGCCTGCCGTGGCTCCAAATTGACGGCCGTCCGGCAACTGCGACCAGTTTAGGACGGTGGTGTACTGCGTGGGCAGGTCTTTAGCGTTGGGAGGTGCGTAACTGGCTTGTGCGAATGCGATCCCTCCCGACAACGCGACGATTGCGGCCATGGATCCTGCGAGAGCCGACCGCACTTGAGAATTACTTAACATCACGAGCCTCCGGAACGTCAGCCTATTCCGGGGGACGCGTTTCGTCAACTTTGTTGGATTAAGAATTTTCGGATGTTGCAAATGCAAATGAAAATCGTTGGATCGGAGTCACGCGGGCTTCGCACGGTGGATTTCTGGATAAGTTAGCATCGCAAAAGAGCACAGGTTGAAACCTGTGCTACTTAAGACCTTTCAATTGCCGTTATCCTGGCGAACTCTGTTAGGATTCCAGCTTGCTTGACGTTACTTCGCTGTTTGCAAAATTAATCTGGAACTTTCAGGGTGTGACTATGAAAAAGTCCGGCGCTAGCCAGGGCCAGTCGGCATCGGAGCTTATTTCGAAAAGGATCGACGAGCTTGGAGACTGGCGCGGGGAAACCCTTCGCAGAATGCGTAAGCTTATCCAGGAAGCAGACCCGGACGTCGTCGAGGAGTGGAAGTGGATGGGCACTCCAGTTTGGTCGCACGACGGTATCATTTGTACTGGCGAGTCCTATAAGAACGTGGTGAAGCTTACTTTCGCCAAGGGGGCGTCGCTGAATGATCCGGCGCGTCTATTCAATTCGAGTCTCGATGGAAACGTGCGCCGCGCGATTGACATCCACGAAGGAGAGGAAGTTAACGTGACCGCCTTCAAGGCGCTGGTTCGCCAGGCGGTTGCGCTCAACAGTTCCGTCAAATTGAAATCTTCGAAGAAAGCGAAGTCGTAAGGGAGCTCACGAATAGGTATTTTCAGGAGAAGAGCTAAAGATGAAAAAACAATTTATGGCACGTCTCGCTTTCAGCGCAATTGCAATCGTTGCGGTTCTGGGCGCGCAATTAATGGTTCGCGCCGCGTTCGCACAAGGTTCGCCCGGCAAGTTTCCCGTCTTCGAGCCTGACCCGGAATTTCCGAAGATTCCGAACGGCTGGACTCTGGGCAGTGTGGCCAAGGTTGTCGTTGATCGCCATGACAACGTGTGGATCATCCACCGGCCGCGCACCGTTCCGGCTGGTAAGACGCCAGCGCCACCGGTTCTGGAGTTTGACGCCGACGGAAAATTTATTCAGGCCTGGGGCGGAGACAACGCGGGCTACGACTGGCCGGACTCGGAGCATAACGTTTTCGTGGACTACAAGGACAACGTCTGGATCAGTGGCAGCAGTCCCAGCGGCCAATCGAAGACGAAGCGCTCGGATGACATGCTGCTGAAGTTCACTAATACGGGAAAATTTCTGATGCAGGTGGGCGGGCGTTCGGTAAGCCTCGGCAGCAAAGACCCGAAGAGCGTGAATAAGCCGGGGGACTTGTTCGTTTACGCGAAGACCAATGAGGTTTACGTGGCGGACGGATACGGCAATCGCCGCGTCATTGTTTTCGATGCGGATACCGGCGCGTTCAAGCGCATGTGGGGAGCATTTGGCAAGCCGCCGGAGGACGATGCGGGGTCCGGAGGCCCTGGTCCCTCTGGCGGACCGCTGGGCGCACCCAGCAGTGTCGGTTCGTCAGCTTCAGCGCTGGACACGGAGGGTCCGGGTTCACCGAGGTTTGCGAGCCCGGTGCACGGCATAATGATTTCGAACGATAACATCGTGTACGTCGCGGACCGCAGCAACAGGCGCGTGCAGCTGTTCACGCCCAAAGGCAAGTACCTGCGGCAACTTTTCGTAAACCGGGCCGGTCCGGCTACCGATTCAGCCTGCGGATTCGCGTTCTCACCCGACAAGAATCAGCAATTTCTGTACATTGCGGACCTCGGGAACTCGCATATTGTGGTGGCCGACCGCAAGAAACTCGAAATCCTGTATCAGTTCGGAAAGAGGGGACCCGGACCGGGGGATTTCCAGGGGCTGCACCATATTGCCGTCGATTCGAAGGGCAATCTCTATACAGCGGAAGTAGCGCCGGGCGCGCGCGTCGAGCGATTTGTGTACAAAGGTCTTTCGTCAACAGTGCCGTCCAACGCGGTGCCGCCGGATCCATTGCCGGCAAGCCACTAAAACAAAGACCTAGACCACAATTAGTGATTAGACCGCCGCGTTTCCTGCCTCCCGGCTGGTATGAGCGTGGGCCCTCGCGGATAGCACAGGACCTATTCGCAAAATTCAGGAAGCGATTTTAAGAAGCCTGGCCGCATTTTCTCCCAGGATCGCTCTCTGAGTGGCGGCGCTCAATCCTGAACTCAGAACGAAATCAGCCTGCCGGTCTTCGCCAAACAGGGCTTGCGGATCGTATCGATTGCCCGCCGCGTCACGCTGAGATGGATCCGTCGCGGATACCGGCTCATTCACGGATGCCGGGAAATCGGTTCCATATACAACTTGGCTGGCACCCACTTCGGCGACCAGATGCCGCAAACCCTCCGCGGAGTATACGACCGTGTCCACATAGATCTGTTCCTTGAAATAGTCGCCGGGCAATTTCTTGACTGGCTTGCAGGTCGCTGGAATTTTTTCCGTGCAGTGATTGGAGCGCCCCAGGTAGGACGGCAAATACCCGCCGCCGTGAGCCGCGACAATTTTCACTCCCGGATAGCGGTCCAGGGTTCCTTCAAAAATAAGGTGAGAGAGAGCAACCGTAGTTTCCAGCGGATTGCCGATGATGTTGTTCAGGCCGCCGTTTCCCTGAAACCGCTTTCCGGCTTCCGGGAAACCCACGGGATGAATAAAAATCACGATCCCCAGTTCCTGGGCTTTGGCCCAAAACGGGCTGAACTTTGGGTCGGACAACTCTTCTCCGTTGATGGTCGCCCCGGTGACAAATCCCCGAAACCCATGCTTGGTGACGCACTCTTCCATCTGCTCCAGCGTCAGGTCGGGGTGCTGCAACGATAGTATTCCCAGGCCAACAAAGCGATCGGGGTGAGCTTTGCATAAGGCAGCCAGTTGTTCATTCTGGCGCTGTGCAAGCTTGGCGGCTAGGTCTCGATCCGCCCAGTAGTTGTATCCGGAGAACATGCTCACGGCCTGAACGTCGATTCCGTGTGCATCCATATTTTGCAAACGGTCGGCTATCTTGGCCGGGTCCAACATTGTGAATCGCCGGTTTGGGTTCAGGAATCCGTTGTCTTCTTTGGATTCTTCTTCGTGGCCCTTCAGCAGATCACGGACATCGGGGAAACAGTGGGCGTGAAAGTCGATCGTTTTTAGTCGGCGTCCTCCCACGGAAATCTTGCGGCGTTTTGCGGGAGATGCTGATCGCGAGGGATCGGCTGCTGCGTCCAAAAGGTCACAGCCGCTAAGCAAAACTCCAGCTGCGGCGCCCGCCGCGTTTCTCATGAATTCTCTGCGATCAGCCATTCCAAGCCTCCGTTTGACATCCAAAGCGGATCGAGTCACTAGTCGATCGAAGAATTCCCGACGACGTTTAATTTTTTTACGGCAGTAACCCCGTGAGTTATACCCGCGAAATGATTAAGTCAAGTTGTTTTCCATGTAAATGCGTGCACCGAGTGTTGTCGGCCGTCAGCGGCTGGGCCAACACGCCGAAGCAAAACATTTTCGATTAACAGCAGGGCGCGTTTGAGGGGGATGCGTTTTAGCGAATCTAATTTCGAATGAAAAGGCAACGGACAGAGAGATTGACTTCACATCCCTGTTAAAGTAAAAATTGGACTAACGAGAATTGGTATCGGTGGAGAAAAAGAATAAACCAAGTGATCCTTGGGAGCTGCCCGCGAATTGGGCGTGAGTTCCCCAGCATGGCCCTCGGGCGGGGAACTCGCCGAATTCTACAATTTGTTGATGCCGAATATCCGATGGACGCGCGATTGCCCTGGCCGACGCTGTGAATGTGCAGTGAAGAACGCAAGGAGATTGGATATGAGAATTCGCTGTTTCCCCTGCTTGGCAGTTCTGTTTGCTTCGGTTGCAATTTCCCCGCTGTTGCCTGCACAGTCTCCCCAAAGTACTCTCAGCATCGAGAAGCCCAGTGCAACTGCGAACCTGCCTTTTGATCCCCATGACTTAAGCGGGAATTGGATCGGCGACGCTCAAAACCCTAAAGCCGGAAGACGGAATTGGGGCGCCTATGACCAAAAGACACCGGAACCGCCTTTAACGGATTGGGCCAAGCAGAATTTGCTGATGAAATCGATCTCGCACGATCCCATCCCGGGAGGAAAGACTCTGCCAGGATGGGATCGCGCGGGGCACCTTTGCCCGAATAACCAGGATCCGTGTTATGCCACGGACCCTAATGGCGTTCGCGCCAATGATCCCGATGGCGAATATCCCGGCAAGGATTGCGAACCTCTGACTGCGCCGGCCATGTATGACTACCCCAGCCTGGGCATGCTGACATTTTTTATGACGCCTGAGCGAATCGTTCAACTGAATAATTATCATCGGGAATGGCGCATCTTCTGGCTGAACCAGGAGCATCCCAAAGAAATGGATCCCACTTTCGAGGGGGACTCGATCGCCCACTGGGACGGGAACTCGCTGGTGGTGGACACCATCGGCTTCAATGGAAGAACCCAGATCACGCAGAGCCTTGGCCAGTGGAAGAGCGACACCTTCCATCTTGTGGAGCGCTGGACCCGTGTGGATCACGACCACTTGATCCTGGATATGACCTATTACGATCCAAAAGCGTGGGGCGACAAGTCGTGGTCAGGATTTCGCAGATATTACCACCTGGTGCCCATTCAGGAAGTTCACGATAAGACTTACCAGTTCGACCAATACACCGAATGGATCTGCAGCCCTGAGGACAACAAGAACTTCGATAAAAGGGTAACGGATTATTACAAGAAATAAGTGGAAACAAACCAAGGAAGGTGAGGCATGAGATCTACTAAGTTAAGCGGTCTGTTCGTTGGGTTGATTGCTCTGCTGTTCGTTTCCACACCGGTATTTGCACATCACGGGTACGCAGCCTATGACATGACGACCACTCTATCTGTTAAGGGGACGATCATGAGCCTGGTAATGGAAAATCCTCACTCATCGATTGCCTTTGACGTAAAGGATGCCAACGGAAATGTTGAACATTGGTTTTCCGAGAGCGGGAACCCGCGTAACATGAGGGCTGACGGTTTCACTCCGGAAACCGTGAAGCCGGGCGAAGAGGTTACGATTTATTATCATCCGTCGAGAAATGGGGCGCACGTTGTAGTCCTGACGAAGGTGGAGTTTTCTGACGGCCATGTGCTGCCTCAGCACCAGAAGGACCCAAATAGCGCAGGCCAGTGATTTGTATACAGAGGCCTCTCTTCAACGGCACCCTACAACGCCGTGTCGCTGGATCAATCGCCGGCAAACCACTAAAGCACAAAAAGAAATGTTCTTGCAGGCAATTGTTCGCATTCACCGCAAACCTACAGGCGCAGTTGATTTACATGAAGTCATGCAGTGGATCCCGTTTTCTCGGGTGGTTCTTCGCCAGCTAACGCGAGTTGCGCTTACATTCGCCGCAACATATGAATCCTTACTTACAGACCATCAAGATTTACATCTTGGATACAGAAGCCATTCCCAAAGCGGGCAACGGTGACCAGGCCCTTCAGGTAGCGTGAGTCGCTGAAAGACATTGTCCAATATTGTGCAGCCCCGATCTGTATTCATCCAAAACCAACCCAAATACTCCCGACCCATTTAATGCCTGTGATGACCACCGCGATTGCCGGACGCTAGGACAGTTACATTCGCAGATGCAGATACGGCGGTGTTAGCAACGCTTGTTGCAGTGACCTGACAGGAAGATGCGGTTGCAGGCGCTGTGTAAAATCCACTCCTATTGATAGAGCCGCAGGTGGAAGACCAGGTAACCGTTTTGTTCGTGGTTCCCGTCACCACTGCCGAAAATTGCAGCGTTGCGTTCGTGTTAATCGAAGTTGATGTCGGGCTAACAGTGACCGTGACCCTGACCGCTGGGACCACCACAGTTACATTCGCAGATGCAGATACGGCGGTGTTAGCAACGCTTGTTGCAGTAACCTGACAGGAAGATGCGGTTGCAGGCGCTGTGTAAAATCCGCTGGTATTGATCGAGCCGCAGGTGGAAGACCAGGTAACCGTTTTGTTTGTGGCTCCCGTCACCACTGCCGAAAATTGCAGCGTTGCGTTCGTGTTTATCGAAGTTGATGTCGGACTGATAGTGACAGTGACCGTAACCGCTGGGACCACCACAGTTACATTCGCAGATGCAGATACGGCGGTGTTAGCAA
>CAZUNI010000021.1:0-5067 GCA_964622265.1 uncultured Acidobacteriaceae bacterium | reverse complement strand
CCACTGCCGAAAATTGCAGCGTTGCGTTCGTGTTTATCGAAGTTGATGTCGGACTAACAGTGACAGTGACCACAGGAACCACTGCCTGCACAATGATTGTGAGCGAGGAATTACCTGTTCCAACGTTGTTCGTGGCTGATATGGTCGCTGTCGTTGAACCCACCGCCGTTGGAGTCCCTGAGATCAATCCAGTAACCGTATTAACAGAGGCCCATGACGGCAAACCAACTGCGTCGTAGCTCGATGGGAACGCGGAAGCGAGGATTGAATAGCTAAAGGGGCTACCAACAACGGCGCTCGCCGATAACGCGCTGGTGATAACGGGAGCGGCAGGTGCCGCGGGCGCGCCTGCTTTAAATGTAATCGCAAATGCAGCCATCGTTGACGAACTATTTGCCTGCGTCCAACTGAATGCCAGCGGTGATGTACTAGTGTAAAAAATGTGCTGCCAGCCGTCTCCATTGTTTAGTTTGCTGGAATCTGTCTCTCCATTGTAAGGAGTGTTATCGTAGACGAACCCTGTACCCACCTTGGTTGACGGCCCGTTTCCGGTTTCTTCAACCGCAAAAGCGATCCCCGGCTCTGCCGTTGGTGTAACAGTTGGCCCGTTAACGGTCGTTCCGTTAGTGGAATAGTATTGGCTATCCACATCTTCCGGTGAACTTGCTGCGCCTACTACATCGTAAATCACTACGAGCGTCGTATCCGATGGCATTCCGCTGTGGATTGTACAACTCATGCTCGTCGACGTAGACGCCGAGGGAACAAATAAAATTTGCGGGGCATCGGGTCCCGAAGGGCTACGTTTTGTCCATGTGTTTGACGGTGAACAAGAATCGATTGTAACTATATTTCCGCCCGAGTTTGTGTTTCCATCATCGACGGAGGCGACCAGTAAGTTTCCTCCAGATACGAAATAGTTGAGCTGGCTCGAAGTGCTTTCGTCGATTTGAATTGTTTGCTGATGCAGAATGTACATTCCGGTCGGCCTGGTCCCCGCCGTTGCCGCCTTGAACGCCATCGCAATGAAATTGAATGCATCGCGGTTGCCGGTTATAGCAAACGAAGGGTTGATGGTACCTGCGGCTGACTGAATGTATTCCTCTTCCGCGTCGCTGCAATATGGGTCCGCTGAATCCAATATGAAGTTGGCGCCCGCGTCGATCGAAGTGCTCGTGTTTCCACATAAGCTCGAGCCTAGCCCTCCAACCAGCATGGTGCTGGCGAGAATCAGGTCTCCGCTGGTACTGGTCGAGATTGCCGTACCACATTGCAACAAGGAAGGCGCCGCGGCATTGTTGGAGCAAGTGCCATCGATCGGCGAGTTGGTTGCCACTCCCGAAAATTCACGGATGGCACCGTGCCAATCGGCGACCGCGCCAGAGAAGTTCACGGCAATCTGAGTAATTCCAGATGGCACACCTGCGACATAATAGGCCGCTGTCGTCCATCCGCTCGTAGTGCTGACACCAAAGCTATACACGCTCGATTTGTTATCGACGATGGAGGAAACGGTTGCACCTGCCGGGTATGTCATCGTGAGAACAAGGAGGTTATTTGCCAGGGTTCCCGTGCCCATTGATCCGCCATATTGAATTTTGAAATTGTTTCCTGATTCATTCGTCGCGGAAAGACTCTTCGAGTAAACTAACGCAGGTGTCTGGGCGAATGACGCAACGGAAAAAGCCAGAATCACAATCAATGGAGCAATCCATTTAGATCTATTTGTCGCCACAATAATCGAATTTTTCATAAATCCCCCCAGACAGTGAGCAGCCTTTTGCATTGGAAGGCCAGACTCATCAAAAGTCAGTGATGCAAATCACTGAGCCTTGCACGTCGCGGCATGCTTCGTGCCAACGGCAATACTCATTATGACCGCCAATATAATTGGCGAGAAGCAATCTCATATACCTGTTGCTATTTAGGTCACATACTCTCTGCACAGCATCAAGTTTGGGACATTCGCGTATCAGAATCTGTCTCATTTGGGACATGATTGGATTTTTCCCCGCTAATCCCGATTTGGATTTGGGGCTCACGCACCGTACTTCTTGCGTGTTCTTGGATGCCGAGTCTCCTAAACGGATCTTGTCCGGATGTAGAAATCTGCTACTAGAGCTGAAGGGCAGCTTCCCAATAAGCAGGGCCTTTTCGGAAAGTGTGTGCGAGCTAGGCCGCCGTTGGAACCAATCCCATGTGCGAAAGTGGGGCTGCCTAAATGGCCCTATGTAGCTATAATCCAAAATGATCTCGTGACTTATCCTCGGCGCAAGCAAAAAGAATTAAGAGCCCGCTCGGCCGCCAGCTTTCGCGGTCTCCGGTTGATCGCTGCCTTTAAGCTTTTCAAGGGGCTGGTCTTGTTCGCAGTCGGCGTCGGTGCGATTAAGTTACTGCACAAAGACCGGGCTTTCGAGGTCGAACGCTGGGCAGATATCATTCGTGTCGATCCCAACAATCACTATATCCACCGTATATTGGAAGAACTTTCGATTCTTGATGGTCGAAAAATTAAGGAACTCGGCGTGGGCACTTTCTTTTATTCAGCACTTCTGCTGACCGAGGGCACTGGCCTCTTACTAGGCAAGCGTTGGGCTGAGTACTTCACGGTTGTCGCCACCTCTTCCTTTGTGCCGCTTGAGGTCTATGAACTCACGAAACGGGTTAGTTCTGCAAGACTAGTCGTGCTGCTACTCAACGTCGCCATAGTCGTTTACTTGGTGGTTGAGCTTTGCCGAAGTCGGAAAAGCCGCAGAGTGGGATAGTGCGTTATGAACGGTCTCATCTAAATGCACGGATTTGCGTCGAAACTCTGATCGGCGACCTATAGAGCCTGGAGATTGGCGGCGACCATGCATTGCGTCGCGACGATAAAGGAGGCCCCAAAGTGAGGGAACAGGGTTTGCTAATGGTTCGTAGTATCAGGTGGGGTTTTTCCGCCCCTTGGCGAAAGTGCTTTGATATAGTCTCGTCAAATGCTGCGCCCTTCCAAATCAGGACCAATGTCACGCGTATTGTGGTCACACACCGCCGGAAATGTCGCATCCAAAATTCCTGGCGCGACGGGAATTCGCGTCCAAACTACGTCCAAAACTCAGGATATAATGGGGGAAAATTGGGACCGGGAACCAGTAATGCCAACCGCATCAAAAGGGCTTATGGAGCGGGCGATGGGAATCGAACCCAACGCCGAACGCGGCTAAGTCACTGATTCCACTAATTGACAACAGTGGGTTGGCGGCCAATAGCGTCCAATTTCAATTCCGACGCTACCTTATTCGACAGCTTCGCGATGGGCATCTCCTACGACATGCCTGTAGATTTGCAGAGTGGTACGCGCATCGGCGTGACGGATCTGCCGCTGCACAACTTTGGGCGTGGCTCCGGAATCTGGCAGCAGCGCCGTGTGAGAGTGGCGAAATGCATGGAGTTCGCACCTTGGGAACTCGAGCGCGTCCAAGATGACCCATAAGTGATGTTCTACGACATTGTTTGACGATGGAGGTCGCCCGTTGCGAGTCACAAAAAGGAAACCCTCTTGATTTGGTTTCCAATGTTCCCGATACTCTCTCATGATCGTGGCGAGAACATTCGGAATGGGCAGCACGGTTTCACTTGTTTGGCTTTTAGTTGTCTGCACCTTGCCGTACCATGCGGATCGGCGGATGTGCAGCAATTGACGATCTAGGTCAACATCTCTCCATTGCAGACCGAGTGCCTCGCCTGCGCGGAGTCCCTCAAGAGCGAGGACAGAAAACAACGTGTGCCACGGCTCCTCAGCTAGAGAGAGTATTTTCTTAACCTGATCTACAGTGAAATGCGGTGCCTCAAAACGGAAATCCCGAGGCGGAAGACGCAGCTTACTCACGTCGATCTGCTCGCAGATGTAGCCCCAATCGCGGGCCGTTGAAAGAATGGACGAAAGTGTGCCAAGGACATTGAGCACGGTTTTGCGTGAAACTCCTTTTTGGAATACACGCGTGACAAATGTTTGTTGGTTCTCGACGCCGAATTGTTCCAAGCGTAGTTTGCTAAGCTGAGGAATGATGTAGCAGTGGAGATGTGACTTCACGGCGCGAGCGGAGGTGGTTGCTGCTTAGTGAGCACTTCCGTTTTCCACCTTTCGAGAAACTCGCAAAAGGTTGCAACGCGTCCGGGTCGATAATCGAAGCCGTTGATTCGGGAGAGAACGATTTCCATTTGACGTTCGGCTAGGTGTTTTGTCATTTCACGTTTGTTGCCGAGAATGACTTCCCGCCGAACGCGCTTCGTTCCCTCGCCGGTTATCTCGTCATCACGATACCGGCCCTTCCACTTGTCGCCATCGAGATAAACATAGCCCTTCTGGTACCGCTTCCTTGTCATCGAGCCTCTTCCGCTCGATGACCCGATTGCCTCGGGGGACACACTACACCGCGGTCTAGTGGCATGCAAACGGAGTTTTGGTGCTGTCGCCATTTTCTTTTTAGGTGCTTTCAATTCTCCCGCAGCACTTCCTCACATCATTGCAGGCATCAGCAACACTGCTCGTTAACAGTCGTAATAAGTTACGAAACCGAGAAGGGACTTCATGGGCGTCCGATTTCCCGTGGGTGCAACGGTCCAAAGACATTGAGTCTCCGTGCATTGGAAAGCGATTCGCTTGCGATCTTTGGTGAGATTTCGAGTTTTTTAGGAAATTGGGCCGGTCGATTCGAGAATGCGTTTTCTCTGTATTTGTCGCGGGTGGCCGTGAGAATCTCTCGCGCTCTGTCGTCAGCCATGACTCTGCCCTCCCTCGTCATCTAGAAAAGAGAGGAAAGCCAATGGATTTGGCCCGCCAGGTCGAATCTACTTAATATCGTAAAACGTTTTGAACCCAATAGTGCAATCCCAGTAGAAAGTCTGCGGTCAGGAATACAAACCAGTGGCGATTCTCGCCCGGCTCTGGCTTGTTCTCGTGACGGCCCTCACCAATAACCAGGTTCAACCGATCGCAATCCCGAGCTTACGGTTACTTTAAGAGATCAATAACTGTCCCAATGTTGAAATTGAGACGAGCCCTAAGGGCCTGCGAATACAGGTGTT
>CAZUNI010000020.1:0-69495 GCA_964622265.1 uncultured Acidobacteriaceae bacterium | reverse complement strand
TTTCATATCGCTTGCTTCATGATCGTCTTGCGGAGGGTTGTGCAATAGCTTCTACACAAAGTGCAGACAAAGAGGAGATGACAGATGCTGAAAACCACCAATCAAAAAAACCGTCGAGAATTTTTCAAGCGCCTAACGATACAAATGGCGACAGCGCTCATCCTGAGCTTGCTTGCCGCACATGGCGCGTTTGCCCAGAAGGTCACGATGGAATTCGACCAGGCCGCCGATTTCAGCAAGTACAAGACGTTCGCCATTCGTGAACGGAACTTGAACAGCAAGAGTCCCGCGCTGAATAGCGACCTGGTCAAGAAGAAGATCGACGCCGACATCGAAAAATATCTGACGGCTAAAGGACTGACGGAAGTGTCCGGGCCGTCTGACCTCAACGTGCGATACACGTTCGGGTCGGCCCGCAAAACGGAGGTCGAGGGCTATCCTGCCGGATGGTACGGCATGGGCACGCGTTACGTGAGGGTTCCCTACGCCGAGGGCACGCTGGTGATCGATCTGCGCGATCCCACCACGCGTTCGCTGGTCTGGCGCGCCATCGCCAACGAGGAAAAGAGCGACCCCACCAAGATCGAAGGCAAGCTGGACGACATGGTTAAAAAGTCCATTTCCAAATATCCGCCCAAAAAGTAGCACCCGCGTGCAACATGCCGATCGAAAAAACACCAGTCGATGTTCAACAGGGCTTGCAAACTGTAACGAGCGCGCTAATATTCATGTCATAGATTTATTGAAGCAGACGAGTCATGTCCGAATGTTTCATAGCGCGACGCGAGCGGGGCGAGGAAGATCAATGGGTCTCCTGTCAAAGCTGTTTGGGTCACGGAAAAAGGAACAAAAAGGCCCTCCGCAACACGAGGTCGTAGTCCATTTTTCGTATGGTTCCAGGAATTTTCAGCATGTATTCGCTCTCGAGGATTCGCTCCGCGCGGCGATTGCAGAGGCCCGGGCCGGAACGTATGACAGCCACTATATCGAGGAGGACGGAAGCGAGGGTTTTTACTACATGTATGGACCCGATGCTGAAGTTCTATTCGGTGCGATTGCCCCGGTATTGGAGGCGTCCTCCTTTATGCATGGCTCGACCGTTACGTTGCACTTCGGGCCGCAAAAAAGAGGAACACCCAAACGAGTGATCGAGCTTCCGTAACACCCCTACCCTGTAGCGCATGCCCTGAAAATAAATTAGTCCCCAGCGGTCACCGGCGAAAGCGCTTGTTCCTGCGTGCCCAGGCGGACCAAACTTTCCTGTCGTGAACGCATCATACGGTCGAACCATTCCAGCCCTGGCAACTTCCCGATGGTGGCGTCGATCCGCGCCGCAACCTGCTCTCCGCGCGCGTCGCCTAGAATATAGCGGTTCATCCAATCGACTTCCGAATCCGGCTTGACGCCGCCGCCCACCGGCATCCAGAAATATTTTATGACCGCGGTGGTAAGTTTCTGTGCCGGTCGCGGCATCAAATGCTCGCGAGCCATGTTGTAATAGAACGAAAAATGCTTGCGCTCATCTTTCGCCAACCGCCGCAACAGATCGGCAAGGATCGGATTCCGCGACCGTTCCGCAAGAATCCCGTAGCCCTCCAGCGTGGTCAGTTCAGAGATCGCTCCCCAGGTGAGATAAACGGCATGAAAATGCCGTGACACCTGGCAGATCAGCGACGAGCCGATACTTTCGATCCATTCCCGCCACGATACCTGCTTCTGCACTTCGGCCATGCGCATGGGAGAAAACCTGGCGCCGGCGGCCTCAAGGAATTGCCGCAGCGTGCGGCCGTGGAAGAATTCTTCGTAGGCCCAGCAGCTCAGGAACGACGTAGTGCGCGGATCGCGTACAGCACACGTCGAGAGAATCCCCTTCAGATAGACAATCGTGTGCGCCTCGATATCCATCATGTACGTGAGGCAGCGGATTTCGTCAGGCGAAATCGGATAACGCGCTGCTTCGGTAAAATCCAGGTCGCTGACGTCCACCTTCTTCGAGTGTTCGAGGTAGCTTTCCAGGTTGAATTCGATCATTGCGAACGCATCCCCTTCAAGGTGTGGTGCTTGCGTCGTATTATACGGATTTTCGGAAAAATTGGATGATCGTTGTTTCCTTTCCGGGCTAGAAAAACTTTGAATGCCGGCGAATAACAGGGGAGGGAAACTGGATCCCGACGGATGGGGTTTTATCCCCCTCGCGTGTGCATTTCCAGGTGCGGGTCCTGGCGAAGTTGCTCAATGCCAACGAGGACGCCGCGATGCCCCGTGGCCGCGCGCAATTCCGCGCCACGGTCAGTGCGTCTGCGCCAGATCGACGCGATTTGCGCGGCGAGTTGTTCGGCGGATGCCCCTTCGCGCAGCAGTTTGCGCAGGTCGATGCCGGATTGCGCATATAGGCACAGGAACCAAAGTCCATCCGCCGTCAGCCGGCTGCGGTCGCAGGTCCGGCAGAAGGGCGTAGTGGTCGAAGCAATGATCCCGAAGACCGTACCGTCGGGGAGCCGGAAACGTTCAGCCGGAGCGGACGAATTTTCGTTCAGCGGTGTAATCGGGCCATAGCGTTTGCCAAGCCGCTCCAGCATTTCCGCGCGCGTAAAAACCTTGTCGAGCGACCATTCCGTGGCGCCGCCCACATCCATGTACTCGATGAACCGCACTTCGGCCCCGGCTTCGCGGCCAAATTCGATCAAGTCGGCCAGCTCGTCGTCATTGACGCCGCGCAGTACAACCGTATCGATCTTGCTGTTCGTAAAGCCAGTGAGCCGCGCGGCGGCTATCCCCTCAAGCACCTGAGCGTGCGTGTCGCGGCCGGTGAGCGCAAGGAATCGCTCCGGGCAGAGCGTGTCCAGGCTCAACGTAACCCGGTGCAGCCCAGCCGCCCACAACGCTTCGGCCTGCTCGGCAAACAGGATGCCGTTGGTGGTCAGTGCGAGATCGCGAATGCGCGAATTAGCGGCCAACATTTCCACCAGCCGTGGCAGATCGCGCCGCAGCAGCGGCTCGCCCCCGGTCAGGCGAACATCCGTAACTCCCAGCGATGTAAACACTTCCACCAGACGCGCAATTTCCTCGAACGTCAGCAATTCCTGCCGCGGCAGCCAGACGTAATTCTCCTCCGGCATGCAGTAGTTACAGCGCAGGTTACATCGGTCGGTGACCGAAACGCGCAGGCTGCGCAGAGGACGGCCTAGCTGGTCGGAAGGCGCATCGCCCGGAGACACCTCAGACGGGGTCTGTGCATCGGGAAGCATAGGTACATGGTAAGTGCGGTATACCGGGGAGTCAACCTGTGTGCCCCCCTCAGAGAATCAGGCGAAAGTGATGGCCGCTGATCGTCAACCCCTCGCGAAAGTAAAAACGATGGGCCTGCTCCCGCTGCACGCCTGAATCGAGGTGAAGTTCCACACAACCTTGAACCGTCGCCTCCCCCTTGAGCCAGTCCATTAGGACTTTGCCATAGCCTTTCGATCGAAACCGGTCATCGGTAATCAAATCATCGGCATATAGGATCTTGCCGCAATAAAGCATCTCCATTACACGGTACCCCGCGACGGCACGCACATTATCTTCCTCGTACAATGCGGCCAATCGATACCCGTCTGATTTCATCATTCGCGTACCGGTCTGGAGATAATCATCCAAAGGCACATTGGGCCGAAGCTGGCGCATGACCTCGCGAGTCGCCAGTATTTGTTCATCTGATGAGATTTTAACAACCATTCCTATCCCTCATCCTTGTACTGGCTCTTAAGCTTGGCGATCACGGTGGGATCGGCAAGCGTCGTGGTATCGCCCAGCACCCGCCCCTCAGCAATATCCCGCAGCAAACGCCGCATAATTTTCGCGCTGCGCGTCTTGGGCAATTCCGCCGCAAAGAAAATATCGTCCGGCTTGGCAATCGAACCGATTTTCGTGGCCACATGCGCCATCAATTCTGCCTTAAGCGCGTCGCTGGCCTGAATGCCTTCCTTCAGCGTGACGAATGCGGAAATTCCCTGGCCCTTGATCTCGTGCGTCTTGCCGATTACCGCAGCTTCGGCCACAGAGGTGTGATCCACCAGCGCGCTTTCCACTTCGAAGGTCGATATACGATGCCCGGAGACGTTCATCACATCATCGACGCGACCGAGCAGCCACAGGTAGCCGTCCTCGTCCAGCTTGCAGCCGTCGCCAGTGAAATATTTTCCGGGATAGCGCTCCCAGTAATTTTGCACGTAGCGTTCGGGATCGCCGTAAATCGTGCGCAGCATCGAGGGCCACGGCTTGCTCAATATCAAGTAGCCGCCCCCGCCGGGGCCCACCGGATTGCCTTCGAGGTCCACCACTTCAGCGGCGATGCCGGGCAGCGGGTGCGTGGCCGAACCGGGCTTTGTGGCCGTAATTCCCGGCAGGGGAGCGATCATGATGCTGCCGGTTTCGGTCTGCCACCAGGTGTCCACGATGGGGCAGCGCCCGTGGCCGATGGTTTCGTGATACCACATCCACGCCTCGGGATTGATTGGCTCGCCAACCGTGCCGATCAGCCGTAACGACGACAATTTGTATTTCTCGGGCCACTCCTTGCCCCAGCGCATGAACGTGCGAATCGCCGTGGGCGCGGTGTAAAGAATGTTCGCGCCGTACTTGTCGATAATCGACCAGAATCGCCCGCGGTCGGGAAAATCCGGCGTGCCCTCGTACATCACCGTCGTTGTGCCGTTGGCCAGTGGGCCGTACACGATGTACGAGTGCCCCGTCACCCAGCCGATATCGGCGGTGCACCAATAAACGTCGTCTTCCTTGATGTCGAACACGTACCGATGCGTGACGCTTGCGCCCAGTAGATAACCGGCGGTGGTGTGCACCACGCCCTTCGGTTTCCCCGTCGTGCCGCTGGTGTAGAGGATGAACAGCATGTCCTCGGCGTCCATGTGCTCGGGCGCGCATTCGTCGGAGGCGTTGGCGATTACGTCGTGCCACCACAGGTCGCGGCCGGGCTGCATCGAAATCTGCGCGGCTTTTCCGACGCGTTCGAAAACGACCACTTTTTCAATGGTCGGAGTGCCATTCAGCGCGTCATCCACACTGGTCTTGAGCGGCACCACGGTGCCGCGCCGCCACGCGCCGTCGGCGGTGATCACCACTTTGGCTTTGGCGTCGTTGATGCGTTCGCGCAGCGCCTCCGCCGAAAATCCACCGAAGACCACCGAATGCGCCGCACCGATCTTCGCGCAGGCCAGCATTGCGATGGCCAGCTCGGGCACCATGCCCATGTAGATAGCGATGCGGTCGCCCTTCACCACGCCCAGCGATTTCAGCGCGTTGGCAAAGCGATTCACCTCGCGCTCGAGCATGCCGAACGTCAGCACGCGCGTATCGCCCGGCTCGCCCTCCCAGATGATCGCGGCCTTGTTGCGACGGGCCGAGTGCGCGTGCCGGTCCACGCAGTTGTAGGTGACGTTAAGGCTCCCGCCGACGAACCACTTCGCCCACGGCGCGTTCCACTCCAGCACGCGTTCCCACGGCGCGAACCAGTCCAGTGTCTTCGCCTCGCGCACCCAGAACCCTTCGGTATCCTTGGCGGCGCTGTCGTAGATTGCCGGATCGTTCCAATTGGCGCGCTGCCGGAACTCCTCCGGGGGCGGGAATGTGCGGCGTTCATCGAGCAGAGCGGAAAGATTCTTGTCGCTGGGCAGTGACATTTCGCAAACTCCCGGTAGAGGCTCAAGCCGAGGCAGTGTTTAAACCAAAGCGATACCCTGACCTGTGCGCTTAGGATGTCGGAGGGCGCAAGGCTTGTCAATGGAGCGATAGTGTGCCGCGTGCGCAATGTTTCGAAAATTCCGTTTTCCGATTCCTGCTGTTTATCGGTGAAAGAGCAGCGGGAGGGCAGGCGCAAACCGTGGTATAGTCTCCCCGTTTGGACGCCAAAGAATCCGGGCGACCACCGCTTTTTGATGGATCGATCGCGATATTCGTAACGCCATTCACACTGAGCCGAATTTCGAAACTGGAGGAACGTCCATGCGCTTTGTCTATTCACTGATCGTCTTATTTGCCTTTCTGTCTACACCGGCCTTCGCGCAAAACAACATGCCCATGCCCCCTTGCGACGGCAACATTACGGTGGTGCGCGTCTCCGAGATCAAGCCGGGCGGCACTCTGGAAGGCTTACAGGCATCGATTACCGCTCAAGTGGCGTGGTACCGGGCGAATGGGATTACCGACAATCAGATTGTTATTTCGCGGGTGATTTTGCGGGATAAGACGACGGGCGCGCACTCGTACTCGGATTCGGAAGTCATCATTTACCACCTCCGTCCACCCTCAGCCGATCGGACGCCGAATCATGGCGATGCTGGCTGGAACGCCTTCATAAAGCTATATAACGACAATGCTGTACTCAAGAATGAGTATGTCACTTGCTTGCCTAAGTTAATGCAGTAGGTTTGCCAGTTTCAGAGCGAAGATCGCTGCCCCCGGCTGGCTATACCTTTGTAAAAACGCGACTTTGTGTGCGCGCGAAGATCGTTCGGCGCGCCCGCGTATAAGGACCACAAATAAATCAAGCCGCGGCCCTCCCGCTTCCACTACAATCGGACACGTAGAGCTTTCGAACGGCAGGAGCGTTTCACGTGGAACAATTCGACCTGATCGTAATCGGTTCCGGACCCGCCGGAGAAAAGGGCGCAGCACAAGCCGCCTATTTCGGCAAGCGCGTTGCGCTGATTGAACGCCGCGCGGAGCTTGGCGGCGCGGGCGTGAACACCGGCACTGTACCGAGCAAGACGCTGCGCGAATCCGCGCTCTATTTTTCAGGACTGCGGCAGCGCGGGCTCTACGGCATCGATTACTCGTTGCGCGAAGGCTTGACGGTCGCGGGATTCATGCATCGTAAGGACGCAGTCGTCACCGCCGAACGCAGGAAAATTGCCGCAAATCTCGCCGCGCATAAGATTGAACTGATCGCCGGAACCGCCCGGTTTGAGGACGCGCACACGGTCAACGCCGTGGATCAGTATGGAGCGCCCCATTTCCTCAAAGGCGAAGTGATCCTGATCGCAGTCGGCTCGAAACCGCATCGCCCGCCGGAAATTCCGTTCGACGATAAATTTATTTTCGATTCCGACTCCATTCTGGCGATGGACCGCATTCCCAAAAGCATGATCGTGGTGGGCGGTGGCGTAATCGGCTGCGAGTATGCGTCAATTTTCACTGCGATGGGCGTAGCAGTGACGCTGGTCGATGGCCGCGACCGCCTCTTGCCTTTCCTGGACGCGGAAATTTCCGAATTGCTGCGCTCGCGTCTGGCCGATTTGGGATTGACAGTCCTGTTTAACGAACGGCCAAAGGCCACCAAATGCACCGACGCCGGAATCCACATGATGCTTACTTCCGGTAAAGACCTGGAGGCAGAGACGGTGCTGTTTGCAGCAGGCCGGCGCGGTGCAGTCGAAGGCCTGGGCCTCGAAGAAGCGGGCCTGGGCGTCAACCAGCGCGGCAACATCGATGTGAACGATCACTACCAAACGCACGTGAAGCACATCTACGCCGCCGGAGACGTGATCGGATTCCCGTCGCTTGCGTCCACCTCGATGGAGCAGGGGCGCGTGGCAATGTGCCACGCCTTCGGATTTCCCTACAAGCAGCGCCTCGCCTCGCAGCTTCCCATGGGAATTTATACGATTCCCGAAATTTCCGCCGTCGGCGAAACCGAGGAGTCCTGCCGCGAGAAGAAAATCGACTACGAAGTGGGCCGCGCGAAATACGCCAACAACGCGCGGGGCCAGATCGTCGGCGATTTCAGCGGCATGCTGAAAGTCATATTTCGCCGCGACAATAAACAATTGCTAGGCGTACAGATTCTAGGCGAGAACGCGACAGAACTGATTCATCTAGGCATGTCCGTGCTGGAAGCCGGCGGCAAAATCGATACCTTCATCGAACTGGTCTTCAATTATCCCACGCTCTCCGAAATGTACAAATACGCCGCGTACGATGGCCTGGGCAATCTAGCAGGCCACAAACTGCGCGAGGGGTAGGTAGCACAGACTTCAGTCTGTGCGCCTTTGGTTTTTTATTGGCACCCTACCAAACCCAAACCGCAGAGACTGAAGTCTGTGCTACCAAAACCTAATTCGTCGGATTTGTCGGAAATTTCTGATAGGGCAATCGCACCCCATTCACAATCACCTGATCCGCGCGAATCGCCGTTGGCGCTTCAAATCCCGCCGCGCCGCCCGCCGCCACATAATCATCCTGATCGACCCCATCGCCGCTGATGCCCAATCCTCCGACAAGAACTCCGTTGCGATAGAGCGGCACCGAGCCCGGAAAAAATACGATTCCACTCTGATTCGGCCCCGCAACCTGAAATCCCTGAGTGCACGGATTCGCCACATCGCGCTGGTAGATATTGAAAAATGGTCCGGCCGCGCTGCCATCGATTCCCGGAGGAAAAAAAGGCTGCGCGCCAAAGCCAATTGTGCGATTGGTGACCGCAGTCCCCGTCGGAACACTTGTGAGATCGGCAGCCGTCCGCGCGCCGCTGCTGAAATATACCACGTTGCGCGCTTTGGTCGCCGCCACGTCGATGCTGAATACCGTGCCGTCCGCCATGCGGTAAAGGCCGATGATCGTGCCGTCCAGATCGGTAACGGCAATGGCCATGCGCGCAGAGGAGCCGATGGGCAGGCGAATCACAGCGCGGGTCGCATTCGCTGTCGTTATCGCATTGTTGATGATCTGAGTGACGTCGGAAGCCGAGAGTCCTCCGAGCGGACCTGCTATCGGCGCGACAAGCATGCCTTCTGGTGGCGAGCCCGGACTCGCCGACGTGCCGGTGATAAAAGATCCATTGAAGCTACCCGCGCCAACACTCGCCGGACGTGCCGTCTGATTCACGAATGGCAGCGCGACACCATCGATGAAGACAACGCCTGGCGCGGCAGGAGTAGGTCCAAATCCGTTCGAAGTCGCAGCCGCGTATGCCGCGTATTCCGCGACATCGCTCGAAACTCCTGCAATGCCGATGCCGCCGACGAGGCTACCATTGCGAAACAATGGCACGCCGCCGGGATTCACCGCGTTCGGATCGCTGTCGTTCACGTCTGCTTTGCCTGTGGCAACGCCGAGGCTTGTCATCGCGCCGCTGATTGACCGCGCGGGCGGCACGGACTGTCCGGCAATGAAATTCGTGGAAAGCGTACATCCCCGGTTCGTATTCTCAATTCCGTACAGCGCGGCGTTGGAGGCGTTCGTGATTCCCGGCGGGAAATGAATCCCGCTAATGAAGCGCACGGTTCGCGAAGAGAGCGGCGCCTGATCGTTGCTGAAAAATGCTCCCGTGCGCGCCAGCGAAACCGCAAGCTCGTTGACGTCCACTTGCGCGTCGAAGTTTCCCGTCGCCAGCGCAGGCGCAGCAGGCTTGCGATACACGCCAAGGATGCGCCCGGCGCGGTCCACGACGGCGATCACCATCGTGTTCGGATCGGCAGCCTGCGCGGCGGTTTGCACCAGCGTTGTTACATCGGCAGCAGCGAGATTCGGAGTAGGCGACGGCGGAGTCGTGGATGTCAGATTTCCAACTATGCCCCCGCACCCCACCAGGCACGCGGCGAACGCGAATAAGAAAAATATCCCAGGTAAGAATTGTTGTCGTGAGTCTCTGCTGTGAAGTGGTTCCATGAAAGGTCACAGCTTTGGTACCACATCGCTGCACGGCACTCAAGGCGCAGGAGGCCATCTCATCAACACGCTGTGTCCAATTCGCGATGGGAGGAATCGTTCTCAAAACGCCGCATGGAGGGCCGAAATCCCTTGCCGGGTTCGAACGGTTGGTGTTAGCTAGTTCGCGAAGCTTGCAATACCGATCATGTGGGGGGATTGAAATAACCTGGTTGCGCAACGCATCCAATGCCATCCGAACCGGCTGCCTGGGTTTCCTGCTGGTGTGTTTGTTCGGAGCGAGCGTCTTTTCGACGACGCCGAAGGTTCGGCGTGTTTCCTCGCGGCGTCGTCATTCCCTTGCCACCGCAAAACATATCCGTGCGAATCGGGTTGGTGAACATGCTTCCACCAGGCCACGCTTGATTGCAGTTGCGGTCCGCATCCCGACGCAACGTATTGGCAGCCCGTTGCAAGACGCGCCTTCGCCAGACTCCCCACGGCAGGACGGCCAACGCATTCCCCGGCAAGCCCCGCGAAAGACTGCGGCGTTGCAGGGAATCATTCGGGACAGTTCCGCACGCGGCATCGTCGGCGCGTTGATTGCCCTGACGAATCGCGATACAGGAATGACTCGGACGATCTCTGCTGATGCGGACGGCGTGTTTCGCTTACGCGATCTCCCTCCGGGAGTGTACTTGCTGCTCGTCCAAAGCGATGGCTTCGAAAAGGTGACGCGCGACGATTTGCGACTGAATGCCGGAGACGTTGTGACCATCGAATTGACGCTCGCGCCGTCGTCCACGGTAACCGCGCCAAGTTCGCGCCTTCCGCGCTTGCCGGAACTGGGTCCACCCGTGCCCGCCGTGGAAACCGCAGCCCTCGGGTCTTACCGCGAGTTGCGCCGCAGGCCGGATGCCGAACCTGGACAGGAAATTGTCACGCCGGATATTCTTCCCCCCGCGCAGGAAGTATTTCTCTCCATGCCCGACCGCTGGAACATCGCAATGCCGGAGTGGAATCGCTACGGCCGAAGCGGGGAGTATCCCTACGTTCGCGCGAGTCACTGGTGGGACCCATTTAATCGCAACCGGCTGAAGGGTGATATACCCATTTTCGGCCAGCAAACTTTTCTGAATATCACGGCAACATCCGACACTTTCATAGACGAGCGCCGCGTGCCTGCAACGAGCAACATCAGTTCCGCGCGACCGGGCAGCACCGATTTTTTCGGCAAAGGCGAGCAATTCGCGCCCAGCGAAACATTCCGATTTTCCTTCGATCTGTTTCATGGAGACACATCGTTCCGCCCCGTCGATTGGCGGATTCGCGTGACCCCGGCTATCAACGTGAACTATCTGAACGCGCGCGAATTGGGAATTGTGAGCATAGATGTGCGCGACGGCACAGCGCGACTGGATGCTCACTTCGGCTTGCAGGAAGCATTCGTCGAATACAAAATCCACGATCTGAGCCCGAATTATGATTTCCTTTCCGTGCGCACAGGAATTCAGAGTTTTTCCAGCGATTTTCGTGGATTTATTTTCGTCGATGAGCAGCCGGGTGTCCGCCTGTTTGGGAACCTCCACTCGGACCGTTGGGAGTACAACGCCGCCTATTTCAACCTGCTCGAAAAAAATACCAACAGCGGCCTGAACAGTTTCGCCTCACGGCACCAGCAGGTCATCATCGCGAATTTCTACATGCAGGATTTCATCAAGCCGGGTTATACGACGCAGTTTAGCGTCCACTACAACAAGGATGACGCGAGTGTTCACTACGATGACGACGGCTTTCTCGTGCGTCCCGCTCCCATCGGCGTTTTTCAGCCGCACGAAATCCGCGTGGCCTACCTCGGCTGGACCGGCAACGGGCATTTCGGCCGCGTCAATGTGAATCACGCGTTCTACGAGGCGCTCGGCACAGACAGCCTGAATCCCATCGCGGGGCGTTCTGTCACCATCAATGCACAGATGGCCGCCGCCGAAGTTTCAGTGGACAAGGATTGGTCCCGCTACAAAATCTCAGCGTTCTATGCTTCTGGTGACGGCAACCCGCGCGATGGCCGCGCCACTGGGTTCGACACCATCGTGGACGGACCCGCGTTTGCCGGAGGAATTTTTAGTTTCTGGAATCGCGAAGGCATTCGCCTCACAGGCACTGGCGTCGCGCTGACTTCTCCCAATAGTTTATTGCCCAGCCTGCGAGCGAATAAGGAAGAAGGCCAGGCAAATTTCGTCAACCCGGGGATTTTTATTCTGAATGCCGGCGCGGACTTCGATTTGACCCCGAAATTAAAAGCGTTGGTGAACGTAAACTATCTGAGGTTCGAGCGTACCGCTCCCATCGAATTGCTGCTGTTCGAGTCGCCGATTCACAACACGATCGGTCTAGACTACAGCCTGGGCTTTCAGTATCGGCCCCCGCTCTCGGAAAATATTTCGATCACCGGAGGCGCGTCCGCGCTCTCACCCGGGCAGGGATTTCGCGATCTTTACTCCGGCAAGACACAGTTTTCACTTTTTGCGAACGTGCGGTTTCAATTTTGAAGCACAATGCCAGTGGGGCAGCACAGTCTATGAGGCTTGAATGAATCGCGGGACGAAAAATCGCGGCGTCGCTGCGCGGCTGGTGCAATTATTTTCCTTCGGCGCACTCGCAGCGAGCCTGTGCTTGCTCGCGCTTTTTGCGAGAATGCCCGTGAGCCCCCTTCGTGCCGCGGATGAAAAATCTGCGCCGAGCCTGATGAGCCAGCCGCAATTCGAAGCCGACCGCAAGAGCGCCGGCTGCATTTCCTGCCACACGCAGACTGACGAGCCGACCATGCATGCCACCGGCACAGTCCGCCTGGGCTGCACCGATTGTCATGGAGGCAACGCCGACGCACGCATTGCGAATGGAATAGCTTCCACTTCACCCGAATACGATCAGGTGAAACACCAGGCGCATCCTCAACCTCGTGATCCGGGGCTGGCAAATCGTTCCGCGAATCCCGAGCGAACCTATACGCAATGGCTGAAGGAAAGTCCGGAATACGTCCGCTTCGTCAATCCCGGAGATTTACGGATTGCGCCGGAAACATGCGGCAGCGCGGGTTGCCACACCTCGGAAGTCCGCAACGTTTCGACCAGCATGATGACCACTGGCGGAATGCTCTGGGGCGCGGCGCTCTATAATAACGGCGGATATCCCCACAAAGACACCCGATTCGGCGAGAGCTACGCCCACGATGGCACTCCGCAAATCGTGCGAACGATACCGCCGCCCACCGCTGCGGAAACGCAAAACAAAGGCGTGCTGCCGGAAATTACGCCGCTGGAGCGCTGGGAAATCTCGCAACCCGGAAACGTTTTGCGCGTGTTCGAACGCGGCGGCGGCCCGAAAGCGGAAGTCGGCGAACCCTTGCGCGCCGAGGATGCAGGGAAGCCGGACGACAAGCTCGGCAATCGCGGATTCGGAACGCAGCTGCGCACCGATCCCGTATTTCTTGGCTTGCAGAAAACTCGCCTGCTCGACCCACTGCTTTCCCTGCCGAGCACAAACGATCAGCCGGGAGATTATCGCGCCAGCGGCTGCTCAGGTTGCCACGTCATTTACGCGAACGATCGTTCGACTGCGCATTCTGCACAATACGCACCATCCGGAAATCGCGGATTCAGCGAATCGAAAGACCCCACGATTCCGCATGAAGAATCCGGCCATCCGATCCGCCACGAATTCACGCGCTCGATACCGTCCAGCCAATGCATGGTCTGCCACATTCACCCGGGCACGAACATGGTCGCCACGTATTTCGGCTACACCTGGTGGGACAACGAATCCGACGGCGACGCGATGTACCCCAAGCAGCAGCGCAATCCCACCGAAGAAGAAAAATTCGAAATCTCGCAACGCAATCCCGAAGGAGCAGCCCCGCGCGGGCTGTGGTCGGACGTAAAGTTTCTCGCAGATACGGGGAGCGTCGAGTTCAATAAAAAATTAAAGGACACGCAGTTCGCCGATTTTCACAGCCACGGCTGGCTGTTCCGCGCAGTGTTCTCGCGCGACCGTCAAGGACATTTACTCGACGAAAAGGGAAGTACGGTCCCGCCCGACGATCCGAAGAAATTCGAAAAAGCCGCGCACCTTGCGGACATCCACCTGCAAAAAGGAATGCAGTGTGTGGACTGCCATTTCGAGCAGGACAGCCACGGCGCAGGAAAACTTTACGCCGAGCCGCGCGCCGCAATTGAGCTGGATTGCGTCGATTGCCACGGGACAATTTCGCAGCGTGCGACGTTAAACACCTCCGGCCCAGCCGCACCCGCAGGCGGCACTCACCTGGAAGCGCTGCGCACCCCCTGGCGCGACCGCCGATTCGAATGGCGCGACGGAAAACTCTTTCAGCGCTCAATGATGGACCAGCATCTCGAATGGGAAGTGGTGCAAACGCTCGACTCGATCACGCCGGGAAATTCGCACTACAATGAAAAATCGCACATAGCGAAGACCTTGCACACAGACGGTGTAACGTGGGGCGATGTCCCCAAGGACGAATCGCAACTCGCGCACGCCAATAGCAGCATGACCTGCTACGCGTGCCACACATCGTGGGCGCCCAACTGCTTCGGTTGCCATCTCTCGATGACCGCGAATCAGAAGAAGCCCATGCTGCACAATGAAGGCCTCACGACGCGCAACTGGACCTCGTACAATTTTCAGGTGCTGCGCGACGATGGCTATATGCTCGCCGTGGACGGCACCGTCACCGGACATCGCATCGCGCCCGCGCGTTCCTCATGCGCGGTGGTAGTCAGTTCGCAAAACGCCAATCGCGAGTGGCTTTACAACACGCAGCAGACCGTTTCCTCCGAGGGTTTCAGCGGCCAGGCGTTCTCGACGTTCGTGCCGCACACGGTCCGCGCGCGCGAAACCAAGACATGCACCGATTGCCACGTTTCCGCAGCCCGCGACAATAACGCCTGGATGTCCATGCTGCTTCTGCAAGGCACCAACTTCGTCAACTTCATGGGCCGCTACGCGTACGTCGCCGCCGGCAACAAGGGGTTCGAGGCCGTAGTCACCGCCGAGCATGACGAGCCCGAAGCCGTTATCGGCAGCGATCTCCAGCGAATGGCCTATCCCGACGATTTCAAGAAACACGTCGAGCGCAAACGCGAACTCACGACGTCGTATCGCCACGAAGGAAATGTTCTCGATGTCCAGTTGCGCGGCGAATATGCCTACGCGGCGCTCGGTGCAGGAGGTTTCCGCG
This sequence comes from uncultured Acidobacteriaceae bacterium, assembly GCA_964622265.1. GTDB lineage: Bacteria > Acidobacteriota > Terriglobia > Acidiferrales > UBA7541 > Palsa-360. Next base: position 54,599 of record CAZUNI010000020.1, on the reverse strand, counting down.
TCTTCGACGTCGCGAACATCGACAACAAAGGTTTCTCCGAGCGAATGGTCACCGCGCCGGTATCGCCGCTCGGCCAGCGCCTGTACGTGAAGACGAAGTACGCGACGGCCGTGGCCACCCCGTCGACGCTCGCCGTCGATCCTCTGCGCACGCAAAACCCCGCCAACGAAGAGCAGAACATTCATCTGATGTACGGCTTTCTCTATGTGACGGACAAATACGAGGGCCTGATCGTCGTCGGCAATCGGGACCTGAAGGGAAAAAATCCCGGCGTTGGCACGCTGCTCGACGGAAATCCGCAAAATAATTTCATTGGCCGCGCGGCCACGTTCAATCCCGGCGGCGTTTTGAATGGCGCGCGCCGGATCACCATCGCGGGAACCTATGCTTACATTCTGTGCGATCGCGGATTGGTCGTAGTCGATCTCGATAATCCACTCGCACCGCGCGTGACGGCGGCAATCGGCGCGCCCGATCTGGCGGAACCGCAGGGCGTCGCCGTGCAATTCCGCTACGCGTTCGTCGCCGATCGTCTGGGATTGAAAGTCCTCGACGTGACCGACCTCGCGCATCCCCGCATCGTGCCCGGGGCTTCGGTGCCGGTCGCCGAAGCGCGAAATGTCACCGTCTCGCGAACATATGCGTACGTCTCGGCAGGGAAAAATGGAATCGCGCTGGTCAACGTCGAGCAGCCGGAACACCCGCGCCTCGACCAGATGTTCAATGCAGAGGGCCAATTGAATGATGCAAATGACGTGAAAATCGGCGCAGTCGACGCCAGCGTTTTCGCCTACGTCGCCGATGGACGCAACGGCCTGCGCATCCTGCAAGTAATTTCGCCGTCAGATTCCACCGAATCCTACGGGTTCAGTCCGAAGCCGACGCCAAAACTGATTGCCACGTACCGCACGGCTGGCCCAGCCCTGGCAGTCTCGCGCGGTATCGATCGCGACCGCGCCGTAGACGAAAGCGGCAATCAACTAGCGGTCTTCGGACGCCGCGGCGCGCGCCCCCTAAATCGCACCGAAGCCGAAAAGTTATTTCTGCGCAATGGCAAGCTCTACACGGTAACCGACACCCCTCCTACTTCAAGGTAAGAGGGTGCCGCACCCTTGTGGTTTTCAAGGGTGCGGGTTTTTTCAACCCAAATAATTCGTTCTGCCCTCATGGCGAGCAAGAAGACAAGGAAGCGACAGAAGGTAATCTCCAGGCAGGCACGTTGACACTACTGAGCAGCACCTAGCAATGCCGTCAACGAAAAATTGCTGTGCGAAGGTTTGCGCTGTGCAGGATCGTGGTACGTGTGGCATTCAAAGCACCGCGATTCAGCGGCCTCAGCGCCCGGCTTGTGGCAGGAGCGGCAAGTCGCAATTCCGGGCAGCAGCGCATCCGAACTTTGCTGGCTCGTCAACGCCGCCGCGTGGCAACTCGCGCAATCCACCAATCCATGCTGCGAATGATCGAATTTCGCGTGCGGCATGTAGCGCGCCGTGATATTCGAGGGCGCGACTTTCGGCAGCATAACGCCCTTTGTAAACTCTAATGTATGGCACTGCTTGCAAGTCTTGCGCCACAAAAGCTGCTCGGCTTCGGCAGTTCGTTCGACGACCCATTGTTGCGGCGTCAGCAGCCGATAATCAGCAGGAATTGCTTTCTCCGGCAAGTCGCGGCTGGGATCGCGAGGGACGCGCAGGTCCGCCGGGTGCGTGGCAATGTACGCCTGAAGTTTTGCAATGATGAAGGGCCGAATCGTTTCCGGTGCGTCGTGAGGAACGGAGTCGGGCAGCCGCTTGTCGAATTGCAGCGAATGGCATGCCGCGCATGTTCGCGCATACGTCGCAGGGGTCATGTAAGCCCTCGAAGACTCAGAAACAAGCGAATCGGATTTCACAGCATCCGTGCCCGCACCTGATGTAGCGCCTCTCTGGCTCTGCGAATCGCCATAAGGCCACCCTTGATTCGCGTCGGCCGCTGACCGGTGACAGTCCGCGCAAACCATCTGCACGCGACTGCCATTCGGCCCCAGCAGATTCGCCTGCAAGTGGCGATAGTGGTTGAGCTGAATCGTTCCCGCATCGCCATGCCCGGCGCGCAACACGGCAAAATCAGGATGATCGCCTTCGAAGCTCTGAATGTTGCGCGCGAAGTTGGTTGAACCCGCGCGTGTGGTCAGGCTGGAATGGCATTGCGTACAACTCGCATCGCTCGTGGCGGCCAGCCGAATCGCTCCGCGATGGTCCGCGTGACAGGAGGCGCATGAGGGCGTGAACTCCTGCGCTGCATGATGAATCGCCCCGTCATGGCACGCGAGGCATTTCTGATCGGAAGTCTTCTCGCTGAAAAATCCCACCTGCGTTAGGTGGCAGGCGGAACATTGTTTGGAAAGCACAGAGTGCGCGCTGGACAGGCGCCCGGCAGAGTACACCCGCCGGTCGGACCGAATGCCATACCACACGAGCCACACGATGGCGAGCGCAGGCAGCGCCACCGAAAGCACGAATCGCCAATGGCGCATCGGACTTCGCCGCTTGAAATACTCCAGGTCGATGCGCTGCGCGAGTTTCTTGGTTGTGCGTGTTCGTGGCACAGATTGCCCTTGCTGGTAGGGGCACGGTTCACCGAGAACGTTCTCCGTGAACGGCAATGCCATGCCCCTACGATATAATGCGAATCAGTATCGCAGCGCCATCACCGCATGCACCGCGCCCAGCAAAATCAACGCCAGCGAAAGAGGAATGTGCAGCAGCAGCCAGCCGTGCAGCCACACATGCAATTTCGATTGCAGCGTAAGCTGGCGCTCCTCCTCGCAAATGCTTTCAAGGTCTTCAATCGTCGTGTGCAGCGCGGGCGGCACCAGCGTTCGTAATTGTATGAATGCGTTTCGCGATTGGCCCTGATCGGACAGCGCGTATCCGCGCGCTCCAGGATTTGCGAGAAACGGTTTCAGTTCCTGCTCGAAAAAAATGCGTAGGGGACCGGCATGGTCCTCGACAACAGCCGTGGCAACGGCCCCCGTCGAATCAATAGCTCCCGCAGCAGCGGACTTGGCTTTTTCAGCCGTCGCCTGCTTGATGATCTCCTCAGCCTCTTCCAGAAGCTGCGCCCTAACGTGCCCGATTTCCTCATAAATGGTTTCCATGGGCACTTCGCGCGACATTACGCGAGGCATGTAGTGTTGCAGCGCAGCGCCAAAGATGCCGCTCGCCACCACAATAATCAGCAGCGTCATCAGCACGGCTGTCAAGCCGTGCCCGTACCGAAATCCGGAGTGCAGCACAATCAGCGGCAAACTCAGCAGCCCGAGCCACAGGTGCCCGCGCATCCAGGTTTGCGCGCGGCCCACGCGCCAAACGGGAACTTTCTTTCGCGCGCCCAGCAGCGCCGCAAAAATCATGAACGCGAAGCCGACGCCGCCAAACGCCAGCCCGAGAGCAGTTCCTCCCATCGATTCGCCCGAAGAGGGAACGCGATAGATCCCAAAGAGCAGAATCGAAACGCCAAGCATTACTAGCGATGCGATCAGCCAACTGCGATGAGTTTGGTCAATACGCATGACGAATTCTTTCGTGAGATACGATCAAGCTACTGCCTTCCCACTCGCTGCCCCAAAGTGTCCGAAAAGAAATCGCGCGGCTCCACGCGATGCGCGGCATCGTGCGGGCACGCATATACGCAGCTGGGTTCCGACTGTTCGGTGCACAAATCGCAGGTAGTAGCCTTCTTCTGGATGACTGCCTTCTTGTGTCCCGGATTCTCATGATCGTCGGCCTGCGCGGCAAACGAGTGGATATTGATATTCCCGTAGGGACAATTTTTCGCGCACAATCCGCAGCCCACGCACCAGTCTTCAATGATGACTTCCAGCGAATTGCGCCGCCGAATCGCGCCGACCGGACAACCGACCATGCACAATGGATCGCGGCACTGGCGGCAGGACGTCGCCACCAGAAAATTCTCGAAGCGGAGCCCCTCGCGGACCAGTCGCGTAATCCCGTCGTGCGAATCTGCGCAAGCCGTCACGCAGGCATCACAGCGCGTGCATTTATCGAGGTCAAGAACCAGCAGGCTCTGCGCCTCCATCAAACCTTGTGAAAGGAAACGTTCGAGCGGAACGCTGCGAACCATGCTGAGACGTTCCCGGTTTGTTTCCTGCCGTTCCCGCGCGATATTTTCCAGGCCCTGGCGCACTGCGGGAAATTTCTCCACCATCGCGCGAAAATCTTCGGCGGAAATACGGACCAGTTCCACATGGTCCAGCGCCGTGCAGGTTGCGGTTCTCCCGCCGCCTCCCAGAAGGCCGATCTCGCCAAAATAGTCGCCGCGCGACAAGTAGGCCAGCACCAGCTCGCCGCCCGGATACCCCTCGGAAATCTTTACAAATCCAAGCCGCACCAAATAAAAACTGTCCGCGGGTTCCCCCTGCTTGCAGATCGTTTGCCCCGGCGCGAATCGCAGCAGTTCGACGCGATCACGCAGGAGATCGATAAAATCCTGCGTCAGACCGCGAAAAATCGCCACATTCCTCAAATGGGAATCCAGCGCGCGTTGGCGATATGTCTGATCGAGCTGCGCGCGAAACGGCTTGCTCTTTTGCAGCACGTCGAGCACATTGCGCAGCATCTCCAGCATTGTGCAATCGGTTTCAGCACGCACGGTGGCCGAGCGCGGATAGTAGTTCATGCATGTCATTTCGCCAAAAAGTTCGCCAGGTCCGAGTTCCGCGACGGGATGGTCGTAGGCCAGGTCCACGGGAGCGTCGATAGGAATCGACCGCCGGTCCACTTCTTCCTCGCGCCGGTCTTCCTGCCGCGCAGCCAGGCGGCTGGTGAGCTTGCTCGTTAGACGCCCGAAAAATCCGATCGGCTCGCCACGGGATTTTACGTGCGCCATCGGACTGGCCAATTGCACGCTGGCCTTACCTTCAAGAATATAAAATGCCGTCGAGCCGAACTCGCCTTCACGACAGACAATTTCCCCGCGCTTGAAATGCCGCCAGACGGTGGCATTCGCATTTTTTTTCAGGAATTGAGGAGAGACGTCCTTAAAGACGGGCAGCAGGAGCAGGTCCTCGGTCCCAACCGGTGTTCCGTCCGGTTGCCGGTCGATGTTTTTCAACTCCTCAAAAATCAAGGCGACGCTCCTGGAAGAAGACTGACCGCACGCGTAGGACTTGAAACAACCCAAAATTCATATAACAGACCACGGCGTTCGAGTCCATCATCTGGCATCGAGTGTTTTCCATGGGACGCCAAATCTGGAATTAAGGAGGGCGGTATCAGGCTACTTTGGACTTTCGCGCGGCTTGCTCCAGCAGTTCGTGGATGAGCGTCTGGTAGGGTTTATCCCGTTTTGCTGCCAGTCGCCTGAGTTGTGCAAGCAGACGGGGGGAAAGGCGTATGGCAATCAGCTGTTTCGCATTTCCTGATTTTGGGCGGCCAACCCGGCGCGCGCTCTTCAACTCTTCATCCGTGGATTGCGGAATATCCGAAAAATCGATGCGGTCATCCGGCATAGGCTTTGCGCTCTTTCGAGCTCGCGCGGCGCGCCGTGATGATGCGGAGTATTTCTTTGCCATCTTTAGTCCTCCAATAAGAGTAAACCAGGATCAGGATCCGGCCCTTGGCGGAAATACCCAAGCGCTTGAACCGAGTCTCATCGTGAGAGTGTTCCACGTCTTCCCACTCGAGCGCTTCGGGATCGGCGAAAACCGTAGCCGCCTCCTCGAAAGAGACGGCATGCTTCGTCAGATTCCTGGTGGCTTTGCTAGCATCCCAGGTAAACACATTTATGTATATACAATAATGTATCCAAACTTGTCAAACGGGAACATTTGGAAATTAGGCTCGTACGATGCGTTGACTTCGATCTGAACCGCCTGTATAAAAATCTGACGCAAGCCAGTGCCATGGTTTGCGCGATCGGGGTCGGTCCATCCGGGCTAAAGAATGAAAATCGCGCCTGAGTGCAAGCGTTGGCACCAGAAGTATTCCGTCGTTTTCATCGGCGCGCTTTTATTTTTGTCTTTTTCCCCATCAAGTACGGCCGCATCTCCCGCCGACACCAGCAAATACACCGGCCCAGGTTCCTGCAGCTCCACCAGTTGCCATGGTAGCGTGAAGCCTCACGCCGATAGCCGCATCTTTCAGAACGAATACAGCATCTGGGTCGTAAAGGATAAGCACGCGAAGGCTTACGACGCGCTTACCGGACAGGTTGGCGAGCGCATGGCGCGTATCCTGGGCCTGGGCAAATCCGAGCAGGCAGCAAAGTGTCTAGCCTGCCACGCGCTGGACGTGCCCGCCGATGCGCGTGCAAAGACATTCGAACTGAACGAGGGTGTCACCTGCGAGAGTTGCCACGGACCTTCCTCCGCATGGCTGGGCCCGCACACCACGCGAAATTGGACGCATGAGCAATCCGTCGCCGCCGGCATGTATGACACCCGAAACCTGGTCCGCCGCACGGAAAAGTGCCTGACGTGCCACCTGGGCACGCAGGAAAAATTCGTGGACCACGAGATGCTTGCCGCCGGACATCCCGATCTATACTTCGAACTCGATTCGTTCTCTGCGGTAATGCCGCGCCACTGGAAGACGCCGCGCGAGACCGCCCCGGGAGTAGCTGCTGAAAAAGATGCGTGGTCCGGAGTGCGAGATTGGGGCACCGGGCAGGCCGTTCAACTCCGCGCCTCCATGGACCGCCTCGCCTGGCGCTCCAAAGGCAAGAACTGGCCGGAGTATTCCGAACTGCAATGCTTCGCGTGCCACCATTCATTGACCGCGCCCGAGCAGAGCTGGCGGCAGGAACACGGCTACGAAGGCCGCCGTCCGGGCGATCCACCCTGGAACGGCTCCAGGTACACGCTGTTCCGCGAACTGGCGCACCAGGTCGATGATGGAGCAGCCGCGCGCCTCGACGACCAAATCGCGCAAGTCTCAAAAATGCTCAGCCAGTTGAATCCAGACAGGGAATCAGTTGCGGCAGCTTCCGCGAGCGCTTCAGCGCTTTCGAATCAGCTTGTCACGCGAATCGAGACGCAGCCCTACGACGCAGCGATGACGCTCCGCCTGCTTCAGCGCATTTCGAATGACGCGGACGAAATTTCGAACCAGGGCGAACGCGCTGCCGAGCAAGCCGCGATGGCGCTGGATTCTCTCTTCATCGCCTACACGCGCACAGAGAAGATCGCGAATGCCGCCGACGTTCGAACAGCCATCAACGGACTGTTTCAACAGCTGGAAAACCCGTCCGCGTACAATCCAGCCGATTTCGCGCGCCAGATGCGCAAAGTAAACTCATTGCTGAAGTAAGGGAAAGAAAGGTTTACTGCCGGACAGGCGATCCAGCCCCGCCGCGCGTCTGCAAGACGTGAACGATCGAATCGCGCGTGACGATGCCGACGACGTTGCCGGCGGCGATCACGGGCATTTGCTGCATGCCGACATTGCGCATGCGGTCAAGCAGGGAAAGCGCAGGTTCTTCCGGCGCAGCCCAATGCAGTTTTTGCTTGGGGAGCATCACCGCCTGTACCGAAGTAACGTCCCAATCGGTCTGCGGCACCGACTGTAGCGCCTCCGCAGTCATCAGTCCGACAAGCTGGTCGTGCGCCACAACCAGATGCGCGCGGCGTCCAGTGCGCACCATCTCTCGCGCATAGTCTTCCAGTGAAATCTCGCGTCCGATGGTGGGCAGGTCCGGGGTCATAATGTCGGAGACGCGCAAGCCTTCCAGCGCCCCCCGCGCATCCGCCTGCGCCCGGCTCTGCTGCGCGGCCGTCAGCAGGAACCAGCCGATGAATCCCAGCCACATCCCGCCAATGATGTCACCGTGGTTCATATACCCGTTAACGGCCATTACGACGCCCAGGGCGATCATGCCGTAAGCGACGATCTGACCGCTGCGCGCCGCAATGCGCGTCGACCGGGAATAATCCTTCGTCCAGCCCCAGACAATCCCCCGGAAGATGCGTCCGCCGTCGAGCGGGAATCCGGGCAGCAGATTGAATAGCGCGAGGCTGAAATTGAGCCAGGCGAGCGATCCGGCCAGCGTATGGAGAATCAGATTCGAACCAGCCGACCTGGCCACAAGCCAGAACCCGCCGGCGAGCAGGAAGCTCGAAACCGGACCGGCTACAGCAATGTTGAACTCTTCGATGGCCCGCGAGGGATCTCGGCCAATCCGCGCAACGCCGCCAAAAACAAACAGCGTGATCGAAGCCACAGGTATCTTGTAGTGCTTCGCGATGACGCTGTGCGCCATTTCGTGGAATACCAGCGAGCCGAAAAACAGCAGGCTGGTAATGAGCCCTAACCCCCAGAGCCGGGCTGTAGGAAGGTCCAGATGAAGCGCGTCATATTGGGAAACGAAGGAGTAGCTGATCAGCGCAAAAATGAAGAACCAGTTGGGATTGATGAAGATTGGTATCCCATAGATCTTCCCGATTTGGATTCCTTCTCTGTTCACGATCTCCCAAGCCCCAAACCACAGTATATCTTAACCCGCTGACTGGAACCGCCTGCGACTTAAATGGCGGCATTGATTGCGTTTTTCTGTCCACAGCGTGTTATCCATGCCACACACATACGATCTCGGAAGGTCTATAACCCCTGCATTTTCAGCACAGACGCGCTTGGCGCTTGCCATGCAATCTCCTTCGCCGTGGAAAGCGAGGAACTGCAATGGACACCTGGATGAACACAGCAATGCTGATCGAAATCACGATCATTTCATTTCTGCTCGCGCTATGGATGGCCTGGATGAGCCTGCGCGGCCTGTTCGGAATGCTGCCCGGAAGGCGGATGGAAGCCGTCCCGATGCGCCCGATGGCGCGGCCGTCGGCTATGGCGGCGGCACGGCCGACCGCATAGAACGCGAAGTCGCTCACCACGCAAGGATTCCCCTCGATGAGCAGTACCGAAGACTCGAGGGACAGGAGGCAATAGTCATGCTGGCACTGAAGTGGTTATTGATGGCTGCAGGTGTAGCGATGTTCGGCACAGCTGCGGGAGTAGTTGGTTACGACGTGTACCTGACGATGCAATTCCAAAAGCTGATGGGCTCGGGGGGAGCCTGGGGCGGCCGGGAAGGCGAACTCGCGCCGCCCTATACGCTGGCCTCTCGCCGCCAAACTATTCGGATGGGCGTCGGCATCCCTGCTGCTGGCTCTGAGCTTCGCGTTCGTGCCGGAAGGCTCGGGCGGAATTCGAATCAGCCAAATCTCGGGAGTCCAGCAGGGAACGCTGTATCCCGGAGTGCATCTGGTCATGCCGCTGGTGCAGCGCGTGGCCGTATATGACCTGCGCGATCACTTGTTCACCACGACTGCCGCCCCCGACGCTTCAAACAAGAATGAAGTCCTCTCCGTGCAAACACGTGAAGGCCTGACCATCGGCCTTGCCGTGTCCGTCCGGTATCGCCTGGACCCCCAACGGCTCGCCTACATCCATGCGAACTTGGCGCAGCCGGTGGATTCGGAAATCGTTACGCCGGTGGTAGCCACGGCCTTCCGCGACCTTGCTCCCAACTACGTTGTCCGGGAAGTTTTCTCGACCAAACGCGATGAGTTTCGAACTAAATCCACAAAGGCCATCACCGACCGGCTCGCGACGGACGGCATCGTGGTGAAGGAAGTCCTACTGCGGGATGTCCACTTGCCAGCCGAATACGCCAAAGGCCTCGAAGGCTTGCTCTTAAAGGAACAGGAAAGCGAGCGCATGGAGTTCGAAACCGAGATCAGCACAAAGCAGGTTCGAATCGCCGAACTCCAGGCAGAGGCCGCGAAGGCGCAGCAATTGAAGCGTGCCGAAGCCGATGCCGCCTCACGCGTGATCGGTGCCAAGGCAGAGTCCGACGCGATGCAGTACACACTGCCTCTCAAGCAGAAGCAGATCGAGCAATCGCGCCTGGAGGCGCAAGCACGCAAGGAAGCCACCGAAGAAAATGCCGAAGCAGCCGCCGCTGCCAAAGTCACCGACAGTAAAGCGGAGGCGGAGCGGCGTCGCGTCCTAGCAGCCGCGGACGCCGATACGACTCGCTTGAACGCCGCAGCCAACGCTGACACGATTCGCCTGACCGCTTCAGCTGACTCCGAGCGCCTGCAGCAGGAAGCCGCCGTGCTCAAACAGAATCCCATGCTCATCCAGAAGATCATCGCCGAACGTCTATCGGACAAGTTGCAAATCATCATGGTCCCGACCAACGGTAACAATTTCTTCCCCTCGGATGTGCTTCGCTCGGCGTTCGCTGGCGGAATGCCAACGAACAACTCGGACGACACCGAACAGGATTCGCCCGCGCAGGCTCGCAAGCAGGCGCAGGCATCGAGAGTCAAATGACGGGAGGGGGCTCTACTTTTACGCTGACCGCTTCATGCGAAGCGTGGAGCCCACTAGAATATTGAATTCCATCGGCAAAAACCCTTGCGGGCCGCTCGCCGGAAACCGGGACAGGGACCGCCGCCCCTGCAAAGGATTTTCCCAAGCGAGCGCGACCCAGCCGGTGGTCAATGCGCGAACCGCGTCCCGATTTTATCGGGGCGCGGACGCGCGTCTGGCCGATTTGAATTGCGCAAAGCGGCAGCCAGCGTGGAAATTCAGGCAAGACTGCTGTGTTATGATTTCACACAGCGCAGGCCATGCATGCGGCTGCTGCTTTTGGCGCGCGTGGCCAAGCGCGGCACTCCAATGATGGGCACCGACCGCTCCAAACTGTCCTCCTCCACCCTTTTGATTCTCTTTGTCTTGTTAGGAATGCCGCTGGCAGCGCGCTGCGATACGCTGGAGGATTCAGCTCGTTCACTAGCGGACAAAATTGCTGCAGTTGTGACTGCACGCGGTGACATGGCATGCGAAATTCGAAATATCTCGACGCTGGAGTTGGACGATGTTATCCGGATCGACCATGCTCTCGATGCAGAATTGCAAGGTCGCTGCGTTCGAATCAGAGCGAACGGGAGCGAAGCGGCTAGCGTCGTAGTCAACCTTTCTGAGAACATGAAGGGGTTTCTGTGGACGGCCGAAATACACCAGGCGAACACAAATCAGGAAGTTCTTCAAGTTGCTCCGTTCTCTAGTCGATCTCCCGCCAAGGCGCTTCCAGCCATTCTGAACAGCGAGAGATTCTGGGACGGACCGCAACAAATCCTCGATGCTGGGGTCATAGCCGCATCGAACGGGGATCAACTGGTGATATTGCTTACCCCAGATGCCGTATTCATTCAGAATATGAGCCGCCATTCCGAGACTAAAATTGACGTACCCCTTGGGATTCCCTCATCCACTTTGCGGGACCCAACAGCCACGTTGAATCTGAATGCGGGGAATATTATTTGGGCAGGGCACGGCCAGCGCTACTGCACGGTTTCTTTGGAAACGCTCACCTTTGTTAGTTGCGGGGATATTGAAGGCGGCGCGGGTTATCTGAGCCCTGTATCTCTGGTAGGGCTATTTGCACACGCTCCAACGAGTTGCACGAAGAATATAGGAAGTCCCTGGTTTGCAACTGGGCCCGGAGACGACGCGCAGTCAGACACCTTATGGCTAGAGGTACATCATGATTTGGGTACGATGGTCACCAGCAACCACGTGAATTTTCCCGGTCCGATCCTGGCAATTCATAGGGGTCAAAACGACCCCTCGAACACGATTATCGTCAGAAATGTGCAGACTGGAAATTATGAGGCCTACCGGTTGTCCATATCGTGTGTTCGATAGCAAGCCTTGCAGCATCACTACGATCGTGCTGCTAGGTGCATTACTCTTTTCCACTCGCGTGCAAGCCTCAACTCGTCCGCATTTCGGAGGCATATTGCGTGTCCAGAATAGCGAACGCGTGACTGCCATCGATCCGCGCCAGTGGCCTTCCGCTCCGATGCGCGCAGCCGCTTTCGCACGTATGGCCTCGCTCGTTTTCGATCGCCTTATTAAATTAGACGAGCACGGGACGCCGCAACCTGCGCTGGCGATTTCCTGGCAGCATGACGCTGCGGCTAAACGCTGGCAATTTCTCATCCGCAAAGGAGTCAAGTTCAGCGACGGCCCTGCCCTGACTCCGGAAGCGGCAGCTCTTGCGCTGCAACAATTGCTCGGCAATGACTTCGATGTGAGCGCCACGTCCGATTCCGTTGTTATTCAGGCAGATCGTTCGATGCCCGATTTTCTATCCACCCTTGCTGCTGGACGCTATTTCATTTTTCACACTGGGGACGACGGCTCGCTTACAGGCACCGGGCCATTCCGGGTGGGGGAGTGGCCCAAGAACAATGGCCCTCTGAAAATCGTCTTCGTTTCCAATGAATCCTGCTGGGCCGGACGGCCGTTTGTGGACAAGATCGAACTCACCATGGGCGTGGATTTCGAGCAGCAAGCCAATGCCATTGCCTTCGGTCAGGCCGATGTCGTCGAACTCCCTGCATCTCAAGTCCGCCGCGCCGCGAACCGTGGCGTGCGCACTGCATCGAGTGATCCGATTGAACTTTTTGCGCTGCAATTCGACGCAAGCAGGCCGGCCATGCAGGACCAGCGCATCCGCCAGGCAATTTCGCTGGCAATCGATCGTTCCTCCATTGCCGAAGTGATCCTACAAAAGCAAGGCGTGGCTGCAGGAAGCTTGCTGCCGAACTGGATTTCGGGTTACGCGCATCTGTTTCCGGTCGTAACAGATTTGCCGCACGCGAAAGAACTTCTGGCGGCAGCCGGTCGCGAAGTTTCTCATCCGATGGCGCTCACGCTGGTCTATGATTCTGGCGATGCGGAGGCGCGCGCGATAGCGGAGCGCGTCGCCGTAAACCTGAGGGAAGCCGGGATCGTGACGCAAATTTCTGGACAAGCTGCTGACATGAAGAATCCAGCCGCTGACGTGCGCCTCGTTCGCTATCGACTGGCCGCGCCGGACCCCGGACTGGCTCTCGCTGGAATTTTGAATGCCTTGAGCGAAGCGCTGACTTCGACAGAAACGCCGGAACAGGCTTACGCCGCCGAACGCGCTCCAATCGACGCCTTCCGCGTGATTCCTCTCGTCCACGTCACGGAAAGTTATGGACTGAGCCCGCAGGTGCGCGATTGGATGCCGCCGCGATGGGGCGGGTGGAGACTGGAAGACGTGTGGCTTGGGCCGCCGCAAGCCGCTGCGGGAGCGACTCCATGAGCTTTCGCGCCAAGCTTCTGACGGTGTTCACGCTGACCATCGTCGCGGCGGTGACGGCGGTGGCCTGGGGCGTGTCCTCGTACTCTCGCCGCTCATTCGAAGAATTTAATCGCCAGCGCACGGACGCGTTGGTCGCGCAGTTCCACCGCGAATACGCGCAGCGCGGCGAAGACATCGTGCGCCGCGTGCAGGGAATTGCCGACGCCGAAGCCACTCTCCGCATGGCCATGGACCTGAGCCGCCCGCAGGCCGACGCGTCGCAGTATTACAACGATGCGCGCGGCATCGCGCTCTCCCAGGAACTCGATTTTCTGGACATCGTCGGCGACGACGGCACGCTGATCTCTTCCTCCGAATGGCCCGCGCGCTTCGGCTATAAGAACGATTGGGTCGGTTCGGAAAGGGATTGGAATGCGCAGGGCCCGTTCCTGCGCCGCGTGGACATGCCGGATAATGTCGAGCTGGGCCTGCTTGCCGTTCGCGTCATTCGCGTTGGAGAAAAAAGTCTCTATCTGATCGGTGGTCAGCGCCTCAACCAGGATTTTCTCGCCACGCTGGTTTTGCCGGAAGGCATGCGCGCATTGCTCTATCGAAATCTGGAGCAGGATTTCGTTCCATCGGACCTCACCGATCTGAATGGCCAGGTCGCCCAGGCCGATCTGTTCGACCCGTTGATCGGCGAGGCCCAGCGCACGCGCCGCGAGCTGCAAAGGACAATCACCTCAGGCTCGGGCCTCGCCGCGAGTTCCGAAACGTTTAACGCCATTCCGCTTGTCGGGCGGGACAACGATTTGCTAGGCGTGCTGCTGGTTGGAAGTTCGCGTCAGGACTTGGTTCGGATGCTGAACTTTATCCGCGTTCTGGCACTAAGTGTTGCCGGCGGAGTGATTGTGATCGGGATCATCCTCAGTTGGTGGATCTCCGCGCGATTCACTCGTCCCATCGAGCAACTGGCCGCAGGCGCGCACGAAGTTGCCGCCGGGCACTGGGAGGCCAGGGTCGAAGTCCATTCGCGCGATGAAATCGGCCAGCTCGCCATGGCATTCAATGACATGACCCGCCAGCTTTCTGAACAGCGCGATACGCTTTTGCAGACCGAACGAGTCGCCGCGTGGCGCGAACTGGCCCGCAGACTCGCGCATGAATTGAAAAACCCTTTGTTTCCACTCCAGCTTACCGTGGAGAATCTGCAGCGCGCGCGCGAGCAAAGCTCCGAGCAATTCGATGAAGTATTTTTTGAGTCCACGGCCACCCTGCGCGCCGAACTGGAAAATCTGAAAAACATCGTCAGCCGCTTCAGCGATTTCGCAAAAATGCCCACGCCGGAATTCGAGGCCGTGGACCTGAACGAAGCCGTGCGTGGCGTCGTGCGCCTGTTTGAGCCGCAATTCAGCGCCATGGGCCGCCCGCCGATCACGCCGGAAATGTATCTCGACGAAAACCTTCCGCACCCTCAGGCTGACCGTGTTCTGCTGCGCAGGGCGCTCGAAAATCTCGTGCTCAATTCTCTGGACGCCATGCCCGCTGGAGGTACGCTCACCGTGAGGACCTCTCAGCACAACGGAATGGTGCGCTTGGAAGTCACCGACACCGGAGCCGGCCTCACGCCGGAGGAGTGCGCGCGCCTGTTCACTCCGTACTACACCAGCAAGCAGCACGGCACGGGCCTCGGCCTCGCGATCGTGCAGTCGGTGGTCAGCGATCACGGCGGAAAAATTTCCGTCGAATCCGCGCCCGGCGCAGGCGCAACGTTCCGCGTCGAGTTGCCGATCGAGCAGCAAGACTCCGAGCCGGGACCCAGGCAATCGCAAGTGGCGCAGCCCGATCCGCCCATCATCACCGCCGCGTAACACTGTGAGCCGAACATGACAGCTCCCAAACCGCACCTCCTGCTCATCGATGACGACCCAAACACGTTGGCGTCGCTCTCCCGCGCATTCCGCCTTGCCGGATATGAGGCGACGGTATGCGACAGCGCCGTTCGCGCGCTCGAACTGATTCGCACCGAGCGGTTCGACGTGATTTTTTCGGATGTCGTCATGCCCGGAAAAGATGGCATATCGCTGCTGGAAGATTTGAAAGCCGCAGGGGCAACCACACCGGTCGTGATGATTTCTGGACAAGCCAGCATCGAAATGGCGGTCCGCGCAACGCGCCTGGGAGCCGTCGATTTTCTGGAAAAGCCGCTCTCGACTGAAAAACTTCTCGTCACCACGGAAAATGTTCTGCGCATGCGTCACCTCGAGGAAGAAAACCGCGACCTGCGCCGCCGCCTCGGCAAGCATGAAGTGATCTGGTCCGGCCCGATCATGGAGCGTTTGCTGGCACAGGTGGAGCGCGTCGCTGCCAGCGAGACGCGCGTCGCGATCCAGGGCGAGACCGGAACGGGGAAGGAACTGATCGCCCGCGCCATTCACCAGAAAAGTTCGCGCCGCGCCGGTCCGTTCGTGACGCTCAATTGCGCCGCGGTACCCGCAGAACTGATCGAATCGGAACTATTCGGCCACGAAAAAGGCTCGTTCACCGGCGCGACAGCTCGCCACATCGGTAAATTCGAACAAGCCGGCGGCGGCACATTATTCCTCGACGAAATCGGCGACATGCCGCTGGCCATGCAGGCCAAGCTGCTGCGCGTGCTGGAAGAGGGCGAAATCGAGCGCGTAGGCGGAGACAAGCCGATTCCGGTGGACGCCCGCGTAGTGGTCGCCACGCACCGCAATCTGGAAGAACTGGTCCGCCAGGGAACATTTCGCGCGGACTTGTTTCACCGCGTCTATGTCTTCCCGATCGTATTGCCGCCGCTGCGCGAACGCACCGAAGAAGTTCCCACACTCGCGGAATATTTCTCCGCGCAAGTGGCGGCGCAAAACGGCTGGAGGAAGAAGTTTTTCTCACCGGACGCGCTGGAAATTCTGAAGCGTTACCCGTGGCCGGGTAACGTCCGCGAGTTGCGCAACGTAGTGGAGCGCGTCCTGCTGCTTTCAAACAGCGAAACAATCACCGCCGAAGAAGTGAACATGGCCTTGCCGCCCGCGCGCAATGGCGAACTAGCGCCAACTGCCAGAACCGGCCCGCTCACGCAGCGCATCGAATCGTTCGAACGCGAAGTCCTGCTCGCAGAACTTCGCCGCAACCACCATCACATGACCAACACCGCGCGGGCCCTCGGCCTCGAACGCAGTCACCTCTACAAAAAATGCCAGCAACTAGGGATTGATCTAAGGTCAGAACGCAAGTCAGACTGAAGTCCTGCGCTAGCAAGAATCTCATCGAAAATCTAAGAACGTTTGTGGGTCGCGGCTTCAGCCACGACATTAGGCCAGCATCATTCATGCGGCTTTAGCCGCTGGGGTGCTGGTATTTCATTTTCCGCGCAGGTTTTTCGCCCCGCGTAAATCGCCGGCGGGACGCCGGCGCCACGAAAGGCCCACATCTCCCTACGATCACTTCCCCGTATAGCTAATCCGCCAAATCGAATTCGAACCGTCATCGGTCACCAGCATCGAGCCATCCTGCGCGACGGCGACGCCCACTGGACGCCCCCACACATTTCCATTGTCGAGCACGAATCCAGTCATGAAATCCTCGTACTCCCCGGTAGCGTGTCCGGTACCGTGCAGCGGAATTCGAATCACTTCGTATCCGACGCGCACGGACTTGTTCCACGAACCGTGCTGGCCGGCGAAAAGGTCGCCGCTATATTCCGCGGGGAACTGTTTGCCGTTGTAGAACGTGATCTGCATAGACGCATTGTGCGGCTGCAGGATCACATCCGGAGTGATGACTTTGGATTTCAGTTCGGGATGCTTGCCCTCGTGACGCGGATCCTGATGCCCGCCCATGTACCACCAGGGCCAGCCGTAAAATCCGCCTTCCTGCACGTGCGTGATGTAATCGGGTACCAGATTATCGCCCAGCGAGTCGCGCTCGTTCACCGAGCACCACAATTCTCCGGTCTTCGGATTCACCGCCAGCCCGTTGCCGGGATTGCGAATCCCGTTGGCATAGACGCGCATCCCGGAACCGTCCGGATTGAATTCGAGTATGTCCGAGCGATTCTTTTCCGAGGGCGACAGGTCGATGTCATCGACGTTCGAATTCGATCCCACCGAGACGAACAATTTCTTGCCGTCGAGCGAAAACTCCACGCTGCGCGTCCAGTGGCCGTCGGGCGGCAGGTCCGCGATGTGCTCCGCGGCACCGCGCGCCTTCAAGTCTCCGTTTTGATAGGGAATGCGGACAATCGCATTCGTATCCCCAACGTACACCCACTGCGGATTTGGGCCGGGCGGATAAAATGCAATGCCGTAAGGCCGTGTGAGTCCGCTCGCGAAAGTTTCACTCTGAACGGGTTTGGAGTCGCCGCTGATTCCGCGGAAGACTTTGATGTCGCCCGCCACGCCCTCGGACACGAAGTAATCGCCATTGGGCGCCGTTCGAATCAGGCGCGGCCCGTGAAGCTCGCTCGCGTACAACTCCACTTTAAAACCGGGCAGAACTTTCGGCCATGCGCCCTCCGGCCGGGGCACCAGCTTTGCGCCATTTCCGGATGAGCCTGTCGCAAAAGGAGCAGGCATGTCTTTGAGAGAAATCTTGCGGAACTGTCCAGGCTTTTCAAACCGGAAATCCGTGTAGGGAGCCACTGGCGGAGGAGCGCTCAGAGCTTTCGCGTCCATGTCCGGCGAATTTTGATTGCGCGGAATGGCCGGCAATCCGGCCTTCAGAT
The DNA here is from genome assembly GCA_964622265.1 of uncultured Acidobacteriaceae bacterium. GTDB lineage: Bacteria > Acidobacteriota > Terriglobia > Acidiferrales > UBA7541 > Palsa-360. The sequence continues at coordinate 36,730 of CAZUNI010000020.1, read as the reverse complement.
ACATCACGAGCTGCCAGCGCCGCTCCTCAGAAATACCGGCCCACGAGGGCATGCCGTTATCCGCGCTGCCCTGCGTGAGGAACCAGAACAGTTCGCCTTCGCTAGCGCCCTGCACCTTCGCGCTCTTGAGCCCGGGAACATTCCCTGTCCCTTGACCCTGAGGCCCATGGCACGAAGTGCAATTGACCACGAACAGTTGCCCGCCAATTTCAGTAGTCTTTGCATCGGTAGTCAGAGGACTCTTCATCTGCACCGCAGACGCGGGAGCATTGTGAAACGTGGAATTCTGCGCCTTCACAGCAGGCAATGCAAAAAAAGCAATTACCGCAAATAGCGCAAGCGAAGTAATCAAGACAGTTCTGCAAACTCTCACGATTCCCCTCCAAAATGACGGTGTACAACCAGTAGCACAGACTTCAGTCTGTGCGCTTTTGTCCTGGATCTACGCGAATCAAAAGACAGACCAGAAAACCCAACCCACCCAGCCGCAAAATCCAAAGCCCATTCCGCCCCTTTTATGACACATTTAGAGCAAGGCCGCAACGAGAGGATAATACGTCGGAATAATGCTGGTGAGGAATGACAATCGGCAGAACGAAATGGAGAGCAACGCCCGAAGCGACAAACATCTAAGGAAAAACAGACTCCACCACAGGATCAGCAGGCCGTGTAGACCACAACCCAGCCGCGCCCTCCCGCAGAGCGTCCACCAAGTGCGCGGCAGTTTGTTCGTCCAGCAGCGGATCGGAAAGTTCCTTCATCACCTGATCGAAGCCGCCGCCGAGTTCCAGCGCGGAAATCATGGCGTGCAGCGCGTAGCGGTCGCGCGAATCGACGATGCTTTGCAGAATCTCCACACGGTCGTGTTCGAACTGCGCCAGCGTAGCCGCGGCGCGCATTCGAACTAAACGATTGGAGTCTCGCACAGCGTCGAGCAGGATTGGAATCGTGCGCGGATGGCGAATCTGGCCCAGCGCGATGGTTGCGCGCAAGCGCACAAACCAAAATTCATCGCGCGTCAGATCGCTTAGTGCTGGGATAGCAAGCTCCAGCGGCGCAACGGCCAGCGCCTTTGCGGCGGATGCCCGGACCTCGGGCCGTGGATCCTCCGCCAGCAGGATCATTTCATCTCCCATTTCGGCGGTGGCCAGTTCGCTGGCGACGCGAGCCAACATTTCGCGCGATTCGCCTTGCGAGCGGCGCAGATACGGAAGGATGGCAGCGGGCTGATCGAAATAACAGCGCACCAGCGCGTTGCAGATTGGATCGAGCGGCACTTTCAGGCCGCCAACCATGAAGCTTTCGATGACGGGCTCCGCCGCTGCGGGCAGACCGGTGCTGCCAAGGGCTCTCACCGCAGTCATCCGCGTATCGAGTTGCCAATCATCCAGGGCTTCGGAAAGCGGAGCGATCGCTTCCGGCACGCGCATCGCGCCAAGCGCCAGCATGGCCCGTCGCCGCGCCCATCCGTAACCCCCCGTCGCTTTTTCGATGCACAGGCCGATCAGCCCCGTCCTGCGTAAGAACTCCTGCAGCCCTTCGCGGTCCTTGTCTGTCGCCGCACCGATTTCCTGAATCACAATCGACTGAATGATTTCGCACTGCATTGGATTTTTGCGCCACGATTCTACCGGAATCGAACCCCTTGCAATCTCGCGCCACTGGTCGTGCATTTTCAGCGCGATGGCATCGTACCGGTGAATGCGAATTTGCCGGACGGCGCGTCGCCCCGCAAAAAAACCGATCAACATCACCATCGCGCCCAGCGCGGCCAGGACTGCAGCCGTCCAAACCGAGGCGATGGCGAAATGTGGAAGCGTAATTAGGACAAAATCCATTCATCACTCCTGGCGGGCGTACTTCCAGCGCTTGTGGATTTCTACGACAGAACCTTAAGCAAGAAGAGCGCCATTGCGCATGAGCGATTTCTTGTTTTTGTCTTTTCTTACGAGTGGAATTGCTGCGATCTGTGGCTTTCTGGCGTGTAAGGGACCTAAATTTCCCGCAAAATTGTTTCAGAGTGAACCAGGGGGTTCAGACGAACGCAGTCAGCCCATCCAGTGTTTTCCGTGAGGTCCAAAACGAAACGCAGTCAGTCCAAAGTGGGATTTTCGGAAAGAAAAAGCGGTGACGAGAAACAGATGTCTTTAATTTCCCGGTGGTGGCGGTACCGCCGCCTCCGCTGCCGGTTTTGCCGTTTGCCGCAACGCAAAATAATTTCGCGCGAAGGCTGAATACGTTGTCCCCGCATCGACGACGATAGCCTGCACCGTATAGCGCCCCGCATTCAATCCGCTGAGCGGCAGGCTGATGCGGAACGATGCCGTACGCGTCGCCTCATTGTATTCCGCAGGTTCGACCATCTGGGTGTCAGATAGGCGTTGCCCGTTGCGGAAAAAAATCAAGCCCGCGCGCAGGGACGCCGCGTCCGCCTTTTGCGGCAAGTAGGCCTGGAAGAAAACGTACAGCGTCTGTTGATCGGTGAAAACGCGCGTCACGCTGGGGATGATGCGCTCGCCGCCGACTTCCAGCGGCGAAGACTTCATCTTGACGTCTTTCGCGAACGCCTGCGTTTTCACTTGCGCTGTTTTTTGCGCCGCCTCCACCTGGCTCGACAGCAGCACCGAGCTCAATTGCAGCCGGTCGGCCATTGGCAACGGCAGCGTGAATTTATCCTCGAACGTCCCGATTCTGCCGGACTCGTTTTCCCGCGCCAGAAATTTCAGTTTGTATTCGCCCGGCGAAAGAATAATTCCGCCCTGATAGACCAGCGCGCGCTGCTGCAGGTCTGCGAAATGTTCCGCGTCGATTTTCACCGTAATCGTGTCGCGCAGCGCTCCCACCACGCGATTGGTTTTCGCGTCGCGAACCTCCGCCGCGAAATCGAAGGCGGTTTCATGGCTGCCGCGTTTTTGCGCCCACTGCAACGCGCTGGGAGCGAGCTTGGCCACGATGGGCACGTACACCTGATTTCCCTCCAACCGGAACTGCGCGGTTTCGACAGCCACGGGCAGTTCGACTTCAGGAGTGTCCGATCGAAATGCGTCTTCGAGCTGGCGTTCGCGATCTTCGGTCGTGAAAACGCCGAAATTCTTCGGCGCATAATATCCCTCGCGAGTGCGAACGTGCGCTCCGGCGGGAAGCTGCGCGATCTTCACGTGAACGCGTCGCCAGCGGCCGTCCCGCGCGGAGTCCGTGCTGTAGTAGCCCACCAGGTAGTAACCAGAGTTATCGTTCTGCACGCTCTGAAACACTTTCCCGAAATCGCCGGTGTCGAAGAACGAACGTCCTCCGGTATCGCCCGCAAGCGTCGCCAGCGTCTCGCGCGAATCCTGTCGCGACTGGCTTTGCGAGATGACCGTCGCTCCCGAAAATAGCGATGTGCCACCGGATGCGCCCACGCTCGCGTCTCCGCCCGGCACAGCCGTGAGCAGGCCGCGCGAATCCACCGTGTAGATGGAAACGTTGGAGCGATTCGCGGAGTTGGTCGCAGCGATCAGTTGCGAGCGGTTTTCCTCGCCCGTTTGCGTGATGCCGCTGGTGAATTGAATCACGGACTTCTTGCCGGGAATGCCGTCCAGAATTTCGCAGACGGCCTCCATCGCAGCGAGCTTGCGGTCGGTATTGAACACGTTGAATTCGGTGTCATCGGCAGTGAAGGCAGCGCCGGTGTCTTCGGTGACGGCGGCTTCGCCATTGGCGGCAGTGGCCGCATCGGCCAGAGCGGCCAGCGCCGCTTCGTGGCCGGGAATTAATGCTTCCACGGATTGCTGCAACAGGTCGCGGTCGTTCGTGAAATTGGCGACGACTTTCAGAGTGTTGCCGAACGCCACGACTCCCACCAGATCGGCCGGCGTCATCTGTTCGCGCAGATATTTTTCGGCGGCGCGCGTGGAGCGCAGCAAATCCTCCGGCTGCAGCGAAGTCAGATCGAAAAACAGAACAATCATCCGGTGATCGTGCACGGCCGCCTTGATCGTCTCGGACGCGGCAACGCTGCCGATCGGGACCGTAATGGGAGTTTCCGCCGTCGCCCCGGCAGTTTCGATTCTCTCGATGTCGTTGTATTCGAACGTCGAAACTTTTTGCGCCTTGCCGTCTTCGGTCACAGTGAACTGTTCCTGCTTTAGCCCCTTGATCGGTTTCCCATCGCGGTCGGTCACCTGCACATCAATTTCCACCAGATCGACCGTCGAGCGAATCGTCCCCTTTCCTCGCGGCAGAGCTGTTGGAGGCGGTGGCGGCGCTTGCCTTGGATCCACTTGCCGCGTCTCCGGCTGGGCGTTCTGCGCGTATAGGGGCGTAACCAGCAGAGCCGCCATGGAAATAAGCGCGAGAACCTGCCGGATAAAAGTGGTTTGAATCCGCATCAGAAATTCACCCGCGTTGTAAACGTCATGCTTCGCATCGCGCCTGCGCCGGTGATTTGCCCAAACGTTGAGGAGCCCAGCACCGTGGAGAGCCCCGAATAATTCACGTGATTCAGGACATTGTTCGTGTTCCAACTGATGTCCAGCCGCCGCAGCCCGTCGCGCCCGAATTGAATCGTCTTGGAGAGTCCCATATTCATCGTGAACGCGCCCGGACCGATCACGGAGTTCCGTGACGCATCGCCCAGGCATCCAGTCGGCACGCTGAATGCTGCCGTATTGAACCATTGCTGAACAGTGTGATTTCCGAGCACTGAAACTCCGCTCTGATCCGCGCGTTCGGAGTTGACGCCCGGAACATTTTGGCACGACGGATTTGTTGAGAAGACTCGAACCGTATAGGGCGTGCCCGAGTGCACGGTAAAACTGGAATTCACGCGCCACGCGCCAAAAATATCCTTCTGCCAGCCTTTGGTGGCAAACCGTTGACGATCGCCGAACGGCAACTGGTACATGAAATTGCCCTGAAACTGGTGAGTCATGTTGAAGGAAGAAAGCCCGTAGTCGCCTCGCGGGTCCGCATTGTTTTGCAGCACCGTTTGCCCCCCGCCGCCAATCGTGCTGGCATCGTCCAGCGATTTCGAATACGTGTACCGCGCCATGAACAGCAGGCCGCGCGTCATTCGTTTTTGCAGCCGCACCTGCAAGGCGTTCAAATTGGAGAACGCTCCGGTGGTGTCATAGGTGAACCCCGCCGCGTTTTTGGCAAATCCCGCCTGCCCGGAATTCGCCAGGCTGAATCCAAGCAGCTCGTCGAGGTGCACGCCGCGCGTTCCGGTGTACATCACTTCCATGAACGTATTTCGCAGCAGGTTGTATTCGATCGAGGCGTTCCACACCATCGCGTAGGGAACCTGGTAATTCGGATTCACCGCAACGGTATTGGTTACCGTGCTGGCCGTCCCGCCGACCAAGCCGGTCTGGATCGTAAGCGGCGTCGTTGTGCCAGTCAGTGTGGCCTGAGTGTTCGCCGTAGCAAACGGCGGCTGGTTGGCCATTTCGTTCGAAAGCGTATTCAGGTACGACTCGACGTAAAACATGCTGAATCCAGCCCGCACGGTTAGCTGGTGCTGCCCGGCAAACCATTTTCCCGGCGGCTGCCATGCGATTCCCACACGCGGCGCCCAGTTGTTGTAGTGGCCGTGAAAAAGCGAGCCATTCGTTCCGGCAATGCAATTTCCCGTGGGAACCGGAGTGACGCATTGCACAGTGGAAAAGTCCGGGCTGACGGCAAGGTTTGCGATGTGCCCGTTGATTTCCGTGGGAGGAGTGAAGGCTTCATACCGCACGCCATACGTCAGCGTAAATTTCGGGACTATGTGCCAGTCATCGCTCGCGTAGCCGACGAATCCCCAATTGCGGAAATACGTGCTGGTGTTTCCGAATTGCACTTTCGTATTTGCCGGATAGCCGAGCAGAAAATCGGCAAAGTCGTTTCCGACACACGGCAACGCGACTGTACCGCAGCCCAGTGCCGCTGGTATTGGAGTTCCAGCTGCACTCAATTGGCTCGTCAATAGTCCGGTGAACGTAAATTGCCCGTTCGGCGTCGGATCGGTTGCCCGGTTGATATCCATCTTTCGAACTTCGCCGCCAGCGGTTACGGTATGTTTCGACTTAATCCAACGAATGCTGTCCACATAACGATATGTCTGGCTGCGGTTCAACGAAGGATTTGGATTGCTCAGCCCGGTGAAATTCGTGAAGCCAATCGAAGGCAATCCGTAGTCAAACGGGGATGGTGATATTCCATTGATACCACACGACAACGCGGGGCAGCCGAGCTGAGCACTAACGTCCGTCAGATAGGAAAACTCATTCAGCCCCAGCGAGCGGTTCCGCGAAAAATAAAACTGGGATGTGTGGATGAACGTCTTGGTCCAGTTCTGAGTCAGCCCAATCGTCACGCTCTGTCCCTGCGTGAACGTATTTCCCTCGATTCCCGGAAAACTGCTCAAGGAGTGCGAAGTCCCGTTGTTAAGGCTGTAGTTCAAAGACAGGCTGAGCTTCGAGGAAATCTGATGGTTGACGCGCACGTTGAGGCGCTGGCTCAACGCGGGAATATTGGTCTGCAGGTGAAAGTTCTGCGCCGGGCAGGTCGTCGGCGTGGGGCACGGCACGTTCGGCAAGGGAATATAGTTCAGCAACGCAAGCGATTGCTGGCTGATCATGCTCTGCGGGATGCACGTGCCAGGCGCATTCGCCACGTCCTGTGCGCAGCCCGCGTTTGGCATCGGTGTTCTCGGACCGGTCAAATTGGATAGAGGGTTATAGAGTTGAACGACGGGGCTGCCGTTGACGGAACTGAAATCTCCCAATCTCTCCGCGGCGGTAGGAACCGTCGCGAACGAATCGACCGGGCTGCGCGACCACGTCCCGCCAAAATTGATGAAGAAAAATGTCTTGTCGGTGCCGTCGTAAATGTGCGGAATTTTCAGCGGTCCGCCAATATTGAATCCCGCGGATTCATTCCAGCCGGAAACTTTTGGCGGGTTCACCTGCGTGAGGGAATAGGGTCTCGCGTTTAGCGCTGAATCTCCAAACGTATCGTAAATGCTGAAATGAACGCGATTGACGCGCTGCCGCATCAATCGCTGTACGCCCATCAGCCCCTCGATTCCCTGAGGCCCACCGCGCGGGCCGCCTCCACGTTGTCCTCCTCCACGTCCGCCCCCCCCCCTGCCGCCAAATCCACCTCCGCCGAATCCTCCGCCACCGGGCCCGCCTCCTCCGCCAGGAAACCCTTGTCCCGGACCAGAAACCTGCGCCGTTTGCCCGGGGATTGCGCCCGTATCCCCAAATCCGCCCTGTCCGTTCAGGCCGATTGCGGTGACGTCCCCAAATCCTGGGCCTCCCATCTGACTCTGTGTCTGGCCCATTGCGACGGTACCGATCATTTGAACTGCATCGGCAGATGCCGCCTGGCCGAGTTGCCCTCCGGCAGCGTTTAGATTCTGCTGGTCGTCGCCAGTGCCCTCAGGATTGTTTGGATCCTGGCCATTACCGTTGAGCCCGACCTGCTGAAACGTGCGCCGACCACCGGGGCCACCTTGCTGTCCGTTACGCCCACCAGACCTACCACCGGGAGGACCAGACCCACCGTTTCGTGCTGCGGCAGTGCCGGCAGGAGGATTAGCAGGATTTGCCGAAGTGCCGCTCGATGGCTGAGATTTTGAAGTATCGGTCGAATTCGCCGGAGGTGTGGATGAGTTCGCAGAGGGCGCCTGTGAAACAGTAGATGTCGCAGTTGCGTTGATCGCCGCCAAGGTTCCCACGTCTAGTCTTAAATCGATCGATGCGGGAGAATTCTGTGCCAGATCGAGTTCCTTCGTTGCCGGCGCGAATCCCAACTGCGTAGCCTCGACGCGATAATGGCCGCTCGGCAGTCCCGGCAAGTCGAACTTCCCATTTTCATCGGTCCAAGTAACCCACGCTTTTCCCGTGACCGCCTGGATGATTCGTAACGTAGCGCCGGGGACGGCCGTCCCGTCAGCCGCACGGACCAATCCGCTCAGTCGCAGTTCGACAGGAGCATTTGTGTCCGCAGACTGCTGAGCGCCAATGGGATGTCCCAACAAAACAATGAGTGCGATCAGTGCGATGAATCTTCCGGCCAACAACTCTCACTCCCCCTTCTAAGCCCTTAGAAGATACAGCTTTGCAGCCCACTTGGTTCCAAAATTCGTTCCGCCAGGCATCGAACTTACAGTGGCCGCTCACGAATGGTAAGTTGGACGTCCATTCGCTGGCAGGGGTTATCCATGCGCGATATCCAAATTTCTATCCACGAGCGTTTGTTCTGTAAAGTCTCTTCTCTCAAGACAGTAGGGAGTTGACGAGCGATTCAACCTGAGACAGAATTTATAACTATGTCAACGAATTGGAACCCTTTGATTCGCATCCGTCGATGTCCTAAATGTCACAGTTTCGACGTTTACCGTCACCGAGGAGGCAGCAAAATCAAGCGCCTACTTTTGAGACTGGTCCTGGTACGCCGCTACTCCTGTTTGAATTGCAACAGCTTGTACTATGGTTACTTGTTTAGAAAGAGATTGTCACCGAGCGAAGAATGAATCTCCAATCCCACTGCTGAACTCTTCCCCCCGCGTAAAGCCTTAATCGTGAAAGTTCGGTACCTTTGAGCGCAGCGGCTCCTGATTGAGGCCATCGCCTACATATGAGTGTTGCCTTGATTGTGACTGCTATCACATGAATCAGTGACGGTAAACACGGCGCGCATAGCTCTATGCAGTAAAGTTTGCACTGTGCAAGTCCGATATGGGAAAAGTACGCCGCACAAATCAATCAAGGGGTGCAGGAATGAAAATCGAATTCAGTCGACAAAAGAAAATGGCGGCGGCGCTATCGATTATCGTCATCGCTGCGCTAATTGTGATCGGTTTGAGCGCCAGCGCGGCCCAGAAGGCAGCGGCCAAGCCAGCGTATCTGCCGCTGGACATAAGCATCAATCAAGTGATGGTGGCGTCGGTCGATAACGCCGCCTATACGATCTGGGAGGGCGGAAACACCAGCAAACCGCTGACGGCGGGGCAGTGGCAAAGCATCGAAGCGCATACGTTTCAACTGGAAGCTGCGGCCACGCTGATCTCGCTGGGCGGGACCGGGAAGATGGATAAGACGTGGACCGCTTCGCCCGTCTTCCAGGAAAATGTGCGGAAATTGCGCGACATGGCAATTGCCGCACGGAAGGCCGTCGCAACCAAGGATCAAAAGGCGCTGCGCAGCACCGGTGATTCGCTGGTGACGGTTTGCGAGGGCTGCCATAAGCTGTTTAAACCCGACGCCCCGACCGAAGGGATCTATCACAAGCCATATTATAACGAGTGCACCGACACGTTTGTCCCCGAGTAGTTGCGCATCCGGCGCGGGCTGGTTCCCCACCGGCCCGCGCCGTTGTCCTGCATATGTTCCTGAAAACCTCGCGCATCCAATCTTCACAACAACGGCTGGAACGCAGGCCCACGCCGTGCGAAAATCAGCGGCGGAGATGATTTGAATCCTTGGTCCATTGCCGCCGGAACTTTAGCTGCTGCCGGAATCGCTACTTGGGGCGCTGTCGCTCCTTCATCGGAATTATTCGGCCCTACCCTGCGACACACGAACGCGGCAAAGAAAATCGCTCTGACCTTCGACGACGGCCCTAACCCCGCTGTTACTCCCAAGCTTCTCGATCTGTTCGACCGCCATTCCGTACGAGCGACATTTTTTCTGATTGGAAAATTTGCGCGAGCGTGTCCCGAACTAGTAAGGGAAGCTGCGGCCCGCGGCCATTTGCTTGGAAACCACACAGAGACACATGCGAATCTGATTTTTCAATCGCGCGATGGCCTACGAAAAGAACTGCAGCGTTGCCAGGATGCTGTCGCCGCCGCCACGCACTCGGCCCCTCCGCTCTGGATGCGTCCGCCGTACGGCTATCGCAGCCCACTCTTGAACGCTGAGATTCATCACGCGGGAATGCAGGGCATCGTGATGTGGTCGAAGATCGGATGGGACTGGAAGCCGCAGCCGCCGGAGCGCTTAATCGCCCGGCTTGCCAAGGTTGGCCGTCCGTCCAGCACGCGCGGCGACATCATCGTAATGCATGATGGCGACCATCGCGCTCTCGGCGGGGACCGTCATCATGTGGTCGCAGCGCTCGAACATTGGCTGCCGCGCTGGCGCGACGCGGGCTTTGAATTTGTTACAATTGATTCGCCCGCCGTAAGCGGGGCGGCCGGATCGCCGCGCACGTGACCCTGTCGTCGCGGGCACGAAGACAGAGGACATTATGGACGAGCGCCAGTTTTATATCGAGAAACCGGAAACAAAAAATATCACACTGACCTGTCCTGCCTGCCGCAAGGAGGACAGTTACCCGATTCGCTGGGTCGTCCGAACCAAGAAGAACGAGCTGCCGCGGGGCGCCGGAGAGGAAGACAAGAAGCGATTTGCCCTGGCGCGGTCTTATATGGTTCGTGTGGACGAGTTGGTGGCTTGCCGGAAGTGCCGCAAACGATTCGAATTGACTGGGCAAAGCGTCGTGCTGATTACTTCGAATGCGGCTGCGCCGAATTCGCCTGACTTTGATCCTGAGAATTTTGGGAATCGGTGACGATCTAGCTTAGCCCGATCAGAAAACCAAAGGCGCACAGGTTGAAACCTGTGCAACTTATATTTCCGGATACAGATCGAAAAAGGCGTCCACCGATCGTTGCAGGGTTTGTTCGATTTGTTCCTTCGTTCCTTCGATCATGTGCATCGTGACGTGAGCTACGTGACCGTCTTTTAGCGTGATTTCCGCTTCGCCCAGTTCGCCCAACTCTTCCGCGGGAAACAGCCGCATTCCATACACCAGCGCCAGCTTTGCCATCTGGACTCCTCGTTATTCAAATTTATTCGGTGCGGCGGTTGCATTTCCATCGGACTGGACAGGAACGAGTTACATCCTATGCCCGTCGTTCAGCTCGATTGTGACGCCCCATGGATCGGTCAGGAAGATTGGATTCTTTGGCGCCTGCGTGCACGGGGTATCGAATTTCACGCCCTGTGCGGTTTCTTTCTCGCAGAATCCCTTAAGGTCGCTGACGGTAAAGCCGATCTGGTCCACCACGCGTCCTTTGGTCGGCACGGTGGGCGTGGGGGATTTCGAAAACGTCAGGTTCACGCCCGGCAGGTCGGCGGCTTCGAAGATCGCGCGTCTACCTGGAATTGCGCCAAACACTTTGGCGTACCACGCCTGCACTTCCTTGTCGCCGTCTCCACCCGCCGGTCCCGGAGTCGGCACGAACCAGTGGATATGGTGGAACACGATCGGCGTTTTCAGGTCTTTATTCTCCAGCATCTCGATCCTTGCAAGGCCGTCCGGGGTGTACACAAAGGCCTGTCCGGGAACGGTACCAGGCTCCGTCCTCAATCCTGCAGCCTTCCATTTGTCCAGCGATTCCTGCAGATTCAGAACTTGAAATCCGAAGTGGTTGATCACCGATCCAGCTGTCCCACCGGACGGCGTCCCCTGTTTGAATATTATTATGGCACTAGGAAATTTCACGCCCGTGCCGTGCGTGGTCGGAACTCCGCCCAGCGTGAGGAAGAATTTTCTGGCGGCGTCCACATCCTGCACCAGCAATTCCACGTGGCCCATCGATATTCCCATCGGGTTCGGGGGGGCAAACTGCGCTCTCACTGTGCCGGCAGTCAAAAGAGCCGCAATGCAAAGAATCGAACATACACGGATCATGTTTCTCTCCTCAATTTCAGTTCAAAAATCACAACTCTTGCTGGCAATGGTACGACGAGGATGCCATTCTTCCTTTTTAGAAGCAAGGATTCACATTGCTTACAAAGATGTAAATTACCGGAGAAAGCGTATAATTCCGGCATCCCCGGACGGTCCGTGGGCATCGTACAATGGACAGTGAAGGAGAATTATGCGGAATCTTTTCTGGCTAACCATGGTTGCGGTGTTGATTATGTCCAGCGGGGCGAGCGCGCAAGAGTCCGGGCCTCTGGAGCACCCGCACATGCAGGCGCCTCCGGCGCAGGCGCAGCCTGCAGCCCCTGTGGCAGATCCGTCGCAAAAAGCCCCTTCTGAAAATCTGATTGTGCCCTCGGGCACTCGCATGCCACTGGTCCTGCACAATGCGATCACCACGCGCAATGCCCATGCGGGCGATCCGGTCTATCTGGAAACCGTATTCCCGATTGTCATTAAGGACCGCATTCTGATTCCAGCGGGTACTTACATACAGGGAGAAATTCAGGAGGCCAAGCGTCCCGGCAAAGTAAAGGGCGTGGGCGAAATTCGTATGCGCCTGAATTCGATGATTCTCCCCAATGGATATTCTGTGGACTTCAACGCCGTCCCGACCAATGCCGGCACCGGCGGGAATGAATCCACCGACAGCGAAGGGAAAATCAAGGGCGACAGCAATAAAGGCGGAGACGTCGGCACAGTGGTGAAATCAACCGGAGTGGGTGCGGGCATCGGAGCGATCGCATCGCAAAGCGGCAAAGGTGCGGGCATCGGTGCGGGTGTTGGCGCCGCAGTGGGGCTTGCAGCGGTCCTTTTGACACGTGGTCCGGAGATGGAGTTGCCGCGCGGCACGAGCCTTGACATTGTCACCGACCGCCCCATTTATCTGGATTCCAATCGCATCACATTCACAGATCCCGGGCGGGCGACAGCTTTGCCCGGTCCCGGAAACCGCGAACCTGCGCGGAATAATTCGCCTTTTTAGCCAGGTTGAGTCGATTGAAATTTCTACAAATCTAGATCTGCGCTGCTGCAGAGTGACCGGTATTTCCGCGGCTAAACCTTGAAGGACTGAAACTTTCCCAATTGAGCGATACCCGCCGCTCCGTAATCCATTCCACGATCAGTCTTGCCGTAATCGGCGCGAGCAGAATGCCGTTGCGGTAATGGCCGGTAGCCATCACCAACCCTTCGATTTCCGTTGGTCCCAGTATGGGCAACTGGTCCGGAGTGCCGGGACGCAATCCGCTCCAGGTTTCCACGATTTCCGCGGCGGCTAGGCTTGGCGCAATTTCGTTTACGGCGCTAAAAATATTTTCCAGGCCGCCCGATGTGACAGCCTTTTCATATCCGGCATTTTCCAGAGTGCTTCCCACCACCAGCTTCTGCGGGGTCTCCTGATCGCGCGGGACAATGTACCCGCGCTCAGAGCGCAGCACATGGCGAATCGGCTTGCCCTTGTGCAGCAGCGCAGCCATCTGTCCGCGTAGCGGCTGGGTGGGCGCATACGGCGCTGCTTCAGGAATCAGTGAAGTCCAACATCCGGCAGCTACCACAACATGCCCGGAGGACAATGTCTCTCCAATTCTGGTTTTGACGCCGACGCATCGATTCCCGTCATTGATTACTGAGATGATATCCGTCCCCGGAAAAGGCATGGCGCCTTGCGCACAGGAAGCGGCGAGGACTGCTGCGTTCAGTGCACGTGTATTGACCGAGGCTTCTTCGGGAAGAAATGCTGCGGCTCGGACTTCACGGCCAAGGGACGGCTCGAATTCCAGCGCCTCGTCCAGAGGAAAAGGCTCACAGGCAAGGCCCAGGCCGCGATGGAGAGCAACGAGCGTGCTCAACTCGCGTTCCGCGTCTCCGTGGCACAAAACTTCGACTGTGCCGCCGGTGCGATACCCGGAACGAATCCAGGAATGTTCTTCGATGGCGGAGACGAATTGCGGATACAGCGCGAGGCTGGCGCGGCCCAACGGCACCAGAGGAATTGCGGCAGGGCAGTCCGGCGCGGGTGAAAGCATCCCCCCCCCCGCCCAGGAAGCCTCCTGCATCAGTTCCTGGCGGTCGAGCACGGCCACACGAAGATTCCGGCTCGAAAGCTCAAAGGCAATCGAACAGCCGATAATTCCGCCGCCCACGATGACGACATCGAATGTCTTCACTCAAACATCTTAACAGCAAAGTAAGCGTATACGAGTTCACTCTATAGTTTGGCAAAACGTACGCTTCTATTTTTGGGCCTGATCGCCCGATACCAAAGGCTTCGAAAAGCCCGCTCTTCAGGACTTAGCGCTTCCGTTGCAGAGCCTGTAATTCCGCGAGATATGCAGAAATTGCATCCACAGAACTGTCCATCCTTATGTTAAACAACTCCAGTGTGCAATTTGTTTGTCAGAAATCACGTGGGGCACATCGAGAGAGTCTTACGCCCATAGAGTAGAATTGATTCTGTTCATTCCTTCACTATATTTAGACTCTGATAGGACTAAATTAGTCTCCATCGGTGAGTCCTGCTCAAGCGGCAAATTGGTTGTATTGGTCGCAGGAATAAGGGTAGGATGCGCAAACCAGAACTCAAAATCGGCAATCGAGACGGAATGATCTGAATTTTAGTCGCGTGATCGATGGTGGTCAGCAAGTCAAGATGCATATACTTGCCAATACGAGGAAACCGATGAATAAAAATTTGCATATCAAAGAAATTGTTCTGACCGCATTGTTCGTATGCGGTTTGGCGTCCGTTGCCGCCGCGCAGCAAGTGACGATGACGGTCGATGCGTCCAAGACGGGCGCGCCGATCTCTCCGTACATGTACGGGTATTTCACGGAATTGCATGAGAACAACAATGAGGGCGGCTTCTGGGCGGAAATGCTGGGAGACCGGAAGTTCTTCAATCCGGTAACCTCCGGCAAGGACCGCGAAGCCACGCTGGGGCGCAGGAGCAGGCCGCGGGCTCCCAGATTTAAGCCCGTGGGGCCGGACGAATTCATCGTGATGGACACGCAGAAGGTCTTCGTCGGCGAGCACAGCCCCATGGTGAAATTGGATGCGACTACGCCGCACGGCATTGAGCACTCGGGGTTGGGCCTCCGAAAAGGGCGGAAGTACTCCGGCCGTGTGATCCTCGCCGCCGATCCGGGCGCAGACGTGAAGGTCAGTCTAGTCTGGGGACCCAATCCTGACGACCGTCAGACGATCCCCATGAAGAAGCTCAAAACCGAATACGCCACATTTCCCCTGAGCTTCACCGCTGGCGCGGACACTGAAGACGCTCGCCTCGAAATCGTGGGCACCGGCAAAGGGACGTTCCACATCGGCACCGCGTCGCTGATGCCCGCCGATAATCTCTACGGCTACCGCAGGGATCTGATCGAGGAGATGAAGAAAATCGGTCCGACAATGTTCCGCTGGCCCGGCGGGAATATGGTCTCCTCGTGGGACTGGCGGGATTCTATCGGCGACCGCGACAAGCGCCCCCCGCGCCTCAACCCAGCCTGGGACGAAGTGCAGCAGAACGACCTGGGAATCGACGACTATATGATTCTCAACAAGCTGCTCAACATGGAGCCGTATATCTGCGTCAACATGGGTTTCGGCGATGACCATTCCGCCGCAGAAGAAGTCGAGTACACCAACGGCTCGGTGAACACGCGCATGGGCAAGCTGCGGGCCGCCAATGGCCACCCGGAACCGTACAAGGTAGTCTGGTGGAACGTTGGCAATGAGATGTGGAACACCGGGCAAATGGGCTTCATGTCCGCCGAACAGTACGCGATCAAGCACATTATGTTCGTGAAAGCCATGAAGCGCGTGGACCCAAACATCAAGATCGTCTCGTCCAGCGCCACGCCCGTCGAGACCAGCCAGAGCCACGCGGCGCTCGTTATTACCGGCAAACACGTTGCCGGATTCGGCAGTCCGGCGGACTTTACCGGCGCCCTGCTACTGCACTCTTCGGATTACTTCGATGCCGCCGCCGAACACATCTATCCCTCAATGGCGGACATGGCCTTCGACGCCGATAAACAGGACTACGTGAAGGTGGACGAACCCCTGGTTGCTCGCGTCCGGAAGATTGCCAACGGCGTCCGCGCGGTCGAGGACGCCTGGGACGAGTACCAGCGTCGCTTCCCGAACCTCAAGATGGATCGTTATCCGGTGGCGCTCGATGAGTGGGTCTCCGAATGGCTCGGAGAACGCGGCGTGCGCGCGCCCGGCTACGCGATGTTTGCACCGCTGTCCTGCGCGCAAGCGATGCAGGAGATGTTCCGTCATTCGAACATGTTCATCCTCTCGTCGTACACCGCAGCGCCCCAATTGTTGAACTTCAACAAGACCGACGCGACGATTCATCCGGTCGGATTGATGTTCGAACTGTACCGGAGGCATTTCGGGACCATTCCGGTGGACGTCTCGGGGAACTCTCCACAGCACGATGTGAAGGGCACGGTGTTTGTGGACAAGGGCAAGGTTTCCTCGGGTAGCGATACCTATCCCTTGGACGCCGCAGCCGCGCTAACACCAGACCGAAAGGCCCTGACCGTGGCCATCGTGAACCCCACCGAGTCCGAACAGCAGATCGACGTCGCGATCAAGGGCGTGAACGTTCAGGACAAAGGCCGCGTGTGGCGAATCGCCGCTTCGGACTTGACCGTTGACAATTATCCCGGCAAGCCGCTAGCGGTGGACATTGTGGAGAGTCCGCTGTCAGCAGTGCCAGGCCGTCTGACGGTTCCCAAACTCAGCATCAGCATCTACGAGTTACCGGTGCAATAGCTACAGGTTTCCGCCATTCAATCGTGAGGGGGGAGACGTAAGCGGAAGGTGGCGCTTTCGCCAGGGCCGGAGGGAGCCACAGTTCGCCCCTCGTCTGGTGGAATGCCCCCGGGCTCGTGCTGTCCTTTTTGCTGGAGGTCACAAGCGGCTTGAAAAGGCGCCAAAAGATTTTCGTCCGAGCGGAACCGGAACATTATTGGATTTTGATTGGTGGCTCTAAGGCCCTATTTTTGAATCAATTCGCTACTTAGAGGATGTTGCTTCGACCGATTGAGTTCACATCTTTTGTTAGGACCAATAGGACCAATCTGTAGGTGCACAGACCATGGCTTGCTCAAACGAAACAATCCGGTTTTAATCGCTCTTGGATTTGTCCAGTAGGGCAATAATTTTGTATGTTTTCGCCTGCATTTTCTTCTCGCTAAAATGATTTTGTGAGTTCGACGGAAAGCACGCGTGCTTTCTCCGCCAGGTTCTGCGCGCGAACCCAATCGTCGGCCAGGATCGCTTCGTGGGCCTGTCCCAGGAAGCCGCTGATTTTTCCCACCAAATCTTTCTGAGCGGCGGTGAGTTGCTTGCCGCTTGCGAGCTGTAGGTTCTTTTCCGCTGTGGTGATGTTCCCGGTCGTGTTGCCCTTTGCCAGGGCCAGATCCTTGGCGGAGAGCTGCGGTGAAATTTGCGGCGGCGCTGGTTTTGGCGGCGTAGGATCGGCCGTTTCCGGCGGAGCGGGCCGAGGGCGCGGCGAGGGACGCTTGGCCGGAGCCACAGGAGGTACCGGGGTCGGTGTTTCCGGCGGCGGTTCCGTCTTGGTTTCAATCGGTGACGGCGTGGGCGGCACGGGAGTCGGCGCAGGCTCCTCCGGCGGTGGCGTACTCACCGAGGGAGTGGAAGCGCGCACGATGTGCTTTCCGGCACATCCGGTCGCAGCGAAAGCAGCGGCCAGTAACAGAACGATTAAGTCGCGTTGTCGCAGCATAATTTTAAATCGATTACCGACCTACGTATCCTGAACTGCAGTCGTGCGAACATCTCGAGCACGAGAATATACAGGCTCCGTTTGCCGAGCCAGCGGCAATTCAATTCGAAAAGTTGTCCCGTGACCCACTTCGGATTTAAAGTCTATAGAACCATTCAGCAATTGGACAGTTCGAAACGCGCTGGCCAGCCCGATACCGCTCCCGCCCGGCCTGGTCGTAAAAAACAGCTGAAAGATTCGCTGCCTGTGCTCGGGGGCGATTCCGCGACCGGTGTCTGCGATCTCAATAGCGGCCATTTCGGCGTGCCGTTCGAGCGACACCGTCAAGCGTCCGCCACCGGGCATGGCTTCGACAGCGTTCAGCAACAAATTCATCACCGCCTGCTTCAACAGTTGCCGGTCAACCAGCACTGGCGGCACATCGGAGGCGAACCGCGACTCCACTTTCACGTTGGCCTTGTCCATTTGCGGCCGTTCGACGGCGAGGACTTCGCCGAGCAGATCCTTAAGGCTCGTTTCTTCCTGATGCATTTCCGGCGGGCGCGTGAAATCCAGAAACCGCTTTACCACCGTGTCCAGCCGGTCGATCTCGCTGTCCAGCACCCGGACGGCTTGCTGCGGCATTGCATCTTCCGCTGACAAACTCGCCTTCAAATTTTCCAGCCACAGCCGCATCGAGTTCAGGGGATTCTTCACTTCATGCGCTACGCCCGCAGTAATTCTTCCCAATTGGGCCATGCGTTCGGACACTTGCAACTGCGTGCTGATGCGTTCGCGCGATTCCAAATCCTTAAACGTAATCAGCGCGCCCATCCGCGTTTCGCCCTCGGCGATCACCTGCACGCTCACGTCGGCGCGCCGCGGCGCACCGTCAGGGCCGACCAGAACTACTTCCGCGGACGCCATCGGTTCGAATTCGCCATCGTGCAGCTTGATCGCTTCGCGCACCGGATGATCGGGAGGAAATATATCCTCGGCGCGACAACCGAGCAATTGGTCCGCAGGCATGGAAAGGAAACGCTCCGCAGCCGGACTGACCATCACCGCACGCCCGTCCAGCGAGAACAGGATCAATCCATCGTCCAGGCCGCCCAGGACCTGATCGAGATTTTCGCGCAATGTGCTGAAAATTTCGCGGACTCCACGCAACTGCATTCCAATCTTGCTGATTTTCGTGCTCACCTGTCCGAATTCGTCGCTGGTTTCCAGAGGCTTCTGGTCGAATTCACCTTTCGAAATCCGGTCGAGTTGCGCAGTGATGCGTTTCAAGGGCGCCAGCGCCGCGCTGCTGACCAGCGCCGCGAGCAAGACGGAAATAAACACGGAGGCCAAAGCCAGCACTCCCGCCGATCGCAGCGCAGGCGTAATGTCGTTGCGTAAAAGGCCGGTCTGCACCGCAACGCGGATCACTCCGAACGGCACCTGGTTTCCCGGCGATCCCAATTGGAACGGATACGCGACTTCGTAGGCTCGCGGCGGCCCGTAGATGGCGCGAAGTTGCGAAATGAAGCTGGTGGAGACCAATTGCGCGAGGTTGGTCCGCGCGGGCGATTGTTTGCCGGGCAGCGAAGCGTCGCTCGATATCAGTGCGGTGCCATTCACATCGGAAATCGTGACTTCATAAACGAGGAAGGAATATCCCACTTCGGCGTCTATCAAGGACGTGAGCGCGGCATTTTCGTCCAGCGATTTCTGGACGTACGCTCGCATATCTTCGTCGCTGTTCGAAGCCGGAGCTTCGCCCGCGCGTGCGGAGTCGGCGAGCGCATTTTGCGCCTGAAAAAATACTTGATGGGAAACCAGTTGGGCGCGGCTGTCGGCCTGTCGGATGACCTGCTGGGTGAGGGTCTTGACGTATAGGAAAGAATTTACACCGACCACGGCCAGCACAAGGAGAGCCATGATCAGCGTGATTTTGGTTTTTAGTCGAAGTTGCATGGGCATCCCGCGCCTCACTGCGAGGGAGATTTCGCAGCCTCATATTCCTTCAACTTATTGTGCAAAGTTTTCAAGCTGATTCCCAGCAACTCCGCGGCTCGCGTTTTGTTGTTGGTCGAGGCCAGCGTCTGCAGGATCAATTCGCGTTCGGCGGCCTCGACGGTGGTGCCCAGCGGAAAACGCAACGAAGCCAGATCGGCCCCGCTCGTAGCCAGGGCATGGCCGAAATCCGCGGGCAGGTGCGCCCGCCCAATCAGATCGCGATCGGAGACAATCGCCGCGCGCTCGAGTATGTTGCGCAACTCACGCACATTTCCCGGCCACGAATATCCCGCAAACATTTCGAGCACTTCGGGATTTACTCCGCGGACGTGGCGCCCGTGCTTTGTATTGATATCGCGTAAAATATGTTCGACCAGCAGCGGAATGTCGTCCTTGCGGTCGCGCAGCGGCGGCAGGTGAATGTGAAATACATTCAGCCGGAAGTAGAGATCCTGTCGCAGTTCGCCTTTTACCACAGCCTGCTCGGGCTCTTTGTTCGTCGCGGCGAGCACGCGCACGTCCACCGGCGTTTCTACTTTGCTGCCGAGACGCCGCACCTTATGGTCTTCCAGAACGCGCAGCAGCTTGGCCTGCGTCTGCGCCGGCATTTCGCCGATTTCATCGAGCAGCAGCGTACCGCCGTCAGCTAATTCGAAACATCCGATGCGGCGTTCCGCGGCTCCGGTGAACGCGCCGCGTTCATGGCCGAAAATTTCACTTTCCATCAGGGATTCGGGAATGGCGGAACAGTTGATGGCGATAAAGGGCCTTTCAGCGCGAGGCGAGAGCCGGTGAATCGTGCGCGCCAGGATTTCTTTGCCCGATCCGGTTTCGCCGGTGATCAATACCGACGCGGAGGACGGCGAAACCTGCTCCACAATGCGCATAACTTCCTGCATCGTCTTCGAGCTGCCTACCAGATCGCCGAGTCTTCCCGATTCGCGCAACTGGCGCGTCAGCGCCGCCACCTGGCGCTTGTCGCGCACGCGGCCCAGTGCGCGATCCAGCAAAGACCGCAGTACTGCGGCCTTTAGCGGCTTTTCGATATACCAGAATGCACCGGCTTCGATCGCGGCGACAACACGCTCTTCGCTGCCTTTGCCGGTAATGATGATGGCGGGAACGGTCTGCAATTCCTCGCCAAGATTGGCCAGCAGATCGAGCCCGTTCATCCCGGGCAGCTCGACATCGGCGATCAGAACGGCAGGAGCAAATTCGGTGAAGCGCGCGAGCGCATCCTCCGCGCTGGCCACGCCCAAAACTTCATGGCCCCACCTGCGCAACAGAGCTTCGTATCCAATGCGCGCGTTTTCCTCATCCTCGACAATCAGGATTCGGTCTGGAGCTGGCTTGGTAGTTTCAAATCGAGTCGGCTCAACCATACTGTTTAAAGCAATCCCCATTCTGGCGGGGACGCACCCACCCTGAATCTACCAGCAGCGAGCGCCTGTGCCAAGCTGAGAGAATAGAGGGCTGCAGACGGGAAGTCTGAAATGGCTTGGCCTTGTTACATCCACAAGAAAGGTTATCGATGCGGTGGCGAAGGCTACGGTTCCACAGGCAATAGATCCCTGGGCGATGGAAGGGAGTTGGCCATCAGGAGTCGGAGGAAAATACTTTTGTTGAGTGTTTGAACATTATATAATCCACACGTTTAAGTTTTTTAATGCATGGGGGAACGTCGTGCCGGCTGCGATCCAGGGCCGGGAAATACGAACAAAACCAAAAGCGCGCAGACTGAAGTCTGTGCTACTGGTTGAGTGGCACAGGTTTCAACCTGTGCGGTGTTGGTTTGGATGAATAGAATCAGATTTAAGGACGAGATATTTTGTTCGCGCTGTTGGTCTCGATTTTCACTAGTTTGGGGAGGTTTTTTGATCATGATGCGATTGATGTTACGAGTTGGGGCGCTGTTGTTGCTTGTGGTCATGCTGGTTCCTGCCGGCTTCGCCAAACGCCCGGCGAAATCGAAAGCCAGAAAAGCAAAAAAAGACGCTGATACCGCCGCCGTTCCCGCCGCTCCTTCGGCTGCGCTGCCCGCGCAGACTGCCGCTGACAAGAAAAGCGATGACAAGGATATTTGGCCCGCGCCGAAATACCTGCCCATGCTGGCCACAACCGGGACACTTGGCGTTTTCACCGTAGAAACAGCGGATATGCTTCCGAAGCACGGCTTCGCCTTTGCTGCGGATGCCAACAAATTTGGGCGCATGCCTGGCAGCGCCACGGTATTGCAGTTCGGTCTGAACGCCAGCTACGGCCTTACCAATTGGCTGAACGTCTACGCCACCTTCCAGCCTCATCAGCACATCCATACCGGAGCACCGGGCGAATTGAGTCTGGCAGCGGTCAACAGCGCATTTCCTCTGTACCCGAATTCAATTTATCCCAGGCTTCCGGCGACGGGCGTTCCCGGTTATATCGAGGATTTTCCGTTTGCCTCGGGCAATACGGGCGGACAAGGAAATTTCGTGTTTGGACTAAAACTCGGAATTCTCTCCGAGCGACAGGGCAGCCCTTTCAGTTTGTCGGTCCGCAACGATTTCATCCTTCCTACCGACAGGAGTTTGCCCAACCGGCTTAACAACGGGACACAGTCGGGTGAATTCAATGATTTGCTTTCGATGGCCATCAGCAGGAAGTGGGGCAATATTGTCACCGCGGCCCTTGACACGGGCGTTCAATTTACGCGCAATCCCAAGTTTGACGGTCAGCGTCTGCTCACCCAGTCGGACCAATTCCGCGCCGGTGCCGGATTTATCTTCTTTCCGGAAAGCCGCTTTCAGCCGATGACCGAATATACCACCGTGGCATTCTTCGGACGTTCAGGTACCAGGACTCCGGACAATTCATTCGGCGCCCGCGATCCCGTTGACGGCGTATGGGGATTGCGAATGTACCCGTGGAAGTTTGTGGCGGTCGATCTCGGCTACCGCTATATGCTGAATTTGAGAAACCTCAACGACCGGAACGGCTTCGTGATCAAGGTCGGCGCAGGCTACTGGCCTGAAAAACCAGCGCCTCCAGTAAATCATCCGCCCACTGCTTCCTGCTCCGCAGATAAGAGCATGGTGTATTTGGGTTTGGGCGATATGGTTGCGGTCAGCGCATCGGCTAGCGATCCGGATAACGATCCGCTGACCTATACATGGTCCGCCACCGGCGGCCACGTCGATGGCAGTGGGCCTCAGGTCCGCTGGCTATCCACGGGAGTCGCGGTCGGCACCTATACCGTGAGCGTGAATGTGGACGACGGACGCGGCGGAGCAGCGACATGCAGCTCCGACATACGTGTCGAAATAAAACCGAATCATCCCCCCGTAATTTCCTGCTCGGCCAACCCCACATCCGTATTTGCCGGGGAGCGCTCGCACATCACATGCACCGCCAGCGATCCTGATAAGGATCCGCTGACCTACACGTGGCGCGCGAATGCCGGCCAGATTGCCGGGAACGGCCTGAATGGCGATTTCGATACCACCGGACTCGCGCCGGGCAACTACTCGATTACAACTCGAGTCGATGATGGGCGTGGAGGAGCAGCCGAGGCTACGTCGGGAGTTGAGGTAAAGGCCGTGCCGCCTCCGCCACAGGCAAGCAAGATCAACGAGTGCGCGTTCGGCAAACCGCTCAGCACACGCATCGACAACGTCTGCAAGCGCATCCTCGACGACGTTGCTCTACGCTTGCAGAACGAGCCACGTTCGAGCGCCGTAATCATCGGTTACTCCGATCCGAAGGAGGCCAAGGCCGCGAAGCTTGCTGGAGACCGCGGGACCAACGCCGTGAAATACCTCGGTGAAAAGGGAATCGATGCTTCGCGCATTACCACTCGCACCGGCAGCGGTCAGGCCGGCGCAACCAACAACCGCCGAATCGACATCATTCTGGTTCCGGAGGGCGCAACCTACTAGGCGCTCTCGTCGTCCTCGGGTTTTACTTCCGGGCTCTGTGCGTTCACTATTGGGGGCGCACAGAGCCCCCGGTATTTTCAGGGAATTACTTGGGGGGAAGCGGCACCCGCCGCAGAACAATCGTGTAATCCTGGGCGGTTTCTTCGTTCGTCGCTTTTACGGTCGTCGGCGCGGAGACAGTGACGTAGCTTCCGGACGCGGTGAACTCATCGAACGCCACTTGCAGATCTAAGCTTACCGGTTTTTTCATTCGAACCAGGAAATGTCCCTCGGAGTCGGTAACGGCCAACTCCCCGCCTATCAGGAGCGCCGCGCCTTCGATTGGCTCATCTTGAGGATTTACAACCGTACCGTGTACGACATTGTGAAAAAACGCTCCGGAAAAAGATGCACCGGATGAATCGCGACCAAGCCCATGAGAAGCATAGGTGGAGGCGTACGCCGTGTATCGAATCTGGCCCAGGGGCGTGACGGTGGTGTCGGCGTTAAATTGTACGCCGTGGGGCAGCTGGAAATGAAGCCCCACAACGACGACTTGCTTGAATTGCCCCGGCGAATTCTGCACGAAGGGAAGAAAAACCGTTTGATAGTCCACGCTGACGGAAACCAGATTTGAAATGAACGTCCCGCCGAAAGCGACATTGGTTTGCCCATTGCCGCGCGTGATGATTTGCGTCAGGCTGAAACGGGAGTTTAGGATCTCCCGCACATTGCCCACCACGGAGCGGGACGGCTTGCCCGTGGAATATCCGCTCCGCAAGAAATCCGCGCCGGCCTCGAAATGGCGTGTGAACATACGCCGGACGCCCAGAGCCAGCGCGGCGGACTCCCCCGAAGTCGTTTTCGATTGAAAAATCGACCCGTACAACTGCAATCCGGCGATTCCGCCCCCCACGCCGAAGCCCTGGACCATGGCGCGTGTCACAACATTCGGCGCAAAGGAAGAAATATAATTGTTGCGGCTGGCAACGATGCGAACTTTGGAAAAGGGCGTCAGCTCGAAACGCACGTTCTCCCTATCATTTTCAGCCAGTTGAGGCGTGGTCACCAGGACGCGGTGAAAAGCATCGCCGGAATATGCATAGGAGGCGTCCAGAGACATTCGGCGGTTGAAATAACTGAAACTCGACGCCCCATACGGCTGATTGTTGCCAATGCCGCCGGAGAGCGCCACCTTGATGTCCTTGCGCACCGACCATTCGGCGGACTGGATCGAAGTCTGGCGTGCGGAAAAAATGTTCCGCGAAAAAAAACGGATCGAGGGTGAAATCTGGCGCTCGTAGAAGATCGCAGAGGCAAGTGTATCGTTGCGCGCGACGTTGAGAAAGGGCGCGGAGTATCCGTTGGAGGTCGTGCCCGCGAATACAAAGAGCTTGCCGTCGGCCAGGCTGCTGGATAGGCTCAGCCCCCGTGCCAGAAAATAAAACGAGTGGTCGAACAAATCGGTCGGCAGCAGGAATTTAATCTGTTGGTCGCCCGCGTCGAGCAGGGAATTCCTGTAGGGCCGTGAGAAGGAAAATCCCAGGCTGGGTTTGTCCAGATAGCCGAGATCGATTCTGCCTGAATAGTTCGCGGCATGAACCTCGAGCGATCCTCCCTCGGCGTTGAGCAGCGACGAGGACCCTCCGGTGAGTTCGAACACCTGCCCGGAGGCGGTATGGGCGCGGGCCAGTACAATCATGCAGGCAATCAGCAGGCGCAGGCTTATCACCCGGACGGGCAGGCCGCGGCGCGCGTGGCGTGCCGGGACGTTCATTGCGCGATCTGCTGAGCCTTCAGGCTGGATTCGATTTTGAAACGCTGAAACTTCAGCACAATCCGCTGGGGGTCTCCCGGCTGATCCCAGTCGAGTTCAATCGAGCGGCGTTGCCCTGGAAAGAGTGGAAACCCCGCGAACACCTGTTTGCCCGCCGTGGACGTGACTTCGACTTCCTGTACGCGGCTGAATTCGCCGCCATGGTTTTCGACTTCGGCTGAAATCAGGCGCTTTTGGCCTTCGGTGGCGATTTCCGCTCGATTCCAGGAGACCTGGGATTGGTCCAGAGACTTTCGACCCACTATGTAAACGGTATGCGGCAACTCCAGCGCAAGCTTCAAACCGTTGGGCGTGACAGGTCCGGTAACGGTTGCGTAGATGCAAAACCAGTTGGGATAAGTCTCCGTGGTCGCCTTGTAGAACACGTAATAGGTCTGTTTGGGGGCCAGCCGGAAGCTGGTCGAGGAGAGTTGCACTTTGAGGCCCGGGTCGAGTTTACGGAATACCGCTTTGCCTGAGGAGTCCACGGAAAAGCTGTGCGGCTCCAGAACCACGGTGAGCGGAATTTCCGCATCATTGTAAAGTTGAAACCGCCCGTCGGCCTTATCGGTATATTCGACGATAACCGGAGATATGGTCTGCGCCGGAACTTTGGGTGAAAAAAACAGAAAGCATGCCAACAACAGGAACAAGCGTTTCACGGATTCCCCCATAAGTTTTCCTGCCTATCGAATTGCACTCACGTCTGCCGACGTGTTACATCGCCTGCGCTTGAATATGCAATACGCCCGTATACGTTCCGGCAGGCAAGTTCAGGCCGGTGGTATTGATTTGCAGGCTGAGCGTGTCGGTACGCATGCCGGTCGTATTGAATAAAATCAAGATGAACTGGTTGAACAGAGTCAGGCTGCTTCCGGCGGCAAAAGGGCTTGTGCCGGTAAAGGATGTGTAGGCCCCGCCGTTGGCGCTTCCGGATACATTTGCCGAAGGGATGTTGTCGCCGGCCCCGTCGGAAAGGGCGGATGCAGGATTGCTAAAGTATGCGTATTCGGTGACGTTGCCGAACAGGACGGGAACCACCCACGACGTGGTAATGCTTATGGGCACGTTTCCATTGGAGACCCCGCTGCGGGCGAGAGCGAAATTCACCAATCCTGGGGCGGCGGCGATGGTGATCGAGCTACTCAGCGTTGCGTTGAGGCTGACGCCGGCGATGTTCGACTTCAGTTGCGCCGAGGCTTTCGACGGCACCAGGGCAAAAATCAAGACGAGCGCGCTGAGAATAAACCCCGCGCGCGATGTCATCTTGATTGAATATCCCTGGTCGTTCACCTGGCAGGTCAATTCTCTGTCCCTCAGTCCCGCAATGCGCCAAGAAGGCAGGACTCAAACATACCCACACCGACAGGATTCTTGTTCAAGTGGCGGGCTCAAAGCGGAGCCCGCACCCGAACGGAGCAGATCTTAAAGGCCGGTCCGGTTCTGCCGAACCGGGCTGGTTAGAGTGCCTGAGCTTGTATGTTGAGTGTCCCGGTATAGGTCGCGGCGGGGAGCGCCAGTCCGGTTGTATTGATCTGCAACGCAACGCTGTCACTATGGGTCGAATTGAATGTGCCCGCGCCGGCGAGCGCTTGTGAAAAGACCTGGATGCTGTTCGCGCCAAAGGGGCCGGTTCCGCCGGTAAATGGGGCGTATGAGGTGGTATTGACATTGCCCAGAACGGCCGAGGTGGGAATGTTGTCATTGGCTCCGTCGGTCAAGGCCGTCCCGCTGGAGAAGTAAGCAAACACCTTCATGCTCGTGCGCCCCTTGCCCAGGGTCCAGGAGGTGGTGATCGCGACAGGGGCGCTGCCGTTGGCGGTTCCCGAGGCGGCGAGGGTAAAGTTTACAATTGCCGGGCTCGCTGAAACGGTCAGAGATTCGGCCAGGACTGCGTTCAGATTGACTGAGGCTGTATTCGAATTCAATGCCTGGGCATTCGACGCCTGGCTCATCATCGCGACCAGTCCCAGGGCACCCAGAATGATCCGTACCTTTTTGATTGCTTTCATGAATGTCTCCACTTTCAGTTTAGAGGGAGATATGCCCCTCAGGATTTCGAACGCCGGAGGCCCACGCATTAGGGCGCTCAGGTTCGCAGGTACAGTTTTAAGGCGCGACTTTAGTTTTGGGAGTGGTACTGGCGTACCATTTCAGACGAATGCGCTATTGCTATGAAGATACCGTAATCACTGCTCAACTCTTGCGTGAGGTGTCATCTTTAACATAATATGCTGCGCTCCTCGCAATTTGGTAGCCGCCAACGTATCTCCCAACGTCGAATTGGTGCAATCACCTGTAGAATATGGGCTTGCCCGTTTCGGTGTGCGTCAGGTTCGGGTCTGACTTATGTTGAAAAGGCCTATCGCCGTTTTACTTATGTGGCTGCTGCCAGCCACGATTGCATGCGCGCAATCGTGGAGGGCGCTTGGGCCGCAAGGTGGAGACGTCCATTCTATGGCAGTCGATCCCGCGCACGCCGGGCGAATTTTCCTGGGGGCGGCGGATGGTCACATTTTCGGTTCCGAAGATGGAGGCGAGCGTTGGGCGCTGCTTGGGCGCGCCAGCGCGCGGCAGGACGCCGTAATCACCTCCATCGTGGTGGATCCGCGCGATGCCAACGTCTTGTTCGCTTCTTCCTGGACGCAGGACCCGGCCGCGGGGGGAGGCGTATTTCGCAGCGAAGATGGGGGGCGGAACTGGCGACCCTCTGGATTGACCGGGCAAGCCGTACGCGCGCTCGTACGGGCCCCGTCCGATCCGGATATGCTCGTGGCGGGAACTCTCGATGGCGTGTACCGCTCGCGCGATGCCGGCAAATCGTGGGAACGCATCTCGCCTGAACATCACGAGGAACTGCGCAATCTCGACTCTCTGGCCGTCGATCCTCACGATCCGCGAACCATCTATGCGGGAACGTTTCATTTGCCGTGGAAGACAACGGACGGAGGGCGCACCTGGCGCCCGATCCACGACGGCATGATCGACGATTCCGATGTCATGAGTCTTTTAATCGATTTCAAGACTCCCGAGCTGATCTACGCCAGCGCCTGTTCCGGAATCTACCGCAGTAAGACCGGCGCCGCGCAGTGGGAAAAGATTCAGGGAATTCCTTATACGGCCCGGCGTACCTACGCGATTACTCAAGACCCAGCCCATCCCGGTTCGGTGTATGCCGCAACTTCGGAGGGCTTGTGGAAGACATCTGACGTAGGCATGACCTGGAGGCGCACGACGCCGCAGAATTGGGTTGTCACCTCCGTGGTCGTTCCTCTAGGCCGTCCGGGACGTGTGGTGATTGGTACCGAGCAGTTGGGAGTACTTTCCAGCGATGATGACGGCGAGCATTTCCGCGATACCAATCCCGGATTTTTTCACCGCCAGATTCTCGAGATTGCTCTGGATGCCACGCAGCCGGGTCGTGTTCTCGCCGTCCTTGCCAATGCGAGCGAATCGGTGCTGGCCACCGAGGATGAAGACAAGTCGTGGATGCCGATGGGGCAAGGCCTGAAGGCCGAACCGGTGGCCCGCATTTACGCCGCTCCTGGCGGATGGTGGGCGTCTCTTGCGCATGGCGGATTGATGCGCTACGACGCGGAAAGAAAATCGTGGCTGCGCGCTGGTTTCATAAGTGTGGATGCGGCAGCAATACCGATGCCATCGCCCACTTCCCGTCCGTCGTCGCGGAAGTCGCAAAACGCGCCGCGCCCACTGGATTCGGTGGTCAATGACATGGCGTTCAGTTCGAATCGTTGGTATGCCGCAACTGAGGCCGGATTGCTGGTTTCCGCCGATCGGGGGGCAACATGGATGCTGAACCCGATTGGCCCGCTTGCGACGTTGCCGGTGCAATCGGTACGCGTATCTTCGAACGGGGAACGGCTATGGGTGGTATCGCTTCGCGGGCTGGTTTTTTCCACCGATGGCGGGAAATCGTGGAGCTGGCACGATCTGCCGCCAGCCTCGGGCGGCGCAATCTCCTTGTATAGTGTCCCCTCAGAGGACCAGACGCTGGTTTCCGTTGCGCACAAGGGGCTCTATATTTCGCGCGACGCGGGGCAGACCTGGGCCGAGCCAGGCGCAGGGTTGCCATCCGCTCCGGTTCAGGACTTTGCCGTTGCCGGAAGCACCTTCGTTGTTTCCCTGCGCACGGGAGGCCTGTTTGCCTCCTCTGATTTGGGGCGAACCTGGACGCGCGTCGCCGGCACGCTGGCCGATGGATTCTTTTCCGCGGTTGCGACAGGAAGCGAACCGGGAACAATATATGCAGCATCGGCGACCGACGGTCTGTACGAAGTGCAATGGAGCCACTCCGCAACTGGCACCCTAGGGATTCCCCCCGAAAACTAAGTCCAGAGAGGGGGGGTGAAAGTCACGCCACGTGCCAATTTGGGATGGACTCCATTCCCATTTCTGCCCTGCATTGAAATAAGACAGTTTGCCGGCTAATTCATGTGAAACAGCTTGCATTGATTCCCAATTCGGCAATAGAATTCGGAACTAATACCGGGCTAGTTTTACAGTAAGTGCTGTCTTGCCAGCGGTTTCGGGTTTCTCCTGATTTGGTACGGTCCTTGCTCCTGTTTCGAAAGAGGACCCCAGCCATGGAAACGGATGTAGTAGTGGAAAATTCTGCCGCAAAATCGTCCACATTCAGTGTTCTAATTGTGGGCGACGAAGTCAGCACGCGGAACCTGTGCAACGACGTGGCGCTGGAAGCAGGACTGTACGTCCATGCCTCGGCGACCACCGAACAGGCACTGGAAATTCTGGAGCAGCATCCGATCGATATCGTTGTCACCGATTTGAAGGTGCCGCAGATCGGCGGGCTGGAGCTGCTCAAGAAGATACGCGCCAGCAATCCGGACGTGGCCGTCATTGTGCTCACGCAATATGGCACGATCGAAACGGCGATCGAAGCGACGCGGCTGGGCGCGGCTGACTATGTGACTAAGCCCTTTCATGT
The DNA here is from genome assembly GCA_964622265.1 of uncultured Acidobacteriaceae bacterium. Classification (GTDB taxonomy): domain Bacteria; phylum Acidobacteriota; class Terriglobia; order Acidiferrales; family UBA7541; genus Palsa-360. Next base: position 6,631 of record CAZUNI010000020.1, on the reverse strand, counting down.
GTGGGAGTTGCGCACCAAGCTCGATCGTCTGGTGCGTTCGATCGAGCTGGATCAGGAGAATCGCCTGTTGCGCGAGCAGCTTCGCAGCCGGCCGGGCTTTGGCGGGCTAATTGGCGTTTCGCCGAAAATGCAGCGCGTGTACAAGCTGATCGAGAAAGTCGCGCAACATATGTATCCCGTTTTGATTCTGGGAGAAAGCGGAACGGGGAAGGAGCTGGTCGCGCGCTCGATTCACTATTCGGGGCCGCGCAGCAATAAGAATTTTTCCCCCGTGGACTGCTCCTCTCTGGTTCCCACGCTGATCGAATCCGAGTTGTTCGGATATGTGAAGGGTGCGTTCACGGGGGCGCAGCATTCCAGGCAAGGACTGTTTGAAGCCGCGGGCGACGGCACTCTGTTCCTCGACGAAATCGGCGACATGCCCGTGGACCTGCAAGCCAAGCTGCTTCGCGCGCTTCAGGAGCATGAGGTGAAGCCGGTCGGTTCGAACGAGCGCGTCGGCATCCGGGCGCGCATGATTGCCGCCACCAATCGCGACATCGAAGCTTTGATCCGCACCGGAGCATTCCGGCAGGACCTCTACTTCCGCTTGAATGTGGTCCAAATTAAGCTACCGCCGCTGCGCGACCGCCGGAGCGACATTCCGTTGCTGGTCAGTTCGTTCCTTGAGAAATTTTCCGATCCGGCGCGGCCGATTCGAACGATTTCCGAAGACGCCATGCGGCGCATCATGGCGTATGACTGGCCGGGGAATATTCGCGAACTGGAGAATGCAATCGAACGCGCGATGGCGCTGGGCTCCGGGCCGATTCTCCATGTGGGGGATTTGCCGTCCAATCTTCAATTTACGTCGATGGAGAAATTGCCGGACAGCGACGAACTGGTGCCGCTGGAGGCTCTGGAGCGCCGCGCCATTTTCCGCGCCCTTCGAGAAACCTCCGGGGACAAGCTGGCTGCCGCGCGTCTGCTAGGAATCGGCAAGACCACGCTATACCGCAAACTGAAACAATACGAAACCCAGCGCCCACAGGCCTGAACGGTTGGGCCGCTGTTCGCGTTCGAACGAGATTTCCAAAAATATCCGTGATCAAGTGCACGGACTTTGCGTTATACTCCGCCCACCAAGGCTTTTGCCGTAGGTCGTTCATCGCCATATAGGAAAATGGGAGTGTTGAAACAGCGATTTCGCTGGAGCGTCAGGCGTGCGGATACCTGGCTGTGTTCGAACGTTTTCCGGGTGCGAGCTATGAAAACTTTGCTATCCGGCCGCGTTTTACCGATAAGGAGAAATCGAATGCGATCAAAATGGGTAAATCCATTTGCCGTATTGCTTTTGCTGCTTTGTGGGTTCCTCGCGATTTCGGCAATCGTTCGAACCGAAGCTCGGCCGCTGCCTCCCGCGCAAGCGAACGCCCCGGGCGTAACGGTCGGCGCCACCGACATCGGCGGCGTAGTGACCAGTTCGAAAGGTCCCGAAGCGGGCGTGTGGGTGATTGCGGAACAGGTGAATTCGTCCACCAAGTTTGCCAAAATTGTCGTCACCGACGATCAGGGCCGCTACCTGGTTCCGGACTTGCCCAAGGGGAATTACCGGCTGTGGGTCCGAGGCTACGGTTTGGTGGATTCCAAGCCTTTGGATAGTACCACCGGGAAAACAGTCGCCTTGACTGCCGTGCTCGCTCCCAATGCCCGCGCTGCCGCGGAATATTACCCCGCTGCCTATTGGGCCTCCCTGTTAAAAATTCCGACGAAGAGCGAATTCCCGATGAAGGTTCCGCCCGCGCCGCCGCTGGAGGGCGCTCCCGATCCCGTCAAGGACACGCACGCGGACACTCGCGCAAACGATCCACCGCCGCCGGATGTGATCACCAATCAAGGCCAGTGGCTCTCGCAGCTGAAAGGCTGCTGGACGTGCCATCAGATGGGGCTGAAGTCCACTCGCGAGATTCCAGCGAGCCTGAACCTGCCGCAGGACAGCCCGAAGTCATGGGAACGTCTGATCTCTTCCGGCCAGGTGGGCCGCGGAATGATGGGCGGCATTAACCTCATGGGGCATGACCGAACTTTGGCGATGTACGCCGATTGGGGCGGCCGCATTGCCAAGGGCGAACTGCCGCCGGTGCCGCCGCGTCCTGTGGGGACTGAGCGCAACGTGGTGATCACGATGTGGAATTGGGCTGTGCCGACCGCCTTCCTGCACGCAATGATCAGCACCGACCGGCGCAAGCCCACCGTGAACGCGTACGGCTCGGTGTACGGAGCGGACTGGTCCGGTGACTGCGGCAACGGCAAGAAGAAGGTCACCTGCCTCGCTGTTCTGGATCCGAAGTCGAATGAGAGCTTCGAAGTTCCTGTCCCATTGCCCAACGAGGCCGATCGCGAGAAGCTGATTACGTGGTCGCCGCAAACCCAGCTTGCGCCGTCGCCCTACTATGGCAACGAGCTGCCGTGGAACGATCCCGTCAACCCCGGCCCGATCACCATGGACGCGCAGGGCCGCGTGTGGTTCAACGTCGAGACGCGAATCGGCAATCCCGACTACTGCAAGGCCGGTTCGAACAACCCGTTCGCCAAGGCATCGCCGCGCGAATCGGGCGGCAAGGGCGTCGACGTGTACGATCCGAAGACCGGCAAGTTCGGTTTCGTCGATCTTTGCTTCGAATCCACGCGCATCATCTTTTCGAACGACAAGGACAACACGCTGTATTTCAGCGTGCAGCGCGACGGCGGAATCGGCTGGCTGAACGTCAACCTCTGGGACAAAACGCATGACGCGGAAAAATCCCAGGGCTGGTGCGCTCCTGCAGCAGGAATCCCCAAGCCCGGCGCGTACGGCGTGGCCTACAACACCGTGGACGACAGCTTCTGGTATTCGAACCTGCAAATCATGCCGGGAAGGCTCATCCGCATGACGCGGGGTTCGAATCCTCCGGCGACCTGCCAGACAGAAGTGTATGAAGTCCCCTACGATGCCGCCAAGGGAATCGGCGGCAATCAGACGCGCGGAATCGATGTCGACTCGAAAGGCGTGGTCTGGTCGCCATTGCAGGCGGAGGGCATTCTGGCCAGCCTGGACCGGAAGAAGTGCAAGACGATTCCAACCGGAAAGGACGCTATTAGTGGCAAGGCATGCCCTGAAGGGTGGACCTTCACGCCGATTCCGGGCCCGGTATTTAAATCCGATCCGACCATCAAGTCCGACAACAACTATTACATGTTCATCGACAAGTACAACTCGCTGGGCCTGGGCAACGACGTGGTGATCGTAGACGGAGCCAACTCCGATTCGCTCATTGCGTACAAACAGGACACCAAGGAGTGGGTGAGGATGAGGGTGCCCTACCGTATGGGTTTCTTCTCGCGCTTTTTCGACGCCCGCGTGGACGATCCCAACGCCGGATGGAAGGGCCGCGGAGCCTATGCCGCGAACCAGACACGAGGCAGTTGGCTGACCGAAGGCGGTAAGGGGACGCCGAGCCAGTTGTATCATTTCCAGGTTCGGCCGGACCCGCTGGCCCGGTAGTCAATCGCTTCCGCATCGAATCGGTGCATCGTGGGCCGGGCTTTTAGCCGGCCCACTTTTTTTGTTCGCCCAAAAGATTTAGCTAGTGTCCTTAATTTAGTGAAGTGCGTTCAACGAAATGCGATGCCACAACTTCTGAGTCTGGCCTGGGAACGCCAATCTCCCGATTGGCGATGGGGTGGAAGCGCAAAACGCCAATCGGGAGATTGGCGTTCCCAGGTTTCACCATCCGATAGCCCAATCCAATCTTAAGCGGGGACACTACTGAAGATTAAGAACAATTGACTTGACAATACGTTTAATGGCCGCTACAAATTCGTGTTTTGGCGCGTCAATTAGGTTCAGGAGGTCAAACTTGTATTGGATGATCAGCGATCGCAGTCTTCCGGCGGGTTCCACCAGTCCCGCTAATTTTGGCACGCAGAGGGGTGCTCTCACATACTGGACCAACGAGAAAGGGCCTGCCGACGTTGCAGCGAGCTGGAAGCTGCTTTCCGGGGGCGACGAATTCAAGAACGCGCTCGCGAAAGTTGCCAGCCAATTTCCGCCGCTGGGCGCCGACGATAACAACGAGAGCCAGAAGCACGTCACGCTGTTCGTTCACGGATATAAGAACACCTGGCAGGATGAAGCCACGCGTTATAAGCAAATTTGCGATACGTTTTTCACTGGGCCGAACTCGCTGGGCGAGTGCGTCTTGTATGACTGGCCCTCCGATGGAGAGGTGTTCGACTATCTGCCGGATCGCGCGCACGCCCGCGACTGCGCGAACGATCTTGCAACGGTCCTTTCCGATCTTTACGACTGGTTGGTGGATCGCCAGCAGGAGACGCAGGTTGCCGCACAGAAGGCTCGTGACCAAGGCATGGGTCAAACGAATCAGACCGGGTGCCGCGCCAAGACCTCCATCATCGCGCACAGCATGGGTAACTATCTGCTTCAATGCGCGATGGCTGCAGTGTGGACGCGGAAGAATCAGCCGTTGCTGGTCAGCCTGATCAACCAGCTGTTGATGGTGGCCGCCGACGTGGATAACGATTTGTTCGGAAGCGGAGAAACAGTGGACAAGTCGGACGGCGACGCCATTGCCAATCTGACCTACCGCGTGACTGCGCTCTACAGCGGCATGGATCCCGTGTTGGGACTTTCCGCTGGCCTGAAGCACTTTGGCAAGCGGCGGCTGGGACGCAGCGGGCTGGATCATGACCTTCCGGTCTCTGACAACGTTTGGGATGTCGATTGCTCGGCGTTTTTTCAGAAGAATAAGGCTTCCGGAATTCACTCTGCATACTTTGGCGATCCCGACTGCCAGAAGTTGATGCGCGCGGTGTTGCAGGGAGTCGATCGCACTGTGATTGTGAATGGCGGAATTGCTCCCAAGCCGCTGGCTAAGGCGCAGCAGGTATGAGGATTTGTTGCACAGTCACTTCTGTGCTACTAAAGACAAAATCAGAGCCCACCCATGTCCCGGTAGTGCCTCACTTTAGTGTCGATACGACGAAAAACTGCCCGCCCTAAAACCGGGCGGCCTCTACAAGTACCAATACCAGACGGAAAGACGCTTTTGTAGAGGCCTCTCCGTCCCTTGTCCTCAGGGACGGAGAGGGCACGTTCTCTAATCAAAATGAGCTACTACGCATGCCCCAAAGCTCTGGGATTCTGAAAGTGGTCATAATTAAAATGACCATGAGAAAGAAGAGGTTCCCATGAAGCAGATGCGAGCGAGCGCGTTCAAGGCACGCTGCCTGAAAGTCATAAACGAGGTCCAGGTGACCGGCGAGCCGGTGATTGTGACCAAGCGCGGCAAGCCGGTTGTGAAGGTGATTCCCGTGGGGTCGGAGAAGGACGATATTTTCGGATTTATGGCGGGAGAAGGCAGGATTATTGGCGATATCGAGTCTCCGGTAGTGCCCTTGAAAGATTGGAAGATCATGAAGACGCCTCCGCTCCGTAAACGGCGGACTCGTCGGCCATAGCCGGTTTACAGGCGGAGGCCGATGATTCTTCTCGATACCCATGTACTGATTTGGCTGGCATTCGAACCCGCAAAATTATCGAAGACGGCCAGCGTGGCGATCCGTACAAGCAGCGAGACGGGCGGGCTTGGAATTTCCGCAATAACGCTGTGTGAGGCTGCCTGGCTGGTGACTCACCGGCGGGTTGATATTAATGGGACGACTGAGGCGTTCCTCGGCCGAATTTCATCGCGGACAGCCGTGTTCCCCATTACTCAAGAAATTGCCATCCTTGCCAATCAGCTTCCCGCAGGATATTCCAACGACCCGAGCGACCGGCTGATTGGGGCGACTGCGATGGCTGAGGGGATTGGTTTAGTTACGAAGGATCGGACCATTCGAGATTGCAAGCTGATCAAGTCGATTTGGTAGGGCGTGCCAGCACCCCACGAAGAAAAAAGGCCCCCCTTGGTAAGATCGCAGGAATAAGGCACCCGAAAATTCAAAAGTAGGCACACCCGGCGGCTACGGTGTCGACGGATCGGACGCGTGCGCGCGCAGCAACCCATAGGCTGCGAAATACTCGTTTTGGACGCTCGTTGCATGTTTACTCTCCGTGACACTCCCGTTTTTATCGGCCAGGACGACCCCAATCTGGTCAATGTCACGAAAGCCAAAAATCATAGTATGGTCTGGCTGGGAAACGTCCGAGTAAAAATGAAACTCAGAACACAACGCGTTCAGTCCGGCCACGGCACCGGATAAATTTTTCCTCATGGTCGCGTCCAAGTAATCTTTTGCCCCAAGGTCTTCTACCGGGTCTCCAGAAGGCACGGCATCAAACATGACAAGGATTGCGGGCCGCTGGACAATTGACGGTGGTGATGAGCCCCCCGTTTCCGCCACGGGTCTTCGGATAAATGTAATTTAAAATCATCAGGATGAAAAATCCCCCGACGACGATTGTTAAAATAGTTAAGGTGCGCAGCGACTTTTTCTTTTGAACTTGCTTGCCAAGCACAACGGTGTGCGCTTGGGTGTAGTTGGGTGATTGTCCTCTGATGACTGCTGCCTTGGCATCGGCAAATTCTTGGTCACTAAACCTAAATTCCGAAATTGAATAGCACTGTTTTGCCCGAACTCGGTTAAGTTT
>CAZUNI010000019.1:0-69544 GCA_964622265.1 uncultured Acidobacteriaceae bacterium | reverse complement strand
TCTCCCTCGGCTGGGAGGTCGTACAATCGGCAGTACATCAGACTCTGACTCTGATTATCCTGGTTCGAGTCCAGGCCTCCCAGCCAAATGTCCGTTTTCCACGTCTCAATATCCCACAAATGGCCCGTGAAGCTGCTGGCGGCCCCGTTTCCATTTTTGTGCCACAAGTCTGCGGGACAGTTGACCAAGGCTGGCCCATCCCTTAACCTGTATTACTGCTTGTGGTCAGGCATACGAACCGGATTCTCAATTGTGCGATATCGTTGATTTCGGGCCCGGTGCCGTCCTGAAAGCAGTTTCCCTAACCATATAGACCCTATAGATTGGACTGAAAACACCCAATGACTGGAATCATCAAGGAAAGACTGTTCACTCCGGGGCCGACGCCGCTGCTGATGGAAGCGCAACTGCGCGCCCTGACCATGACGCTGCATCACCGCACCGACGCCTTCCGCACCATCATGCGCGAGACGCTCGAGAATCTGCGCTATTACTACAACACGAAGAACGACGTCATCGTGTTCGCCAGCTCGGGCACCGGCGCGATGGAAGGCGCCATCTCCAACCTGCTCTCCCCCGGCGAGCGAGTCCTGATCGGCACCGCCGGAAAGTTCGGCGAGCGCTGGGTCCAACTGGCCAAGGCCTACGGCATTGAGTCCGTAGTCGTGGAAGTTCCCTACGGCCAAACCGTCCCCATCGCTGAAATGAAAAAACATCTGGAATCGAGCGGCCCATTCCGCGCCGTCTTCATTCAGGCCACCGAAAGCTCCACCGGCGTGCGCAATGACGTCCAGGCGCTAGGCCAAATCGTCAGCGCGCTGCCCGATACCTGTTTCGTGGTGGACGCCATCACCGGCCTCGGCACCACCGACATTCGTCCTGACGAATGGGGCATCGACATCATGATCGGCGGCTCGCAGAAAGCCACCATGATCCCCCCGGGCCTAGCCTTTGCCAGCGTCAGCGAAAAAGCCTGGAAGACCATGGAAAAATCCAAGCTGCCGCGCTATTACTTCGATTACTCCAAGGAGCGCAAGAATCTGTCGAAGGGCGAATCCAGCTACACCCCGGCCACGTCGCTGGTCGTCACGCTGCACGGCGCGCTGAACTACATTAAGCAACTGGGCCGCGAAAACCTGATCGGCAACGCGGCATTTCTCGCGGAAGCAACGCGCGAAGCAGCAGTAGCTCTGGGCCTGACGCTGTTCGCCGTAGATTCCCCCGCGAATGCCGTAACCGCAATCAACGCCCCAGCCGGAATCGAGTCCACCAAAGTAGTCAAGGACATGCGCGCAAGGTTCGGCGCAATCCTCACCGACGGTCAAGGCTCAATGAAGGGCCACATGTTCCGCATAGCGCATCTAGGCTATTACGATTTCCTGGACCTGCTTGCAGTGCTAGGCGGACTGGAAATCACATTGCAAAAAATAGGCCACAAAGTAGAACTAGGCAGCGGAGTAAAAGCCGCTCAAAACGTATATTTGCGGCAGCCCTAAGTAGGACAGGTTTCAACCTGTCCGCCTTTGGTTTTTGTACCGTTAAAATCCGACAGGCCGAAGCCCGTCCAACGCATTAAAAACTTTCCCGGACAAAAAATATGAAAATCCTAGTAGCAGACAGCGTCCCAGACAACATAATCGAAATCCTGAAAGCCGACCCCACCTGGCAGGTCGTAAATCTCCCCAAGACCAAGGGCAAAGTAGCCGATGAAATCGGCGACGCCGACGCCCTACTGGTCCGCAGCGCCACAAAAGTAACTGCCGAGTTGCTGGAAAAAGCGCCGAAACTAAGAGTCATCGGCAGAGCCGGAGTAGGAGTCGATAACGTCGATCTAGACGCCGCCACACGCAAAGGCGTCCTGGTCATGAACACGCCCGGCGGCAACGCCATAAGCGTCGCCGAGCACACCATGACGCTCCTGCTAGCCCTCGCGCATCCCGTGGCCCAAGCCGACGCCTCCATGAAGGCCGGCCAATGGGAAAAGAAAAAATTCACCGGCAGCGAACTGCGCGACAAAACGCTGGGCCTGATCGGCCTCGGCACAATCGGCACGGAAGTAGCCCGCCTGGCGCAGGCGCACAAGATGACGGTGATCGCGTTCGATCCCTACATCTCCACAGTGGTGGCAGCGCAACAAAATATCCACCTGATGCCGCTGGAAGACGTCCTGAAAACCAGCGACTTCATCAGCCTGCATTGCTCGCTAACTCCCGAAACCACGCACCTGATCAACGCCAAGAACCTCGCGCTAACCAAAAAGGGCGTTCGCATCGTGAACTGCGCGCGCGGCGAACTGGTCGACGAAGCAGCGTTACTGGCGGCATTGGAAAGCGGCCACGTAGCAGGCGCAGGCCTAGACGTTTTCGAAGCCGAACCGCCAACGAATCCGGCTCTGGTAAAACACGCAACCGTAATCGCCACGCCGCACATCGCCGGCTCCACCGAAGAAGCACAAAACGTAGTTGGCACGCGCATCGCCGAACAAGTGCGCAATTACTTGCAGACCGGCGCAGTAAAGAACGCCGTCAACATGCCCTCCGTCTCGCCCGAGGAATATAAAAAACTAGAGCCGTACCTCCAGTTGGGCGAAAAGCTGGGAACGTTCGTCGCGCAACTCGCGGATAATCCGATCTCAGAAGTCTCCATCAGCTACGACGGCGGCCTCGCCGACCTGAACACGCACTTGGTAAAGAACGCCGTGCTGAAGGGCGTCCTGAGCCAAATCCTCGCTGACCAAATCAATTTAATTAACTCGGGAAATTTTGCCAAAGCGCGCGGAATCGAAGTAGTCGAAGTCCGCAGCGCGCGCCGCGCCGCCTACGCCAATTCCCTAGGCGTAGCGCTAAAGACCGGCAAGGAATCCGTCTCCGTCCTCGGCATGATCGGTCTGAACAATGTACTGCGCGTCCTAGGCGTCAACGGGATCGACATCGAAGCCCCACTAAAAGGCTTCCTCCTCCTGATCCGCAACCAAGACGTTCCCGGCGTAATCGGCCGCGTTGGCACGCTGCTCGGCCAGCACAAAATCAACATCGCCAACTTCGCCCTGGGACGCCTGCCCGATTCCACCGAAGCCATCGGCATCGTCAACGTAGACCACAAAGTCCCCCCGGAAGTTTTGTCCGAACTGCGCGCAATTCAAGCCGTGCGCCAGGCGCGTGTGGTGGAGATTCGCTAAGTGCCTGTGAGGAGGATTAACCTTCTCGGCGTTGCGATGATGAAGGTTTTCAAAGTATGAGTTTTAGCGATAAGGTTTGGATTGGTGCGGATCCAGGCGGGAAGGGAAACTTTGGATTGGCCATCCTCCGTTCCGACGGCTCCGCGCACACCTCTTGCGTAAACCACGCCGACGAAGCCATTCAAGTAGTTATTCAACACGTAAGGTCAATGCCCTCTGGTATTGGAGTGGATGCTCCCCTGTGGTGGTCTTCAGGACGTTCAGGCAACCGTCAATGTGACCAGTGGTTAAGAGACGAATACGGTTTCTCTGGTGGGCAAGTTCAAACGGCAAACTCACTCCGGGGCGCGGCGCTCGTCCAAGGTATGATGTTCGTACAAAGGATGCGGGAACACTTTCCAGATATAAATGTCACCGAGACTCATCCGAAAGCTGTATGGAAGGCGTTGAAATTGAACAGCGGCAATGCTTTTATCGAACACTTCTCTGTTACGGCTACGATTCGAGATGATCAGGAACACGAAAGAGACGCCATCATTTCGGCGGTGGCTGCCCGTGAGGGATTTGAAGGGCGATGGCTGAATGATCTAAGCAGAAACCGCTACCCAAGTGAGCAGGACCCATTGGCATTCTGGTTGGCACCGATCCATTACTTTTGGCCCGAACAATAAATTTACCGCCGAATTGCCGGGTGCCCCATCCTTGCGGTTTTCAGCAAGGGTGGGGGTTTTCGTTCGTACTCGATTCGTGGAATTGGCGCGATCCAAACCTCGAATGGAAAAATCAAGGAAAGAACCCCGCCCTTGAAAAAACATCCAGGACGGGGCACCCAAACATCCCTCCCATTTGGTTCAGACTTCAATACCGGTCACCGAATCCTGCGCGAACGTGTTTGCCAATCCTCACCAAATCGTCTTGATCTGCTTGCAATCTCGAATCGTTCGGTCTTTGGTGACCAAAGCAATCCCCTCAGCCATCGCAGTAGCCCCAATCAGGCGGTCGCTCGGATCGTTGGAATAAGTTGTAGGAAACTGATTCGCCAGGATGGCAATCTGAGATGTAATCGGGCGAATGGCAATTTTTGAAGTAATTCGTTCCACAAGCGTGTCCACGGTTCCCACGAAATCGAGTCGCCCGTGTGTCGCGATCCATGCCAATTCCCAGAGAGTAATCGCGGATATGGCGAGCCCATCGCTTTCGCGGGCCGCGAAGATGGCCTCGTTCGCCCTTTTCGATAATTTGACGGGCTCATTCACGAGCCAGATCAGGACGTGCGTATCGAGAAGAACCATCTGCCTCCGCCTGTGAACCGGCTACGGCAGACGAGTCTGCCTGCTCGCGTTCTTGTTTTGCGGTGACGCACTCGCCTCTCGCACCGGGCTTCTTTGTGATGACGCACCCGCACGTGGCGCCGATTTACGCTGCGCTGGCGGACGAGCCCGCCGAAGCGGCTGTTTTTGCCGCGAAGGCGGGTTGCGCGGCATTGGCGTCATCATGATCTTCCAATCCTTCAACGGCACCACCGGAGATTCGATATCTCCGACAATCTTGAACTCCCCCGCCATGAATCCGAAAATATCGTCCTTCTCCGCCCCCACGGGGATCACTTTCACGACCGGCTTCCCGCGCTTGGTCACAATCACCGGCTCGCCCGTCGCCTGGACCTCGTTCATGACTTTCAGGCAGCGCGCCTTGAACGCGCTCGCTCGCATTTGCTTCATGGGAACCTCTTCGTGCTCATGGTCATTTTAACATGACCACTTCTGGAACCCCAACACTATGAGGCATTGTTCGTGTCCCAATTTAAGTGTGGTTTCGGCTATCGGCGGGTGAAACCTGGGAACGCCAATCTCCCGATTGGCGATGGACCGAAGCACAAAACGCCAATCGGGAGATTGGCGTTCCCAGGGTAGACGCCTTGGATTGTTTTAGTGACACTGGCACTCTTGCCGGCGCGCTCAGCTTTATACCTGCTGCGCCTTAGCCAGCGGCTTGGGAGCGAGTCCATTGTTCACAATCACTGTCCGGTCGACTCCCTGCAGCAATGCGCGCATCAACTTCTGGCAGTCGGGATCTCCAAAATACGCCGAGTGAATTCCGGAAGCCTTATTCTTCTGAAAAAACGCCGAGCAATCGACATCCCAAACGTTGTCAGAGACCGGAAGGTCATGATCCAGCCCGCTGCGTCCCAGCCGCCGCTTGCCAAAGTGCTTTAGGCCCGCGGAAAGTCCCAGCACGGGGTCCATGCCGCTGTAGAGCGCAGTCACGCGGTAGGTCAGGTTGGCGATCGCGTCGCCGCAGGTATCCAGAAGTCGTTCGTGTCGAGAGCAGCCCGCGGGTGCCGCTGGTCGTCCGCCAAGGCGGATAGATCGAAGAGTTGATTGGGTGCTCTCGCCCCGATGCAGATCGGGGTTCGGATAAAAGAATCATGGCCGTGGCAATAGGTCGTATCGATGGTTGGCGGAACGATTCGCCGAAAGTTGATTCACCGTGCGAGTTTCAGAGCTTCGGTCCTCCAGCTGACTCTGGCAGCTACGCGGTGCGAAAATCACTGCCGGGGAGATTTGCGCCTTGACAACGCCTTCGTTCTTATCGACGGCACCCCCGCTATATCGTTCTGCGGCTGGCAGTTTCGACGGAAGCTGGCCCACATTTTCTGATCGAATAAAACGGTAAGCCGGGTGGAGTAGCACAGACTTCAGTCTGTGCGGTGTTGGTTCTTGTTCTTTTGCAAAGGCGCACAGACTGAAGTCTGTGCTACTAGAGCGAGTCGTACCTCTGCTCTTTCCACGGATCGCCGCGCATGTGATAGCCGTTTTGTTCCCAGAAGCCGGGCTCATCGGTGGCCGTCAGTTCGAATCCGCGAACCCATTTCACGCTCTTCCAGAGATACAGGTGCGGGACGATCAGGCGGACCGGATAGCCGTGGTCGGCGGTCAGCTCCTCACCATCGTGCTTGAACGCAAAAATCGTTGTGGGCTTCATCAGGTCTTCGAGAGGAAGATTCGCGGTGAAGCCGTGCTCCCCCCCGAATCACCGCGAAATGCGCCTCCGGCCTGGGTACCACGAGCTTCATTACTTCGGTGAAAAGGACGCCATCAAAGCGATTATCGAAGCGGCTCCAGCGTGTTACGCAGTGCATGTCGCATTGAATTTCCGTCTTCGCCAACAGATTGAACTCTTTCCAGGTGAGTCTGACAGGATTTTCAACGAGGCCATCGATGCGGAAATCCCAAGTGCTTAGATCGACGCGCGGTACGTCTCCGTAATGCAGCACCGGCCATTTGAGCGTGAGAGACTGACCCGGCGGGAGGCGGCCTTCGCTGCGCCGCTGCTGTTCCAACTGCTTGCGTTCGCTGCTTTCGCCGAAAATCATGGCAATCTCCCCTCGCCTGGATGAAACGGATTGTACCCGACTCACACCGATCGCAGAAACGACCTCGCGCCGTCGCTGTGCTACCATAAACGAGAACGACCCGTTATTCCCTATTTCAGGAGCCTTCGTGACGGCGCGTATCCTCAGCGGCAATGCAATCCGGGATCAGATTTACGCGGAACTCAAGCAGGAAATTGCTACCCTGAGCGCCGTCGGAATCCGCCCCGGCCTCGCCGCTGTGCTGGTCGGCGACGACCCTGCTTCGCACATTTATGTGCGCAGCAAGATTGCCGCCTGCGAACAACTGGGCCTGGGAAGCTGGCTGTATACGCCGCCCCCCTCGGTCACAACAGACGAAATGCTAGCGCTCGTTGCCCAACTCAATGCGCGCGATGAGGTGGACGGAATCCTCGTGCAGGTTCCTCTCCCCGCTCAAGTGGATACGAAACGCGTGCTGGAAGCGGTGGACCCTTCGAAGGATGTGGACGGCTTTCATCCCACGAATCTGGGGCGGCTCGTGTCGGGGCGAGCGGGCCTTGTGGCATGCACTCCCGCCGGAGCGATGGAGATTTTGCGCCGTAGCGGTATTCCCCTTGAGGGAGCGAACGCCGTGGTCGTGGGACGCAGCGACACTGTGGGAAAACCGATGGCGCTGCTGCTGATGCACGCCAACGCGACGGTAACAATTTGCCATTCGAAAACGCGCGACCTGCCCGGAGTTGTGCGCCGGGGCAACATCGTGGTCGCGGCGATTGGCCGCGCGGCAATGGTCGAACCGGATTGGGTGCGCCCCGGCGCGACCGTAATTGACGTTGGCATCAATCGAATCACTAACGCAGCCGAGGCGGAGCGCATCTTCGCGAACTTTCCCGAAAAATTAGCGAAATTCTGCGAAAAAGGCGCGGTCCTGGTTGGTGACGTCCATCCGGGCGTCGCGGAAGTTGCCGGCGCAATTACGCCTGTGCCGGGTGGCGTGGGTCCACTCACCATCGCCATGTTGATGAGCAACACCGTGAAGGCAGCCCGGTTGCGGCGCGCTCACAAAGTATCGCCGGGCGTCGTGGCGGCCAGATCCTGATGCTGCGCGTCGGCCTTACCGGCGGAATCGCCACGGGCAAGAGCACCGTCGGTGCGATACTGCGCGAACTGGGCTGCCATTTGCTCGACGCCGATAAGATCGCGCACCGAATGATCGCGCTCGGCGGCGAGGCCTACAATCAAGTAGTCTCGGAATTCGGAGGCGGCATCCTAACTACAGATGGCCGCGTGGATCGTTCGAAGCTGGGCGCTATCGTTTTTGCCGATGCAGCGCGGATGGCTCGCTTGAACGCCATTGTGCATCCGCCGGTGCTTGCGGCGTTGGACCGCGAGTTTGCTGCAGTCGAGCAGGCCGAGCCGGACGCCATCGCCGTCGTCGATGCGGCGTTGCTGATCGAAGCGGGATACAGAAGCGAGGTCGATGTGCTGATCGTTACGTGGTGCACGCCGGAGCAGCAGCTTGCGCGCCTGACGCAAAGGGACGCCGGCAAGGGACTCACCGCCGAGCAAGCCCGGCTGCGCGTCGCCGCGCAGATGCCCGCGGAAGAAAAGTGCAGGATGGCCGATGTAGTCATCGATTGCTCAGGCACGATCGAGCACACGCGGGAGCAGGTGGTTGCGCTCCTGGCCAAATTCAAGGAATCGAAAGCCGTGCGGGAGAAACATTAAAATGAGCGAACGAAAAGATAAGGGCGGGGTTTTTCGCCTTCTTGCCATGGGGCTGGTCCTCGTGCTGGGAGCCTACTGGGCGGGAAGCCGCTGGGGGCAACGCCAACCGGACCGCGTCGAGGCGGTTCCAGCAGCGTTTCCCGAGCCGAAGGCATACGAGTTAGTGGGCGATGAGGCCATGACCGTAAAAATTTACAGTCAGTCAGCGCCGGCGGTGGCCAATATCGTGACGCGGACGCTGGAATACGATGTGTTTATGGAGCCGGTTCCGGTCGAAGGCGCGGGCTCGGGTTTCGTGATCGACCCGCGGGGATACATTCTGACCAACTTTCACGTCGTTCAGGGCGCGCAGGCGATTTCCGTCACGTTGGGCGATCGCTCGCACTACGACGCGAAATTCATCGGCGCGGATGAACGCAACGATATCGCGCTGGTGAAGATCGATCCCAAAGGACGCACGCTTCCCGCGCTGACCATGGGCGATTCGGACACCCTGCAAGTGGGACAGCGCGTGCTCGCCATCGGCAATCCGTTCGGTTTTCAGAGTACGCTTACCACCGGCGTTGTCGGCGCTCTCGGACGTACTGTACAGACGAGTCAAAGCACGGTGATTGACGGAGCGATTCAGACCGACGCCGCAATCAATCAGGGCAATTCAGGTGGGCCGCTGCTGAACTCGCACGGAGAAGTGATCGGCATCAACTCGGCAATTTATACGCCGTCCGGAACCACCGCCGGAATCGGCTTTGCCATCCCGATCAGCACCGCGCGGCAAATCGCGCAGGATTTGATCAGCGAAGGCCGCGTGCACCGCGCCTCGATGGGCGTCGAGGCACGCGTCATCTCTCCCCCGGTCGCGGAGGCGCTGAAACTTCCGGTGCAGGAAGGCTTGATGATCGAACGCGTCATACCTGGCGGCCCTGCCGAGAAAGCCGGCCTGCAGGGAGGGAGCCGGACAGCCATTTTGGGTATGCGCCGCGTTTTGCTTGGCGGCGATGTCTTGACTGCGATTGACGGGCGTCCCATCACAAATCAAATGGATTTGAACCTGGCCCTGAACCGCAAACGGCCCGGCGACACGGTAAAGCTGGACTTTTATCGCGGCGGGCAAAAGATGCAGGCGCAAGTGACACTCAGCGACGCGGGAAAGTAAGCGATATCAAGCGTTCCTAGTGGCGCGCTCGCGTTCCCGCTCCGCTTCGGTGAGGGAAAACCAGCCCTCCGCAACGTCACGCAAGCGCTCCAGCATTTTTTGCATTTCCTGATGTTTTTCTTCGAGGCCTTCGCGATTGATGCCTTCGCCCACCTCCAACAGAGGGGCAATCACCAGGACGGCCCGCGTGAAGGGCTTGGGGACCTGGAACAAATCCCAGGTTTTCCGCAGCGTCCAGGCGCGCTCTAATCCCACGTGAAACAAAATGATGTGCCGCCCAGACCGTCGAGCCAGCATCACCGGACCGGGCTTCGCGATATAACGCGGGCCGCGCGGGCCATCGATCGTGAACGCCGCGTCCACTCCCTCTTCCAGCCTCTTCGCCATCACGGCCAGGCCGCGCAATCCTCCCCGCGTCGAGCTGCCTTGCGCTGTTTGATATCCCAGCCGCTCGATCACGCGGCGCGTCCATTGCCCGTCGAAATTTGTGGTGTTCATCAACACCGCATTGCGGTTCCGAAAATACCAGGCACCCGCAATGATGCAGCGGTGCCAGAAGGCATACACATTCGGGGGCTGGTCTGGACGATAATCGCGTCCGATGCGCTGGCCACCGAGGACCTCAAATTGAATGGTGGGACCGAGGATGCGAATGACGGCCCAGACGACCCATCCAAGGATAGGAATCTGGACGCGCTGCCAGAACGACAGCTTTGGCAAACGCGTGTCATAATGCACAGGTACGTGATCTTCTGGATCCATGGCGGTTTTTTCTTGCCCGGTCATGCGCGTATAGTATAAGTCGAAGATAGCTCAGCCTCACCAGGACCTTGCAGCCGTAACGAAAAAAGTGCCTTCAGCGAATATGCTCCGCGACTGGACCAAAAACTCTTTCAAGGCATTCGCGTGCGCTTTGCTTGTCGTGCTGGCGGCCGCGCTTCTCGCCAATGCTCGCTTCCCGGACCAGGATCCTCCTTTGGTTGTCGCCCGGATCGAAGGAGATGATCTTGACGTTACCACCGCGTACAACGGCCAGATCGAGATTAACAATGGACCGACTGGCGTAGCCAGCGGCAGTGACGTCACCGTGCATTCGGGCGGCGCGCTGCTCATGCTGAATTCCGGCGGCGAAATCAGCATTTGCGGTCCCGCGCATTTCACGCTGCATAAGACGGCGGAAGCACTTACGCTGGCGCTGGATTACGGGCGCGTCCATCCTACTCTCGATACCTCGGAAACATTCACGATTTACACCCCTTTAGTCGTAGCGACGCCGATCGCAATTTCAGGAACCCGACGCGACGCGACGCTGGGGCTCGACCAGAGCGGCGAAATGTGCATTCTCACCGATCGGGGCGCCATGCGCGTGGAACCGCAGTTTGGCGGACAAAGCATGATCGTGCCACAGGGCGGCATCGCCAATCTTGCCGGTGGCCAGATCGAATCGCTGAGGGGCGACGCTTCCACATGCTCCTGCAATTTTCAACGAGCCAGTGTGGACCAGTCGAAGGTTCCCGCCCCCGCGCCAGATGTATCTTCCCGCGAATTCGCGACGCTCAGCCACCCCGTTCAGCCCGAGCCGAAAAAGGCAGAGACCGCTACTCCAGATTCTTCTCCCGAACCTGTGTACACGGTTTTGATGCCGCCGCTGAGCTTTGACGCCAACTCGCCAGCGCCTCCTCCCGACCCGAGCCCGGAGACGATTCTCCTGGTTCGCGAAGTTCGCATGCGCCCCTCGGTCGTTCTTCACGGACACGTAAATCCGGCGCCTGCGGAAGCTGCGCCCATCACCGCTTCTGCTTCGATACCAGCCAGTCCTGCCGACGATCGCCGACCGGAATCTCAACCGAGTCTCATGACCCGCATGCGGAACTTCTTCCGTAAGCTGACCGGCCAAGCGCCCTGTTCCGGCACGGGCTGTGGAAAATAGTCCGACTGTCATCGTTCGTGACTTACTTCATTGACCTATATCTTATGCTGTGGTAATTTCCGCACGGATCCCTCAGATTTCATGCAGAGTGGCAGAGCCTATGACCCGCCCATTGGACCTGCGCTGGCGACTCCATCGTTTGTATAACGATTTCAGCTTTGTATATCCGATCGAAAATGTTTCGGGGATGTGTGTGCCGCGTGAGGGGTTTATTTTCCGATCCCTGGCTTTCGGTCTCTTTTCCTCAATCTTCCTGGTCTCTTGCGGCGGCCTGGTTTCCAATCCTCCTCCAGCAGTGATCGTGCAGGTGTCCCCAGCTTCGGCGCAGCCCTTCGCAGCCACAACGGTGCCCTTCACAGCCACCGTGCAAAATTCCTCCAGTTCCGCCGTCAATTGGCAGGTGAATGCGATCGCCGGCGGAAATGCTACGGTTGGAACGATCAATTCCTCGGGTGTTTACACAGCGCCGAATACGATTCCGACACCCCCCACTGTTACGATTACCGCCGTCTTGCAGACGGACTCGACCAAGTCCGGTTCGGCGAGTGTCACCATCCTGTCGCAAAGCTCGATTCAGGGACCACTTGCCCTCTCCCCTGTGCTATCGAGCATCACGCCGTCGCAGACTCTGCAATTGCAAGTGAAGACTCCCGGCGTCAACAATAGTCAGGTGAATTGGGCGGTAGATGGTATTGCGAGTGGGAACGCCACTTCCGGAACAATTACTGGAAACGGTCTTTATGCTCCTCCGCCCACGGCAGGGCCGCACCACATTCTTGCCACGCTGAAAGCGAACTCGGCGGCTATTGGAACTGCACAGGTTGAGGTCACCGATTTCTCCGGCGCACTCACCTGGCGAAATGACAATTCCCGAAGCGGACAAAATAACCGGGAATTGGCCCTCGCACCCAGCACTACCAATTCCTCAATTTTCGGCAAGCTTTTCTCGTGTCCATTGGACGGGTATGCCTACGCGCAACCTCTCTATGTTCCAAATCTTGTAATCCCGGGGGGCGGGACGCACAACGTAATCTTTGTAGCTACCGAAATGGATAGCGTTTTTGCTTTCGATGCCGATGCCAATCCATGTATGCAGCTATGGCAGACAAGCCTGATTCCGGCCGGAGAGCAGGCCGTTCCGGCTCCCAATCTGGATATCACCAACGGGGACAGCGTTCCTTTTATTGGGATCACCGGGACACCTGCCATTGACCCTATTTCCTCGACACTATATGTCGTCGCCGAAACGCAAGGCACCTCCACGAATCCTCCCTATTTCGAACGGCTCTATGCTCTGGATCTCGCCACAGGCCAGAGAAAAATCCAGCCTGCCGGAGTCCAGGCATTGAGCAGCAGTCCGATCGGACCTGTATTCAGCCCCTTGCTGGCGAATCAGTGCGCCGCTCTGCTTCTCGACAACAGTACGGTGTATGTCGCATTCGGCTCGCATGATGGGGAGGGCAATTACCACGGCTGGTTGATGAGCTATAACGCCGCAACCTTGCAACAGAACGCGGTGTTTGACGTCACACCCGGCGGGATGCAGGGAGGAATCTGGCAGAGCGGCGGCGGTCCTTCGGCGGATTCGAACCACAACGTCTATTTGGCAACTGGGGACGGCACTTTCGATGCGAATCGGGGAGGGTCGGATTACGGCGACAGCTTTGTGCGCCTTGCCGCCGGCGGAACGATGTCTGTATCCGATTATTTCTCACCCTGCGATCAGCAAACGCTTTCGACAGCAGGCAACGATCTTGGGTCCAGCGCGCCAGTCTTGCTGCCCGATGCGGCGGGCTCTGTCACTCAACCGCACCTGATGATGGGCGGCGCAAAGAATGGTTCTCTCTATGTTCTCAACAGGGATAGTTTGGGGCAATTCAGCAGTTCCTGCCCGGATTCGCCAGGCCGCGCACAGGTCGTACCCATCGGTGACGGACCAATCCTGAGCACTCCCCTTTTCTGGGACAACACAATTTACATCGCGGCGGGAAACGGCGCATTGAAAGCATTCCCGATTCCTGGAGGAGTCCTGAGCTCATCACCGCTTGCAAGCAAATCCGCTGAAACACTCGGGCCACAGGGCGCCACACCCGTCATCTCCTCGAATGGGACCAACAATGCCCTCGTCTGGTTAATCGATTCCAGCGGAGCGTTTTCTTCTCCCAACACTGCCACTATTCTTCGAGCTTTCGACGCGAGCGATCTTTCGAATGAGGTCTATAACAGCGCGATGGTTCCGAGCCGTGACAGCGCCGGGCTTGCCGTCAAGTTCACGGTTCCCACCGTTGCTAATGGAAAGGTTTATATAGAAACGCAGACCGAGCTTGATGTGTACGGCCTCTTGAATTGAATGGTCCTCTTACCCGCGCCAGTTGCCACCGACCGCTGAACTAGCCATCACCATGGAACTGGTGCAACACAAGAACACTTTCCAATACTGAGCGTGAAAGAGATAAAAGATCCTGACAGGCAGGGCAGACTTCACCCTGTCCGCTTTTGGTTTTCCTTATTTTATCTCTTCCTGTTCGCAATTCCTCTCCACACTCCGGCCTTTTGTTTACAAATTTTTGACAAGCCTGGGACGCCTGCAAGACATATCTCTCCCCAGTCAGGGTTACATTCCTCACGTCCCGGGCGTAACAAGTGGCATGGAGGCCGTTCGATTTGCTTGGCGGTCGCCACGGGTAAAATGCCCGGTCTCCATACGCTTTCCGACGGGGGCGTTCGGACGCCCGGGACATCCACAAGAAAATCCCCATTCGATCAGGAGGAAGTGCAAATGAAATCGAATTCGAAATATCTCTGGGTGGCTTCACTTTGTCTTGTTCTATCTGCTCCATCCTTGACTTTCGCTCAACACTATACGCAGACCAATCTTGTGTCCGATATTCCCGGAATGGCCGTCACAACCGATCCCAATCTGGTTAACCCGTGGGGACTGGCACGAAGCACTACGACCCCATGGTGGGTGTCCGACAATGGCAAAGGCGTTTCCACCCTCTATAACGGCGCAGGCGCAAAGCAGGCGTTGACCGTAACAATTCCAGCACCGCCTTCCGGTGCTCCACCTTCTGCGCCCACGGGCGTGGTCTTCAATGGCAGCGCCACCGATTTCCTTCTGTCTGCCGGCGTATCGGCCAAGTTTATCTTCGTGACCGAGGACGGCACGATCAGCGGATGGAATTCCGGCGCGACCGCGGTACTCAAAGTGGATAACTCATCCTCAGCGGTTTACAAGGGAGTGACCACTGCCGACATCAACGGTGCGCGTTACCTGTACGCCACAAACTTCCGCAGCGGACACGTCGAAGTTTACGATACCAACTTTCAGCCAGTACACCTTCCCCGCGTCGGCGATTCTCACGGAGATTGGGACCACGACGGCGATCGCGATCACGACCGCGACCGTCATGGCGAGGAACCTTTCGACGATGACAGCATCCCTCGCGGCTACGCTCCCTTCAACGTACAGAATATCGGAGGCAGCTTGTTCGTGACCTACGCCAAGCAGGACCGGGCGCGCCATGACGATGTCGCCGGCGAAGGCTTTGGCTTCGTCGATATCTTCACTCCCTCCGGCAAGCTGGAAGAACGGCTCGAACATGGCCCGTGGTTCAATTCCCCCTGGGGAATTGTCTGGGCCCCGCGTGATTTCGGCGAATTCAGCAATCGCGTGCTGGTCGGCAATTTTGGCAGCGGGCAGATCGCTGCATTCGACGGTTTCAGCGGTAAGTTCATCCGCATGATGAAAACCTACACAAACCCTGCAACATTGACTGGCGAAGAAACACTGACGATTGATGGCCTCTGGGCGCTCACGTTCGGCAATTCCGCATTTGGCGTAGTTGCCGCGACGGGAACAGGGAGCGCGGGCCCCTACAACTCGCTCTTCTTTACAGCCGGACCGCAGGGGGAAACACACGGTCTGCTCGGTACTCTGACGGCCATTTCATCCGAGCAGGACGGAGACGAAGAATAGCGCTGATCGACCGCAAGCAAAGTCGAACCGGCAAACCGGTATGGCAGGGAATAGTTGGGCCTCCTGCCATACCGGTTTGTAATTTTAGATTCAAGGCAGACAAATAGTCTATGTCCCTATTGTTTGAGGAAGATCGTCCAAGACCAGCCGCGCGCGGGGAAGCTTTACCAGAAAGATTGTCCCTGCCGGAGAACTCTTTTCAACGGCAATCGTTCCACCGTGGTCGTGAACGACCTTGCTGACAATGGCGAGCCCCAGCCCGGTCCCATTCGACTTCCCGGAGCTGACAAACGGATCGAACAATGTGCCGCGAATCGATGGGGGAATTCCCGGCCCGTTATCCGAAACGCGAATCTCAAATAAATCCGGCGCGGCTTGGATATCGACTGCAATCTCTCCGTCCTGCTCCGGAGCGGCCTCGCAGGCATTCAGCAGCAGGTTGAAAAATGCCCGCTCCAATTTCCTGGGGTCGAATACTCCGGTCATATCGCCCGCGGCACGGATGGAAATCATCCGGCTTCGAAATTCCGGGCGCCCCTGGACAGCTTCCATCGCGCGGCGAATGGTCCGGTCGATCGAGCCCGACGCCGGAGTGATCGTATTTCGTTCACTGGCCAGGTCGCGCAACGAGTCCAGCAGTTCCGTGATCTGCTCCGAGGCGGCTTGAATCTCCCCGTAGATTTCGTGCCGGTCCAGTTTCAGTTTTTCCGATTCGTACAGAAATTCGGCGTTGGCTACCAGCGCGGCCAGATGGTGGCGCAGGTCATGCGAGATGGAGCGCGCAGCGCGTCCCAGCGCGGCGACTCGCTCGGTTTCGATCTGCTTTCGCTGGGACGCCAGCAGGTCACCCCGCATTTTCGAAAAAGATTCGGCAAGCTCGGTGACTTCACTGCTCCCGCGTGGCGTAATGGAGTACGTGTAATCTCCCGCCGCGAGAGCCCGCACGCCGGCCACCAGATTGTCCAAGGGGCGCGTAATCGTGCCAGAAACAAATCGCAAAAGTAGGAAAGCAAAAATAACGGCGGATATTCCCAGGACGAGAATGGTGCGGTTCAGCTGGCGGATGAAACCGATCGAGCGCATTAAGGGAACAAACACATAACATTTCACCGGCGCCGGGGGGCCCTCGTCCAGCTCGACGGAGGCTACCCGATATTCCTCTTCCCCCAAAGCAATCTCGCTGGAATTCGCGCCGCCATCGAATTCATGGGCGATAATCCGGTTCTGCAACTCGTTTTCTTCGGTCGGCGAAAACGTCGAGGCAATGACCTTTTCGTTCGCCGCCAGCACGATTTTGCTGTCGGCGACCAGGCCAAGCTGCTCGGCGATTGTGGAATCCACTTCATAGCCGATCGCGACCAACCCCAGTTGTTTCGCGTTCTTTCCCGCCCCGGCAGTAATGGGGCGCAGGAATACCCAATAAAGGCGGCCCCCAGCATTCCACCACGCCGAATCTTTTTCGTCTTTCAACGACGCCGCCAGATACTCCGAGGCCCCGCGAGAATCGACTCCCGGCCTAGTGACGTGAAGGGCCATGACTTCCCCGCGCGGATCCGCCAGCAAGAACAGATCGCTCCCCGCCAGTCTCCAAAAAGGCATGGATCCATCCTGGATGGTGGGACTGTGTCCAGTGGTCATCAACGCCTTCAGCGTGGGAAGCTCGGCGAGAAGCGCGGCGGTGCGCGATAAATGCAGGAGCAGTTGCTGCTGGACGCTCTCGAACTCGCGTACCGAGGCGGATGTGCTGTCCCGCACCTGCGCGGCAATCTGCGAGCGAACCGTATGCCGGACAATCAGAAGAATCGCGCCGGTCAGGGCGCAAATAATCAGCAGTGTCGCAATGAGGAGCTGCGTTTGTAGGCGAAATCGCGACATGAGATTCCCCGCCTCCTGGCTAACTCTTCTTGCCGGCTCCCGCCCCACCGGGAACAAACTTGTAACCTGCTCCGTGCATGGTCAGAAAAAAACGCGGATTCCGAGCGTCGGTTTCGAGTTTCTGTCTGAGGCGAAGAATGTGATTGTCCACCGTGCGGGTCGAGGGATAATTCTGGTATCCCCACACTTCGTTCAGCAGCTCTTCACGGGAGATCACGCGCTCCGGCGATCGCGCAAAAAATTTTAGCAATTTGAATTCCTGAGCGGTCATTGCGACGGCGACGCCGGCACGCCTCGCCTCCATTCCCGTGAAGTCGATCTCGACATCCCCAAAAGTAAGTATTTCGTGTGCCGTTGCCATTTGGGCCATATTGGATGATGCAGGTTGTGCCTTTCCTCCGTTGCGCCGCATCGCTCGTCGAACGCGGGCCAACAGCTCCTTCGGGCTGAACGGCTTGGTCACATAGTCATCTGCCCCCAATTCGAGAAGCAGCACTTTGTCTTCCACATCGGCATCGGCGCTTAGCACAACAATCGGCACGGACGGCATTTGCGATTTGAACGCCCGACAGAGCTCTTTGCCTGACACGCCCGGAAGTTTCAAGTCGAGAACCACAACGCTCGGCAGTTGTTTGCGAAACAGGCCGAGGCCCGCGGCTCCATCGGACGCAATTTCAACGTCTAGCGAATCCGACTCAAACAGGCGCTGTAGCGTCCGCTGCATTGCGCGGCTATCTTCGATCACCAAAACCCTGTCCATTGGCCGGTTCCCTTGCCCAGAGTATACGTCGAAGAGCCGAGGAGAACGCAACTCCAGCCGGAATTTACGCAAGTTGTCCCATGCCTATCCCCAGATAGCTCTCAGGCTTCGGTTGCTTTAGAATTAATCCCTTGTCCGGTTCAGCACAAATCGACCGTTTGCGTGTTGTCCTCGTCTCCACGCGCAATCCTCTGAACATCGGCGCGGCCGCTCGCGCTATGAGCAATTTCGGGGTTTCGCGCCTGCGCCTCGTAAATCCGTTTGATCCGGCATTTCGTGAGGCGACGTCCGCCGTTGGCGCATCGGATTTGCTCGCCAGAGCGGAAATTTATTCGAGCGTCGCCGAAGCCGTGGCCGACTGCACGCTCGTCGTGGGAACTACGGCAGTTCGCAACCGTGACTTGCACCACCCGCTGCGGCGTTTGGAATACGGCGGACGTCTGATCCGCAAACGTTTGGCCTCGGGCAGCGTCGCAATTCTGTTCGGATCGGAAAAGTTCGGCCTTTCCAACGAAGATTTGAGTCACTGCAAATGGCTGATCCGAATTCCGACGGGCGAAAACAATATTTCGATGAATTTGGGGCAGGCCGTCGCCGTATGCCTTTATGAACTGATCCGCGATTCGAAGGCGGCAGTTCAACCGGAAAAAAGAAAACTCGCTTCGGCGGGTGAGGTCGAGCGAATCACAGAGGTTTTGCTTGACGCGCTTCACGCCAGCGGATACCTGGAGCGGCGGCACATCAATGACGCGGAAGACCGAATCCGCCGCTTGGTCCGGCGACTCGATTTTCCAGGCGGAGATTCCGAAGCGTGGCTGGGCATGTTGCGGCAGATCGTTTGGAAATTGCGATTGGAGAAAAAGCCTAAAGATTAAATCCACAGATTTCCAATGCGGGGACAATATCGGCGATTCCAAGCGGGTTGCTGAATTATTTTGGCATCATTGGCGTCTGGGGTATAATTTGATTGCCTCAGTCCCTCAGTGTATTCTGTCTTAAGTTGATTTATTGAATTATCGGGGAGGGTTCAAAACCTATGATTATCGGCGATCGATTGCGCGAGTTAAGAGAACAGAAAAAGATGTCGCAAGGAGAAATTGAAAAAAGGACGGGCCTGCTCCGCTGTTACATTTCTCGCGTGGAAAATGGCCATACCGTGCCTGCCGTCGAGACGCTCGAGAAGTTCGCGCGCGCTTTGGAAGTTCCCGTCTATCAGCTCTTTTACGACGGCGAGGAGCCTCCCAAGGCGCCGAATCTTCCGAATCGCAGCAGGGGTTCGAGCGCGGAGTGGGGCAGTTCCGGGAAGAATGCCAGGGTTCTGGCGAAGTTTTGCCGTTTGCTGGGCCGCACCAACGAAAGCGACCGGCGGCTGCTATTCTCCATGGCGCAGAAAATGGCGCGCGGCAAGTCGAACTAATCGATAGGAATGAAATCGGGCGTTTCGGGGAGATCGCTCCCCAGCGATCTCCCTCCCGCCGGATGCCGCGCTACTTTGCCGCCTTCAGCTCCGCATAAACCTGCGCGATAAAGCGGTTCCCGGCATCCGCAGGCTGTGCAGTCCTTGCATCGAAGTCGGCTGTGATGTGCGCGGCGACCGCCTCATTCACTGTTTTCCCCTGGCGGATCATTTCCGTCACGCGGTCACGAACCAGCATCATCATGTCTTTCCATGCCATGACCGCAGCTCGATCCGTTGTGAGGCCGTGCCCAGGAACAATCTTTGTATTCGGCCCCGCTAGTCCCAAAATGATGCCGGCTCCGTCGATCAGCCCATTCAGCGATCCGCCATTGCCCACATCGGCGAGGGGATATCCGATCGAGCGGAAGATATCGCCGGTCATAATCACGTCTGCAGCGTGAAACACCACAATCGAATCGCCGTCGGTGTGCGCGTGCGGAATCGGAATCGCCGAGACTTCCTCGCCATTCAGGTGAAGCGTCAGCCCGCCATGGTAGGTCACCAGCGGAAGCGCAGCTGCAGGGGAAGGATCGATATGTGCGCCGTTGATCCCTGGCCCGGGAGTGATCAGCGATTGGCGCAACTCATCGCGCGAGAAAATCACGGCGCCCATCTTCCCCAAATTCTCGTTGCCGCCGATGTGGTCGCTATGAAAGTGCGTATTCAGAACAAACCGAATCGGGCTGTTCGAGATTTGCCGGACGGCCGCTACGATTTTGTCCGTCAGAGGAGCGAATTGCGTATCGACCAGCAGCACCCCATCCGGTCCGACCAAAGCGCCCGTCGTTCCGCCCATACCCACAAGTGCATACAAATTACCGCTCAACTTCGTAGTCTTGATCTGAACCTTGCTGTAATCCACCGGTGCCGGCGCAGCTGCGGGAGCAGCCCCCATGCCCTGCGCGTTCGCTGATACCGCCATCAAGAAAAGCGTGGCAAGCATCGCGCCCGAAATTCGACTCGACATTGTTTTCATTTCAATTTGCTCCTGCGTTGTGTGGAATCTGACTCGCGGTGTTCTAAACCCAGCGGAGTATACACCAACTGTTCTCATGAATGACGAAGCGGAGTAATCGATGGGCTGGCTAAAAGGAAAGGCCCCACGCGCGGAAACCACACGTGGGGCCTTTTCGAACGCGAATGCTTCGCCCCCTAGAACGCGTACCGCAGGGCGAATTGAATTAGGCGAGGATTCACCGACGTGCTGGTAATTTGTCCGAAGGTTGCCTTGGACACATCCACCATGCCGGGGATATTTGAAACCTGCCCTGGGTTGTTGAATTGTGCGTGATTGAAAGCGTTGAAGAATTCGGTCCGGAATGTCAGCGTGGCGTCTTCGCGGATGCCGCCGACCTTGGTGGTCTTGATCAGCGACATATCCCAGTTGAACTGCCCTGGACCGAGAAGAATGCCCAGCGAGGAATTGCCCCATCCGGTGCCATTTGTGCCTGTGACGTTGGGGATCGTGCATGTGCTGTTAAACGCGGCCGGATTGAACCAGCCGATTAAGCTATGCCCGTTGGGCCCGCCGCCCAGCCGCTGTTTCACGCTACCCGGCGAGGCGGCATTCGCCGCCCCCATACCCGGGCAATATTCAGCCGAGGAAACTATGTTACTGGAAGAGTTAAGGCCATAAATGGCCCCGCCGCGGCTGTCGGCGGCGCTCAGAGGCGTGCCGTCCTGCAAGATGGTCACACCCGACAAACTCCAGCCGCTCGACAGCTTGCCCATCAGACCTTCGTGATTACCGAAGGGCAAGTTGTACAAATAGCTGACGGCCAGACGTTGGGGATGGTATTGAGGATTTAAAGAATAGAACTGAATATTGGGGTCGTTGACATCCGATTGAGTCACGAAGGAACGGCTGTACGTGTATGCCGCCTGCATCTGGAAGCCGTGCGTAAATTGCTTGCGCACGGTGGCCTGAAGGCTGCCGAATTTGGCGCTCGATTCGTCGCCCGTCATGATTAAGCCTGAGGGCGCAAAGCCGAGATAGGGCACACGAAGGAATGCGTTCGCCGTGGTATTCCCCGCGCCCCCTGCCGAGGTTGGAAGCACCAGGCCTTGGGTGATCCCCGGAGCGTTGATTGTGTTTGTCCCCACAGGATTGCCGACCAACTGAGCCTCATTGATCATCCGTCCAGCTTCGAGTCCCGGTTGGTGAATCGCCCGGGAGCCAACATATCCCAGTTCGAGCGTCCAGCTATGCACGAACTCGTACTGGGCATTCAGGTTCCACTGATAGGTCACCGGCGTCCAATAGTTCTGCTGTGTGGAAGCGACCGATAGATTCGAATAGGCCGCCCCCGCGTTGGTTCCCGCCGCTCCGAAATTCACCCAGCGAGGTGTCCATCCGAGGGTGGTTTGCAGGAAAGGAGACTGCAACGTCGAATAGTAGATGCCCGAGCTGGACCCGAACACGGAAGCAGAGTACGGCTCGTTCTGTTCGTAGCCATTGTTGTAATTGGCGTTCCCCGTCTTGTCATAGAAGTAGCCAAAGCCACCGCGCAAGACCATGCGGTTACTGGCCAGCGGAGCCCAGGCAAATCCCAAACGCGGAGCAAAGTTGGTGAGGGGCGTGCCGCCCCTCCGGAACGTTTTGTTATTGTTCTGAAAAACCCCGCCCACTGGGGGAGCGGCATTGGCGCTGGAATTCCAATTGGACGGAATCACCCATCCAGCCAGAGTACCGAGAGTGCATGTGGTGCCCGCGGGAAGATTGGGATTGGGACAAGCGGCCGAATTTCCGGGTATTGGCACCGTGTTGAGCAGGCTGGTCCAGATATCGCTCTCGAACCCGCCGCTATCATAGGCCACCGAAATATATTCCCAGCGCAATCCCAGGTTCACCGTCAGGTGTTGATTGATTTTAACGTCATCCTGCACGAAAGCATTGACGTAGGGAGTGCGGTATCCGTGGATTAAGCCACCCGGAGGCAGCAGCCCCGAAATGTTTCCCGTATTCGAAATACTGCTGTTGGAAGTTCCGTTCGTCTGCCCTGGCAGTGGAGCGCCAGTGTTCGCGGCTTGAACGCAAGTTCCACCTGCAACGCTGGTGTTGGGCGCGCATCCCGGCAGGCCTAGCAGGAAATCCTGGAAGTTATTGAAATTGACTTGTCCGGTTCCGGTGCCTCCAACGAGGTGCCAGTCGTATCGGTCGCGTTCGGATTCAAACCCAAACCTGACCGTGTGCTTCCCGTGCGTCCAGGAAACCTGATCGGCGGCTTCCCAATTCGCTACGTATTTTGAGACAGGGTAGTTCGATGCCTCGCCAATCGTAAAAACTCCAGTGACCGTAATCTGGGGGAGAAATTGAATGGCGGACTGGATCGGCGTCATATTCACATCGCTGGCCTTAAAGGGAAAATCCACGTTCCCGATGGCCGTGTCCCGTTGAATGGAGAGCCGGGCTTCGTTAATCACATGGTTGCTGACGATGGTCGTCAGCTTCATCACGCCGTAAATATTTCCGAATGAATTCGACAGTTCGGTGCCAGGATAGCAGTTGCCGGGGGCCCCGCCGCCGGCGCCGCAACCGAAAGGAACCACTGCCGGGTCATTCGACCAGTAGTAACGCAATGCCAAAGTGTTCTTACTGCTTAGTACATAGTCCATATTCCCAACAACCTGATTTTCAGTGAAATGGGAAGGTATGGTGAAAGTTGTGTTCTGGACTGACGATATGCAACTGGCTCCAGAAGTCGCAGGCGTAAGAGCAGGACAGGGGGTGGAAGTTACAGTTCCCGATGCGCTGGGTATATAATTAGTTCCGTTATATTGAAGTTGCAACAGCTTGATGGCCACATTATTGATGTTCGACCCATCGCAAGCAACCTGGGTAGCTGACCCTTGTGTTTTGGAAACCCCGGCGATACCACCGTCGGTTCCTTGAGGGCAAAATGTTGCCCCGAGCGTTTGCCGCAGGGTAGCGGGGTTCGACCGATCTGACAGAATCGGGAGCAAGCTGGGTGTGGAGTAGCCCTGCGCCGCAGCTCCGTTGATTTGTCGGGTTCCCTGGAATGAAGTAAAAAAGAAGAGCTTGTCCTTCTTGACTGGCCCCCCGATTACGCCCCCGAATTGGTTCTGGTTCAATGTTTGTCTTGAGTTGTTGGGTAAGCCATTGACCGGTGGCGACGAACTGCGGAAAAAGTCGTTTGCGTTGAGAACCGTGTTTCGGAAGAACTCAAATAGAGAACCGTGGTACGCATTGGTGCCGGACTTGGTCACCAGATTTACGCTGGCGCCCGGGCCCCGCCCATAACCGGCATCGAACAGCGATGTCTGGATCTTGAATTCTTCCATCGCGTCCGGATTTACATAACCCAGCCCCGGATTATTCGCATTCGAGACCAATGTGCCCGTGGAGGTCGTGGTCATGATGGAAACCCCGTCCATTTGGACGTTGTTCTGTGAAGTGGTAGCGCCATTTACGGCAATGTCGGTTGAACCGCTTCCTAAGGCGGTGGCGTTGAAAACGCTGGCATTGGCCCCCGAGGATAATCCTAAAAGGTTGGTGTAGTTTCGAGTGGTTAGGGGAAGAGCTGTCGCGGACGTGCTGGAAACCACGTCGCCCAGCGTGGCATTCGCGGTCTGCACCGCCTCCACTGCTTCACCCTGCACGGTGACTTCCTGGGTTTGCGAGCCCACCACCAGGGCGCGATTCACAACCGAGGTCTCGGTCACGTTGACATTCACTGAGGGGACTTCCACCGAATTGAACCCGGAGGCCTCAAACTTCAGTTTGTAAGTGCCAGGCGACAGCAGGGAGACACTGTAGGAGCCATCGGCGCCGGTGGTCACCGTTCGTGTCGATCCGTTTTCCGTGCTCACGGCCGTTACCGTAACGTTGGGAATCACGGCACCGGAAGAGTCGGTCGCCGTCCCGCTGATTGCCCCGGTTGACGCAGTCTGCGCGCCAAGATTCGCAGCCAGCAGAAAGAACAAAGAAGCAATCGCCACGCACCCGCAAAACAATTTCTTTAATTTCAACATTGAACACCCCCTGAAGATTTGAGCCCTCACCCTGCTACGCATTTCCCGCAAACCAATGAACTTATCCGGCGAAGTAGAGCGGACTATACCTCTTCATCGCCCAACCCGCGCTTGTCACACGGGTCGTTTACCCTAAATTACATAGAAATCGGGGCCAGACTTCTTACCCTTAGCATAGGGTGATAAACGAAATCGCGTCGCAAGTCTTGCAGAATCCGTACCTAAATGAGCAGATTCTTGTCCTTATTTTGTCCTTTGTGGGGAAAGGGGCGGAGGCACTCTGTTCCAGGCAGCAATACTGCGAGATTTTTTCGCATGCCGCCAAAATACATCCAAATACTCGATCCAGAATCTTTTGCTCGACTACCTGCGCGGCAACTACCACTTCACAACTACCCGTGAGGTGTGTGATAACCGCACCCATTGGATAGTCCCCTCGATCACCGGCGCGTTTAGCCTCTGCAATAGCCAGTTGCATGAATTCAATTGCCGGTTTATAAGAAGCAGGAATCATCTAGTTATAACCATGTCTCAGACGTCGAAGATGGGAATGTTCTCGAAACGATGTCACTGTGATGTCGCATTTCGAAGAGGGTCAAGATTCTGATCATGAATGCATGGATTGTGCAAGACATAATCCATTGACTTCGACTAAACCTTTGCGGAGCTTAAGTTTTGTCTATGTCATTTCCGAATTGCTTCCGGGCTATTCTTCTTGACCCAGGCCTGTATAATTTCGATGCAACATTTCAGAAGGCGACCCAAGTCGGAGGCATATACGGAGGATGCGGTTCTGGTGTTTCGCTCAGAGTTGTTCAACGCATTCAACCGTGCGCAGTTCAACAACCCAACGCGAGGCAAGTTAGACGTTTCGAAGTCAGCATCCACCTTCGGTCAGGTTACCAACTCATCGGGGAACCCGCGCCTGATCCAAATTTGGGCTGAAATGCGAATCTTGGGAGTTGAGGGGGCAGTAACGAACACGACTTAGTTTGGGTTGCTTGCACGGCGGATTTCTGAATCGATGAAATGGATCAGCATGATGAAAAGATTGAATTCAATATCCACGATGTAATGAGGGAGACCTAAAGATGCAAACAATTTGGATTCGACGGGCATTGGTATCGACATTGTTTCTGTGCGGCTTCCTTGCAGCCTCCGCAATTATACGGACCGAAGCTCGTCCGCGGAGCGCCGCGGCTGCGCCGCAGGTTTCCGTCGATGCTGACAACATTGGCGGCACGGTGACCAGTGCGAACGGTCCTGAAGCCGGCGTGTGGGTAATTGCGGAAACCGATGACCTGGGAACCAAGTTCCGCAAGATCGTCGTGACCGACGACCATGGCCAATACCTTCTGCCGCAACTTCCCACTGCAAACTACAGGATCTGGGTGCGCGGGTATGGCCTGGTGGATTCCCCCGCGGTGGTATCCACGCCGGGGAAGGTCCTGAATCTTACCGCCGTGATCGCTCCCACTCCCCAGGCAGCAGCACAGTATTATCCTGCCAATTATTGGTTCTCTTTGGTGACCACCATTCCGCCGAAGAGCGCCTTTCCGATGACCATTCCGCCCAGCAAGCCGTTGCCCGGTCCGCCGGACCCCGTGAAGTTGACTCATGGAAGCCCGGCCCCACCGCGTCCAGTAGGCCCTACCGTGATCAAAACACAGGGCGAATATATCCGGGCCATTAAGAACTGCGGCGCCTGCCATCAACCGGGCGTGAAAGCCAGCCGTGAGATTTCGCCGCTACTGGCTCAATATGGCACGTTCAAGACCAGCTATGACGCATGGGAGAGAATGTTATCGGCCGGCCAGTTGGGCCGGGCTTCGATGTCGTTCCTGGAACGTTTGAATCGTGAGAACGCCATCAAGATGTATGCCGACTGGGGAGATCGAATTGCCAAAGGCGAAGTGCCATCGGCTCCGCCGCGACCCTCGGGTACCGCGGGCAATATCGTAGTCACCGAATGGGATTGGGCCGTGCGCGCCTCGTTCCTGCATGCTCTGATCAGTACCGACCGGCGAAACCCCTCGGTAAACGCTTATGGACCTGTCTATGGCGGTGAGTGGTCGGCCGGCGCCCTTGCCGTGGTGGATCCTGTCGAGAATTCGAAAGTATTAATTCCCGTCCCGTTGCCCAATGAGGCAGAGCGGACCAAGCAGGTCACGTGGTCCCCGCAGCGGCAAATGCAGCCGTCGCTCATTTTCGGCGACGAGTTGGTTTGGGACGATCCTATCAACCCGGGCCCGATAACCATGGACGGCAAGGGACGAGTCTGGTTCAACGTGGAGAATCAGCTTTCGAATAAGCCTTTCTGCAAAGCGGGCTCCAAGAACATCTACGCCAAAAACTCTCCCCGTGAAGAAGGCGGCAAAGGCGTGGACGTTTACGATCCCAAGACCGGCAAGTTCGATTTCGTCTATCTTTGCTTTGAATCCGAACGCATCGTATTCTCCGACGATAAAGACAACACTTTGTATTTTTCCGTGGCCGGTGACCCCGGCGGAATCGGCTGGGTCAATACGCGCGTGTGGGACGAAACGCACGATTCGGAGAAGTCCGAAGGCTGGTGCCCGGCAGCGGCTGGGATCGAAAAGCCGGGAGCCTATGGCGTTGCATATAACCCAACAGACGGAAGTGTCTGGTATTCCGATGTGCAGATACTGCCCGGCAGGTTGATCCGCATGACGCGGGGTTCGAATCCCCCCGCGACGTGCACCACGGAAGTCTATGAAACGCCGTATGATCCAGTCGGCGATGGCCCGGGCGGCAACATGTCCCGCGGCATTGACTTCGATACGAAAGGTGTCGTCTGGACACCGCTGAGCGCGGAGGGCATTCTCGCCAGCTTTGACCGGAGCAAGTGCAAGACGATTCCAACCGGCAAAGATGCCATCACCGGCAAGGGCTGCCGCGAAGGATGGAGTTTCTATCCTGTACCGGGCGTTGCCTTCAAGTCAGATGCGAATTCAACTCCCCACATCAAGGTGGACGAGAACTATTACTTGTGGGTGGACCGGTACAATTCATCCGGTTTAGGCGTTAACACGGTGATCCTGGACGGACAATACTCCGATTCACTGATCGGGTTTCAGCAGGATACCAAGACGTTTGTCAGAATGACCTCACCCTATCCCCTGGGCGCGCTCTTCTCACGCTTCTTCGACGCCCGCATCGACGATCCCAAGGCCGGTTGGAAGGGACGCGGCATTTACGCAGCGAACCAAGCCAGAGGCACCCAACTAGCCGAGGGTTATGGCGGCAAATCACCGAGCCAGCTGTTCCACATCCAGGTTCGGCCGGACCCATTGGCCAAGTAACATTCGAATTTGGGCCAGGATGGAAGCATAGTGATAAAAGGGAGGCACCTTATGCGAGCGATTTCGTTGAGGCGATCTGTTGGGCTGGCAGTGTTGTTGTGCGGCATCCTCGTGGCCGCCGTATTTCTCCGGATCGAAGCTAAGCCGCGTAGCGCCGCGGTGGCCGCGCAGATGGCGGCAGACTCCGACAACATCACCGGCGTGGTGACCAGCTCCAACGGTCCCGAAGCCGGGGTGTGGGTAATTGCCGAATCCGATGATTTGGGGACCAAGTTCCGCAAGATCGTCGTAACCAACGATCAGGGCCAATATCTGCTTCCGCAACTGCCGAACGCCAATTACAAAGTCTGGGTGCGCGGCTACGGTCTGGTGGATTCGCCAAAGGTGGAAACCAAGCCGGGGAAAACACTGAATCTGACCGCCGTGGTCGCGCCAACGCCCCAGGCGGCGGCGCAGTATTACCCGGCCGATTATTGGTTCTCCATCCTGACCAGTATTCCTCCCAAGAGCGCCTTCCCGATGACCGTTGAGCCTTCACCGCCCATACCCGGTCCGCCGGACCCGGTCAAGCTGACACATGGAACTACGCGCCCGCCACGTCCCGCTGGCCCCATCGTTCTTCAGACACAGGGAGACTATCTCCAAGCCTTGAAGGGCTGCAATTCCGGTTGCCACCAGGTGGGATTGAAGGCGAGCCGCGAGATTTCGCCCCTCCTCGCGCCTTACGGTCCTTTCAAATCGGACGTAGATGCCTGGCAGCGGATGTTGTCTTCCGGCCAGTTGGGCCGAGTAATGCTTTCTGGCCTGAACGGTTTGGGGCGCCGGAAAGGGTTGGAAATGTATGCCGACTGGGGAGAGCGGATCGCCAAAGGCGAGGTGCCTCCCGCTCCGCCACGCCCGCAGGGAACTGAGCGCAACATTGTGGTTACCGTATGGGATTGGGGCGTCCGGGCGTCCTTCCTTCATGCGCTCATCAGCACGGACAAGCGCAATCCAACCGTAAATTCTTATGGGCCGGTGTATGGCGGCGAATGGTCCGCAGGCGGGCTTGCCGTGGTCGATCCGGTTGAAAATTCAAAAGTTATGATCCCCGCGCCGCTGCCCAATGAGTCTGAGCGGATGAAACAGGTGAACTGGTCGCCGCCGAGACAGCTCGCGCCATCGCTGATTTTTGGCGAGGATTTGGTTTGGAACGATCCGATTAACCCCGGCCCCATCACTATGGATGGGCGGGCACGCGTCTGGTTCAACGTCGAAAATCAACTCGATAATCCTGCCTTCTGCAGAAAAGGATCCAATAACATTTTCGCCAAAAAGTCCCCGCGCGAAGAAGGCGGCAAGGGCGTGGACGTTTACGATCCAAAAACGGGCAAATTCGAATTCGTCTATCTGTGCTTCGAAGCCGAACGCATCGTTTTTTCCGACGATAAAGACAACACTTTGTATTTTTCCGTCACCAGCGACCCCGGTGGAATCGGTTGGGTCAACACCCGCGTGTGGGATCAAACCCACGATTCAGAGAAGTCCGAAGGCTGGTGCGGCGCCGCTGAGGGCGTTAAGCTGCCCAGCGCGTATGGCGTAGCCTACAACCCCGTGGACGGAAGTATCTGGTATTCCGCCCACGGCGGTCCCAGTAAAATGACCCGCATGACCAAGGGCCCGAACCCGCCCGAGTCCTGCACGACTGAAGTTTACAATGTGCCCTACGATCCCAAGGGCAATGGACCCGGCGGCAATGCAGCTCGCGGAATCGACATCGACTCGCACGGCATCGTTTGGACGCCGCTATCCGCAGAGGGCATTCTTGCCAGTTTTGACCGGAACAAATGCAAACCCATTCCAACCGGCAAGGATGCCATCACGGGTAACGCATGCCGCGAGGGATGGAGCTACTACACTGTGCCAGGTCCAACCTTCAAGACCGACCCCAACGGAAATTCAGACCCGAACATCAAGGCGGACGAGAACTATTACATGTGGGTGGACCGCCAGAATGCGTCGGGCCTGGGCAAAGATACGGTGATCCTGGACGGAACCACATCCGATTCTCTGATCGCTTACCAGCAGGACACCAAGACATGGGTCCGACTGACCGAACCTTATCCAATGGGCATGTTCTCACGCTTTCTGGATGCTCGCATCGACGATCCCAAAGCCGGCTGGAAGGGACGCGGTATCTACGCAGCGAACGAGTCCAGAGGCACACAACTTACGGAAGGGTACGGAGGGAAGTCGCCGAGCCAGCTGTTTCATTTCCAGATTCGGCCCGACCCTCTCGCGAAGTAATAAATAATTCAGCCGGTAAAATCAGGAGTGGGCCAGCTAGCAGCTGGCCCACTCCTTTTTAATTGTGGCCTGAAAATAAATTTAATGTGAAAGGTAGTCTCCATGTAACATGCGGATTGGAAAGCAAAGGAGCAGACGTGAGACGCATAGCGTTGATTGGCCTTTTTTTGATTTTTGTCGCTTCGGTTTCGACCGGGGCCGATGACCAACCTTTGCAAGGTTTCACTCGCGGAAGCTCTGTCTCAGAGCGTCAGTGGGAAAACAAGTTTCGCGAGATTCCAAGCCCACAGAATCAGCGCGAGTATATGCGCCGCCTGAGCGCCCGCCCCCATCACGTGGGCTCACCCTATGACGAGGAAAACGCGGAGTGGATCCTTTCCAAGTTCAAGGAATGGGGCTGGAATGCCCAGATGGAAACATTCGATGTGCTTTTCCCCACTCCAAAACAACGCTTGCTCGAAATGGTGGAACCGACTCGCTTCACCGCAAAATTGAATGAGCCGCCTCAGTCGCTGGACCCGACCTCCAGCCAACAGAATGAGCAATTGCCCACGTACAACGCATATTCCACCGACGGAGATGTGACGGCCCCGTTGGTGTTTGTCAATTATGGTCTGCCGAAAGATTACGAAGAACTCGACCGGTTGGGAATCTCGGTGAAGGGAGCGGTCGTTATCGCAAAATATGGCAACTCGTGGCGCGGAATTAAACCCAAAGTTGCTGCTGAACACGGTGCGATCGGGTGCTTGCTTTATTCAGACCCCAGTGACGACGGCTACAACATCGATAATGTTTTCCCCGCAGGGCCGATGCGGAACTCCGACGGCGTCCAGCGGGGAAGTGTCATGGATTTTCCGTCTGTCAGCCCGGGCGACCCTTTGACCCCGGGGGTCGGCGCCACCGCTGGCGCGAAGCGGCTCGCGCTGAAAGATGCCACCAGCATAACCAAGATTCCTGTTCTTCCGATCTCGTACGGCGACGCCCAACCCCTGCTTGCGGCACTCGCGGGCCCGATGGCCCCTAAAGATTGGCGCGGTGGATTGCCCATTTCTTATCACGTAGGACCGGGCCCCGGCAAAGTTCACCTGGCGGTGAGCTTTAACTGGGACATTAAAAGGATTTACGACGTCATCGCAAAAATTCCGGGAACATCGGAGTCCGATCGGTGGGTGATCCGGGGCAATCATCACGACGCATGGGCCAACGGCGCCTATGATCCTGTCTCCGCGCAGGTCGCCATGCTGGAAGAGGCGCGCGCCCTGGGAGAACTGACCAAGCAGGGCTGGAAACCTAAGCGCACCGTAATCTATTGCGCATGGGATGGGGAAGAACCGATGTTGCTGGGCTCCACCGAATGGGCGGAGGCGCACGACGCGGAACTGCAAGCCCATGCCGTGGTGTACATCAATACCGATGGTAACGGGCGCGGATACCTCGACATGGCAGGCTCCCACACACTGGAGCACTTCATCAACGATGTCGCGCATGAGGTGCAGGACCCGGAAACAAAGGTGTCCGTTTGGCAGCGATCCAATCTATCCCGAATTGCTGGGGCCAAGACCGACGACGATCGCAAAGAGTTGCGCCAGCGAGCCGATTTGCGGATGAGTGCGCTCGGATCGGGCTCCGATTACACTGCGTTTATCGATCACCTGGGCATCGCGTCACTCAACCTCGGGTATGGCGGTGAGGATGACGATGGAATCTATCATTCGATCTATGACGATTTCTACTGGTTCACTCATTTCTCGGATACGGATTTTGCGTATGGGCGGGCCCTGTCCCAAACGATTGGCACTGCCGTGATGCGCATGGCAGACGCCGATCTGTTGCCATTCGAATTCACGAATCTGGCGGACACCGTTCATACGTACGTGAAAGAGTTGAAGAAGATGGCGGATGAAACGCGCGCAACTGCGCTGGAACAAAACAGGGAGATCGCGGAAGGCGTTTACAGCGCTACGAACGATCCTCGCCGCCCACGAGTTGCGCCTCCACAGATGGAGGTTCCGCCGTTTCTCAATTTTGCGCCGCTCGATAACGCAGCTGACTCGCTTACAAACAGTGCCGATCGCTTTCGGGAGGCTCTGAACAAGGCCTGGCCCGCGGGGATCCCCGCAGCAAGGGTGCAGGATCTCAACCTGAAACTGATGGATAGCGAGCGGCGACTTACCAGTTCCGAAGGTTTGTTGCGACGCCCCTGGTACAAGCACATGATCTACGCACCCGGCGTCTACTCCGGATATGGGGCCAAGACTCTCCCTGGCGTGAGGGAAGCGATCGAACAGAAACATTGGGCTGAGGCTAATTCGGAGATCGCGCGTGTCTCCGCAGTGCTAGAGAACGAAACCGCGCTGATCAACGCAATAGTTGCAGAATTAGAACAGACTGGGCATTAAGCAGCATTTCATCCGGCGGTTCCAGTTTCATTTGCGCGGCAGTGTTGGCAGTGTGTACCTGCTTAGAACGCGCATGTAATTGGCGAGATCGCAGGCGGCGGGATTGGGCACATTGCGGTGGCTCATGCTGCCGCACATTTGATTGATGGATTCGTACTCGTGGTCTTCCATCCAATCGGTCATCCCGGTGGGTACCGTGCCGAGGTACGGCACCTCTTGTTGCAGCAGCGCCTACGTCATCATTGCCACCCAGTGCAGCCGCAGCGGCAATTCGGTCGGATGGCTTAGCGGCATGCTGGGAACGACGGCTAGCTGCTCGATGTCGATATCCGGCTGGTAAAAACGGTTGAACAGCACCAGCGAATTTGCGCCTGACGCATCCAGCAGACTTGCAAAATTTGCAATAGCGCGGAGATTGTTCGCAAATCGCCTAAATACATATTAAACTGATAACTAAACACGGCGGGGCTGTAGCTCAGATGGATAGAGCGGAGGTTTCCTAAACCTTAGGTCGGGGGTTCGACTCCCTCCAGCCCCACTTTCATTGAATGCTTGACACGGTCCTGCTTTTGGAATACACCCCTAGTTAATGTTCGCTCCATTTTCTGCGATTTGCAAATGTTAGGGCGATTCCGTTCGGCGCGGAAGGAGAATTCCATGATAGGACGCAGAGATTTTCTCGCGCTTGGCGCGGCGGTTCCGATTGCCGCATTGTCTTCCGCTTCGGGTGCGTCGCGCAACCTTGGCACGGGCACGGTCAAGATTCGCTCCGTTGGCAAACCGGAGATTGCTTTTCAGTCGGCAATTGAAAAGCCGAACGGGCTGCAGGCGACCAGCGAAGGGTTATGGATCATCCATCAGGACCCGGCCAACACGGCCGCCTTAGTCCGTTACAGCGACGGGAAAGTCCTGCGCTCCTTCCCGACCGAAACCAATAAGTCCAGCGGATTGACGTATCACGACGGCACGCTGTGGATCGGGTCGACCTATAGCCGCGAGATTGTCCACTGCGACGCCACCACCGGCAAGACCATCGACAAGCTGTTCACTCCCGGCGCGGGCATCATTTACGAAATGGCTGGAGACGCGCCCGGACGCCGCAGTCCTTTGGCAAAACCTCCGGAAAAAAGGCCGAACCCCGCATCCGGCGAGCAAGTCGGCGGCTTCCGCATGGGACGCATTCAGGGAGCAGCCGCCGCCGGAACCGGCGCCCATGGCCAGGAATGGAGAGACGACAAACTCTGGATGGCCGTGCCGCCCTCGCGCATCGTGATCTGCATGGACCCAAAGACGTGGATCGTGCAGAAGAAGTTCGACACCGCCGGGAACCGCCCGCACGGAATCGGCTGGGAGGGTAGGTACTTGTGGGTCACGGATTCGAACCTGAACGCGTTCTTCAAACACGACACGGAAACGGGAGAGATGGTCGAAAAAATTCAGCTGGCAGACTCGGACCCGCTGCCCCACGGGATGAGCATCTGGGAAGGCACCATGTGGTACTGCGACGACGTTGGCGTCGTGTGTCGAATGAAGATTGCGTAAACTGAAATCGTGGCTGACTCGCCAGCCTGTTACCAGGTGAGCTGAAGCAACGACACGGCCTGCCTCGGCAACCGAAGATCGAGCTTCGTTTCCTTTTCAGTATTGATCCAGCGCGGCGATTCTAGTTCCTGCAACTGTCCGGCGGCTTCCAAAGCCGCATATTGCTCCGGCGTCGGTTGCTGTGGCGATCCCATATTCTTCCAAGCTGTAAATGCGTTGCTATGCGTTTCGTCGATGCGATAATGCCGGAGCAGGATTCGCTTCGCAGTTGCGGGCAGACTTGCAATTTGAAGTTGCACTCCGGCGTCGGCGGCCGCTACGTTTTCATCGTGATAATTCCAGACGAGGATTGAGAGTTCGTGCTCCCCGCGCACTGCGAGGGCGTCCACATCTGAGTTCCCGTGAATGCTATCGGTCAGAATCGTAGCCAACGGCACGCGCCCACTGCTTTCCACCGACACGCGATTGCCGCGCATCATCCCCGCCATCCGAAACAGATTGAGCACCGGCTTGTCGATGCCGTTGGTTGCCAGCGTGCGGAAGCCCTCGAAATACGGCTGATTTTCGAATTCGAACGCCCACGTCACCGCGCCGGCGATGTTCGTCTTCTCGCGATCCGCCAGTTCGAACATGCTTTTCATCATCACGGCTTCATAGGAGGCGTAGTGCGTGTCGTTGCGGTAATCGTTCTGAGGATAGTAGCGCACCGCGCACGCCGCGCAACCCTCGGGGTCGGACTCGCTGATCACGATTGGGAGGTTACGGAATTTCGGGAAGGAACTGACGATCTGAAAACCCTGATCGGCATCCAGCGCATTTTTCTTCACGCCCATGCGCGCCTGCCCCTCAACCACGGAGGTCTGTCCCTTGGCGTGGTACGAAATGAAATCGAGCGGCGCTCCCACCTTGCCGGTGGCGGCGTTTTTTCCGTTTGCGCAGTGTTCCAGAAACTGCTTCAGAAAATTAGAGCCGTGATCGACGCTCGGCCCGGTTGTTGCAGGCCCGCCGATTCTCGCCGTCGGGAGCGCGCGCTTCAAGCCGTCCGCGGCGAAGTCATACAACTTGTCATATTCTTCCGGCGTGCCGTGCCAATACCCGATGTCCGGCTCGTTCCAGACTTCCCAATACCAGGACTCCACCTCGGCGCGCCCGTACTTGGCCACCGCATGCTTCACCCACTGGCTGATCAGTTCGCCCCACTTCGCATAACCCTTCGGCGGATAGGCCCAGCCGAGAAAATACTGGCCGCCCGTACCGCCCGGTTTCCAGACGGACGTGTAAGGGTCCGGATGCGAGGAAAGCGCCTGAGGCATGAATCCAATCTCCACATACGGTTTCGCGCCGGCCTCCAGGTAGGTATCCATAATCTTGTCGGTGATCGTCCAGTCGTACACCGGCTTGCCATCGGCATCTTCCGTGTACGCATTGGTCGAACCGAATTTCAGGCCCGGCGTCCCGTCGCCGGTCACGAGCATGAAATGCGTTCGAATGTAAACCGGCGCTCCGCCCAGCCGCGCAAGTTCTCCGATGAGTTTCCGCCCGTTGTTCGAATATGTGTAATTGGGCTCGTCGTATCCAAAAAATCCGGAGATGGGTTTGTAGGCGCCAACCGTCTTAGCGGCATCGACACGAATCGTGATCCCATCCTGAGCGAATACGCAGGTCGCAGCCAGCAATATAACGGCAAGAAGACGCGCAGTTGGTTTGAACATTTCCGTATGGTACACCAACTTTTGCGTTTTGATCCGATGCGGGGCGACACGGTGTCGGGACAAGCTGGGCGGGATTCCTCGGAGGGTTTTAGGTGGCGTACGCTTTAGC
Organism: uncultured Acidobacteriaceae bacterium; assembly: GCA_964622265.1. Taxonomy (GTDB): domain Bacteria; phylum Acidobacteriota; class Terriglobia; order Acidiferrales; family UBA7541; genus Palsa-360. The sequence continues at coordinate 33,764 of CAZUNI010000019.1, read as the reverse complement.
GCATGTGCCTTTGTGTCGCGCAAGCAACACCAAAACAACGCAGACTGAAGCTTACGCCACCGGACCTAATTCAGGTCGCACTCGGTCAGAAAACAAAAATGATTTCTTATCGACGGCACCCCAAATTACGAAATCAGATGAAACCGGGCGGACACAAAATAGCCGGCGACATTTGTCGCCGGCCATTTTGAAAACATTTGCGTATACCGCTACTTCGCCATTTGTTGCAACGACGGAATCGCCGCCAGCAGTTCTTCGCTGTGCTTGGTGGGATCCACCTTGATGTATTCCTTCACGATCATGCCCTTGGGATCGATGATGAAGGTGTTGCGCGCGGCGCGGGTTGCGCCGTTCATTGTATTTGCGGAGCCGTACGCGCCAACCACCGTCGCATCGGGATCGGCCAGAAGCTTGAAGCTCAGGCCTTCCTTGGTGCAAAACTGCTTGTGGGAATCGGCGGTATCCACGCTGACGCCCAGAATGACGGTCTTAATCTGTTCGTACTGCGCGAGGTCGCGCTGGAAGTTATGGGCTTCGATCGTGCAGCCGGTGGTGAAATCCTTGGGATAAAAATAAAGGACCACCCACTTGCCGCGGAAATCCTTCAGGCTCACTTGCATGCCTTCCTGCGAAGTCAGCTTGAAATCGGGAGCTGCGGTGCCCACTGCGGGAGGCTGATCCGCGGCGTGCAGCAGCGGATAGGCCAGCAGCAACAGAGCCATTCCCAGGAACACATACATGACGGGCCGTGCAACATTGCTTCGCGAACGATTCATGCTTTCATCCTCCTGATTGAAATTCGTTACGCTCCAGAGAGTGTTCCAGATGCCAAAATTCTTTGCGGCCAAAATTTGTGGCCGTCGCCTGACTCCCCCATTGGCCTTAGCCGATGGGCCTAGTATATGCCCAAACCACGATTTCAGGCGTTTGAAAAATTTGGGGCTAACCTCCGGGAATGTGTTTATCCGGTGGGACTAGCTTACATGAAATTTACTTCTTGCCGAAAAGCAAGTGTTATAGACTCAATTTGTTAAAGGCCCCCCACTCGCGGCCGAACGCAAAACTTAACGACATTTAACGGTGAACTCAGATTGAGAGGAAGAAAGACTTATGCGTAGCAAGAAGAACATGACGTTGCTGCAGCATCTTACGAAGACACTCGTGATTATATCGATGCTGGCAGTTTTTTCAGTTTCAGCTTTGGCCCAGCAATCCGAACGCGGCACGATTGCCGGAAAGGTGACTGCGGATCAGGGGCAGGTCGTCGGCTTCCGCGTCGCCGCCCACAATGTGGACCTGCAACTCTGGTACACAGTATTCACGAACAAAGGCCAGTACACGGTCCCGCAGGCGCGGCCGGGCCATTATGAAATCGTCGTGGACATGCGCGGTTATGACTCTCCGAAGGTGCCGGTGTTCCTTGCGGCAGGCGGAAACGCGACAGCGGACCTGGCGATAAAAACGAAGGCTCCGATGACGCCGCCCGAGAAAATCGAATACGTCAACAGCATGGATGACATTTATCCGCTGGGACCGGGCCTCGATCTGATCCGTGCAAACTGCATTGGCTGCCACGCCGAGAATTTCAATAATTTCGGCCATATGAAACTAACCCGCGAAAAGTACATGGAAGGCATCGAGCAGATGACCGAAACCGGTCCGGGCTACAACGCCTTCGTATTGGCGCTGGGCCGCACGCCCTTCACCAAGCAGCAAAAGGATTTGATGGCGGACTACCTGTCGCAGCACTTTGGGCCTGGAGTTACCGAAAAGCGGCTGCGCATCGATCCTATTCCTCTGGATGAAGCGGAAGTTTCCAAATCGCTCTATGTTTCCTACGACATCCCCAAGGATCTGGCCATTTCTCCCGGCGGCGACGTCATCGGCGCGCCCATGGTGAATGGCGTGATCGCTCAATACGCCGTTCCAAAAGAGGGAACAACGCACCACATGGGGTCCTCGTTCATTTCGCCGCTGGACGGAAATGTCTGGTTCAGCTCGCGAACTTCCAGCTCACTGCTTCGGCTCGATCCCAAAGCGCTGAGCGCCGATCGATGGAAGAATTATCCCATTCGAGGCGACGCCTACGTGCATCCCGACGGGATTGGCGTCAATAAAGAAGGCCATGTGTTCTGGGCGGAACTGAAAACCGGCAGGATGGGCGAACTCGATCCAGTGACGGGAAAGCAGATCCGGTACTCGTTGCCCGAGCAGGCTGGCGCGTTGCACGAAGTGGTCGTCGATAAGGACGGCAATGTCGGCTTCGACCTGATTTACGGCGCACTATTCGGCAGGCTGGAAGTGAAGACGGGCAAGATTCATATGTACCCGACGCCGACGCCCGACAACGGCCTCTACGGAATGGTGATCGACCAGTCCGGCAACATGTGGGCCGCCGGATGGCAGAAGGGCACTATCAACAAGTGGGACGCGGAAACCCAGGGTGTCACGGAATATAAAGTCCCGAATGCCTGGGGACAGATTCGCCGCATCGGTGTGGATTCGAAGGGCATCGTCTGGGCGTCCGAATACACCAGCGGAATCCTGGCCAGCCTGGATCCCGGCACCGGAAAGCTCACCGAATACAAAATTCCCTACAACGGAGCGCAACCCTACGACGCCTGGCCGGATAACGACGACAACATCTGGATGGGCGACGCCAATCACAACGTGATCGTCAAGTTCGACCAGAAGACGAAAAAATTCAGCTACTTCCCGATGCCGCAAACGGGCCAGAGCATCAACAAGTTCCACGTTGCCGACGACAATACAATCTGGTTCGGAAGCCGGGGCGTGAAAATCGTCACCGGTGTCCACTTCTACCCGAAAGGATTTGCGTCCGGAGCGGTGGTGATGCCGTAAAGTCGAGATCTGAATTAACACGGGCCTCAAATGAAGCAATCTCAACTGGGCACAACACAGTTCGGTGTTGTGCCCATTTGTTTTTCAGAGTTTTCTTCGCACGAAAGCACCGCGACGTAGGGGCACGGCAATGCCGTGCCCCTACAGAGACGCCGCCAAACTCTGCGCCATTATTCTTCGTGAATATTGTGCCCGGGCATACCCGGCATCGGCTCCGCTGCATTCGCCGGCGCATTACCTTCAGTCGCTGGGCCGCGCTCCAGGACAGTTGGCGGCGCAGATTCGATGGCAGTTCCGGTCACGACGATCTGACCGATCATGAAGGAGTGCGGCAGACAAGCGTAGGAGTAAGTCCCGGGGCGATTGAAAGTGATCGACGCGGACTGCCCGCCACGGAGCATTCCCGTATCCCACCCGCCGCCATCGGAGGACGCGGCGTTGTGAGTCGCCTTGCCGGTATTGGTGAAAACGACCTTCGTGCCGGTGGTTACCGTAATGCGGTCCGGCGTGAAGGAATAGTCGGCCAGATTCACTGCGTTGGTCTGCACTAGCGGGCCATCGGCTTCGATGACCGTCTTCGGCGGCTTCGGCGCATCGAATGGGCGCAGCCGGTTGCCGGGCGAGCCTTTTAATGAAAATACCCAGAGCATATCGCTGTTGGCCGAGGAATTCTGAATGGATACTCCGCCCACGGCGATCGCGACGTATTGCGTCCCGTCGATTTCATACGTGATCGCCGGAGCGTCTGCGCCCGCGCCGGTTTGCCACTGCCACAGTAAATCGCCGGTCTTGCCGTCGTAAGCCTGAAAATTACCGTCGGGCTCACCGTGAAAAACGACCCCGCTGGCGGTCGCGAGCGCGCCGCTACCCTGGCCCACCGAATACGTCATCTTCTTCTGCCAGGCAATCTTGTTGGTTTTGGAGTCGATCGCCGTGAACGTGCCGGAGTAACGCGCGCCGATCGCCGGACCTAAAGTCAATCCCGTACCGCGCATCACGCGCGGCGAGGGCCGGTCCGAAGCAGTTGCGTAGAAATAGCCGGTCTTGGGACTGAACGCCATGGGTGACCAGTTCGGGCCGCCGTTCCCGCCGGGTGAGATCAGCACAGGCTGATCGTAGATCGCCGCGAAAATACACTTTGAAACCCATCCCGCCAGCGGCTGCGGACACTGCGGCATCAATGCATCGCCGCGAGGAATCGGCTGCGTCGGCGATAACACCATGTGCGGGTTCTGCTCCACCGGCTTCTCGTCAATGCCGATCAGCGGCTTTCCGTTCGTGCGGTCCAGCATGTAAATCCAGCCCGTCTTGCAGGCCTCGGCGATTCCCTTGTGCGCTGCGCCGTCATAGACCTGATCGAACAAAACGACGGGACTGGGGCAATCGAAGTCCCACATATCGTGATGCACCACCTGAAAGTGCCATGCGTAAGTGCCGTCCAGATGCAGAGCCATAATGGAAGAGCTGAACAAATTGTTTCCGGGACGAACATCCTTGCTGCCCTCGGCCAGAACCGGATTGCCGGTGCTGAAATAAATCAGGCCCAGATCGGGGTCAATCGCGGGAGCATTCCACACGCTCGCGCCGCCGCGTTGATAGGCTTTCACACGATCAGGATCGGCATCGTTCGGTGCCGGCCATGTGTCTCCCCCAGGTTCGCCAGGACCTGCGGCAGTCCAGAAATGCCACAACTCCTTGCCCGTTTTCCCGTCGAGCGCGGTGACTTTGCCGCGCGCGCCCATATCGCCGCCGGAGACTCCGGTATAAACGACGCCGTTGTAGTAGAGCGGCGCGGACGTGATCGTGTAGCCGTCCTGCCATCGGCCAATCCTGGTCTGCCAAAGCTGCTTTCCGGTTTCCGCGTCCAGCGCGACGAAAGTGCCGTCCAGATAGCCGAGAAAAACCTTTCCTTCACCTAGAGCTACGCCGCGATTGTCCCATCCGCAACAGATTGTGCTGATGCTCTGGTCGATGCCCGAGGGATGCTCCCAGATCAGCGCGCCGGTTTTCGCGTCCATCGCGAAGACGTCGTCGTTCCCGCTGGCCAGATACATCACGCCGTCCTTCACCAGCGGCGTGCCTTCGAGCGAATACTTCCTGCCCAGGCCGGAACCCAGATGCGTCACCCAAACTGCCTTCATATCTTTCACATTGGCGGGAGTAATCTGTTCCAGCGTCGAATAGCGCGAATTGCTCCAATCGCCGCCGACCGTCGCCCATTCTTTCCCGGCCGGCTGGCGCAGCTTCGCATTGTTCTGCGCCGCCAATCTAAAAAACGGAATCAGAAATCCAATGGCGACGACGGCAAAAATAAGTTTCGAACGCAGATTGGTCATGTCAATCTTTCCTCACAGCTCCAGCCGGACGCCTGCTGGATGGCCCGAAATGGAATAGCGAAAATAATTTCTGGGTGTAACTCCGTATTCTACCAGCAACCACGGCAGCCGCAATTGGATCTGCCCAGGAAACGAAAAAACTGGCTCACCGCCGGAACTTGCAAACATGTTACAACTGGAAGCGCGCGGCTCGTTTCCATTTCGAATAGGAGGCCACCACAAATGGCGAACGTTGGATTCATAGGACTGGGGAATATGGGCAGCCACATCGTGTGCCGCCTGCTCGACAAGAAACACACGGTCACGGGCTACAATCGCACGCGTTCGAAGGCGCAATGGCTGCTCGATCGCGGAATGAAGTGGGGCGACTCTCCGCGCGAGGTCTGCGCTGCGGCGGATGTGACGTTTGTGATGGTCACAAATTCCCACGCGTTGGAATCCCTCGCAGAGGGACCCGACGGATTTCTGGCCGGGATCAGCGCGGGGAAGATACTGATCGATATGAGCACAATTGCTCCGACGGCCAGCCGCGCGCTCGCCGCCAAGGTTCGAGCAAAAGGCGCCGATATGGTGGACGCGCCGGTATCCGGCAGCGTGTTGACGCTGCAGCAGGGAAACTTGTCAGTGATGGTCGGAGGACGCAGCGAAGCGTTCGAACGCATCAAGCCGCTGCTGCTGGACCTGGGGCCGAAGGTCACGCACGTGGGCGAGAACGGCCTGGCGCTCTCATTAAAGATTGCGATTAACCTGAGTCTCGCAGTTCAAATGCTGGCGTTTTCCGAAGGCGTCCTGCTCGCGGAAAAAAGCGGCATCGATCGCGCCGTCGCAGTGGAAGTCATGACGCACAGCGCGATGGCGTCTCCAATGATTCAGTATCGCGGACCGTTCGTCCTGCAGATCCCGGAGCAGGCATGGTTCAACGTGGACCTGATGCAGAAGGACATGAATCTGGCGCTGGAACTGGGCCGTCAACTCAATGTGCCGTTGCCCACGACCGCGACAACCAATGAATATCTGACGGCAGCGCGCGCCATGGGCCTGGAAGACCGCGATTTCGCAATCGTCTTCGAAGTCCTAGCGAGAATGTCAGGGATTTCGGAGTAAGTGGCGTAGGCTTCAGCCTGCGCGCTTTTGGTTTTGCGATCGATCGAAACAAGAGTGCACAACATTAACGCTACTTAATTTTCGCCAGCGCCTTTCGATAGTAAGAAAGGTCGTAATATTTCCCCGCCGATTCCGCGCCGCCCTTCTTGCCTTCCTCGATCTCCGCGCGCAACTCCAGAGTCTTCTTAAATCCGGCGACATCGAACCGCGCGTCCTTCGCATACCCGCCATGCAAAATTTCCACGTCGTACCATTCCTTCGCCAGCGGCTCGGTCAGATTCGATTCCTTCATCACCAGCTCGACAACTTCCTGCTTATGCTCGGGCGCGACAAGCCAGCGCTGTCCTTCGATGTGTCCCGCGAGATAGCGTTCCAGCAAGTCCGCGTTATCCTTGGCCCACGCGCGCATCGCAAACACGGCGCGATCCTGATCCTTGCCCAGCAGCTTCGTCATCGAGCCGAGACTCAGCAGCCCGGCGTGCTTCGCCAGAATTGTGAACGGCGGATTCATCACGGCGGCGGCATTGTCTTTATCTTCCTTCATCGCGTTCAAACGGAAAGCCGTGGAACCGACAGGCTTCATTTCATAATCTTTTCCCGTTTGCAGGCCATTCATCAGCAAAACCTTCTTCAGCTGCATCGCATAGGCCGTGTTCGGAGCGTCCACCAAAACTCTTCGACCGCGCAGCTCGGCGGGAGCCTTGATTCCCGGCTGCACGATCAGCTCATTCAGGGAACTCTCGCCGCCCATCACAATCACCACGTCCGCATTGGCCAGCTTCACCATCGCGACGTCGTTGTCAGCCGCAGTAAACGCGACTTCGGCCTTCCCGGCGGCCAGCCCGGTTCGCAGCGCCTCAGAGGAAGGAACCACCACGATGTCCACATCGATGCCGTACCTGGCAAAAATTCCATGCGATTGCGCAATCACGACAGGCAGCGGACGATTCAAAGTAATCACGCGAACCCTGGGCAAGGCGGACTGCTGCGCAAAAGATGGAACACCGAGCAAGAGTGTGGCGACGAAAAGTAGCACAGACTTCAGTCTGTGCGATTTTGGTTTTGATTTTGAAACTGGTTCTCGCACCAGCAGAAAAGCGCACAGACTGAAGTCTGTGCTACCAACGCTCGTCGCATCCGCCATGAACTGCCACCCCGCAGTCTTGGTGCCCGGGGCGAGGGTCGAACTCGCACAGCCTTGCGGCCAAAGGATTTTAAGTCCTCCGTGTATGCCATTCCACCACCCGGGCACCGTTTGGGTAAGATTATCGCATCAGAAGGGCTCGCTGCAACATTGGGCAGTGGGAGGTAGTGGTGTCATTTGGTTTGGGGGTGTCTCGTGAATCGTCACGGACGCCCCAGAAAACCGAACCCTATATTACCCTCCTTACCCGCTAGGGCAGAGGAGATAAACCTTAACATAACCTTATTTCTTGACAAGGTTATGTCTGTGTGTTACAAAATACTGGCGATGGCATTTCACACAGATACCGCCAATCAGATGAAGAAGCGATTGCTCTATGAGTGCCAGGGCGTTCAAGAGAACCGCAAAAAAATGGAGAAGATAGCCGACTCCTACAATCGCTACCTAGACCTTCTTGCGGACCAAAAGCGCAAACTGGTCCGAATACGACGGATCGCTACCATGCTCGAATCAGGTGAAATGCTTAATGGTGCCTTAGAACAAGACAGGGGTGCGATAGATGAAGCACTCGGCACCGACGCCCTATCAGCCATATTTGGTATTGATGAATTGCCGCTATGGGAAGCCATGAAAGAATATCTGCTTTATGTTGAAGAAGCTCGCATCGATGAAATCGTCTCTTTTCTATCAAGACTAAAGATGAAAACCGCAAATCGGCAGGCCATTGAATCAGCCCTAAAAAAGCATCGTGAAACCTTTGAAACACATAAAAAGGGTTCCGAAAAATACATCTCTTTGAAGGATGGAATTAAAGCGTAAAAGTGGGCTTACCGCTGCTTCAACAGCGATAAGCCCAGAAAGTGCAGCAACCCTTGCGAGGAAGCTATCACCAATTCTGTTTATACGCTCGTCCTCCGCCATTCGCAAGGGGCAAGTCAGGCCCCGGCTATGCATCACCAAATCCTTTGCGAATGGAGAAACGACGATGAACGTACTTCCTGTAGAGAAACAAATCCAAGTTGTCAGTGCTCTAGTAGAGGGTAATTCGATCCGGGCTACGGCTCGCATGGTCGGAATTGAGCACAAGACCGTCATGCGCGTCCTACTGCGCGTTGGCGAGAACTGCGTGGACCTACTCGACTCCAAGATGCAATCGCTACCCTGCAAAATAGTGCAAGCCGACGAAATTTGGACCTACGTGGGCAAGAAGGAAAAGCGCATCACGGCAGACGATAACCCGACACTGGTAGGCGATCAATACGTGTTCGTGGCAATGGACTCAGAAACCAAGCTGGTGCCCTGCTACCGCGTCGGCAAGCGTACTTCTGAGAACGCGTGGTTCTTCATCCAAGACCTACAGGAACGACTCGCCAATCGCGTGCAATTGACTACAGACGGCTTCCGGCCCTATCTCCCGGCAGTTGAGGACGCATTCGGCGCAAACGTGGATTACGCCATGCTGATTAAGACCTATCAGGAAGCGTCAACACAGGACAAGCGGTACAGCCCCGGCGAGTTCGTCAATGCCTTGCCTATACCAGTCACAGGAAACCCGAAGCAACACCTGATTTCAACGTCGCACATCGAACGACAGAATCTCACGATACGGATGCAATTGCGCCGATTTACACGGCTAACGAATGCTTTCTCGAAGAAACTTTCTCACTTGAAAGCCGCTTGTGCTTTGCACTTTGCTTGGTATAACTTCTGCCGGGTTCATTCCTCATTGCGTGTAACTCCCGCAATGGAAGCTGGTATTGCCAGCCAAATTTGGACGCTAGATGCCTTGCTTCATTGATTCCAAAGGATTCGGCGCAGCCGATAAAATTGAGTTCTGAACGCGTGAACGAACTTCTAATCCTCCAAAGTTGGCGGGCCTCTTCGGCGCTGATTAAGTTGAGATTGGATGCTACTTCCTTTGCTGTCGAACTGTGGGTATACGTAACCGAGGTTGAGGAAGGTCGAGTTACACTAACGGTATTTGGAGACAATACAGGTAAAGTGGTATTTGACCCAAGTGTTTGCACTCTTCGGTACGCCGACCCACGCGAAGCAGGCGAATCAATCAAACCTGACGTTGATTCAAAGGTTGTTTGCTCTTTGAGCGTCTTCCTTCCAGATGGCGTTAACTTCTTTTTGTATGAACGGCGAACCGATGAAAAATCTAGAGGATCGGTGTGATTACGGGTTTGCATCGGGCACACTCCTGTAGTACCTTTGGATTGCGCCCAAAAGTTTTTAACAAGCCCCGACTACGAATCGGGGCTTTTCTGTTTTCGACTTCATCCCGCCAATATTCTCAATAGCAGTTAGTCACTGCCGTTCTTCCCATAAAGTTCGTGTAGCACGTTACAGGACGCCGCTATTGTACCGCCACTGTCAAACTAAGATCGCCGCTTTGACGACTCCAAACATTAGATTTTTGACTCGGGGGATACAATAGGGGTATGGGCGAAAAGGAAATTTCGATCAAGTTTGGTGAATTGTCCTGCTTGGAGATTTACTGTCCCTGTAAAGCGGGCGTAATCCTCGACATGGACCAAGAAAACTTTCGAATGCCTGAGAGATGCCCATCCTGCAATGAGGCATATTCCAATGAAGCAAAGACAGCTTTGGCCGCTTACCTCCGGTTTTACAATGCAGCAAAAAACGGGAAACTAAACTTGCAGTTCCGGGTAAAAACTCCATGACACCTATTTATCGGGCAATCACCGCAAACAGGAAAGACTTAACGTCCGTCACAGTAGTCTGCCCTGAATGTGGGACAAGGATAATGCTGACTATCGAAACGGCTAAGGTTCCAAGCCACTGCCCATCCTGCGAAGTGGCCATTTCGGAAAAGGTGCAAGCGGCGCTGGTTGCGTTAGGAAGATTCCATAGGGAGGCCAAAGCCGCCGAGGAATTTACGGGCAAAGATATTTTCTACTTTGAGATTAAGACTGAACCCTAGCAATCACACTTCCAATCTTCTATTTTCATGCTCAAGCCGATTTCAAATGACACCACTACCCAGTGGGACAGGCTCTCCCCCGGGAGCCGTTGGAATTGCAGATCAAGAGTTGAGAGGCAGAAAACTGTTCCATCTAACGCAATTCGCAGCCTACTGACTTATGGCCACACTTCCTCTTCGGCTTCGGCCCAAGATCGAGCGAAGCTGCAAGGGCCACAGCGGGCGGCAGGGCTCGGGGTCCCACTTGGAGCCGTCCTGCTCGCGCTTGAATTGTCCGCTTAGCACGTAGGTATCTCTCAGGTAGGTGGGGTCGGTGACCATCGACGTCACGACCATGTACTCGGGTTTGCCGTCCAAATCCAGGACGCGGAAATGTTCGCTCAACACCGCGTTTCCGCTGTAGGGAACTCCGTTCTTCTGCAAATATCCCGGCCGCATGTGCGTGGTGACCACATGCAAGTTGCCGCCCTTGCCCGGTGCCGGGCCTCCGAATGGGGTGCCGTTGGAGCGCCGCTGGACTTGATCGTCCCAATTAGCTATCGAATCTCCCTGCAACTCCGGCTCGCCGCCCTTCCACTTTGAGCCATCGAAGTGGAACAGGCGCTTCTGCATTCCGGCGTCGGTTTCGACTTGCAGCGTGTTGTCATCCGCCCAAGTAATGTGCAGGCGCTCCGGGATGCGCATGATATTGGCTGCGCCGTAGGCACGGCACTCGTTGCCTTCCGCTTTGTCTTTGTCGGGATCCCACGCATCGGCCAGGCGCATTCCTTCCGCATTCAGAGGAATACTTCCGTAGTCGCCCTTGGCGGGAGTCGTTTCGCGCCAAGTCCAATCTTCATCCACGATTGAAACCCAATAGCCGGTAAGGTCGATTACCGCGCCGGCCTTGGGGGACAGCCGGGGGGGCGGCGCCGCAGCCTGGCGTTGAGCCGCGTGCATTCCGAGCGCGCCGGTGAGCACTAGCAATGTTCCGACCACCGCAAGCCACGCGGCAGAGCCATGTTTAGCAATTCGATGCTTCATTCTCATAGTCTTTAGTCGATCCTGTTCCCGCTACTTCCCCTTGCGGGGGCCCATGGTTTTCGCAAGCTCACGATACACGACTTCCAGGAATTTGCTGCCGCCCTCTGCGCCATAAATGCCGTCGTAGTCGAGGGTCGGCTTTTCCGCTTTGATTTGTTCGAGTGTCATGCCTTGCTTCAGCATGTCCTCGACACGGGCGTGAATAATCGTCACCATGTCGCGGTAGTTCACCACATCGGCGCGATCCGAAAGGTGACCGTGGCCCGGGACCACGTATGTGCCGCCTTCTTCGCCGTACCTCGGGATCATGATGTCGATCAGATCGTTCAGGGCATCGATATAGCCTGCGACAGTGCCGCCGTTTTCGGTCTCAATCACGGGATAAGTCGTAGTCGTGAAAACATCGCCCGCGCTCACCACGTCCGATGCGCGGAAAAAACAGACGGAGTCGCCATCGGTGTGGCCGTTCGGCATCTTGTAGAAAACGACGCCTTCGCCGTTGTACAGCTTGAATCCTTCATTGCCAAAACCGATGGCGTCCTGCTTTCCCGTCTCCTCTTTCGTCCGATTCACGGTATTTAGGCTCGCCACAATCGTGCCACCCGGAAAAAGCTTCAAGCGAGACGGGTCTTTTTCCTCTTCACGGGAAAAGCCCATCGTGGCATTAGGCAGAGCCGATCCCGCCTGGACCAGCTTCGCGTTGCCGCCCGTGTGGTCCGGATCGGCGCTGGTGTTTCCCAAAAAAAGGATTGGCAGATCGGAGATGTGCCGGATGGTTGTAATCACTTCATCGGCGTACTGCGGAAGCCCTGTGTCCACCGCGATGATGTATGTTTCGCCGACCTGCACAGTGATGTTTGCGCCTGCGCCCACCAGCATGTACACATTCCCGCGCACGCGCCACACGTGAATGTTTTTGGTGCCGAGATTCACTTCCTCGGCGGCGGGGTCCGCCGCCCGCGCAAATCCAGCTGCGCCAATTAGAATCGCCGCGGCCAATACCAGCCTGCCTGCCCTCCCCCACCAGGTACGATTCATTATTTTCCCTTCTCCGAGGAGTTGCTTGCAGGTTTGGGAGGTATCGGCAGTGTCGCCAGTTTCTTCTGATATTCGGGATACATCGTTTCGGCTCCGCCGCGCACGGCTTCATACGGAATCCCCGCTGTTTCGGCATATTCCTTCAGCCACGGGTTCTTTTTGGGCAAGTGGTAGGCGACCCAGCCCTTGGGGTGGTCGATTTCCACGGTGGAGATGCAGAAATTCGGCGAGAGCTGCTTGCCCACGTCGCGCACCCAGTCCGAGGAAACCACGAACGGCTCGGTTAGATAGGCCGGGTCCTGAATGATGTTGACGAGCGTGATGTTGTCCCCGTCCATGAAAAAGTATTCGGTCATCTTTGCATTTTCGCTGCGGGCCAGGCCGTTGCGCCGGAAGTAGCCTTCTTTCAGGTGCGTGGTGGTGACCTTGAGCATGTCCCCTACCCACTCTCCGGTGGAGAAACCCTGCCAGGTGTGCGGCGCCCAGTCGGGCGGATGCGGGCGTCCATCCATGTAGATGGTCCGCTCAGGAAGCATGTAGCTCAGGATGGTGTGCCAGGCCTTGACGCCCTGCGTCATCGGGTCAATTTCCGACCAGATCCGCATTTGCGACGGTCCGCGAGGCGAATAATCCATCGGGTGGGCGTGGCAGAGATGCTCCACCATCGTCCACTGCTCCGCATTCCACGTGTCGGCTCGCATACGCGCCGCATCGTTGATCGGCAGGCTCTCGTAATCGCCAATGGCCACGTCGCCGCGCTCGACGATGTCTTCCTGGAATTTTTGGCCCCAGGTGCCCGCCAGGTCCACCTGCGCCCGGAGAGGCGAAGCTGCGAAGGCCGCGATAAATGCTGCCAGCAGCGGAAGATAAAGGCTGCTTTTTAACAAAGTCCTAGTCGTTTTATTCATTTCAAAAATCTCATTTCCTGGTTTCCAGATATCTTACCCTATCACAGCAAATTATCGCCAACCTTAAGCTCAGGCTGGGAATAGTGTCAAGTTCATTCGACGGACTTCAACTCTTCTCCACATACTCCACATATTAGACGGGAGGTGTCATTTGTCGGGAGTCCAAAAAAATAGGATTCCGCTGGCTCGTCAATGGCGGTTTCGAGGGTTTTTGGGACGCGTATTTCACCAATGGCATCCATCACAATCTTTTGTGACATTCGTCACAAAGTTTGTTGTATAACAGTTGGGTCGAATTCGGTTTCGGGTACGTAACTTGCCCACCACTGAATTTGGGCCTTTTTGCGATTGGGCTAAAACCTTGGCCTGCATGCTCAGGTGAAGATATGCACGACTTTCTCAGGGGATCGTCGCAGCAGTCCTTGTCCGCAATTCATCGGTGTTCCCCTGCCTGTCCAATAGAAGTTCCTGGTGTTCAGAATCCGGATAGAATGTTTCGAATGTAAAGAAAATAGGGAGGCTTCGTATGGCGACCGCAGTCACTCATTACACCTCTTATAAAGCGCGGCCATTTACACGGGAACAGCGCGACACGACCACAATTCTGTTCGGCGGCCTTACGTGGAAGCACGAACGGCTGGTGCAGGGCGTGTTCAACAACCTGAACTACAAGGCCAAGCCGCTGCCCAATATCACGCGCGCGGACCTGGACGCCGGCAAGGAACTGATCGACGTCGGTGCCTGCTGCCCTACGATATTTACCACGGGCAGCCTGGTGAATTTCCTGAAAACCGAAGTCGCCGAAAATGGGAAGCAGAAGACGTTGGATGACTACGTCTTCCTGACGGCCGGAGCCTGCGGCCCCTGCCGGTTTGGGCAGTATCATGAATCCTACGAAATGGCCCTCGACGGCATGGGTCTGAAGGATTTTCGACTCTTCCTTTTGGCGCAGGACCAGTTGGATCAGGCCCCGGAAAAGGGCGGCGGCCTCGAAATCAATATGAAGCTCAGCCTGGGGATCGTCTGGGCGATTCTGTGCGGAGACATCCTGACAGATATGGAATACCTCACGCGGCCGTACGAAGTGATCCCCGGGCAAACCGACAAGGTGATGCAGGAAAGCGCGGATTACCTGTTCGAAGTGTTTCAGAACCGTCCGCTTTTCGAGAAGAAGTGGGGCATGCTGGCGTGGCACTTCCTTACCGGATATTTCGCGAACGCGCTGCGCGTGGTGAGAAAGAAATTCGATGCGATTGAAGTGGACCGCCTGCAAGTGAAGCCGAAAATCAAAATCACCGGCGAATTCTGGCTGCAGACGCATGAAGGCGACGGCAACTACAACATCAAGCGGTGGCTGGAGCAGGAAGGCTCAGAAGTCATGCCGCCCCCCGTGGCCGTGTGGCTGGGCTACCTGCTGCACACGCCGATCTGGCGGCTGCGCGCAAAGGCCAAAGTAGATGGCAAGGTGAAACGGAATATCGCCATGGTTCAGGGCATGGAGAAGCTCTATGTCTGGACCTATAACCGCTTCCGCAAGGCGCTGGGCAATGTGCCGCACGAATTGCCGGATCAGGAAGAATTGAAGGAGCTGGCGTCCCCATTCTTCCACTTCGAACTGCGCGGCGGCGAAGGTCACATGCTGGTCGGCAAGGCGCTGCATGCTCACCTGCACAAGCAGGCCAACATGACGTGCGAACTCTCGCCGTACTCCTGCATGCCGAATACGATGTCCCAGGGCGCGATGGCCAACGTGCTCGGAAAGCATCCCAACCTGCTGTATGCGCCGATCGAGGTCAAGGGAGACGCCGAGGTCCATGCGCTGTCCCGCTGCCAGATGATTCTCACCGAGGCCAAAAAACGCGCGCAGTCGGAGTTCGTCGAAGCGATGGCGAAGACCGGGCTGACGTTAGAGAAAGTCCGCCAGCTCGAAGCCAAGCGGCCTGAAGTGAAGAAGGCCACCTACCGCGTGCCGCACATGGGCTACGCATCCACCGCAGCCAATTACGTTCTGCACCTGGCCGGCGCAAAACCCGTGGCGACTGTTTAGAATCGATTCGAGCAGTTGGGAGACCCAATGGCTGAAGGAAATCTCGTCCAGATCGTGCCGCAGATGCGGGACCCCGGCATGGTGGAGATCAAGACGCCGGAGAAACTGCGTCCCGCCTCAAACGGCGCAAAAATCTGCGGCGTCGACGTGGGCAGCACCACCTGCAAATACGTTCTTGCTTCCGCGGATGGTGAAATCATCGCCCAGGCCTACGAGCGGCACAACACCAAGCAGGCCGAGAAGGTCTTGCAGTTCCTGTCGCGGCTCGAATCGCAGCACGGACTTACCCCCCAACACGATCGCGTCTTCTTCACCGGATCGGGAGCCGGATTAATCGCTCCCCTTACCGGAGCCAAAGTCATTCAGGAAGTGGTCGCGGTTGCCGCAAGCGTCGAGAAGCTTCATCCCGCTGTGCGATTTGTGAGCGAAATCGGCGGGGAAGATATGAAGACGATCTTCTTCAATGGCAACGAAAAAAATAAGAGCAAGCAAGTCCTGATGCAGAGCGCGTGCTCGGGCGGGACGGGTACATTCATCGAAAAGACGGCGCGCAAACTGCAGATTCCTCCCGAGCAGCTTTCCGATATGCATTACACCGGCCACACGCTGCACAAGATCAGCAGCAAGTGCGGCATCTTCGCGGAAGCCGACGCCAACACGCTGCTGAAAGCCGGAGTGACGGTCGATGAAATCATTGCTTCCCTCTTTGAGGCAGTGGTGTATCAGAATCTTGCTACGCTGACGCGCGGAAATACGCCTTCTCCCGAGGTTCTCCTGCTTGGGGGCCCGAATTTGTTCTTCAAGGGACTGCAGGAAGCTTGGCGCTTGCACCTGGGCCGCATCTGGAAAGAAAGAAAAATCGAGATGCCCGACGGCCGGGAGCCGGAAGAGTTGATTATTGTGCCGAAAGATGCGCTGTACTACGCGGCGCAGGGTTGCATTGAAGTGGGCATGGGCGAATCGGCATCGGTCGGCGTTTACCAGGGCACGAAACAGCTACTGTGGTGGATCGAAGAAGGCCAATACGAAGAGAAAAAGAAACAGGGACGCGGCGGCCTGTGCGACAGCGAAGACAATCTGCGATCCTTCATCGATCTGTATTCAAAGATGGACGCGACCTCAGTTGGGAACAGCGCTCCCAAACCCGCACAAACTGCAGCCCAAAAACTAAAGCTAGATCATGTTTTGGTGGGCTGCGATTTTGGCTCGACCACAGCGAAGGCCGTATGCCTCTCGCCGGATAAGGAGCTACTCTTTTCCTGCTACGCGCTGAGCAAGGGCAATCCCATCGAGGATGCGCGAAGCTTGTTCCGCCAACTTCGTGAAGTGATCGGCGACGGAAAGATTCTCGGACTGGGAATTACCGGCTATGGCAAGGATTTGCTGAAGGGCATTCTCGGCGCGGATTGCGGCGTTGTCGAAACCATCGCGCACGCATCCGCCGGTCTGCATTATTTCCCGGATGCCGATTGCATCTGTGACGTCGGCGGCGTGGACGTCAAAATCATGATCCTGAAGAACGGCGCGGTGAGCGATTTCCGCTTGAACTCGCAGTGCTCATCGGGCAATGGCGCTTTCCTTCAGGGCGTCGCTGAACGGTTTAACATTCCGCTCCACGAAATTGCCGACGGAGCGTTTCGCGCGCAGGCCATGCCGCAACTCTCGATGGGCTGCGGAGTGTTCCTGCAAAGCGACATCGTCAATCAACAGCGCAAGGGCTGGCAGGCCGAAGAAATTCTCGCCGCGCTGTGCTCGATCCTTCCACTGAACGTGTGGATCTATGCGGGCGGTTTGAACAATCTGACATCCGTGGGCAAGAAATATATTCTGCAGGGTGGAACGCACAAGAATCTGGCTGTCGTCAAAACGCAAGTCGATTTTATTCGCTCCAAGGTGCCTGACGCGGAAGTCGTCGTGCATCCCTACTCCGGAGAAGCGGGCGCAATCGGCGCGGCGCTGGTGGCGCTCGATTGGGCAGCGCGCGGGAACCGCAGCCAGTTCCGCGGCTTCGACGTAATCGAGCAACTGACCTACACGACCACGACCTCCAAAGAAACCGTCTGCAAGTGGTGCCCCGTGGATTGCCAGCGCAGCTTTATCGACGTGGAGTTGCCCGGCGGAAACGGCCGCGAGTGGAGCAAGGTGCCGCTTTCCAAGGGCTGGGAGCGCGTGATCGTCAACAACTCATGCCCCAAGGGCCTGGTCGAGGATTTGAACGAAATGAAAGTCATCAAAGCCGGAATCGAAAAGACAAAAAATGCCTTTCCCAACATTGCAGACATGGTTCGCAAAGAAGGCTTCCGCAGAGTCAACGCCTCCGCCTAAGGACCGCTCCGGAATCCGCGTTGGGATTCCCAAGGTCCTGAACATCTGGAGCACCCATCAATTCTGGGTAGGCTTCCTGCGCGACATCGGCATCGCCTCCGAAAATATCGTCTTCAGCTCGGACAGCTCTGAGGAGCAGGGCCGCGAATTCGGCAAGGGCAGAGGAACGGTCGATTGCTGCTATCCGGTGAAAGCCATCAGCGGGCATTACGGGGAATTGATCTTCGGCCAGAAGAAAAAACTCAACATTATTTTAAGTCCGATGATTTACTCGCTCCCCTCGTTTTTGCGCGGGCATGTTTCGGAAACTTTGAGCTGCACGCGCGTGATGGCCGGGCCGGAAAATATCAAAGCCGGATTCATGAAGGAAAGCGATGTGTTTGCCGACAACGGCATTCAATACACTTCGCCGTTCGTGAGCATGGCCGAGCCGGACGTCGTTCCCAAGCAGCTTTTCGATTCCCTGAAAGATGTTTTCGATCTCGATTTCGCTGAGACGCAGCACGCTGTGGAAACCGGATACAAGGAGTTGCGTGCGTTCAATAAAAAGATGCGCGACGAATCGCGCAAAATCCTGACGTGGTGCGCGCGCGAGAATAAACCCTGCGTGCTGGTGCTGGGACGCCCCTACCACATGGACCCGGGCATCGGGCACGAGATCGAATCCGATTTGCAGGCGCATGGCTATCCCATCGTCTGGCTGCAATATCTGCCCGTTGACGATGATTTGCTGGGCTGGATTTTTGGCGAAGAGGTGCAGGCCAAAAAAATCAGGTCGCCTCTGGATATTTCCGACGTGTGGACATCCTCCAACAGCAGCAACACCAACGAAATCCTGTGGGGAGCCAAGTTCGCGACGCGCTTTCCGTGGATCACGTGCGTTCTGCGTCTATCCAGCTACGAATGCGGCATGGATCAGCCAACCTACACGCCGACGCAAAAGATCGTGGAAGCCACCGGAACTCTGTTTTTCAAGTTCGGCGACTTGGATTCCACCAAGCCCGCCGGAAGCGTGAAGATTCGCATCGAAACCATCGTTCACTATCTGGCCAAATATTCGGACAAGATCATCGCGAAAAAGCTGGCGCTGCTTCCGCCGGACTGCCCTTTGCTGGCGGATAAAGAGGAAATCGCGCTCGCTGCCTCTTCCAGTCATGATTAGTTGCTATTTATCCCCACAACAGAGAAACCCGTCCCGGCGAAAAACGTAGTAATCTATTCGGTAGAATCTTACTCACAATTTAGAGTGAAAATCGAATTTGGGAGAACGCACGATGGAATTTCTTTCCGGCAGTTTGCTCGAACTCATCACCCAGACTTCCACGAATCTTCCGCCCGATGTGCGCGCTGCGATGTCGATTGCCGCGGGCGGCGAGACTCCCGGGACACAATCTTCGCAGGCACTCGATATTATTTTGTCCAACGTGGACATGGCGAACGACGATACGGGTCCGATCTGCCAGGACACCGGCATGCCGACGTTTGTGGTGCACACGCCTGTGGGAGTAAACCAGATTCGCATCAAGAAAGCGATCTTGGCCGCCGTTGCCGAAGCGACGCGACTCGGCAAGCTGCGCCCGAATTCGGTCGATTCGCTCACCGGCAAGAATAGCGGCGACAACCTCGGCGAAGAAACTCCCGTCGTACATTTCGAACAATGGGATGAGGACGAAATCGAAGTAAAGCTGATCCTCAAAGGCGGAGGCTGCGAAAATAAAAATATTCAGTACTCGGTCCCCTGCAATCTGGACCATTTGGGACGCGCCGACCGCAACCTAGAGGGCGTGCGCAAGTGCATTCTCCACGCCGTGTGGCAGGCGCAGGGACAGGGCTGCGCGCCGGGCACCGTCGGCGTTTGCATCGGCAGCGATCGCGCGCACGGGTACGACCTAGCGAAGGGGCAACTGTTCCGCACTCTAGACGATGTGAATTCCAATCCCGTGCTGGCGGATCTCGAAGCCGAGATCCTGGTCGAGGCCAACAAACTGGGCGTGGGCGCGATGGGATTTGGCGGCAAGGCGTCTCTGATCGGCTGCAAGATCACCGCTGCAAACCGCCTCCCTGCAAGCTTCTTCGTGTCCGTGGCGTACGATTGCTGGGCGTTCCGCCGCCTTGGTGTCCGCCTCGATGCGGACACCGGAGCAATCACGAATTGGCTGTATCGCGATCCGTCGCGTCCAGTGGAACGCATGGCGCGTGGCGCGGGCTTCACGCTCACCGGGCGCGAAGTCGTTTTGACTGCCCCGCTGACGGAAGCGCAAATGCGCGCCCTGAAGGTGGGCGACCTAGTGCTGATCAACGGCGAGATGTTCACCGGGCGCGATAACGTCCACGCGTACCTGATGAAGAATGATCCCCCCGTGGACATGAACGGCAGCGTGCTGTATCACTGCGGCCCGGTGATGTTGAAGCAAGGCGAACAGTGGATCGTGAAAGCTGCCGGCCCGACAACCAGTATCCGCGAGGAACCATACCAGGCCGACGTGATCAAAAAATACGGCGTGCGCGCGGTGATCGGCAAGGGCGGCATGGGTGCGAAAACGTCAGCTGCGCTCAAGGAGTTTGGCGCGGTCTATTTGAATGCGATCGGCGGCGCCGCACAGTACTATGCCCGAACAGTGGAAAAGGTATTGGGAGTCCACTTGATGGAGTTCGGAATTCCCGAAGCGATGTGGCATCTACGCGTCAAGAACTTCGCAGCAATCGTAACGATGGACGCCCATGGGAACAGCCTGCACGCCGACATCGAACAATCGACTGGCGAAGCCCTCGCTGCGCTGCGAAACACCTAAGCCAAGCGTTGAAATGGTTTCCTCGTGGTATATATACCCGTTAGTTACAAACCAATAGTGATTAACGCGAAGACTTTGGCTTGACCCTGAGAGGGAACGGCGACGACAATCGAATGGGATACAAATAAGCCGAACTGCGCCGTTCATGAGTCCCGGAAATGGCAGACATTTGTGAAACCAGCACATCCAGTATCTGAACTAGGTCCCACAGTGCTAGCGGTGGATGATGATTTGGCCGTTCTGCGGGTTCTTGAGGCGCACCTCACACGCGCCAATTATGTCGTAAAGACCGCCTCGAACGGTGCAGAAGCGCTAAATATCCTGAGAGTTCTCACACCGGCTGTGCTGATTTTGGATGTAATGATGCCCGACATTTCCGGCTACGATCTGTGTCATCTGGTAAAGCGCGAGGACAAGCTGAAAAATATACCCGTAATTTTTTTAACCGCGCGCGGCGCACCTAAAGACTTCAAGAAAGGGCACGAGTTGGGTGCCGTAATTTATATGGTGAAGCCGTTCAAGCCGGAAAGGCTTGTACATATCGTTCAATTGGTATCCCCGGTTCCTGCCTAGATTTGGAACGTATTGCCTGAGAAAGTAAAACTCCTGTTCTTTTCAAGCTGGATATCCTAGCGCGCGGGAGAACTCTCATACTCTTTTAAGGCTTGTCTAAGCTGTTCTATCTCTGCATCTAATTCTGAACAGGCTTCTTCGGCACCAGTCAGAGCGCCATTTCTTCCCATTTCCTCTAATTTCGCACTGGCCTCAACAGCTCGTGAAGCGAATAAGTTTGCTACTGATCCCTTTATAGCATGCGCTGCCTGCTCCAATCCCTTGGCATCGCAGTCCATTATTGCCCTTCGAATGCGTGACAAGTGCTTTGGATAATCTGCCATGAATATCTTGATGATCTCTCCAAGCAGTTCAGCATCGCCTCCAACGTATTTCATAACCGAACCCTCATCAAAAATCTTGCTCGCGGAATGCTTCTCGATTTCCCGTACATCGGATTCAATCGAAACACCCACAAGATTTCGGATGGCCTCGAAGAGCGTCTTCTTATCAATCGGCTTGGAAATATATGCATCCATGCCCGCGTCAAGACAGCGTTGTTTGTCGTCCTTCATGGCATAGGCAGTCATGGCGATTACGGGGATATGACCCCCTGTCTCTTTTTCCTTCTGGCGAATTAAGGAGACAGCTTCAAGCCCGCTCATCTCAGGCATCTGGACGTCCATCAATACCAGGTCAAATCGTCCTTTATCCAGAGCCGCAAGGGCCTCTCGTCCGTTACCCGTAACGACCATGGTATGCCCATATTTACTCATCAATTTAACGGCCAAAACCTGGTTCATGGGGTTATCTTCAGCAAGAAGAATGCGTAATTTCTGTCGTCCTTCACGAAGGGAATGCCTTGTAACAAGGGTGTCGCGACCTTGCGGAAACGCCGATGCCCCAAGCGCCGTTGTGATGGCGTCGAGTAGGGTGGATTCATTGACGGGTTTCGTCAAATAAGCGGCGACCCCTAATTCGCGGCAGCGCGCTGCGTCACCATGATTGCCGTTAGATACAAATAACAAGACTTTAGTTGCGGACAGTTCAGGCAGTTTTCTTATTTCTTCTGCCAGGGCAAAACTGGCAGTGTCTCCAATGCTAAAATCCGTCAGCAATAGTCGGAAAGGATTCCCAGAATCTCTAGCTTGTCTTAATGCCTCAATTGCTGCAAGACCGCTTTCCACTGACGTGGGCTTCATGCCCCATCCGGCAAGCATTTGCTCAAGCAAACGCCTGCTTGTAGCATGATCGTTCACCAACAATACTGGAAGATTGCTAATGTTCGTTTCGGGCTCGGAGAAATGTTCTTGGCCTGCATGCCCCACTTGTAAACCAAAGCGAGCAGTAAAATGGAAAGTGCTTCCTCTATTTTCTTCGCTTTCAATCCAAATCTTTCCATTCATTAGGTCCACCAACCGCGATGAGATGGATAACCCCAAACCCGTTCCCCCGAATTTTCTGGTCGTCGAACTATCGGCCTGTGCAAAAGCTTCGAAGATCAGTTGCTGCTTGTCTTTGGGTATGCCAATCCCGCTATCGGATACTGAAAAATGCAAACAAGTATCCAAGCTTGATATGGATTCCATTTCGATCCGGACATGCACGCATCCTCGGACCGTAAACTTGATCGCATTATCAATGAGATTGAATAAAATTTGACGCAGGCGTCCAGGATCGCCTAACAGGATCTCCGGTATGTCATGCTGAATTTGGCAGGTCAACTCCAGCCCTTTTTGTTTCGCGCGTAAGCCAAGAATCTTGATAGTGTCCCCGATGGCATACCGAAGAGAGAATTCCATTTGATCGATATCCAACTTTCCTGCTTCAATCTTGGAAAAATCCAGAATGTCATTAATCAGGTTCAGCAGGGATTTGGCCGAATCCCTCGACATCGTGAGGAAATCCCGTTGTTCCGCAGTAAGTTCTGTTTCCAGCGCCAAATCGGTCATGCCGATGACGGCATTCATCGGAGTACGAATTTCATGGCTCATGTGCGCGAGAAAAGCACTCTTGGCTTGGTTCGCGGACTCCGCAGCTTCTTTAGCCTTTTGCAACTCTATTTCCGAATGTTTTCGCTCGGTAATGTCCACCAAGGTTCCTTGGTGGCGCATCAATCGCCCTGAGGCATCACTAATGGCGTTGGAGTTATCGAGGCAGATGATGGGCGTACCGTCCTTGCGCCTCAGTGTGATTTCTCGTGCATAAAGAGTGGTTTGTCTTGCTTGGTCTCGCCTGGGAAATGGGTCCTGTGGGGGTTCGTGATAGAGCTTGCCGATATTCATTCCCAGAAGTTCATCTTTGTGTTCATATCCGAGCATCCGAACCATTGCTGGGTTCACATCCAGCAGTTTTCCGTCCGGATTGCAAAGATAAACACCTTCTTGAAGTGTCTCGAATAACTCGGTGAATCTGGACTCACTTTCGCGCTGATCTGTGATGTCCAGTGCAAGCCCGCTCGCTCCAACGACGCGCCCATCCTTGACCGTCGCATGTAGTACGCAATCGAAATAGCGCACTGCGCCGGACTTCTTTAGGCGTACCCTTACAGTTCCAGTCCATTGTCTTTTTTCAACGAAACGCGCGACGGCTTTCTCCAGATTTTCCCGCCGAGGCTCATCAATAAATTCATCGAGCCCATGCCCGATCAGGTCCGAGAAGGAGTGTCCGAACAATTCTGTGACCCGTTGGTTGACTGTCTTGATCTTTCCATCCAGGGATATCGTGAAAATTACGTGATCCAGGCTATCGATGAGTTCCCGATACCCCTGCCCTGAAGCAGATATAACCTCGGCCAATTTATCAAGTTGTTCAGCGCTAGGAGGAGCGTCTCTCACTTCCAGATAACCGCGAACAAAACCATGCAGTTCGTCAATCTCTCGCTTTTTGTTCCAAATATAAGCACCGAAAAGAGCGATAAGAACTCCCGCCCCTACTGGAAGGGCCTCGAGGTGCAGCGAGCTTGTTTGAAGCGCCTGCTGAGACAAGACGGCTATGCCAACAGCAAGAATGACGATCATAAGTATTGCTAGCCGCCAGAGTTCCCGCTCCTTCCGTTCCAGTCGTTCCGAGTTTTTTCGACTGTTCTGGGGGTCTCGACTATTGATGGTCATTGGCTTCCTGTTCATTGAAGAAACATAGAATTCTTAACGGAAATTAATGATTGTCCTATTGCTATCCTAGGCTGTCGGGTAATCACCGGCAATTGGATTTGGGCAGAGCGTTTCCTATCTGCGAATGACGAACTTGCGATAGTGAGGAAGCTTACAACTCCATGAAGATAGGCAACTTACTGCGACACTGGTGGACCAGGGCGGTGTTATTGCAGATTATGATTGCCTCTCTAATTCTCATTGTTCATTATTAACAAACCTCAAGATTTCTTCTAAGAAAGGCTGCGTCAGTTCCACGTTCGAAAGATGCGCCGCATTGAGTTCCACATATTTTGAATTGGGGATTTGGTGCGCGAGATAACGCCCTGCTTCCGGAGGTGTGGACTTGTCATGCGTTCCTGCGATTACAAGCGTTTCGGACCGAATCTTCGAAACTTGGTTTTGAAAGTCCGCATCGCGGATTGCCGCGGACGTCGCAACGTAGCTCTCCGGCCGCGTGGACTCCAGTACTTTGCGGAATCGGCGCACTGTTTCAGGCTCGCGTTGGTGAAAGGCAGGTGTGAACCAGCGTTCGAGGACGCCGTCTGAAATTGCGGCAAGGCCGCCTTTGTTCACTGTATCGATACGCACATTCCATGCCTCGAGGTTCCCTATTTGAGCCGCTGTATTGCATAGCACCAACTTCGTAATTCGATCGGGAGCCTTCAGGCCGAGCCACTGTCCGACAAGTCCCCCGACCGACAATCCGCAAAACGCAGCGGTCTTGATCTCCAGGTGATTGAGCAATTGAACCGCATCCCTGCCGAGCCGATCGATTTGAAATCCGCCCATCTCGAATGATGATGCTCCGTGCCCGTAGCTGTCGTACCGCAACACCCGGAAATGACGCGTGAACTCAGGAAACTACGCGTCCCACATCGACAGGTCCGTCCCCAGCGCATTCGACAGCACGAGGACCGGCGAGCCCTGCTGCCCATCTAAACTATAATGAATTTTCCCACCTTCAACGGGCACGAATGGCATTGCACCCTCAATCAATGGAATTGGCCAATATACGCATTTCCGAACGCCGCCATGCGAACAATGGTTGGGACTCGGTTGCAGGCACAAATTGCCTAACACACAACTGAAATCCGTGCGAAACTCAATGCGCCAAAGACCGTGATCAGACCACCACTATCTCAAATTATCCAACGCGCATCGCGATTGCGATGTCCCTACTGCGGCCGCGGAGGACTCTTCCGCGGCGTCTTTCGCATGTTCCGGCGATGTCCGGAATGCGGCCTTTCCTATTTCCCCGAGCAGGGATATTACCTCGGAGCCATGATCATAAACTATGTGGCCACAACGGCGTGCGTCGTGACCATCTTCCTTGTTTCGCTACTATTTCCCGATTTTACTACGCTCTCCACCAACATGAAGATACTGTTGTGGATGGCCTTCGCTGTGGTCTTGTCCCTATTATTTGTGCGTCATGCCTACAGTTTTTGGCTGGGACTCGATTTTTGGATAAAACCGCGCAAGCCTGCATCGCCCGCCGAATAGTTGTTGTTTGGATTACCTGAATTGAAAAACTTCCGGAGAGAGGCGAAACCACTTACGCAGAAATTGGAGTGTCAATATTTAGATCAAGCTTGAAGGGGCCCCGGAATACTCCTGTTGAGATTCCCAAAACCCCCTGAGACACGCTCTCTATCGCCGTTCGTGCCCGTGCTCTTCCACGCGTGGTCGCCCCGAGCGCCCCGCCTCGCGTTCGCGTTCGGTGCGTTGTTGCAAGGGATGCCCTTCAATCCGTCCGGCAGGCTCCCACCGGCGCACAGCGTAAGGATGAACATAGGCCGTGCGGTTCGTCCAGACGCGCCCCCACGGGGCATTGTTGATGAATACTTCGTGGCGGCCCCAATCGAACCGACCAAATCCTACGCCCCATCCCCAGGGACGAAAGGCTGCACCAATCGAAATGCCGAATCCAAAGCGGATTGCGCCCCCGACAAAAAAGCCCGGCCGAGGCCTGTAGAATACAACCAGCGGATCGTAATACGGCACCACGATGAACGCCGGATTCACCGGCGCAATTTCTATATATGGGCCGCCTCGCACAATGATCTGTCCGTTGGACCGCAGATAGCCAAAGTCTTTCGCCTTTTGGCGCATTCTTTGTACCGCATCCATGACGTCCTGACGCTGCGCGAGAAATGCATTGCCCAGGTCGGAAGTCCAGGACATGTCGGAAGCCATCATTTCCAACACCGAGGGAAACGGGAGCATGGCTTGAACGCTGGGATCCCAGGGCAAATGATCGTCCGTAATAGCTTTTGCTAAATTGTCGCCAGTCAGGTCGTGATGCTCATCGGCCCACTTGGCGGCATCCGGAATCTGATCCGGGTATGTCGCGGCCGCTAGAACCTGTGCAAGCAGCGGGTCAGGGTACAACGCGATTCGCGAAATCAGCTTGTCCAGCTGATCCGGTGAATAGGAGGGGGGTGCCTGGGCCAGTGCCGCTGTAGCCGTGAATGCAAGAATCAAAGTTAACGCAAGAAGCGCTGTCCCAATTCTCTTCTGTCGCTCGAAATGTCTCATGTGCTGATTTCTCCTCGTTCGATGTCGATCCCGAACCTTACCACACTTCAAAGTTCTTAGATGATAGGTACGCATTATGGGATGGTTCATAATCTGCGGGGCGTCCACTACCAATTGTGAAAACAGTTCAGTAACTTTATCCGCCCCGCACGATCTGCGCGGCAATCCCCGCCAGGCCGCCTCCCAAAACAAGCCACGCCGAATTGATTCGATAGCGCAGCAGCAGGATTGCGCTGACGATGGCCAAGCCGATCGTAAGCCAGTCTACAATTGCAGATCGTCCGAGCTGATAACTGACTGCCGCCATCAACGCGAGCGACGCAACGTTTACCCCATCAAGAAATGCCCCGGCAATGGCGGATCGCCTGATCAGCGGAATCAGCGGCCCGCTTATGGCCACGAGAATGAATGCCGGCAGGAAAATGCCCACGGTCGCGGCCACAGCCCCAACCGGTCCGCGCAGCAGGTACCCCAGAAAAGTCGCGGTGGTGAACACCGGCCCTGGTGTCACCTGGCCTATTGCAACCGCGTCCACCAACTGTGCGTCGGTGACCCACATTCTGTGCGCCACCAGATCGGTGCGAAGAAATGCGAGCAGTACGTAGCCGCTTCCAAATATGACGGACCCAATTTTCAGAAATACCAGAAACAGGGACCACAAGCCGGGAGCGAGGCCTGTCGTTATAGTTGTTGCCGCGCCCGCCCCCCCCAACGGAAAAAGCTTCATCAGTTTCAGACGCACGCTGCTTCGAATTAGTGGGAATGCGCCCGGCGCCGCGCGATGCTCTTTCCGGGCGTGAACAAACGCGCGAACGCAAGCAATCGCAACACCCGCTCCGGCCAATATCGCCAGCGCGTTCACGCCCAGGAAACTGAGCGCAACGCAAATCGCGCCCGCAAGCGCAAGCAAACTGCTCTTGACCGCCGTGCGCCCAAGCCCCCACAGCGCCTGCAAGATGACGGCGACGACAACCGGCTTCACCCCATAGAGCAGCGCCGACACCGCGGGCAAATGCCCGAATCGCACATACGCCCAGGCAATCACTGCCACGATCAACGCCGCCGGAAGGATGAAACACACTCCGCCCAGGATCAGGCCAATCCATCCGGCCCTCAAATAGCCGATGTGGATCGCGAGTTCGCTGGAGCTGGGTCCGGGAATCAGATTGCTTGCGCCGAGCAGGTCGAGGAATTTCTCGCGCGATAGCCATTTGCGGCGACGAACAAGTTCGTCTTCCATGATCGCGATGTGCGCGGCGGGGCCGCCAAACGCGGTCGTTCCGAGGCGGAGAAAAAATAAAGCCAATTCCGTGAGGGAAACTCGTTCGGCGCTGCCGGTCGCCGTATCCAGACTCTGCGGGAGATCGGACATTACCTGGACTTATCTCCATCGGATCGCGCGTCCAGCGAGCAACCGCCAGAGCCGGCCATAAGCAGAAAGATCAGCCCCATCAGCATGGCGTAGTCCGTGCGCGCCTCAGCCTCCATCGGCCAGAAGCCGCTCTTAAGCAGAATGGGGATTTTTGTCGTGGCGATCGCGGCGCAGATCACGGCAAGCAGAGGAATCGTCGCGAATCGCGCGCCCAGGCCGAAGAGTACGAGCAACCCGCAAACAATTTCTATGGTGCCCACAACATGGGCCATCAGATACGGCGAGGGGATTCCGATTCTGGTAAAGCGGCCCCCGCCCCACTGGTCGACGAACAGAAATTTTTTGATTCCCTCAAGAAGGAATACGCCCCCAATCATCAGGCGAATTGCCAAAATCGCCGAATGTGCCTTTCCAAACCCAGGCTTCCCCGCATCGGACATCTCTCACCTCCCATTCGGTTCGCAGCATCAGGAATCGCACAAAGATCCGTTGGAGTGTATCGCAATCCGGGGCAGAGAAAAACAGCAGGAGAAAGTGGCGTAGGCTTTAGCCTGCGCGGTGTTGGGTTGATTGCTGGTACAAGAACCAAAAGCGCACAGGTTGAAACCTGTGCTACCTGGATTCACCGCGGCAGAGCTGCGTCGCGCACACCCGGCTCGCGGTACCCAAAGAACCGGCGGCGTTTGATGACTTCGGCGATCTCGGGAGGCACCATGCTTTCCCAGGAGGGATCCTCCTCCTTGATTCGCCGCAAAACGTCGCGAGAGAAAATGTGCAGCACCGATTCATCGAAATTGTCGAGTTGCTTGATCCTGCCGCGCTCCACCAGGTGGCAATAGAGGTTGTGGAGATCCCCGGGCATGTGAAGATTCTGAACAGTTTTAAGCTCCCCCGTGTTTGGGTCCTTTAAGGGGTAAACATAAATTCTCAGGTCTTTTGTAAACAGCCTGCCGAAGGCTTCGAGGATGCCGCCTTCCAAATTCGCGTAATATTCTTCCTTAAATAAGTCCTGGAGACTGGCAAGCCCCATCGTCACCGCGATGGGCTGGGACGTATAGCGCGCCAAATAAGCAGCCAGCCGGTAGTATTCGAAGTAATCGGAGATCAGCACGGTCTTTCCCGTGGCGGCTAGGACGTCGGCGCGAGCGAGAAAGTCGGTCAGGTTAATCTGACCGCCCTCGAGAAGATTGCGCATCGTGATTTCCATGAGTTCTACGATCTTGTCGGCTTCCACCTCCGGCTCGGCGGCAAAGCGCTCATGGGCGCAACTCATCATGTCAATGTTGACCTTCGTGACCGGACGGAAGCTGCCACGCTCCACTAAGACGGGCTTCTTACGCAATACTTCCGAAGGCTGCAAGACTTCGCCGGTGGGCCCAAACATGGCCGCGCCGCTGAGCCCCATTTGCACCAGCTTCAAGCTCATCACGCGATTATCGACGTGGCGGAATTCGATACCCGAGAACTCGATCATGTCGATCTCGATGCGACTCGTATTCAGATTGTCGAGCAAGGATTCGAGCAGCAATTGCGGCTTGTGGTACAGGAAAAATGCGCCGTAAAGCAAGTTCACTCCGACAATGCCCAGCGTCTCCTGCTGGAGATCGTTTTCGTTGTCCAGCATTCGAACGTGGATCGTAATCTGGCTGTCTTCGTCCTGCGGGCGAGTCTGGTATTTAACGCCCATCCAGCCGTGGCACTCATTCGTGCCCTGATAGTTGCGCGCGGCCACGGTATTGGCAAACGCAAAAAAGGCGGTGCTGTCTCCCCGCGACATCCGCAAACGCTCGATATTGAGGCTGTGCTCGTGGTCGAGCATGCCTTGGAGGCGTTCCCGCGAGACGTAGCGCTTGCAGCGACCATAAATCGCATCGCTGACGGCCATGTCATAGGCAGACATGGACTTAGAGATCGTTCCAGCCGCGCCACCAACTTTGAAGAACCAGCGTGCGACTTCCTGCCCCGCGCCAATCTCGGCAAAAGTCCCGTAAAAAACCGGATCGAGATTGATCTTCAGCGCCTTCTGGTGAGTGGTCAGCTTGGGACGGTCGTCATCTAGCATGAGGGTCACAATCGAACTCCGTATGAGGTACCATCGGCTGAACCCGTTATAGGTTTACAGGACAGGGTTTACCGCACAGCCGTTGTAAATGTTCCTTTCCGGAATCCTGATTTTAGATTCCGGCCTCACTATTATACACCGCCAGGCGATTCCCTTTGCTTCAGGAATTACGATGATCAGAATCCGGAAAACTGAAAGGTGAAAGTCCTTCCCGATAACTTTACGGTACTCCGTAAAATAGCGAGGGGAGAATAAAGGAGCTTTAAAAATGGATTTATTTTATGTAATAGCTCGTTGATCTGAATCCGCGCCAACCTCGGGGAAAGCCCAAAACAAAAGGGGCCGAAAGCGGGTGTCACATCCGGCCCCGGGGTGTAGAGGCGTCGGTATCCTCTCCCATTTTATCTAACTCTATTGGTAAGACAAGTAGTAGTCAATACAAAAATGGCGTGCTTTGCTCTCCCTCGTTTCAGACCGAAACAATACGCGGCGCAGCGTGAAGACTTGTTCCGATGTTTAGCGTGAAAAACCTGCGCGCAAACTCAGCGTAGAATCGGCCCATTCACATAGGGAAGCATATCCACCGTCTTCCAATCGCCACGAATAATCGCGGCACGAATCTGCGCAGGCGTCTTCTTCTTTTGCGTCATTTGGTAGGAGAGCACAGCTTCCCTCTGGCAAATATCGCATTCAGAGCCGTGAGTCCCCGCAAAACAATCCAGCAGGCTCTTATGACCGACGTGACGATCGCAATAGCAGTAGCACGGTTGCTGGTACAGGACGGGCTTAATCTTCGCGGCCAGCGAATAGACGTTCCGATTAAGCATATCGGGGAACTGCTTCGGGTCGAGCGTGGCCGGAATCGGCGGCTTCAACGCGTACGCGTGATAGGAAGGAATGCCCTGATCGGCAGGGCCTGACATATCCATCTGCATTTGCGAGTTTGCCACATTTGATGGGCTCAACATCGCCGGTGGAAGTTGTGCCAGCCCCGCGCTCGCCAGGGATAGGCCAATCGCAACGGAAACCATTAGAAATTTCGTGGACATTTTGCGGCCCTCCCAAGCTCAAGAAAAACGTTACAGTAATTAACACTTATCTGCAACTCGCAGCCGACCTCGCCTCTAAACCTGGGTGGACCAATATATTTAGATATTGACGAAACTGGCTGGATGTCGTTTGGTCGGCCGGGAATTCGAAATACATGTTTCGGCGAATGATATTTATAAGAACAAATATCTTGACTTGTATCAAACATATAACTAGTATCCGCTTCCATTATTCTCTTCGAATTTATGAGGTGCAGAGTGACCACACGATTTTCTGGGATTGCCCTAATTCTCTCAGTGCTCGCCGCATGGCCGCTGCCTGTGGTGAGTGCGCCAACGGACCAGCCGAGCACGAGCGCTCCCGCGACGAGTCAAGCGAGCCCGGTCGCGCCCCCGACCGCCGTGTATTTTGCGAGTGACGGTCCGCCGGTTCAGGACCAGGTTCCCTGTATCCTCACTCAACAGCAGAGCTATGGTGGCCGGGCCCTGACTGCCCAATTTCAGACTCCGACTAGTCCCGCCGAGAAACTGGCTCAAGCAGCGGAGGCGGCGGCGGCCGCCGAGAAAGTGGCTCAAGCAGCGGCCGCAGCCGCCATGAAGCCTTCGACACCACCTACAACTTCAACCAGCACTGCAACACAGGGAGCGGATAAGACAGCTAGTAATCCGTCTGCAACAGCTAAAGGAAAGCCGCCAGCAATCCCGGATCCATACGCTCAGCAAAAGATAGATGCCCTGACGAAATTTGCAGACTTAGTCCGACAGAAGCTAGCTAACAAGTCGTTATACGAGCTCAAATTAGAGTTGCCTAGTATCCAGTCAACTGTAGTTGACACCAAAACCCCGGCGGCCGAGCAGGCTGCACTAAATTCCGCAATCGGGAGTGCCATTTCTCAGGGTACTAGCCAGGTGGTCCCCTATCAGCGTCCGCCAGACATTTCCTGCTCCATGTCGATCCTGTCCTGGGACGAAACTCACAAAGCCTTCGGTCGGACGATCGCGGATACTTATCTTGCAGCCCAGATTACGATCCGAAATTTGAGCCCCAATAACGAGTTTCTCGTCCATGACGCGGAGTTGGCCGTGGACGCCTATGGCGCGCAACTGGCTCGCTTTCAAGTTGGCCACGAAAAAGAGATCGTCCGGGGAGTTCTTCAATACGGTCAGAACTATGATCGCCAGCACATCTTCATAAACACTGTGACGGGGATCGGAACAATAATGGGAGCGGTCGTTGCGGTGCCTTCGCCGGCAATCGATGCACTTACCGGGGCGACGGGGGCGTATACGGGCGGATTAATGCCCGTCCTGAAGACTCTCATCCCGGACTTGACGACACAGAACCTCAACATGTTGAACGACCTTGCATTCAGCGCAGCGAGCGCCAGCAAGGTCGTGGTTCCAAAAAGCGGCTCGGTACCCGTCGTGCTGTTCATTCCAGTGAAGCCGCTGGAAGAAGCGTGCTGGTTGCAGATAGGATACAATTTTTCAAGAGACTGGGTAACAGGCGATGCGTGCGGCGATGTGCTAAATAAACCGACGAAGAAGGGGCACTTCGGCTCTTGGTTTACCAGTTCGGATTCCAATTTTAAAGTGGTCCGATTCAAACACTGGACTCCGGTCCAAGTCCACGCGCTGGAGTTGCATTCATTTGGCCTGATTGCGGGCGTACACATTCAAGAGACGGGGCAGCCGGCAACACTGAGCGCCGCGCCTAATTGCGCGAATGCACCGACAGATTCTTCGGGCGCGTATCTACAATACGCCCTACCGCACCCTTTCAGTTGTACCTTAACAGGAACAAATCTGAATACGATGACGACCCTACGTTTGAAACCGCCAGACAATACGAAAGCGATCATCAATTTCAAGTCCTCGGTTAGTGGAGACAACACGACCGCAACTGCAGTCCTGCAATCCTCGGACTACTCGAAAATTGATCAACCTAGCTATGAGCTGTTTGCCGTGGACAACTCGGGGGTCGAATCAGACTTGAACCGCACCATGAATTTCCGGCTTGCGCCCACTGTGGGCCCAGTCACTTGGAATGCGGATGGCTCTGGGACTCTCACCGGCACGAATCTAGCAAGCATAACGCAGGTAAATTTCTATACTGTCCCAGCAAATCCACCATTTTCGACGGCCAGCGTCACCGAGATCGATCCGGCAGGGGCTTCCCTGAAGTTTGCCATCCCAACAACGGCATTGACAACCGGAACAACGTATACGGTCGGTTTCGGCGTCACTGGTGTGTCCACACCGTACCAACCTGCTGGAGCGTCAGTAAAGCGTTGATATCTCGACCACTGGCGTAGTTTAGGGTTCCTGCGGATAGACCCCGCACTGTTGGTCGGCAATCTTGCATCTGTGTCCAATACGTAGGCAATACATGATCGGGGCAAGAACAAATTCAGGGCGGGTTCGAATCCGGCTCAGGAGGATTCTGCAGTGCATGACTAGAAGCTGTTGCATAACCTAATACAGGGTCTTGAAAAGAAGGTAGTTGA
>CAZUNI010000018.1:0-70375 GCA_964622265.1 uncultured Acidobacteriaceae bacterium | reverse complement strand
AAAATCGGCCAGAAAATCTTCCTAAAACCGATTTCAACTTCGGAATTCGGGTTTAATGAAAACCCGCACCCTTGAAAATCGTAAGGGTGCGCCACCCGGCCTGATCGTCCCACACTTGTATCTCTGGAAAAGCGTGAAATGGGTACGCGGCTTTGAACTCGTTGCAGAGGATACACCCGGATTCTGGGAACAAAACGGCTACCACTTGCGCGGCGATCCGTGGAAAGAGCAGAGGTACGACTCGCTCTAGTAGCACAGACTTCAGTCTGTGCGCCTTTGCAAAAGAACAAGAACCAACACCGCACAGACTGAAGTCTGTGCTACTCCACCCGGCTTACCGTTTTATTCGATCAGAAAATGTGGGCAAGCTTCCATCGAACCTGCCAGCCGCAGAACGATACCGCGGGGGAGCCGCACTCTTCACCGGTTTTGTGAAGGGTGCGGGTTTTTCCTCTACAAGCAATCCTCCGCGTGCGAAGGAAGGATGAATCGGGAGTTGACGGTGAGAAAAGCGAACGGACTTACAGAAAACCCGCACCCTTGAAAATCGTAAGGGTGCGGCACCCGGCCCACCATCTATTTATATTTTTCGGTATCTGCTGGCAACTTGCCCGAAACTAGCAGCGATTTCAACCACCTAAAATAGGTTTCCGCGTTAATCACTTCATCGGGCAAACGAGCTGAACCTTTGCCCGAAATCTTGATAGCTTCCAAAAGCACATCGGTCCTTCGTATTGCCATCTCCAAGGCTTTCGCCAAAAGCAATTCATTCCGGCGCGAGCGTCTTTCAAGAAGCTGCCCAACTAGCGTAACCATGCTGGATGCCAGCGCGCCAACCGCCGCCGAAGTTAGGATTGTGACCCAAGGAGTATTCACGGCGCCCCGCCAGGTAATGTTTTCACACTGCCGGGCACTCTACGCTTTGTTCCGCAAAACGTGGAGTTCTGAATGTCTTGAAATCCCAGCCTAATAAATATCGTACTGCTCCCAATGCAGCGTAGGATCGGATTGTATGATGATGCTCTTGCGAGTAGCCTGCTCAAGCTCTTCAATCAGCGAAGATTCGCGCGTCTTCAGCGTCTTGGCGATCTCCGGGTTGACGCGTAGCGTCAGGCTGGGCGCATCCAGATCGACGGCCATCTTTTTCGCTTCGACTTGAATTTCGTAGCAGATCGTGGGGATGGATTTGACCATGCCGGAGCCAGTGCAATACGGGCACGGCTGGCACAGGACGCGTTCGAGGGCCTGCTTGGTGCGCTTGCGGGTGATGCAGACCAGGCCGAATTCGTTGAAGGCGAGCGCTTTTGAGGGAGCACGGTCCTCAACGAGCGCCTGATCGAGCGCGGCCAAAACCTTGTCGCGATTGCGGCGCTCTTCCATGTCGATGAAGTCCACGACGATGATGCCGCCGAGGTCGCGCAGGCGGATTTGGCGGACGATTTCCTTTACGGCTTCGAGGTTGGTCTTGACGATGGTGTCTTCGAGGCGCGTCGAGCCGCGGCCCACGTATTTTCCGGTGTTGACGTCGATGGCCACCAGCGCTTCGGTGTGATTGATGACGATGTAGCCGCCGGACTTGAGCCACACTTTCGGTCGCAGCGCTTTGTCGAGTTCCTGCTGGATGCCGAATTCCTCGAAGATTGGCGCTTCCTTGGTGTACAGCTTCACGCGCGGGACCATCTTCGGCTGGAAGCGGCCCACGAATTCCACGACCTTGCTGTACTCCTCTTCGTTATCGAGCCAGATGGCGGCGTAATCGTCGCTCAGGTAATCGCGCAGGATGCGTTGCACCAGGTTCAGATCGCGGTGGAGAATCGCGGGCGCGCGGCGTTGCTCGGAGGCGGCGCGGATCGAGTCCCACGTGCGGCCCAGGAATTCCACATCGGTGCGAATTTCGTCGTCGGTCGCTTCGGCAGCGGCGGTGCGCACGATAAATCCGCCGGGGAATGTGCCCTTGGCTTCGGTCACCACGCGGCGCAGGCGTTGGCGATCCTCCGCCGAGCCGATGCGGCGCGATACGCCGATGTGATCCACAGTGGGCATATAGACCAGGTAGCGTCCGGGCAGCGCGACGTGACTGGTGATGCGCGCGCCTTTCTTACCCAGAGGTTCCTTGGCGATCTGCACGATGATTTCTTCGCCGGCCTTCAGCATTTCAGAAATCAGTTGCGGGCGCTTGTGCTGCTCGTGGCGCGGATGCCCGTGTTGCGGGTGCTGATGTGGGCGATGATTGTTCGGACGTCCTCCGCGACGGGGGCCTCCTCCGGGGCGGTTGCGGTTATTGCCGCCGCGGCGCATCGGGCGTTGAAACCGAGCCTGCTGCTGATTCGAAATGCGCGCGCTGGTCGGTTGTGCGCCGGACGCCTGCGCAGATTGCGCTGTCTCGTGCGATCTCTCAGGACCGCCCATCTGTTCCTGATCGGGATGTTCTTCAAACGCGGAGCCTTCACCGCCAAGATGTTCGGGGTGCTCGCCTTCCTGCTCTCCCGGATGACCTTCGGCGTTTTCCGTGGACGATTCCGCGGCCATGATTTGGTCGTGCATTTCGTCGGCTTCGGCGTCGGCCTCCTCGGCCGCGTCCTCGTGATCGTCGTGGAGCGCATCCTGCAAATCTTCCAGCTCGGCGGCATCAACGAAAGGTTCGGCGGCCGATTCTTCAGCATCAACGATTTGTTCAGCTTCCGCCTGCGCCTCTTCGTGCTTGGCTTCCGCAAGCTGCTCGGCTAGGGCGGAGACTTGCTCATCGGAAAGACTCGCGCCGTTGGTGACCGGTGCCTGCGATGCTTCCGCGATTTCGTGTCTGGGTTCTTCGTGAACAATTTCAGGCTCGGCGACATGCTGAGCAACGGCCTGCGGAATCGCGAACTGTGGAGCAGCTTCAATTGGGGCAACGCGCGCAAATTCCTCAACGGTAGGAGCAGGCGCGGCGGGCGTCAACTCCGCGTATTCTTCCTTGATGGCCGCTCCCGGCATTGTCGAAGCGTAGAGTGAATCGGGCAAGCTCACTCCGGGCTGTGCAGACTCGACTGTCAAATTCGTTGGCGGCGCAGGCAGCTCCGCAGGGAATGTTGCTGTGCCAGTGGCGGCTTCGGCCGGAGGCGCTGACGGAGCGGCCGGAATTCTGTCCTTGTACTTGGCCAGCGATTCGCCGGGCAGAATGATCGGTTGATAATCGGCCGGAGGTGGTTCGTATGGCTCCGTTTCGCGAGGAGGGCGAGATTCGAATGGCCGGGGCGAAGCATATTTCGATGGCGGCAAATCACGGCCGGGCCGACGGTCGCGTCCACCGCTCGGGCGTCCCCAGCGACGATTATTACGTCCACCGCGTCCACCGCGATCGTTATTAAAGCCGCCGCGTCCGCGGTCCGACCTTTGTTCGAACGGGCGACGATTCTGCTGTACCGGAGGCGCGACAGGCTGCGTACCGCCAGGCAACACGGCAGGCGCGCCAGCTTCAGAAACTGCGGCGATTTCGCCATTTTCCGCCGGGACAGGAGCCGCCGCTGCTTCCGCAGAAAATTCCTGCGAAACGGCCGGTTCGGAAGTCACCCCGCCATTGATTGTCGAAGGCGCGAACACCTCGCCGCCAGACTGCTGCGGACGTGGCTGGGCCTTGGGCTCAACGTGGTCATACTCCTCGAGATGTTCCAGGAAATCGCTGACGTAGAGGAAGGCATCGCTATCGAGCCCGATGTCCACAAAGGCGGACTGCATGCCGGGGAGGACTCGTGTGACGCGGCCTTTGTAGAGGCTTCCGACTAAAGCAAATTCTTTTTCGCGTTCGATATAAATTTCACAAAGCTGTCCATCTTCCACAATTGCGACCCGCGTTTCGTGCGGGGTCGCGGAAATCACCAGCTCCTTCGACATGAAAACTCCTCGGAGGCCATCGCAGCAATCCGGCTCGGCGCATGAGTGAGCGCTCCACCCCGCTATGCGGGATCGCCGGGGAAGTCATATTCATGGATCTTCCGTAGTTCACGCGATGCTGACCTCACAACTAAATTTCTTCTCAAAATTCTTCCCGAAGGGCGCTCGCTTCATTTACAGCGCGGCGCAGGCCGGAAAGCAAAGCCAATCGCTCAGTTGACGAAACGCCGGATTCGAACGTTCATCACGAGCCCTAAAGCCAGAAAAACAAACAAAGTCGCCGAACCGCCATAACTCATCAGCGGCAGCGGAATTCCAGTGACCGGCATAAACCCGATCACCATCGCTACGTTCACCAGGACATGAAAGCCCAACACCGCCGCCACACCCATGACCAGAAACATCCCCGCGCGATCATGCGCGCGCTGGGCGTTCTGAACCAGTCGCAGCAGCAGAAACATATATAACAACAGCGCTACAAAAACTCCGGCGAAGCCCAGTTCTTCCGCAAGCGCCGCCAGAATAAAATCCGAATATCGTACCGGTACGAAGCCTAATTGATTTTGGCTCCCGTTGCCAAGTCCTTTTCCCCAGAATCCGCCGGAGCCGACCGCGATCTTCGATTGCAGGATCTGGTAACCGGCGCCCTTGGGATCCTCCTCGGGCCGAAGGAACGTTGTCACCCGCTCCTTCTGGTACGGCTTCAGGAAATGATAGCCGACCGGCACCATAATGGCAGCCAAAGCCATTATAGCCAAGGCGTGCTTCCATTGCAGCCCGGCCAAGTATGCTCCAATAGCCGCCAGCGGCACCAGCACTAATGCAGTGCCCAAATCCGGCTGCAGCATGATCAGGATCAACGGCAACCCGACCACTCCGGCAGCCTTGAGAAGGTCGCCCAGACTAAGCTCTTCTGTGCGCACTTCCGCAAAGAAACGTGCCATCACTATAATTATAATCAACTTGACCAGTTCTGAAACCTGCAAAAACCCACCGAGAATGGGAAGCCAGCGTTTGGCTCCAAACCGGGCATGTCCCAAGGCGAGCACCGCAATCAGCGCAATCAGAGCAATCAGGTACAGAATGGGAGCCTGCTCCATAATCGTGTGGTAATCCACGCGGGAGAGAAGGAACATCAGCCCGACGCCCAGCAGGATCCATTCCATCTGGTGGTTGTGCATTCCCGCGAGGTGGCTTGCATGCGTCGCCGACCAGATTTCCAGCACGCCAACGCCGCAAATGGCAAAAGTAGTCGCCAGCAGCCACCAGTCGTAATCGCCCAGTTTTCCGCGTTCTCTCATATTTTTGAATGCTGAAATAGCTTGCGAAAAATGCTCAACGAGCTTCGGTCGGCTTCGCGCTCACCGGCACGGCCTGTGCCGCAGCTTGATCGATGCCGGGGTGCGCAATTGCCAGCGTTGATGCATTTCCGGCGGGCGCCACATTCTCCTGACGCTTCCCCTTCGCCGTATACTCCAGCTGCATTTTCACTCCGGATTTCTTGTCGTAGTAAGCCTTTACGAGGTCGCGCACCACAGGTCCTGCGGTGGTGCCGCCGTGCTCGCTGCTGCCTTGGATGACCGCCGCCACTACGATTTCCGGATCGCGCCGTGGCGCATAGCCGACGAACCAACCGTTGGTTTCTTTTCCTTTTTTCCCCATCTTGCTTCCCGCTCCGTAACTCATCAACTGCGCGGTGCCGGACTTGCCGGAGAACTCGATATTTTGCAGCTTCAGGCTCGCGCCAGTTCCACCCTCGTTGATCACGCCGTACATTCCCTGCGTGACTTTCTCAACGGTATTTTCATCAAGCGGAAATCGATCGGTCTTCGCCGTAAAATTCTTCAGGAAATGCGGTTGCACCAGATTACCGCCGCTGGCTACGGCCGCGATCATACGTGCCATCTGAATCGGAGTGACCGTAACCGCGCCTTGTCCGATGGAGACGGAAATCGTTTCCCCCGCGTACCATTTGTGGTGGTAGACGCGCTGCACCCATTCTTCCGAAGGAACCAGGCCAGTCTCTTCGCTCGGCAGGTCCACTCCAGTGCGCCGCCCCAATCCCAATCCTGTAGCGTATTGCTGGATCCGATCGATCCCCATCCGCTGTCCGATGGTATAGAAAAACACATCGCAGGAATCCACGATGGCCTTGTGAAGATCGACAGAACCGTGTCCGGCCGGACGCCAGCAATGAAACGTGCGCCCGTAAAAATCAGCGTGTCCAGGACAGAAAGCCGTGAAGTCATCCGGGAGGGCCTTGGATTCCAGCATCGCGGTCGCCATCACGATCTTGAAGACCGAGCCTGGCGCCATTTGGCCTTGAACGGCGCGATTCAACAAAGGTGTGCGGGGATCGGTGTTCAACTCTCGCCATTCGGCATTGGGAATGCGGACCGCAAAATCGTTGGGATCGAACGTGGGCCTGCTGACCATCGCCAGGATTTCCCCAGTACGCCCATCCATCGCGACCACGGCGCCTTCCTTATCGGCCATATAATTATCGGCTACGGCTTGCAGATCGTAGTCGATCGTCAGTTGGATCGGTTTTCCTGGAATGGCGTCCTGCTGTTCCAGGCGGCCGACTTCCTTGCCAATGCTGTTGACGATCACGCGACGCAATCCATCGGTGCCCATCAGCGTGTCATTGTACTGGCGCTCGAGCCCGGCTTTGCCGACGGTGTCGCCCGGTTTCAGTTTCGAATCGGAGTTCTCCACCTGTTCCGCACTGACTTCGCCAACGTATCCCACTGCGCTGGCCATCAAATCGCCATGCGGGTAGCGCCGGCGATGCACCATCAGCATTTCGAGCACGGGAATGTCGGCGCGATGTGATTCGATGAACGCGATGTCCGATTGGCTTGCTTCCGGCTTAATCACGATGGGCTGGAATTTCGGCATGTACTTTGCCCCATCGATTTGCTGCTTTACATCGTCGAGCGACATGCCCAAGCCATCCGCAATTTGGGGAAGCAATCGATCGACCTGCGTGGGGGCGTCGCGCAACAGCAGCACGCTGAAGGAAGGATAATTATCCACCAGGACGCGGCCTTCGCGGTCCAGCATCGAGCCGCGCGGCGCAATGATTGGAAGCGACCGCACGCGATTGCGCTCCGCCAGTTGCGCGTAGCGGTCCGAATCGACTATCTGGAGCTTCCAGAACCCGAACAGCAGCAGCGCAATCATTCCAACGATGACGTAGGAGGCAATCGCCAGCCTGCCCTGCGGCATGCGTTTATCATTTTGAAAAGAGATGGACACATCTACTCCGCGCGGTCCTGGACGGCGCGACGTGCAGTTTACAAATCGAACCTAACTATCATCCACACTAGCACTTGCACCAGAAGTGTGCAAGACGGCCCGCATCGTATCGGATACCCTCCGGCGCACAAAATCCGGTCACGAAGGTTTGCGAAAACGGTCCAGCAGGGAGAACACTCCAATCGCAAGGATGCCGTTCACGACGGCGGCAATCAGAATCGGAAGACTGAAAAACGCCTCACGACGCTGGGCAAGCAGGAAGCTGCTGGTCATTACGAACAGCACGCGGTGGAACAAATAAAACACGACCGTCAAAAGAAAACGGGCGACGGGATGCTCAACGTCGATGCGCCCTCCGATGGACGACCCGAAAAATCCGACTACTGTTTTTGCGATGCCGTAAAGCCCGATCGGGGTGCCGCTCAGGCTATCCTGCAAAAGTCCGATCGTCATCCCGAGCAGCAAACCGGAAGACGGATTGCGCTTGCTTAAGGCAAAGTACAGGGTGACCAGCAAAGGCAATTCCAGGTAGCTGGCCCAGCGAAAATGCACTGGAAAAAATGCCTGCAAAACCAGTGCCAGCACAACGGCCGCGGGCACAACCCCCGAGTAATATTTGTGAACCTCGATGTGGGGCTCGGGCCCTATGTAGATATCAGTATTTTCCATCGCAGTGTCTCGCCACTGGTCTAATGCGCGCTTTCCGCCGCCTTTACCGGAACGGGGGATGCCTGTTCAGCCGCCGGACTCGCTTCGGATTCTTTCTTCATTTCCAAATCCTGCCGCGTAAGTAGTACCAATACTTCTTCCAGCCGGTCCAGATGCGCAGACGGTTTCACCATGATCTGCATAAAAGGCGATCTGCGATCGGTTGTGATTTCCGCCACCGTTCCGACCGGCAGGTCCTTGGGATAGATCCGATCCTGGCCCGAACTGTAAATCTCTTCCCCCACCGACACTTTCGTGTCGTTACTGACGTAATCCATCAGCAATTCCGGCTTGCTGGTTCCCTTGACGACGCCCTGGGTTCGCGTGCCCGCCAACATCGCGCCCACTCCGCTTTCCTTATCGCCCATCAGCAGGACCTGGGATGTATCCGGATAGACGGCAAAAAGTTTTCCCACAACTCCATCCGGAGTGATGACTCCCATGTCGCGCTTCAGGCCATCGCGCGATCCTCGGTCGATATATACGATCTGGCTTCCCGAATCAGGACTTCCGCCGATCACCCGGGCCGCAGCCATTGGCACATCCGTATGGGCGTCTCGGAATTTCAGCAGTGTAGCGAGTCGATCCGCTTCCAGCGCGCGCCCTTCGAGTTCGGCATTGCGCACTTTCAATCGGTCCAGTTCCGCGTGCAGTGCCTGATCGTCTTCCCGCGTGTGGCGCAGACTCACGTAATTGCCCCAGCCGTGCCCGAGATTATAAAACACCCAGGAACTGGCGCGTTGCACCGGCGACATCAGCTCCACGGCCCAGACGCGAATCAAGCGCACCTGTCCCTGGCGCTTGATTTGCACCGCAAGCAAAAGCAATTGCGCCACGATGACGCCCGCTAAAAGCGTCAGGGATTTGTGCCGTGAAGGAATTGCAATCATGGAAGAGTACTTTAAGTTCTCAAAGGTCTTTGCTGTTTAGTCAATCGAGACCAGCCGCAGCAGCCGGAAATCGCTGAGCATCTTTCCAGTCCCGAGCACCACCGACGCCAGCGGATCGTCCGCAATCGATACCGGCAATC
Source organism: uncultured Acidobacteriaceae bacterium (assembly GCA_964622265.1). Lineage (GTDB taxonomy): Bacteria > Acidobacteriota > Terriglobia > Acidiferrales > UBA7541 > Palsa-360. Next base: position 61,506 of record CAZUNI010000018.1, on the reverse strand, counting down.
CGGTTTCCTCACGGATGCGCTTGTCGAGGTTCTTGAGCAGCGCGCCGCCGCCGGTCAGTACGATTCCACGATCGCTGATGTCGGCCGAAAGCTCCGGCGGAGTTCGCTCCAGCGCGACGCGGCATGCATTCAGAATCGTGGCCACACATTCGGAGAGCGCCTCGCGAATTTCGCTGTCATCGATTGTGACCGTTCGCGGCACGCCTTCGATCAGGTTGCGGCCCTTCACTTCCATGGTCAGCGGCTTTTCGAGCGGGTACGCCGATCCAATTTCCATCTTGATCTGTTCGGCAGTTCGTTCGCCGACCAGAAGGTTGTATTTGCGCTTCAGGTAGTGCATCACCGCTTCGTCCATCTCATTGCCCGCGACGCGCACCGACCGCGAGTACACGATGCCGCTCATGGAGATGACGGCGATATCGGTTGTGCCTCCGCCGATATCCACAACCATGTTTCCGGATGGCTCTTCGATGGGCAGGCCTGCGCCAATCGCCGCCGCCATCGCCTGCTCCACCAGGTAAACCTCGCTGGCGTGAGCGCGATACGCGGAGTCCTGCACCGCGCGCTTTTCCACCGGCGTGATTTCACTGGGCACCCCGATCACGATGCGCGGGTGCACGAGTACGCGCCGGTTGTGCGCCTTCTGGATGAAGTAGGTGAGCATTTTTTCAGTCACCTTGAAATCGGCGATGACGCCGTCCTTCATCGGCTTGATGGCTACAACGTTTCCCGGCGTGCGCCCCAGCATCTCCTTGGCTTCCTTGCCAACCGCGACCACTTCGCCGCTGTTCTTATTGATGGCCACGATGGAAGGCTCGTTCACCACGATGCCTTTGCCTTTGGAATAGACCAGTGTGTTGGCGGTTCCCAGATCGATGGCCAGGTCGGAAGAGAACAGGCTGAAGACCGAGCGCAGATTGTATCCGTTCTTATTCATCTTTCCCTCAGTTCCGAGCTGCTCCTGCAGCTTGCGGATGCCGCGCATCGGAGGCGCTGCCCGGTTGCGGAGCCGGACAAAACCGCGCCGTTTGCCTTGCTACGGAACTACAATTTCCACGTGCTTGATTGCCGTGCCACCGCGGCGATTTTGACCCGTGACGGCGATCGAATGGCTGCCGCGTCCCAACGATTGCGTAAAATATTTAAATGTTCCGTCCGGATGTATATCCGCGACGGCCTCGCCGTTGATAATCAGCGCCGCGCCGGGTTCGGTGCGCCCGCTGATCTCTACTACGTTACCATGTATCTCGGGGCTGCCGATTTCCAGCATCATCTCCTGGCCCTTGCCTTGTGTCGCGAGTGTAAACTTGAACGTCTCGCTGGCCGCGCTGACGTGCTTTTGCGCATCGGTGGCGAGCACATCCCAGAAGTAGTCGCCCGGATCGAATCCCGGAATATCGACAGCCGTTCCGGTCAGTTTGCGGTCCTCCACGATGCGTGAAAACATGGAAGTCGTGCTGACACGGATTTCGTAAGATACGGCCTCCGATACCGGCTTCCATTCAAAATGTACCGGCGCGCGTTTCGGATCGGGCACGATCAAGGGTTGCAGATTCAGAGGCTCGGCCAGGTCCGGAGGCGCAAGCACATTGGTCTTGGTTACCGTTCCACCGGCGGGCGGCACGGTTACGCGTTCCCACTTGCCGATCTCCACGTGCTGCTGGCCGTCGGTCGTCGCCAATTCCGCGGTACCGGCGGACACCGTGATTTCACCCTGGTTCGTTTGCGGATCGCTGCGCACGGCCGCTCGGCTATTCTGCTTCACCGACGCCACCGCATTGGAAAAGGAAACTTCCGCCTTGGAATTGGGAGAATCCCACGTGCCGGTCGCAAGGTCCACGGCGCCGGAACTGATGTGCATGGCGACGCGCGTTTCACTGTCATGCCCGACGGAATTTTCTTCCACGGTCACCAGCGTATCGGCCTGCACCGTGTACGTCGTGCCGTCGGCAAACGTCACTCGCGCCGCACCGTCTGAGTTGGTCTGAATCAAATCTCCCTTATCGAGCGCCATGCGGTAGTCTGCGGTAACCCACTGCACCGAGTTTACTTTCTTAACTTGAACCTTGCCGTCCAGGTTTACAAACTTCGCCTGTCGTGGAGCCAACTCCGCGTTGGTATTCACCCCTCCGGTCAATTTATCTGAAATCTTTGTGAGCGCACTGCTGTAAGCTTCCGGGAACACCAGGTATAACGCGGCCAGCACCACAGCGAAAATCATCAGGAGATAAAGAGCCACCGTACGATAGGTAACAGTTTTCCAATAGACCTCCACGTTGGAGACCTTTGGACGCTGCGCCCCGGGCATTTTATGGTTCTGCATCGCAGGATTGCCGATTTTCAGCCGATTTTAAAATTTAGCATAGCGGTGTGGTCCCGGATATGACACATGGCAATGGAGTTTCCGGCAGTGCAATACTGATGCCAAATACCGTCTGAGTGGGCCTGGATTACCAGTTGACCGGGTGGATGGCAGAGGAAGTCGACCCCCGACCCTTTCAAAGGTGAAAGGGTCGGCCACCCGGCGAACCCAAAGAAAAATCCCTGGTCCGAACTCCCAATTCATCTCTCCCCCAACTCTGGTGAAAAGATGGGGCTAGTCCCTCCTTTCCTCAATAGTGGCGTGAGTTCTTAACAAGCAAAAACTCCGGAGGGTGGTTGATTCTACTTTAATAGGTTGGGGTGAATTGCATCCATACGGAAGGTGCTAGAATGGGTATCAAAAGCTGTGGTTCCGGCTAGTTGCAACTCGACTGGGCTATGCGCCGATTGATGCGGGCTATGAATTCGGGCGAATCCGTTTCGCGTTTCGTTAATTTGTTCGGGGAATCCGGCGAACGATCAGCGAAAACCCCACTTCTGATACGCCGTTCTGCGCCGCTCCAATCGCGACACTTATCAGTTACTGCGTTCTGCCAGAGCATGCGCGGGGCCCGCCAAAAGCCAAACCCTTCTTGGAGCTTACGGAACCTACGCCACGGGCTATTTTCATGGTCGATCCATGGAATTAAGGGATTACGGAATCTTACGGCGAGTTCTTCCTTATTACTGCTGAAAACGCGATTTGCCCGACGTTCGGTTTCAGGGAGTAACCACACCGCTCCGACGAATACACTAAGCCCTGGAATTGCTCCTGCCGCTTTGACAAGAGAGACTGTGGCTTCGAAGATACCTTTGAAATCCATTTTGCCTTACACTCCTAAGGCACATATTATCGGCCAATCTAAATTTTTCTTGAGGCAACCGTCCAAATCGAGCAGTTCAAAAACCAAGACCCCCGGCGGGTGGCAGGCCCTTCGTGGAGCGGTTTTGAACTTCCGGGTGGCCGACCCTTCGTGGTTTCCGAAGGGTCGGGGTTTTCGGAAAACGGGGCAGTACGATTCAGCCAGATTGGCTCAATAGACACGATTTGCCCGCCTGAGGTCTTGATGGCATAATATATTTTACCTTTGAACGTGATGATCGAAATCCGTGAATACTACGGTCGCGAGGGTCAAAGCCCCTTCCGCGAGTGGTTCGATGGACTGAACGCGGAAGCCGCTCAAAAGGTGACGACGGCTCTGTATCGCGTTGCACTGGGAAACTTCTCCAACGTCAAGAGTGTTGGATCTGGCGTTTTCGAGTGCCGAATTCATTTCGGCCCTGGCTACCGCGTATATTTCGGGAAAGAAGGCGAACGGATCGTAATCCTCATCGGTGGCGGGACAAAACATCGCCAGCAGAACGATATCGAGCTGGCCATTGGCCGGTGGGAAGACTACAAGCGCGATAAGAAGCAGCAGAAGCAAAAGGAATAAAATATGACTTTAACAAGAGATTTCCGAGAAACGGTTCAAGCCCGTGTTAAGCGCGACCCTGCGTATCGGAAGGGAATCCTAAGAGAATCGATGGAAAGCCTTCTCTCGGGAGAGGTAGCGCTCGGCAAGGAACTATTGCGTGATTACATCAATGCTACCGTGGGTTTTCCACGGCTTGCCGCGCTCACCAGGTTTCACGTAAAGACGTTACACCAGATGTTCGGTCCCAAAGGAAATCCAACGGCCGTCAATTTGTTTCAGATTGTTGCCCTTTTGCAGCGCATGGAAGGCGTGCGCTTTGAAGTCCGGCCCGTACGCGCCGCGTTACTCCTGAGGAGGCGCCCCTCCCTCCGGCGAACAAAACGTAACGTTACAAAACGCCCTCCCCTCCGCCCAACTAACAATTGAGATTGAGTGTGCGTGGCCAACTCCACTATAATGCATCGTTTTGCTATTCGGTGCGTGAGACCCTGTTTCCCGGACATTCCGCCGTATAACCGGAAAATACTGTAGGCGCTCGCGCAGGAGGCTTTCCGTCGTGTTGGACGCTATTCGTGAAAAGAAAATCGGTGTGCGGGTTCTGCTCGGGCTGGTCATCGGGACCCTTGGGATCAGTATGCTGCTGTACCTGGTGCCGCAGCAAAGCGGCAATGAGATCAGCGATGTGGACGTAGTCGCCCAGGTGGGCGATCAGACCATCACTATGGCTGACGTGCAGACCCAGCTGAGCCGCATTACCCGCAACGGCCAGATTCCGGCGAGCCTTCTGCCTCTATACGCGCAACAGGTGCTGGACCAGCTGATTTTTGAGCGCAGCCTGGCGTTCGAAGCCGCCCGCCTCGGCTTGCGCGTCACCGACGAGGAACACGCCGATCTTCTTAAGAAACTGGTCCCGACCGCCTACGTCGGTGACAGCTTTATCGGCATGGACAAGTATACCGCCGAAGTGCAGAGCCGGTTTCAAGTGGACGTCCCGGAATTCGAATCGGAAGTGAAGAAGGAGTTGCTGCAGGAGAAGTTTCAACGGCTGGTGACCGACGGCATCTCCCTCACACAGGGCGAGGTTCTCGAGGAATACCGGCGCGGCAATGAAAAGATCAAGATCGATTACGTCGTAATCAAGCCGGAGGACCTGCAAGCCAAGATCGAAGCATCCGACGCCGAGCTATCTGCCTTTTTTGAGAAGAACAAGGCCCGGTACATTGTTCCTGAGCGCCGAACGGTCGATTATGCCGTTCTGGACTATGCCCAGCTTCGTCAGCGCGCGCAGATCACCGAGGACGAGGAGAAGGTCTACTACCAAAGCCACATAGACGCGTACAAGCTCGAAGACCGCGCGCATGTGGCGCACATCCTGTTCAAGACCGTCGGCAAGACCGACGCCGAAATCGCCGAGATCAAGAAGAAAGCAGAAGATGTCCTCAATAAGGCGAAGCACGGCGCGAAATTCGCCGACCTGGCCAAGCAATACTCGGAAGATACGACCAAGGACAAGGGTGGCGATCTGGATTGGATCGTTCGTGGGCAGACCGTGCCCGAGTTTGAGGCTGCGGCCTTCAGCCTGCCAAAGGGGTCGATTTCAGACCTGGTGAAAACGCAGTATGGTTTCCACATCATTCAGGTGATTGACCGCCAGATGGCCCGCACACAGACCTTCGACGAGGTTAAAGCCTCTATCCAGAGTCAGATGCAGCAGGAAAAGGGCGAGCAGCTCGGCGAAACTCAGTCCACGCAAATCGCCGAGGAAATCCGGCGCACTGGCCGTGAGCCGATTGAAGAACTCACCAAGAAATTCAACCTATTGACCGGTGAGGCCAAGCTGGTCGAAGCCAACCAGCCTCTGCCGGAGCTGGGGAATGCCCCAGGACTTCTCGATGATGTTTTCCGGTTGCGTGTGGGGGATTTGAGCGCCCCGATCCACACTGACCGTGGCTACGTGGTTTTCACCGTCAAAGATATTCAGCCGACGCATCCGGCAGCGCTTGCGGAGGTTCATGATCGCGTCCTGACCGATTACCGCCATGAGAAAGCGGTGGATTTGGCCAAGACTCGCGCTGATGAACTTGCCAAACGTGTAAAGGCGGCCGAGAACTTTGCTTCCGCGGCTAAGGTACTAGGTCTCGAAATGAAGACCAGCGAGCCTATTGCGCGAACCGGCTCGATTCCGGATGCCGGCAGCGCGAAACAGATCGCCGCTGCCTTTACACTGCCCGTTGGCCAGGGGGGTGATCCAGTTTTCTTGGGCACCAATTGGCTGGTGTACAGGGTTGCCCAGCACGATCCCATCAACCAGGACGACTTCGCAAAGCAGAAGACCACCGTCGAGACCCAGGCACTGCAGGCAAAGCGGCAGGCGGCATACGAATTATTCCGTTCTTCGCTGGAAGCGCGCCTCCGCCAGCAGGGCGTTTTGAAGGTCAATCAGGCCAATATGAAGAAGCTGACGACTCCTGCTTAGCCGTATAAGTTACAGATAATAAAGTAGATATAGTTTCTTCCGTGGGACTTGCAAATCCACCAACCCTGCGCTAGCATATTTGTGTCCGCAGCCTTTGATCTCGTGCCAGGGGGATCGTAGCCACGAGGCTGTCGCCTTCCCAACGATAAGTCTTTCGGATTTTCTCTTGCAGCTTTCATTTTTGGACGGTCGTCGATCCGCAGATAGACCAACATCGAAGGACCGTCACTCACTGGCAATGGTTTCGGAATGGCAATACTGAGGGAGGTGCATGATGTCAGCAAAGTCGAATCATCAAAATGAGTATCAATGTACGATCGAAGTGAACCAGAACGGAAAGTACTGCGTCCGTGTACGGGCGGTATTCACCCGGAAAGCCTGGACACTGCCGGTGTATTTCCTCGCATCCTCATTTGATGGAGCAATGAGCAAGCTGGAACAAACCCTGCAATTCCTCCAGCAGCAGGAAGAACGCCTATGGTTTTGGGGAGTCGATCGTTCCGACGACCCGAACCTCTCGGATGAACTGGTACGCGAGGCCGGATTGGGTCTGGACCGCCGCATGGAGTTCCCGCGCCGTTCCGCGAACGTAGTGCTCTCGCCGGAGCAGCGCGTCCCGGCTGTTCTGCTGGCCCCGGTGCGCCGTGGCCTGGCCGGTTCGATTGACACTGGACGAACGACTTTATCTGGGAACTAGCCGGTTTGCGCTGAAGCGAGCCAAACTGGACGTTCGCTGCCTTATTTCTCTCGTAGAATCACTTCACCGTGTCCGATCGGCTGATCGTTCATCCACAGGCGATACTTGTAAGAGCCGGGGTTTACGCCCGGGCGCGGGGGACCGCTTTGAAGCTGGCGTCCCTGGGGCGCTTGGAACACGTTCGATTGGAACGGGCAGCGGTTGGGATCGAACTCGATCTTAAGATTCGCGGTATCGGACAGCCATACGACCTGCTCGGACGGGCCAATCACTACAATTTCAGGGATTACACCTACCAGAACCAGTTTCTCCGCCATCGTTTCGCGCCCCTCCAGCGCTTGGTGAAGATAACACAAAAAAGGTGGCGCAGGCTGAAGCCTACGCCACTTTATATTGGTCGTTGCGCGTGTAAGAGGAATCGCGCAAACTATAAGCTACGGTCTGAGTGCAAACTTTCGCGGCATTCCATTCAGAAGACTTGCTGCGCTGGAAGATGAGGTTTTTCGAAATGTCCGATCCAATGCAAGAATTGCATCCCCCGACACGATTGATGCTGACGCCTGGGCCGTCCTGCGTCAGCCCGCGGGTGTACCGCGCATTGTCCGCGCCGCTGGTGGGACACGTCGATCCTTGGTTCACCGAATTCATGGGCGGTGTGCAGGAGTTGCTGCGCCGCGTATTCCAGACTGGCAACCACATCACATATCCGATTTCGGCGTCGGGTTCCGGCGGCATTGAGACAGCCGTCGTCAACGTTTTGGAGCCGGGCGACGAAGCCATCGTGTGCGTCAACGGCGTGTTCTCAGCACGCATGGCGGAGATTGCCGAGCGCACCGGAGCCAAGGTTCATCGCGTTTTAGCGCCGTTGGGAACGACTGTCGATCCTGAAGACGTTCGCCGCGCTGGCCAGGGCAGGAAAATCAAGTTTGTCGGACTCGCGCACGGGGAGACCTCGACCGGCGTGGTTACTGGCATCGATCCCTTCCGCAAAGTGGCCGACGAACTGGGCGCCCTGCTGATCGTGGATAGCGTGGCCTCACTTGCCGGTGTGCCTCTCAACGTGGACAGCCAGCGCATCGATGTGTGCTTCAGCGGGACACAAAAGGCGATCAGCGCACCCCCGGGGCTGTCACCGATCACCGTGAGCCCGCGGATTGAAGAACTTGTGCGCAACCGCAAGTCGAAGGTGCAAAGCTGGTACTTCGATTTGACGATGGTGATGAATTATTGGGGCAAGGAGCGCACGTATCACCATACGCCTCCCATCCCACTCATCTACGCCTTGCATGAAGCGCTGCGCGCTGTGCTCGAAGAGGGCCTGGAAGCGAGTTGGGAACGCCACCGCCAGAATCAGATGGCGTTGATTGCCGGCCTCGAAGCCATGGGAATGAGTCTGCTCGTTCAGAATCCGGCGGAGCGTTTGCCGACCGTCACGGCCGTCAACATTCCCGAGGGCATAGACGGAGTAAAGGTTCGCACCCGCCTGCTGAATGAATTCAACATTGAAATCTCTGGCGGATTGGGCGAACTCAAGACCAAAATCTGGCGCGTCGGCCTAATGGGCTATTCGAGCCAGCGCGGGAATGTGCTTCTGTTCCTGGCAGCGCTGGAAAGAATTCTGCTCGATCAGGGTATGAAACTGCCAGTGTCTGCCGGACTATCTGCCGCTGCAAATAGTTTTGCGCACGCCGAAGCAGTCCCAGTGGGTCACGGATAAACCGATAAGGACCGATATGACTACCGCGATAGGCATTCCCAATCATGGGGCAATGAGCGAGTTCGTCGGCGAGTTCGACGTTGCCTCGCGCCTTACCGATCAGACCTACCATTGCCGGTTTTCTCATCTCTGGAACGGCATTGCCACGCGCCACAGCGACAGCGTAGACACCAAATTTCTGGTCGATGGCCGGGGGGTGGTGGTGGGCATGGCGCACACCGGGTTTATTCAATTCATCGAGAAGTCAGGCCGAAATCTCAGCGATCGCGAAGCCAGCTATATCGCGGCTCACTATCTTCGCGAGCAGCTCGAGCAGGAAGACGAGCGTCCGTTGTATGACGTTTCTGAGCAGGATGTGACGCGCATTATTGGGATGCTTGGAATTCAGTGAGTCGAGCATTGACTGGTGATTGGTGGCTAGTGACTTGTGATTGATGATTCGTGGAAAAACCCAAGTGCCTTCGATGTTCATTGTGGTTTTCTCTGTGTCCTCTGTGAACTCTGTGTTAGAAGCCTTTGCTACGCGTCGGAAAGGGATCCATCCAGATTGGGGTCCGGTTCCGCGCGCTCGCTTGTCTCGATGATCGTCCCGCAATCCAGGCACTCTATATACTCCGCGTCGGAATCCTTGGCGATCAATTTGGTGCGGGGGTGGCGGCAGGTGGCTGGGTCGTTCACAGGATATCTCCACAATATTCTCGAATCATAGCACGGGTCCTGCCACAGACGCAGATCGTGAAGCCACAAAGGAATCCCCCCAAAACCTCTCCACCTGAGTTATAAGGAATGCGTCCGAGGTGTCGGATCACGAATCACCAGCACGAATCACCAGTCACAAAATTCAGGGGAGATTCGCGAACGTCATGACGAAAAATGCAGGAGAGCGTTTTGGCGACGTCGTCTTCTACGGCGTGATTCTGCTCCTGATTTACTTCGTTTTTCGGATATTTGAGCCTTTTCTAGTTCCTCTTGGGTGGGCTGCAGTTTTCGCAGTCATCTTCTACGCGGGTAACCAACGGCTCGAAAAACAATGGGGGAGCAATCTCGCGGCTTCGTTGAGCACTGCAAGTGTCACGTTGATTCTGATCGTGCCAACCCTCCTGCTGATGGTTCTGTTTGTGCGTGAGGGGATCGACGCCACGCGCGGCTTGCAGGCCTCGATCGCGACAGGGGATTACGGTTGGTTTAGTCGCGCATGGGCGTGGTTCGCGGCTCATATCGCTGCCGAAACAGCCGTGGACCTGACGGGATTGCTCCGCCAAGGCGCCAGCAGGCTGGGCGAGTACCTTGCCTCTGAATTGGGAGCTGTGCTTCGGAACATCGTTCTGTTTCTGCTCGAATTGTTTGTGATGCTTTTTGCACTCTTCTATTTCTTTCGCGATGGCGATGCGATGCTCGATCGCTTCCGGCTGTTCCTGCCTTTTGAGGAATCCATGCGGGAGCGAATGCTGGCCGAGGCTCGCGATCTGATCTTCGCCAGCGTGACCACCAGCCTGGTTATCGCCGCCGTTCAGGGAGTGATCTGCGGCGGAGCATTCGCAATCGTGGGAGTGGGCTCGCCGGTGTTCTGGGGAGTCGTAATGGCGTTCCTTTCGCTCCTCCCTGTTGTGGGCGCATGGCCCGTTTGGATTCCCACTGCCATCTGGCTTTTTTCGACGGGACACTCCGGCCGCGCCCTGATCCTTGTGGGCATTTGCGGTGGATTGGGGGCGACGATTGACAATATCCTGCGCCCATTAATTCTTGGCGGCCGCGCATCGCTGAACGGGCTGCTCGTGTTTATCAGCGTTCTCGGTGGAATCGCGGTTTTTGGAGTGCTGGGCGTCGTTTTGGGACCGATCGTTGTGGCCACAGCCGTCGGTGTCCTCGATGTCTATTCCGAGAAAGCGGGAACGAATAATCCTACAATCGTTGCGGAATAGCCGCGCGACAAATCTGAATTGCGAGGCATCTGAATCTGCGGATTTATTCTTCAAAGATCAAGATGGAAACACTGATTTCGTGTGGAATATACCCGATGGCAGGCCTGTGCTAGAGTAACGCGCCTGGGGCCACGGAAGGGTTCATGTCGGACTTGAAATCAACCAATTTGCTTGCTGGATTGCCTCCGGAAAAGCTGCGGTGGCGATGCGATCCTGCATCGATTCCCTTTGAAACCACTGCCGATGCATTGCCAGTCACGGATTTAGTGGGGCAGGAAAGAGCGTTCCGAGCTTTGAAAATGGGCGTGGAACTCAGCGCCCCCGGATACAACATTTTCGTTTGCGGCTTGGCGGGAACCAGTCGCGGCGGCACGATCACGCATGTCATCGACCAAATTCATCCGGCGGCGAAATCCTCCCTGGATCGCTGCTACGTCAACAACTTCAAGAGTCCCGATCGACCGCGCCTGCTGGCATTGCCTCGCGGGCAGGCCACGAATTTTAAAAAGGATGTACAAAGCGGAATTGATTTTTTGCGGCGCAGGATTCCTCAGGTCTTCGAAGGCGAACCGTTTCAGCGCCAAAAAGGCCGCATCGTGGATCGTTTCACCGTCCGCGAAAAAGAATTGATGGATGACTTCACGCGGCGCATTGCGCGGGAACAGTTCGCGCTCGGGCACATGCAGGTAGGCGCGGTGGCGCTGCCTGAAATTTTTCCCGTTCTCGAAGGGCAAATGGTGCCAATCGAGGATATTCCCAAGCTGGTGCATGAGGGCAAGCTCGAAACTGTCGCCGCCGAAGATATCGAACGCAAGTACGAACAATTCCGCCAGGAATTTACCGTCGTTTACCGGAAGACGCTGACGCTATCGCGCGAACTGGCCAGCGAACTGAGCTATCTCGAGCAGGAAGCAGCCTCGGTGCTGGTGGACGGATTTATCGAGGAGTTGAAGGAAAAATATTCAGGCGCGCTGGTGTCGGAATATCTGGAAGAAGTGCGGCACCATCTGCTCGACAATTTGGAGCCGTTTAAGGAGCGGGAAGGGGAGGAGGAGCCCGGGAATGGCGGACCTCCGCAGGAGAGCGGTGCGCGCCCGTCACCTTCGGAACGCGATCCCTTCCGCGTATACGGCGTCAATGTTCTTCTGGCGCACAACAACGAAGACGGCTCACCCGTAATTTTTGAGACCACGCCAACCTACACGAATCTGTTCGGTACCATTCAGCGCAGCTACGACTCGCGCGGCGGGTGGAATTCGGACTTCATGGACCTTCGCGCGGGTTCGATTCTTCGCGCCGACGGTGGATTCCTGGTGATGTACGCGTACGACGCCCTGACCGAAGCCGGCGTCTGGCGCACGCTCAAGCGAATGTTGAACCATTCCCGCCTGGAAATTCAGCCGCTCGAAATGTTTTTTCCTTTCGGAACTTCGGCGCTGAAGCCCGAACCGATCGATGTGGACGTGAAAATTATTCTAATCGGCGACCGCCACATGTACGAGCTTTTATACGAATACGAGGAAGATTTCCGCAAGATTTTCAAGGTGCGCGTCGAGTTCGACGAAGAGATGGTGATGAGCGACGCGGTCGTACGGCAGTATGGCGGACGCTTGCGCCAGCTTTCCGAACAGGAAAATATCGGACCGTTCGATCGCACAGCCGTGGCAGCGATGATGGAGTATGGAGTGCGCCAGGCCGGGCGCCGAAACAAAGTGACCGCGCGATTTCCGGAACTGGCCGACCTCGCTCGCGAAGCCGCGTACATCGCGCGGCAGGAGAACGTTTCGCTGGTCACCGATTCCCACGTCCGGCGCGCCCGCGAATCGCGCATCGAGCGCCACAACCTGACTGAGACGAAAATTCGGGAAATGATCGAAGAAGGAACGCTGCTGATCGATACCGATGGCGGACGCGTCGGCCAGGTGAACGGTTTAAGCGTTCTCGAAATCGGCGGCTACGCCTTCGGAAAGCCCGTGCGGATCACCGCGTCCGCTGCGCTGGGCAAGGCGGGCCTGATCAATGTGGAGCGCGAATCCAACCTGAGCGGGCGCTTCCACGATAAAGGCATGCAGATTATCGCCGGATTTCTGCGCACGCAGTTCGCGCAGGACAAGCCGCTATCGCTGGCGGCAAGCATTTGCTTCGAGCAATCCTACAGCGGCATCGATGGAGACAGCGCCAGCTCGACCGAAATTTATGCGCTACTCTCAGCGCTTTCCGGATTGCCGATCCGCCAGGACATCGCCGTGACCGGATCGATCAGCCAGCATGGAGAAATCCAGCCGATCGGCGGAGTCAATCAGAAGATCGAAGGGTTCTACGATGTGTGTCGCGTAAAGGGATTTACCGGGCGCCAGGGCGTCATGATCCCCAGCGAAAATGTCGAAGACCTGATGTTGCGTGACGATGTGATCGATGCGGTCGCGGCAGGCAAATTTCAAATCCTGCCCATTTCCAGAATCGAAGAAGGCATCGAGATTCTCACCGGCGTGACAGCGGGGAAACGCGATACCAACGCCGCCTTCGAACCTGACAGCGTATTCGGACGCGTCGATCGCCGTCTGCACGAAATGGCCGCAACTCTTAAGTCCTTCGAATAGCAAATTTCTCTTCCAAAAAATAAGGGTCGCGTTTTCCACCGCGACCCTCAATAAAAATAAATCTAGAATTTAACTGTTATCGCTAAGCCGAAACTCCCCTCCTTATTGCGCCTTGGCGGCCACTCCCGTGTCTTTCGGTGTGGAAAGATAGCCGTTGATCTTGTCTTTCGTTACGTCAAACACCACGATTTCGTAAGGACGCGGAACGCCATGGATGTAAAACTGCACAGGCTCGTCCGCCGTTTTATCTTTTTTCTCAATCGTTTTGTCGTCGGCGATTACCGTCATCGTGTACTTGAATTTCTTGGGGTCCGTCTTAGTCAGCGTGATCTGAATTGGCCCGACGTGGGTGGGAGTTTTGGACTTGGTCAGGTGCAACTCAAAAATATTGCGTTCCCCCTGGCGCTTCAGTTGGTCCAGTTCCTCCTGGTTGCGCGCGATCAATCCGCTCTGCACGCCGAGATCGCCCACCGTGCTGGTGAGCTTGGCCTTGGTGGCCTCCAGGTCTTGTCGAGTGGCGCTGATGTCGCCTTTCGCGCCATTCAGATCCGTGCTGACCTGGCCGATTTTTGCCTCGGCCTCCTGCTTGGCCTGTCCGATCTGTGCGGTGAGCTTCTCATCGCTTTCCTTCTGCGACTCGCGAATGTTTTGGGCCAGCGACCGCGCCTGCGACAGTTCCGCTTGCGTGAAACCGAGTTTCTGAGTCGTAACTTCCAGCTTGCCCCGGAGATCGGCGACCACGGAATTGGTCTGGTCAATCTGCGCGGAAAGCACGGCCTGTTTTGAATTGGCCTGGGACAGTTCGGTTTCGAGCTTAGTCCGCGCGTCGCTGCCGGAGTAGAACAAATATCCGATCAACGCAAATGTGGCGATAAACACCACGAAGATCCACCGAGGCGTTCTGGCTGCCTCATACACAGTGGGATCATTGGGATCGGGAACGTTTGGGGATATGCTCATCTCATCTCCTTGGCAGCCTGCATGCACTTGCGGCGCCTTTTATAGCCTTGGATTATCACTGACCCGAATAGGGTTGTCTATGACTTGCGGAGTCGCGGTTTCCGTGGCCACGACGCTTCCACAGACGTTGTCAGTCCGCCGCGCGGTGTAAATTCGCCGCGTACTACGCACCATACAGGGCGTGTCGCAACGACGATATCGGCAAGCATTTTGTTTACCGCATTCTCATAAAAAATTCCGAGATCGCGATACGCAAGCATATACATCTTCAGGGCTTTCAGTTCCAGGCAATGTTTGCGCGGCTCGTATTCGATCGTAATCGTGCCGTAATCGGGCAATCCCGTTTTCGGACAGACCGACGTATATTCCGGAAAGCGCGTCACAATTCGATAGCCCGGAAACTGATTCGGCCATGTATCCAGTTTAGGAAGCCGCGCATCGATGCCGGCACGCGCGTGCTCGTCTGTGTAATTTGCCATGTTTCACCTCCACTGAAGCCGCTGGGCCATATGCGAACTTCAGCAGTAAAATCAACAATTTACTTCTGTGATGAATGCAAAGATTCGAGTCTGCAACGTCATTTTACACGTTCTGGCAAATCGGCACAGATGGAACTTGCCATGGTCTTGATCTTTCACGTATGCTTTTCCTAGCCTTTCAGGGGAGAGCTAGAATTGATTTGCCCGGTCTGTCATTCAGACGGCCCCCGCCGCTCGCGTCGGAAAAGTGTAAAGGATTATGTGATTGGATTCACTTTTTTGCGGCCTTGGCGCTGCCGTAGTTGCGATTCGCGATTTTACGCATGGGCGGTTCCCATAGCGTATGTCCGTTTCGTGCATTGCGATATGTGCGGCAACATGGATCTTACGCGAATATCCAGCGAGCATGGGTCCGGAACATTCGCGTGGCTGTTTCGCCTGCTCCGTTTTCCCACTTATCGCTGTGCTCCGTGCCGGAATCGCTTTTTCTCCCTGCGGACCTATCGCCGCATTGTTGCAGCGCCATTCGAGACAACTGCCAAGGAAGAATCTCATATTATTTCTCATTAGCAAGTTGAACCGTTGAAACCCTCCCGCACGCCCGGTTGACTTTAATCCGATTGAACGTATGATGATGAAGAAGGCGATGGAGTTCGCCTTATAACCGCTGTCCTGATTTGCCGGGACAGATGATGACTCCTGACAAGGTTCTTGTCGCGGAGTCATGTTCCCCGGCAAGAACCCAGAATGAGTTAAGCGTACGTGGCCGTCCCGGGTGGGTAGACATCGGGTCTATATTAGTGAAGGCGCCACGGAAATTTGACAGACTGCGAGACATCACGTGAGTAAATACTGGATGGTTGGTCTGGGAGGTTTTTGCGGAGCGATCGCGCGTTTTTGGCTGGGCGCGTATATCAGCAACCGGCTGGGAGCTCGGTTCCCGTACGGCACCTTTGTGATCAACATTTCGGGATCGTTTTTGATTGGCCTCATTGTTACCGTTCTTGCCGAGAGAACTCATTGGAGCGCGAACTGGCGGTATCTGATTCCTGTCGGTTTCATCGGCGCTTACACGACATTTTCCACGTTCGAACTGGAAACCTTCCAGAGCCTGCGGGATGGCGAGCTTTTCTTTGCTTTTTTAAATGTGTTCCTCAGCGTTGCCGTTGGATTCATCGCAGTATGGCTCGGTGTGGTGACAGGACGAACCCTCGGATGAGCCGACGCAGGCGCGTGTCACACTAAGAAAATGTTTAGGAGGGAAAATGGTCAATCCGGGGCCAGCGAAGAAAGTGGGAATTTACGTAGGCGAGGATCAGCAGTATCACGGCCACGCACTCTACACGGCGATTCTGGACTATTTATTTTCCCACGGTGTTTCCGGCGCCCATGCGGTTCGGTCCATCGCCGGGTTTGGGACCCATCACAAGATGCACACAGCCCGGATTCTGGACTTGATGGTGAACTTGCCCATAAAAGTTGAGTTCATCGAGTCCGCGGAAAAAGTGGATGAAGTCCTGCCGGAGCTTCGCGAGATGGTCGGGACCGCATTAATCGAAGTGCAGGACACGGTGGTTCTCAAGTAGCAGTCAGACAAAAAAGAACGAGGAGCTGGAAGACGGCAGCGAATTAAAATTTCCCTTTACTTGGCGACTGGAAACCACCGAGCAGAAAACTCATGGAATAGAGCGGTTGTGTAGTCTTAGTTAAACGACCCCAAGGTATCGAACGAGAATTGGATGTAGCGGCCAAAGGTAATTACGGCGAACCACAGGATCAAGGAACTTGCCGCGACCAGCTTGGCGGACATCGGTGCGTCTTCGCCCGCGCCCACGTTCTCCACACCCTTGAACACATCGGTCAGGTAAAATGCCGCCGCATTCACACCCAGCAGAACCAGCGACAGCATCTTGTACCAAAATACTCCCCTGTAAATGTAATTCATCGGCTGGCCGATAAATCCCAGCATACCCGTCAAAACATTGATGCCTAATCCGACCATTCCCCAGGGAAGCAGCCGGTGAACCGGGCCGATCGGCACCTTCTTCAAAAATCCCATGATGCGCAAATCGAGAAATCCCACGGTCCCGATAATCAATATCAGCCCGAAATAGTGCAGGATCATCATGAACGTCCAATACCAGATGCTGAAGACCATGGCGGCCATAAACTTGTCAGGAGCCGGTTCAAATTTATAAAGGATCGCTCCGATCGGCCCTTCCACAACTTGTCCCGACGCGGTCAGCGCGTGTTCATCGCGAACTTCGCTGTGCCGGATATCGCCTCCGGTGTTCCCGGTTCGCGCCATCAGTCCGACGGTGAGCAGCGAGACAATCAGAACCGCCGTAACGTTCCATTGCGGCAGGCGTGAAGTCTTGTGAGACTGCCACAACCCAACCAGGGCCAGTCCGCCGGTGCCCAACATAAACCACAGAGACAGCATCGCCGCCCCCTGGTGCCTTGCGATCAATACGTCGGAAGCGCTGGGCCCTCTAATTTGGAACATCGCCCCATATCCGCTCAGAAACGCCGGAATGGTTAGAAGAGCCACACCAAGAAAAACGATGTAGCTGCTGCGCCGCAAGTCCTCGTTCTTTCCGAAAAACGAAACCAGAAACAATCCAAGGCCAACCATGGTGCCAATGATGGGAAAATGGTTCAGCAGCAGGTGCAGGTGTGAAAAATTCATATAGGACTCCCTAAATTGAATAAGTTCCGGTCGCTCAGTCTGCCTGTCCAACGCAGGCAAACTTTAAAACTGATCTCAGAGCGAAGTTTGTGGCAACCGATCTAGCCACCCGCGCGATGCCCATAAGTTTCATAGATGGCCGTCTCGGAAAGCAGGCGCCCCAGCGTGACCGCCACGATCCAGAAAAAGAGAGACCACTTCGCCAGTGCCTTTCCTTTGGCAAGCATTTCGCCTTCGCTCAGGCTCGCGTCGCTAAACACCTGGAAATAGATCTTCCGCATGCTGAGCATCGCCAGCGTGACGAACGCCAGCTTGCCGTAGAAGTCATAGTTGGTGAATTCCTTGGTCGGGTAAGCTGTTACCAGGAGAACGCCTGTCACCACGTTCACAACAAAACCGATCCACATGATGGTGAACAGCCCCTTAAGCGGCTTAAGTGGAATCGAGGATCCGACACCGAGCATCCGTAAATTGATGACCATGCTCGCGCCCACCAGCAATGACATGCCAATGGCGTGAACGGTCAGGAAGAAATAGAAGCCAAACACGGAAGGGGATTCACGGAGCCAGTGGCTCAGTCCGGTATGCTCAACGGTATTAAAAATATCGGGTACGGCCAAGGTTGTCTCCTCGATAGACTTTGGAAGCCCTAATCTATATGCCACGATTGAAATTGGAGAGAAACGCCTGCACCTGTCCCGTATAGCTACATCGCAGCACAATGTGCAAACTGGTGATGATGCCACGACCAGGACTTTTGGGTCAAGCATGGTTTATTAGTGGGAGTGGCCCACTTCCGATTACATCGTCATGCGGGAACTTCAGGCAAAAGGGTGTGGGAGTACATAGTCAGCCGTATGACAGAAACCCCGGCTAGAAAACATGCGCAACAACTGAAAACAATGGAACTTCTTGGCTATCTCGACGGAATTTCGAACAAAAGCCAAGGGTTCCTCCGACATCCTTGGCCCAGTCTCTTAACGGAGACACAAATGGAGGTGGCCTCGTTGGACTGCCTCCATTTTCATTTTATGGAGTCCTGAAGAAATTAATGGACAAAACTTCAGAGCACAGGAAAGACGCGGCCTTCACAATAGGTTTCCTATTGTTCGTAGTAATTGCTGGTGTGGCTGTCCTGTGGGCTTTGGGATTGTTCCAATCGCATCTCCCCTGAGGATGAACCGCACAAGAAATGGCCGCACCGACCCGCAAGAAACGCCTCGTTTGAAATGGGCCGTCGAGGTTCCCATATTGACCATGCACGGAAGCCATCCCATAAGCCACCACCACAACGCGAGCTGGGACATATCCTGTCATGTTCGCGCAGGTGGCGGCGTGAGGATGGACGGGCCGGGATCGTGGCGCAATATGCCCGCCTGGGCCACAATACGAAAATGCCGCTTGTCGGGTAAATTCAGTTTTGGTATCCCCGCAACCGGCTAGAAGGCTATATAGTCAATAACCTGGCGGGGCCGTTGAAACCTGACGCGGCCGGATGTAAATTACCCCTCGTCCCGGAAGTCAAAATCGAAATTCCGGTCAAAACATCCTTTAAGTCAAAAGGAGTATGTCACCCATGACCACTTTTTCCCGCCTCGTAGCAATCACAGTTGCGGCAGTGTTCCTTGTTGCAGTGCCCGCTGCGCGTGCCCAGCAGGAATTCCCGCCGCCGCAGGGCATGGGACGGTTGGTAGTGCTCGCCTCCGGCCTCTCGGGCCCCAAGCAGTACATGGAGGTCGCGGCCGATATCGCCAAGCTTGGCTACGACGTCGTGCTCTTTGACGGCAATGGAGAGGAAAATACACAGGGCAAGGGCGTCAAGCGCGACATCGACAAGGCGCGCACCATGCCGCATGCGCTGCCGGGTAAGGTTGCCTTAGTCGGCTTCTCGCTTGGCGGAGGCATGGCCCTTTACTACGGCACGCAACTGCCCGACGACGTCGCGGGCGTCGTGGTCTGGTTTCCCGCGAACGCTTTTATTAAGGATGTGCCGGGATTTGCCAACCGCTTGCAGGTCCCGCTCGTGGTGCTCGCGGGAGGAAAAGATCACTTTCGCGACAATTGCTGCACCGCGGACAAGGACTCGACGCTTCAGCAGGCGGCCAAATCAGCCGGGAAGTCATTCGAGCTGTCCGTGTACCCCGACGCAAACCACGACTTCAGTAAGGGCGGCAACAACTTCAACCCCAAGGATTACGCGGACGGGCTGCAGCGTACGGCGGACGCGCTCAAGATGTACCTGGGAAACTAAGCGCGCTCCGGCGCGTTGCTCAAGCCGCGTGGGATACCGAGGTAATTCCTTTGCGTCCCGTGAAAATACGTCGACTCATTTCCTGACTGCATGTCATCGCATCCGAAACAGGGCCGCTACTCTCAGACGGACCTTCACAGCTTTCCAGTGAAGATTAATGCAGTAGAATGAACGCAATGAAGGGTTGAAACGAGTTTTGGATCGAGGTATACCTATGGTTTCTCGCTCACTCGCCTTACTGAGCGCTTTGGCTTCGGCCGTATTGCTGTTTACTGGTTTGGCGTTCGCGGCGCCTAAGTCGCCGATCCCCTCCGCCAAAGTTGACGTGCCACTGGCCACGGCGTATGGCAAACAGACTGCTGTTTTTGCTGGCGGCTGCTTTTGGGGTACGCAGGCTGTTTTTGAGCGGGTCAAGGGCGTGCTCGATACGACGGTTGGATATTCGGGTGGCTCCGCGAAGACCGCAACGTACGATCAGGTCACTACCGAGACAACGGGACATGCTGAATCCGTGGGAGTCGTATACGACCCTTCGCAAATCACCTACGGCGAACTGCTTCGCGTTTTCTTTTCGGTAGTCCACGATCCCACGCAACTCAACCGGCAGGGTCCGGACGAGGGCACGTCTTACCGCTCTGCAATTTTCTATTCCACGGAAGACCAGAAGCGCATCGCCGGCGCCTACATCGCGCAACTCGATGCGGCAAAGGTTTTTCCCGCGCCCATCGTCACTGAGGTAACACCGCTAAAGAAATTTTACCGTGCCGAAGAGTACCATCAGGATTTCGCCATAAAGAATCCCACGAACAGCTATATCAAGGTTTGCGATTTACCCAAAATTGCAGCGTTGAGGCAGCAGTTTCCTGAGCTGTTTGTGGATTATAAAGGGAAATATTAGAGTTGGTCCAATCCCCTGCAACGCGCCAAAATTCTGCCAATTCGTGACTCGGACGCCCCCATACTGTTCCAAACGGGGCGTACCTCAATGTCCTGCGGGCGCATCTTGATTCGTGTGGAAGCTTTACTTCCATTTCTGACTTGTTGGACAATTACTGGTCCTTGAATCGAAAACCTCGGGAAGGAAATTTAAATGAGAGCTTTGCGCACTCTAATGGCATGTGCAGTGGCACTTGGTAGCTTCGCCGGTCGAATAATACAGGCACAGCAACCTGTGACGCAGACTAAGCCCGGATTTACGTTGACCACTACCGCCTTCGGGGATGGCGGCATCATTCCCACGAAATACACCAGTGCAGCTCCCAGTGCGGTTTCACCCAAGCTGGAATGGACCAATGTTCCGGAGAACACGGTCAGCTTTGCGTTGATCGTCCACGATCCGGACGTCGCAGTTGAAAAACGAACGGAAGATGGGCTGCACTGGGGAGCTTTCAATATTCCCGGGACCGCGCATGGACTTCCCGAAGGTGTACCTCCTACAGCGCAACTACCCGACGGGACGATCCAGCTCAAAGTCATTCGCGGAATTGTCGGCTTCATCGGGCCTGGCGCAAGAGCGACAGGGCCATACCATCACTACACTTTTGAAGTCTTTGCGTTGGACACGAAGCTTGAATTAGGTGCCGATGCGACCCGGGCGGACGTGCTCAGGGCAATCAATGGCCACATTTTGGGAAAAGCTGTTCTGGTTGGCCGGTTCCATCGATAGCCATGCTTAGACTCCCGGAACGGGGTGTGGGGTCAGGTGACGCGTCTATCGATTACCGTACTTATTCGGCTTGCGTAACGATAATATCCATATTAAAAAGTTGACTCACTTCCGCGTTATTCCGATGT
The DNA here is from genome assembly GCA_964622265.1 of uncultured Acidobacteriaceae bacterium. Taxonomy (GTDB): domain Bacteria; phylum Acidobacteriota; class Terriglobia; order Acidiferrales; family UBA7541; genus Palsa-360. The sequence goes on along the minus strand of CAZUNI010000018.1, from coordinate 40,142 downwards.
TGCGATGGCATTGATAAAGGAGGATCGGTCATGCGCCATGGACTTGTTGCTGGGGGCACAGTAAGAGTTGCGGTCAGCATTCTTGCGGTTTTGGGGTTATCGACATTTTTGGTGTTTCCGTCGCTCAAGGCCCAGAATTCCCGGTTTCACGATGCGCCTGCCTCAGCCGCCCAATCGAAAAACCCCAACGCAAACCAGAATAGCGCTGCGCAAGCCGGAGCGAAGCTCTACGCCGCAAATTGTGCTGGTTGCCACGGACAAAACGGCATGGGGACCGGCAACATTCCGGCTTTGGCGGGAGGTCCCGCGCAGTCAGCGAACGAGGGCGAACTTTTTTGGTTTATCACCAATGGCGATCAGAACGGCATGCCCTCCTGGAAGCAGCTTTCGGAACAAGAGCGCTGGCAGTTGGTAACGCTGATCAAATCGGGCTCATGGTCTTTGGTTCCGAGTGCTGCGAGCATCGCGAGTGCACAACCTGCGCCTGGTAAAATCACCGCCCCACCTCCGGCGCCTCCGTTCACCGACTTCCGCTACGAGAAGCCGGGGAATGTCCGGAAGATCACGGTTCAGGATTTGCCCGCGCCATACGCGACAGTTTCTGCTCAGAACCGGCCTAGCTTAGTTCCGCGGCCTTCCAATGCGTGGCCCAAAGCCCCCGCAGGTTTTAAGGTCGACCTTTACGCAACCGGATTGAATAATCCGCGCACGATTCGGAGAGCTCCGAATGGCGATTCCTTCGTCGCCGAAGGGACTGCCGGAGACATAAAAGTCTTTCGCGGCATCACTTCGGATTCAAGACCGCAGCAGGTGGAAGTTTTCGCCAGCGGTCTTAACCGTCCCTATGGAATCGCCTTTTATCCGCCGGGCCCCAACCCCCAATGGATTTACATCGGTGATACAGACGCGATAATCCGCTTTCCTTACCAAAACGGTGACTTGAAAGCCCGTGGTGCCGCTGAGCACATTGTAGACCTTCCCTCTGGCGGCGGGCATTGGACCCGGAGCGTACAATTCTCGGTAGATGGCAAAAGAATGTTTGTCTCCGTTGGGTCGGGATCGAACGTAGACGATCCGGATACCCACCCAGGCGAGAAGAATCGCGCGGACATCCTCTCGTTCAATCCCGACGGCTCGGATTTGAAAGTTTATGCTTATGGGATCCGAAATTCCGGAGGGGGACTCGCGGTGGACCCGAAGACCGGCGAGGTCTGGTGCTCGACCAATGAGCGGGATGAGTTGGGCGACAATCTGGTTCCAGATTACATTACGCACGTGACGGAGGGCGGATTCTACGGCTGGCCGTGGTGGTACATGGGCGGCCATCAGGACCCGCGGCACATGGGTGCCCACCCTGAGTTGAAAGACAAGGTGATCACGCCGGACGTAGTTTTGCAGCCTCACAACGCATCCCTGGGAATCACGTTCTACGACGGCAAGCAATTCCCAAAGCAATTCGACGACGACATTTTTGCTTCCGAGCACGGTTCGTGGAATAAGTCGGTGCGCGTAGGATACGAAGTCATTCGCATCCCGCGACACCAGACCGGCAAAGCGTCGGGCGAATATGAAGATTTCCTCACCGGTTTTGTCCTTGATAATGGACAGGCCTGGGGCCGGCCGGTCGGAATTGCCGTCGCCCAGGATGGATCGCTGCTTGTCAGCGACGACGGCTCTAACTCGATCTGGCGAGTTAGCTACCCTTAACAGGGTGCTCCTTGCTCCGGTAGTTGAGCCGAACACTCAAAACCTACCCCCGGAAGGGGCACTCTTTTTTATTGCTGTGGCCCCTCGAAGCTGGCCCACTGCTATCTCGTCCTGTGCCTTGCGCCATCGGCCCTCTCCGTGCGAAACTTGTCAATCGTTGTGCTCCACATAAAGCCGTATCACGGCGCTCGGTGCAGGTTCCCAGGAGTGTTTGCGCGATTTGGCGATATCGTCTAAGGGTTAGGACGTGGCCCTCTCAAGGCCAAAATCCGGGTTCGAATCCCGGTATCGCTACCAGATTCCCGCAAGTTTTAACATGGATTTATTGCTCAGATTGATAGGGTTCCTGTATATTTATCCCTCGTCTCCCCGGGCTGAAGTGCGCCGATAATAGGTGCTTCAACGCAACGGCCTTTCATGTCCGGCGGGATACAATTGGACGTAACCAAGCAATTGCCGGATACGTCCACATACTTGGACTAAATCTCACAATTTGATCTTTACAGGACGGACATGGCTACATCTGACGCCGGACAGAATAAAGCAACGCACGCCCTATCGGAATTGAGCGCCCCAGTCGAACAGTCCAATCCTTCGGGAAAGAAGGGATGGATTTGGTTTCTCATCATCGTGATCCTGGCGGGCGGGGGATACTACTACTATCGCTCGCAATATATGGGCGAAAGCAAGGCCGCTCCTGCTCCGCGAGCCGGTGGCAGAGCCGGCGCGGGGGGGCCTGTATCGGTGGCCGTTGCACCGGCTGTCAAGGAAGACGTCCCTTATTATCTCTCCGGACTTGGATCGGTGACGCCTTTTAATACGGTTACTGTGAAAACCCGCGTCGATGGCCAACTCCAGAAGGTCCATTTCAAAGAAGGCCAGTTCGTGCACGAGGGAGACCTCCTTGCGGAAATCGACCCCCGTCCGTTCCAGGTGGCGCTGGAGCAAATGGAAGGACAATTGGCCCGCGACGAAGCTCAGCAGAACGACGCTCGAGTGGACTTCGATCGCTATACTGAGTTGCACAAAGAAGGCGTCATTGCGCAACAGCAGGTAGATACGCAAAAGGCCATGGTTGGACAACTTGCCGGCGCCATCCGCGCCGATCAGGCACAGATTGACAATCAAAAGTTGCAGCTGAACTATGCCAAGATCACGGCGCCGTTGAGTGGCCGGGTGGGGTTGCGGCTTGTCGATCAGGGCAACATGATTCACGCAGCGGATCCGGGAGGGCTAGTCGTCATCACCCAGGTCCAGCCGATTGCCACCCTATTTACGCTCCCGGAGGATAGCCTCCAGGAAGTAATCCAGCATATGAAGAGCAATGAACAATTAAGCGTCGAAGCGTACAGCCGCGACGACCAAACCAAACTCGCGTCCGGCAAGCTGGAAACGATCGACAATCAAATCGACCCGACTACCGGGACGGTTCGGTTCAAAGCTGTATTCAATAACAGCGACCTTTCGCTCTGGCCCAATCAGTTCGTCAATATTCGCTTGATGCTCACTGTTCGAAAGGATGCCATTGTCGTTCCGCTGGCGGCGATTCAGCGTGGCACGCAGGGTACTTACGTCTATACCGTCAAGGATGGATCGGCCACCATGCAGCCGGTAAAGTTGGACATGACCCAGGGCAACATTTCGCTCATCGCCAGCGGGTTGGCTGCAGGGGACCAGGTTGTGGTTGACGGGCAGGACCGGCTCCAGTCCGGTTCGAAAGTCGAGGCACACGGAGTTTCCGCTGGCGGCCCCGTCGTCGGTGGCGGCACCGGTGGTGGCGATGGAGCTGCCAATCACGGAAAGGGCGGCGGTCATCACGGGGCCGGCGGTGACGCAGCGCCCGCTGGAAACCCAGCTCCGGGCGGCGCAGGCGATGCCCCAGGCTCAGGTAAGCATCATAAAGACGGCGGGACCCAGAACTAATGAACCCGTCCAAGCCATTTATTCTTAGGCCAGTAGCTACCTCGCTGCTGATGGTGGGTATTATGCTGGCTGGAGCGGCAGGCTATCGGGAGCTTCCCGTTTCGGCTTTGCCCCAGGTGGATTATCCCACAATTCAGGTCCTGACGTTTTACCCCGGCGCGAGCCCAACCGTTATGGCTTCGTCGGTGACGACGCCACTGGAACGGCAGTTCGGTCAGGTTCCGGGGCTGAATCAGATGACGTCCACCAGCTCTTTTGGGGCGTCCCTGATTACCCTTCAATTCGTTCTCGACCTAAATATCGATGTGGCGGAACAGCAGGTGCAAGCAGCTATCAACGCGGCGACCACATTCCTGCCGACCAATCTTCCGAATCCGCCGATTTATAGCAAGACGAACCCTGCCGATACCCCTGTCATCACATTGGCGCTGACTTCGGACTCGCTGCCATTGATGAAACTGGAAGACATGGCGGACACCGTCCTGTCCCAGAAGATTTCTCAGTTACCGGGCGTCGGTCTGGTAAGCATCAGCGGCGGTCAGAAGCCTGCCGTTCGAATTCAGGCCAACCCGACGGCGCTGGCCTCTTACGGGTTGAGCCTGGAAGACTTGCGCACCGCGCTGTCCCAGGCCAACGTAAACCAGGCCAAGGGCAATCTGGATGGGCCGCGCCAGGCGTTCACCATCTGGGCGAACGATCAGCTGCTGACCAGTGAGTCCTATAAACCGATCGTGATCGCCTACAAGAACGGCGCTCCGGTCCGAATCATGGACGTGGCCAATGTGATCGACGGTGCCGAAAACGTGAAGCTGGCGGCCTGGGAGAATGACAAGCCGGCGGTGATCGTCAACATTCAGCGGCAGCCCGGCGCAAATATCATCAGCGTAGTGGATCGCATTCAGAATCTGCTCCCCCAATTGAAAGCGTCGCTGCCGTCCTCGGTGCAGGTTACGGTTCTCACCGACCGCACCAACACGATTCGCGCTTCGGTGAAAGATGTGCAGTTCGAACTGTTGCTGACCGTTGCGCTGGTCGTCATGGTCATCTTCCTTTTCCTTCGAAGCCTCGGAGCGACCGCCATCCCCAGCATAGCTGTGCCGCTTTCGCTGGTTGGTACTTTCGGCGTCATGTACCTTCTCGGTTTCAGTCTGGACAACTTGTCCCTGATGGCGCTGACCATTTCCACCGGGTTCGTGGTGGACGATGCCATCGTGATGATCGAAAACATCACGCGTTATATTGAAGAGGGTGAGGCTCCGCTACAGGCTGCGCTCAAGGGTTCCGAGCAGATCGGGTTCACGATTCTTTCGCTTACGGTTTCCTTGATCGCCGTGCTGATTCCACTGCTCTTCATGCAGGATGTGGTCGGGCGCCTGTTCCGGGAATTCGCCATCACCTTGAGCGTGACGATTCTGGTTTCGGCCGTTGTCTCCCTGACGCTGACGCCGATGATGTGCGCAAAAATTCTGCGCCATCAAAAGGAGTCCGATAAGAGCTGGTTCTACCATGCTTCGGAGAATTCGCTGAATTGGATCATCGATCAGTACGCGGTCATCCTGCGATTTGTCTTAAAGCACCAGCCTGCCACGCTGGTTGTAACTTTGGGGACACTCGCTCTTACTATTTTCCTATTCCTTATTATCCCCAAGGGGTTTTTCCCCGTGCAGGATACCGGCGTTATTCTCGGCATTTCAGAAGCGCCCGCCACTCTTTCGTTTACGTCCCTGGCGGAGCGCCAGCAGGCTCTTACCAAAGTCATTTTGACAGACCCCGATGTAGTGAGCCTGTCTTCGTTCATCGGTATCGACGGCGTCAATATGCTGCCGAATAGCGGGCGCGTGCAAATCAATCTGAAGTCGCGCGAGGAACGGAAAGACGATGCTCCCACGATCATTCGCCGCCTGCAAAGCAAGGTGGCCGATGTCAAAGGGATCACGCTCTACATGCAGCCGGTGCAGGACCTGACCGTCGAGGACAGAATCAGCCGCACGCAATTCCAATATACGATGGAAGACGCCGACGGCAAGGAACTCGCGGAGTGGGCTCCGAAGCTGATCGAGAAATTAAACGTATTGCCCCAATTGCGCGACGTGGCGAGCGACCAGCAGGATCGAGGCTTGCAGACATCGATCGATATCGACCGCGATACGGCGTCGCGGCTGGGAATTTTGCCGCAAACGATTGACGATACGTTGTACGACGCATTTGGCCAGCGCCAGGTATCCACAATTTTCACTCAGTTGAACCAGTATCACGTCGTGCTCGAGGTGGACCCGACGTTTCAACAGAATCCGGATGCGCTGAAACAAATTTTCGTTCACACTTCCAACGGGACGCAGGCTCCCTTGAGCACCTTTACGAAATTTTCCTCGGAAGTCACGCCGATCGCCGTAAACCATCAAGGACAGTTTCCCGTGGTGACGCTCTCCTTCAACTTGGCAGAGGGCGTTTCGCTCGGACAGGCCGTGGACGCAATCAAGGCCGCACAGGATGAGATTGGTCTGCCGGCCAGTGTTCATGCAGGGTTCCAGGGAACTGCACAGGCTTTCCAGGCGTCACTCGCGAACGAGCCGATTCTGGTCCTGGCCGCGCTGCTGACGGTTTACATCGTGCTGGGAGTGCTCTACGAGAGCTACATTCATCCGGCCACCATTCTTTCGACGCTTCCGTCCGCCGGCGTTGGCGCGTTGCTGGCGCTGCTGATTACCAAGACCGATTTCAGCGTGATCGCGCTCATAGGCATCATCCTGCTCATCGGAATTGTGCAGAAGAACGCAATCATGATGATCGACTTCGCTCTGGAGGCGGAGCGCAAAGAAGGAAAGCCTCCTCTCGAAGCGATCTATCAGGCCTGTTTATTGCGTTTCCGTCCGATCCTGATGACCACCATGGCCGCGATGCTCGGAGGTTTGCCTCTGGCATTGGGAGGCGGAACCGGTGCGGAACTTCGCCGTCCGCTGGGCATCGCGATTGTCGGAGGACTGATCTTCAGTCAGGCGTTGACGCTCTTTACGACTCCGGTCGTGTATCTCGCGTTCGACCGTCTGGCCAAGCGCTTTGGGCGGCCTTCTGCTGAATCAAGTTCTTCGCACGCCAACGCGCCTGCGGACTAGCAGCAATGCACATTTCCAGGCCCTTCATCGAGCGTCCTGTTGCCACATCGCTTTTGAGTTTGGCGATCCTCATAGCAGGAGGGGCTGCGTACTTTTTCCTCCCCGTTGCGCCGCTTCCGAAGGTCGATATTCCCACGATCAATGTTTATGCGGGGCTTCCGGGAGCGAGTCCGGAAACGATGGCGTCGTCGGTTGCAACACCGCTGGAGCGGTCCTTTGGACGTATTGCCGGAGTCACCGAGATGACTTCCACCAGTCAATTGGGCGCGATGAATATCACGCTCCAGTTGGATCTGGACCGGAACATCGATGCGGCATCCCGGGACGTCCAGGCAGCAATCAATGCGGCAGCAGGCAGTTTACCCGCCGGCCTGCCAAGCCTCCCCCGGTACCGTAAGATCAATCCTTCCGATGCGCCCATCATTGACATCGACCTGACCTCGAAGACTATTCCGCGCAGCGTTCTTTACGATATTGCGGACTCCAACATCGGACAGAAGATTTCCCAGGTGGATGGCGTGGGCCAGGTGAATATTGCCGGGGCGTCGAAACCGGCTGTGCGAGTGGACCTCAATCCTCTGGCGCTGGCGCATTATCAGATTGGTTTAGCGCAGGTACGCCTTGCTCTGCAAGCGGCGAACGCGAATTCGCCAAAGGGAGCAATTGAGAGCTCCGGCAACCGTTGGACCATTTCCGCAACGGACCAGTTGCTGACAGCGGATAAATACCTCCCACTGGTTATCACGTACCGGAATGGGGCGCCTGTTCGGCTCAGGGACGTTGCGAACGTTACCGATGGAATCGAAGACACGCGCAACGACGGATCGATAAATGGCGAACCCGGCGTGATTGTCGTAGTCACCCGCCAGCCGGGGGCAAATATCGTAGCTACGATAAACAGGATCCGAGCGATCATCCCGGAACTGCGGGCTTCGATTCCGCCGGCTGCGAAGCTCGGATTGGCGGGAGACCGCTCCGAGAGCATTCGTGCCTCCGTTCACAACATCCAATTTACCCTCATGCTTACCGTCCTCCTGGTTGTGATGGTCATTTTTGTTTTTCTGCGCAATTTGTGGGCGACCTTGATTCCGAGTATCGCTGTCCCACTCTCGCTGGTGGCTACATTCGGGGCCATGTATGTGCTCGGCTATAGCATTGACAATCTCTCTCTGATGGCGCTGGCGGTCGTCACCGGTTTCGTCGTGGATGACGCCATTGTGGTGATCGAGAACATCGCCCGGTATCTGGAAGCGGGGGACTCGCCGATTGAAGCGGCGCTGAAAGGTTCGCAGGAAATCGGGCCGACCGTGTTGTCGATGAGCGTTTCACTGATCTCTGTCTTTATTCCCATCCTGCTGATGGGTGGAGTTGTCGGACGCATATTCCGGGAGTTTGCGGTGACGCTCAGCGTGGCTATCGCCGTATCGCTGTGCGTTTCGCTGAGCACAACGCCGATGATGTGCGCGCGTTTCCTGAAGCGGCCAAAGGATATTAGCCACGGGCGGATCTATCAGGTGACCGAGAATATTTTTCAGGGCGCGCTGCGCACCTATGGGAGAGCCCTGCGCTGGGTTCTGAATCATCAGCCGCTCATGCTGGCCATCACCATTATCGCTGTCTGCCTCAACGTCTATTTGTACGCCATCGCCCCGAAGGGCTTTTTCCCGCAGCAGGACACGGCGCGATTAAACGGCGCCTTTGTCGGCGCGCAGGACATTTCGTTTCCCGCGATGCGCGATAAAGTCGCGCAATTTGCCAAAATTATTCAGGATGACCCGGCCGTGAGCGGCGTGACGGCCTTCACCGGCGGGGGCGCGGAAAACACGGGGCGAACTCTGATCGAACTGAAGGACATCGAGGAGCGCAAGATCGGCGCGGATGGCGTGATCGCGCGCCTGAGGGGAAAGCTTGCGGTTGTTCCCGGGGCCAGCGCCTTCCTGCAGTCCTTTCAGGATCTCCGCATCGGCGGCGTGTTCACCAGCTCACAGTATCAATATACCCTGCAGGGCGAAACCCTCGGCGACCTCCAGGAATGGGCGCCGCGGATCGAGGCCCGCCTCAGGACGCTTCCCAAGCTGCGCGATGTGGCGAGCGACCAGCAGACTCGCGGGCTTCAGACCTCTCTGGTGATTGACCGGGATACCGCCGCGCGCATGGGCATCCAATCCCAACAGATCGATGAGACCCTGTACGACGCATTCGGGCAGCGCCAGGTCTCCACAATGTACACGGAATTAAATCAGTACCACATCGTTATGGAAGTGGACCCCTCCTTTCAGAACAGCACGGACGCACTCAAGAAAGTTTTTGTGCGTTCGTCGTCCGGCGCGGAAGTCCCCCTGATCGCCATTTCTCATTATGAACAGAAGACGACCGCCCTAACCGTTAACCATAAGGGTCAATTCCCCGCAGTAACACTGTCCTTCAATCTTGCTCCGGGGGCATCGCTCGGCGAAGCGGTCGAGGACATCGAGGCGGCCACGCTGCAGATGGGCGTTCCGGCCACAATTCATCCAACTTTTTCAGGGACGGCGCAGGCGTTTCAGGAATCGCTGAAGAACGAGCCGTACCTGATTCTGGCGGCTCTGGTGACGGTTTACATCGTTCTGGGCGTTCTGTATGAGAGCTACATCCATCCCGTTACGATTCTCTCAACGCTGCCCTCGGCAGGAATGGGCGCACTACTGGCCCTGCGAATCACGCACACGGATTTTAGTATAATTGCACTGATCGGGATTGTTCTGCTGATCGGCATCGTGCAGAAGAATGCGATCATGATGATCGATTTCGCGCTCGATGCAGAGCGCCGGGAAGGGAAATCGCCGCGCGATGCGATTTATCAGGCGTGCATGTTGCGCTTCCGTCCGATCATGATGACCACGACTGCGGCGATGCTCGGGGCCCTACCGCTGGCCTTGGAGGGCGGCATGGGGTCCGAACTGCGGCGGCCGCTGGGGATCAGCATCGTGGGCGGGCTGCTCGTGAGCCAGGTCCTGACGCTCTACACGACGCCCGTCATATATCTTTATATGGACCGGCTGCGGCTGAAATTGGCGCGTGGCAAGACGGCGGCGCGGCATCCGATGCCTGCGGCTTCGCTCACTGGCGACGCGCATTCGTGAAATAGTTGGTGGAATCATTGGGGCTTAAGAAGGAATCGGTGGAACGAAATACGCGAGCCGACGCGCTCGCTGACTAAAGACAAATGCAAATCTCCCGGCCATTTATTGAGCGTCCTGTTGCCACATCGCTGCTGAGCGTGGCGATTCTTATGGCGGGAGGGGCCGCGTATTTTTTCCTTCCGGTTGCGCCTCTTCCGAAAGTGGATTTCCCGACTATCGGAGTCTTTGCCGGACTTCCCGGAGCAAGCCCCGAGACGATGGCTTCTTCCGTGGCAACGCCGCTGGAACGTTCCTTCGGGCGCATCGCAGGCGTCACGGAAATGACCTCGAGCAGCCAGCTCGGCGCCACAGCCATTACCATTCAGTTCGATTTGGACCGGAATATCGATGCGGCGTCCCGCGACGTGCAGGCCGCGATTAATGCGGCTGCCGGGCAGCTTCCCGCCAACCTTCCGAGTTTGCCGCGTTGGCGGCAGGCCAACCCGGCCGACGCGCCAATCATGGTTTTTGCGCTCACTTCCAACACGGTCCCGCGAACCCAGCTCTACGACATTGCCGACTCGATTCTGTCCCAGAAAATTTCTCAGGTAAGCGGCGTCGGGCAGGTAAATATCGGCGGCGGAGCCAAACCGGCCGTCCGCGTGGATCTGAATCCCATGGCGCTGGCCCACTACCAAATCGGTTTGGCGCAAGTCCGGCTGGCATTGCAATCGGCGAATGCAAATGCGCCAAAAGGCCTGATCGAAGACAAGACTAATCGGTGGGTTATTTCCGCAACCGATCAATTGATGACTGCCGACAAGTATGCCCCCCTGATTGTCGCGTATTCAAAAGGCGCTCCGGTCCGGCTGAGCGATATCGCGAAAGTCACCGATGGCGTCGAAGATTTCAGGAACGACGGCTACATCAATGGCGTTCCCGGGATCGCCTTGCTCATGTTTCGAACGCCGGGCGCAAATATTATTGCCACAGTGGACAAGATCAAGGCGATTATGCCGGAATTGCGGGGGTCCATACCGCCCACAGTGAATTTCTACGTGGAATCGGATCTGACTCAGACGATTCGCGCCTCGGTTCAAAATATTCAGTTCACGCTGCTGCTGACGGTTGCGCTCGTGGTCATGGTCATCTTTTTGTTTTTGCGCAACCTGTGGGCGACTGTGATTCCCAGCGTCGCCGTCCCGCTTTCATTGGTGGGCACCTTCGGGGTCATGTACCTGCTCGGTTATAGCCTCGATAACCTTTCCCTGATGGCGCTGGCGATCGTTACCGGCTTTGTCGTGGATGACGCCATCGTTGTGATTGAAAACATCACCCGCTATCTGGAGGCCGGCGACACGCCCATAGTGGCGGCGCTAAAGGGTTCGAAAGAAATCGGACCGACAGTGTTGTCGATGAGCATCGCGCTTATTTCCGTCTTCATTCCGATTCTATTGATGGGTGGGGTAGTGGGTCGCCTGTTCCGCGAGTTTGCGGTCACGCTCAGCGTTGCCATCGCCGTTTCGCTGTGCGTTTCGCTCACCGTTACGCCGATGATGTGCTCGCGATTTCTGAAGTCGCACAAGGACGTAAAGCACGGGCGAGCGTTCATGGTTGGCGAGCACGCGTTCGAATGGCTGCTGAGCAAGTATGGCGGCGGACTGCGTTGGGTCTTGAAGCACCAGCCGCTGATGCTGGCTGTTCTGGCCGCCGCAGTGGGCCTCAACGTTTATTTATACGTGGTTGTGCCAAAGGGCTTCTTCCCACAGCAAGATACAGGAAGGCTGATGGGCGCGGTTCTGGGCGCGCAGGATATATCCTTCAACGCAATGCTCGACAAGATGGCCCAGTACAGCGACATCCTCAGTACTGAACCGGCGGCATTAAACGTGATCGCTTTTACCGGAGGTGGTGCGGAAAACACGGGCCGGGTATTCGTGGATTTAAAACCACTGGAAGAGCGCAAAGTGGGTGCGGATGTGGTTCTGGCGCGCTTGCGCCGCAAACTCGCCGTCGTTCCGGGGGCAAGCCTGTTCCTGCAATCTTTCCAGGATGTGCGCGTTGGCGGACTCGTTTCCGGCGCGCAGTTTCAGTATACGCTGCAGGGAGAGAACCTCGAAGACCTTCAGACCTGGGCGCCGCGCATCGAGGCCAAGTTTCGAACCCTCCCCGGCCTGCGTGACATCGTCAGCGATCAACAGAACAAGGGTTTGCAGGCCTCGCTCGTTTTCGATCGCGATACGGCCGGACGTTTTGGAATCCAGTCCCAACAGATCGACGAGACCCTGTACGACGCCTTTGGGCAGCGCCAGGTCTCCACCATGTACAAGCAGTTGAATCAATATCATGTCGTGATGGAAGTGGACCCGCTCTTTCAGAAGAGCGCCGACGCCGTGGAAAGCCTATACGTGCGTTCACCGACCGGCGCGGAAGTCCCTCTGGGTGCGATCTCCCACTTCGAACAGAAGACGACGGCGCTGGCCGTAAACCACAAGGGACAATTCCCGGCCATCACAATTGCGTTTAATCTGGCTCCGACAGTTGCGCTCGGCGACGCCGTCCGGGAAATCGAAGCGGCCACGGTGCAAATGGGAGTTCCTGCGACGATCCACCCCAGCTTTTCCGGCACGGCGCAGGCGTTTCAGGAATCGCTGAAGAATGAGCCGTACCTGATTCTCGCCGCTCTGATTACGGTGTATATCGTGCTGGGGATGCTGTATGAGAGCTACATCCATCCGGTGACGATTCTTTCCACGCTTCCCTCGGCCGGTGTGGGAGCGCTGCTGGCGTTGCGAATCACCAATACCGATCTGAGCGTCATCGCATTGATCGGGATTGTCCTTCTGATCGGGATCGTGCAAAAGAACGCGATCATGATGGTCGATTTCGCCCTGGATGCGGAACGCAAGGGAGGGATGAATCCGGTCGACGCGATCTATAAGGCGTGCCAGCTGCGCTTCCGCCCGATTATCATGACTACCACAGCGGCGCTGCTCGCCGGTCTACCCCTCGCGCTGGAGGGCGGCATGGGCTCCGAATTGCGGCGGCCTCTGGGCATCAGCATCGTTGGGGGACTGCTGGTCAGTCAGGTGCTCACATTGTTCACCACGCCAGTGGTTTATGTTTATATGGAGCGCCTGCGTTTGAAGCTGTCCGGGCGCAAGTCTTTGGCGCATTCCATGCCGCAGCCTCCACTGACGGATCAGAGTCAGCTGTAAGTTGAGTTCTATCCTCAACCCTTCAGAAATTTCTTAATCTGACTTAAGACCTGCGCAAACATGGCTGGCGTCAGCCTCCCAGTCTGGGTGTTTTGCTGGCTGGGGTGATACGCGACGAATATTCGCGGAAGTCCTGGCGGCATTGCGAAGCTCGCTCCATGCGCGAAACCGTACGCGGCTCGGGATGCTATGATTCCTTTTCTTTTCAGGAGATCGAGATAGGTGTTGAGCGCGATGCCGCCCAGGGCGAGGATCGCGCGCGGTTGGATGATTTCCAGTTCTTGTTCGAGATAGGGCATGCAATTGCGGATTTCTTCCGGCAGAGGTTTGTTGTCTGGAGGCGCGCAGCGAGCCGCTGCCGAGATCAGCGCTCCTGTCAGGACGAGACCGTCGTCCGCCTTTTTCGATTGAGGCTGATTGGCGAATCCGGTGCGATAGAGTTGTGCGTAAAGAAAATCACCGGAGCGGTCTCCGGTGAACATTCGGCCTGTGCGGTTAGCTCCATGCGCAGCGGGTGCGAGGCCGATGATTACGAGATCGGCTTTGGGATCGCCAAAGGCGGGGACGGGGCGTCCCCAGTATGTCCAGTCGCGATAGGCGTGGCGTTTGGTGCGCGCAACCTCTTCGCGATACTGCACCAGGCGCGGGCATTTGCGGCATTCCGTGATTTCGCGCTCCAGAATCGTGAGCCGGTCTTGCGGGCTGCGTGTCATTGACTCCCCCCGTGCGGGAAGATAGCATGAATGTTTCCGCTTGCGCGTTTATTGAGGCTGTTTATGGCTGCAGAAACCAAATCCGGGACTGTGCTCGATCGCATCATCGAGGCGCGTCGCGCCGCGATTGCGCACCGGAAAAAGAGCGTTCCGGAAACGGCGCTGCGGTTTGGCGTGAAGCATGGCCTGCCGGTGCGGAATTTTGCTGCGGCACTTGGGGGCGATTCGCTGAACGTCATTGCCGAGCTGAAGAAGGCGTCGCCTTCCCGGGGATTGATTCGCGCGGAATTCGATCCGGTCGCGCTGGCAAAAGAGTTCGAATCCGCCGGGGCGGCGGCGCTTTCTGTGCTGACCGAAGAGGAGTTCTTCCAGGGCGATTTGAAATATATGCGTGACGCTCGCGCGGCGGTTGGATTGCCCGTCCTGCGGAAGGATTTCATCGTCGATCCGTGGCAGGTGTGGGAAGCGCGCGCGACGAATGCGGATTCGTTTCTGCTGATCGTTGCGGCTCTCAACGATGCGCTTCTCGCGGAGTTGCTTGCGCTCGGGCGCGAGCTTGGAATGGAGCCGCTGGTGGAGGTCCACACGCGGGAGGAGTTGACTCGCGCGCTGGCTGCGGGTGCGCGCATCGTCGGCGTGAATAATCGCGACCTCCGCACGCTGGAAGTGCGAGTGGAAAATTCGTTTGAATTGATAGCGGCGATCCCCGAGGAATGCATTGCCGTGTGCGAATCGGGCCTGCGCACCCATGAAGACCTCACCCGCCTGCGGGCTGCGGGATTTGACGCGTTCCTTATCGGCGAGCATTTAATGTCGCAGGCCGATCCGGGCGCGGCGCTGCGAGTGTTGTTGGGTTCCTAGTTCCCATGCCGACTCGTGTTAAAATTTGCGGGATCACCAATTGGAACGATGCCCGTCTATCGGTGGATCTGGGAGCATCCGCGCTCGGATTTAATTTTTATCCGCCCAGCCCGCGCGCCATTAGTCCCGCTGATGCGTGGAGTATCATTCGGCGGTTGCCGCCCTTTGTCGAAGCCGTGGGCGTATTTGTGAATTGGGCTCCGCAGGCGGTGGATGCCCTGGCGAGGGCGCTCTGCTTGGGGTCCGTGCAACTTCATGGCGGGGAAGCGGCCGGGGACCTTGTGGAATTGGTCCGCGATCATTGCGTGATTAAGGCTGTTCCGGTGGGAAGCGGATTTCGTCTGGATGGACTTTCCCGGTACGGGCTCGCCGACGCGTTGCTGCTCGACGGCTTCGCCCCGGGATTGCACGGCGGTACGGGTCGAACTGTGGATTGGAAGCTGGCGCGCGCCGCGCGCCGATACGGTCGAATCATTCTGGCGGGTGGTTTGACCCCGGAGAATGTGGCCGAGGCCATTCGGATTGCCGAACCCTTCGCCGTGGATGTGGCCAGCGGTGTTGAAAAGCGGCCGGGCCGCAAGGATCCCGAGCGATTGCGGGCATTCTTTGCCGCTGTGAATTCTGCGCAGCGCGACGATGGGAGAGAGAATCTGTGACGTTCGCAGCACAAATCTGGCCGGACGCGAAGGGCCGTTTCGGCCCTTACGGGGGACGCTACGTTCCCGAGACGCTTGTCGCGCCGCTCGAAGAACTCGAATACGCCTACGAATTGGCGCGCAAGGAGCCGTCTTTCCAGCGCGAACTGGATTTGCTGCTGAAGAATTTTGCCGGGCGTCCCACGCCGCTGCAATTTGCTTCGCGGCTGACCGAGCATCTGGGCGGCGCGCGCATTTACATCAAGCGCGAAGATCTGCTGCACACTGGTGCGCACAAGATCAACAACTGCCTGGGCCAGGGATTGCTGGCCGTGCGGATGGGCAAGCACCGAATTATTGCGGAAACCGGGGCGGGACAGCACGGCGTTGCCACGGCCACTGTTGCGGCGAGGCTGGGTTTGGAATGCGTCGTGTATATGGGCACCGAGGACATGGAGCGCCAGCGGCTGAATGTTTCCCGCATGCGATTGCTCGGCGCGGAAGTGGTCGGCGTCAATTCCGGCACGCGCACGCTCAAGGACGCGATCAACGAAGCGATGCGCGACTGGGTCACCAATGTCCGCACAACTCATTACCTGCTCGGATCGGTCCTGGGGGCGCATCCTTATCCGATGATGGTACGCGATTTTCATCGCGTCATCGGAGTCGAAGCGCGCGCGCAGATTCTGGAAGCGGAGGCGCGTCTGCCGGACCTGCTGGTCGCATGCGTCGGCGGCGGTTCGAACGCGATCGGATTGTTTCATGCGTTCCTGGACCATGCGGGGGTGAAACTGCTGGGCGTAGAAGCGGGAGGGCGCGGGCACACGCTGGGAGAGCACGCAGCCCGGATGGCTTCCGCCGGGGGTTACTCGGGAGCGCGGCCCGGTGTTTTGCAGGGCACGTATTCCTACGTGTTGCAAACTCCGGATGGCCAGATTGCGACGACGCACTCTGTTTCGGCGGGCCTCGACTATCCTGCGATCGGTCCCGAGCACGCATGGCTGGCCGACCGTCACCGCGCCGAATACACGGCCGTGACCGACGATGCTGCTGTTGCCGCCGCGCGAACCCTGGCACGCATGGAGGGCATTATCCCGGCGCTGGAGTCCGCGCATGCACTGGCTGAATTAATCGTGCGCGCGCCAAAAATGCCGCGCGATTCGGTCGTGATTCTAAATCTTTCAGGGCGGGGTGATAAGGACATGGAAATCCTCGCCCGGTATTTGTAAACTGCCGTGGCTCACGTTGCGACAACCATGACGAATTCATCACGCATTTCGCGCCGATTTGCAGACTTGCGCCGCACCGGCCACATGGGCCTGGTCGCGTATATCACCGCGGGCGATCCGTCACTCGCGGCGACGGAGCAGTTCGTTCTCGCGCTGGCGAACGCCGGCGCGGATGTGATCGAACTGGGTGTTCCCTTCAGCGATCCGGTGGCTGACGGTCCGGTGATTCAACGCGCAAGCGAGCGCGCGCTGCGCGCCGGGACGACCCTCGCCGGAGTGCTGTTGTTGGTAAAGTCTCTGCGCACGAAAACGGAAGTGCCGCTGGTCCTGTTCAGCTATTTCAATCCTGTGTTGCAGATGGGGCTTGCGAAATTCGCCGATGCGGCAAAAACCGCAGGGGCAGATGGCGTGCTGATCACCGACATTACTCCCGAGGAGGGCGGTGATTATCGGGAGGCGATGACTTCGCGCGGGCTCGATACGATTTTTTTGGCTGCGCCCACATCGACGGATGAGCGCCTCAAACTGATCGCGAAATCGTCCAGCGGATTTCTCTACTTGATCTCGCGCACGGGCGTCACGGGCGCGAAGGATCAACTGGCGGAGGAGTTGCCCGCGCTTGCGCGCCGCGTGCGGCGGGTCACCGAGCTGCCCATCGCCATTGGCTTCGGCATCTCACAGCCGGGACACGTATCTTTGCTCGGGGGATTGGCCGACGCTGCAGTGGTCGGGTCCGCGTTGGTCGAAGAAATCGAACGCGCCGCGACAGTCGAAGCCGCAGCTGAAGCGCTGGCGGCTCGCGTCAAGCTGCTGAAAGGCGCCGCGGTGGCCGGGATGAGCCGGCGGGAGCCGAACGCATGAGCATCGAAGACTGGCGACGCAAAATCGATGAAATCGACCGGCAACTTGTGCAGTTGCTGAATGAACGCTCGAACTGCGTGGTCGAAATCGGACGCATCAAGCAGGTCAGCGGCGAAGCGCTCTACCAGCCCGACCGTGAGAAAAAAGTGCTCGACGCGGCGGTGAGCGCCAATCCCGGGCCGCTTCCCGATGCCGCGATCCGGCGCTTGTTCGAACGCATTCTGGATGAAGCGCGCTCGGTGGAACGCACAGTGATGAAGGACGAAGGCGCGAATTAAGCATAGCGTCTGTTTGCAGTGAATTAGAGAGGGAAGAGGACTTCAGATGGTCGTCATCATGCAGGAAGGCGCGAAGGAAGAACAGATCCAGCATGTGATCGACCGTCTGGTGTCGATGGGCTTCGATATTCATCGCTCGACGGGCGCATCGCAAACTGTTCTGGGCGCGATTGGAGTGCCTGCGGATTTCGATCCGCGCGACGTTGAAGTTCTCGACGGAGTGCGCGAAGTCGTGCGCATTACTCAGCCGTACAAGCTGGCCAGCCGCGCATTTCGTCCGCAGGGAACCGTGGTGGAGTTGCCGCGCGGTGTGCGAGTTGGCGGCACCGAAGTCGTTGTCGCTGCGGGGCCTTGTTCGGTGGAGACGCCCGAACAGATTGGCTTGATTGCCGATCGCGTTGCGAAAGCCGGCGCGAAAATTCTCCGGGGTGGCGCATTCAAGCCGCGCAGTTCGCCATACAGTTTTCAGGGGCACGGCGAAAAGGCATTAAAAATGATGCGCGAGGCCGCGGACAAGAGCGGCTTGCTCGTCTGCACCGAAGTGATGGACGCGTCGCAGATTCCACTAATCCTGTCCTATGCGGATATCCTCCAAGTCGGCGCGCGCAATATGCAGAACTACTTTTTGCTGCGTGCGCTGGGAACCGTGAGGAAACCCGTGCTCCTGAAGCGCGGCATGTCCGCGACAATTGAAGAACTTCTATTGAGCGCCGAGTACATCATGGCTGGCGGCAATCACGACGTGATCCTGTGCGAGCGCGGCATTCGCACGTTCGAGACCGCTACGCGGAATACCCTCGACATCGCTGCGATTCCCGTCATCAAGAAACTTTCGCACCTGCCCATCGTCGCTGATCCGTCGCACGGCACGGGAATTCGCGACAAGGTTCCTCCGATGGCCCGCGCTTCGATTGCCGCCGGAGCCGACGGGCTTCTCCTCGAAGTACACAATGATCCCGAGCATGCGCTTTCCGACGGCGCGCAATCGCTCTTCTTCGATCAATTCGAAAAACTCATGGCCGAGCTGCGCATCATCGCTCCAGCGGTCGGCCGGACGATCGCCTAAGCCATGGCCTTCCGCCGCGCCGCAATTCTTGGCACAGGACTGATCGGCGGCTCATTCGCACTCGCGCTGCGGAAGTACGACCCGGACACGGTCGTGGTCGGCTGGGACAAAGGGCACGTGCTGCGTCATGCGTTCGAGCGCGGGGCGATCCACGAAGGGTTTGGAGAAATTTCCCTCGCGGTTGCCGGAGCGGATTTGGTTTACATGGCGCTTCCGGTTGGACACACCATCGAATTGCTTCCGGAAGTGGCCCGGCTGGCTTCGCCCAACGCCCTAGTGACGGACGCATCGAGCACAAAGCGATCTGTCTGCACTGCCGCAGCGGAATGTTTTCCTTCGACGAGCGCGAAGTTTCTCGGCGGACATCCGATGGCGGGGAAGGAAATTTCCGGAATTGCCGCAGCCGATGCCGAATTATTTCGCGGGTCGAAGTACGCGCTGATTCACGAATGGACTGGGGAAAACGCGGCAGGCGATCCGCGCATTACGGAATTTGTAGCCCTCATTCAGAAGCTGGGCGCTGAGCCTGTGTGGCTCGACGCGGAAACGCACGACCGCGCCGCAGCGATCGTTTCGCATCTGCCGCAACTTCTGGCCGTCGCCCTCGCCGGCGTGGTGCGCGATCAGACCGATGAAGCCGGAATGCCCGTGACCCTCGCGGGCCGGGGCTTGCGCGATGCGCTGCGGTTGGCGGGAAGTCCATACTCCGTGTGGCGTGATATTATTTTAACGAACAGCGATAATTTGGATCGCGCGCTGGGGCAATTGATTCAGTCTCTGGAACAACTGCGCGGGGATTTGCGAACGCGCGCGCTGGAAGAGGAATTCGCCGCAGCGGGAGAACTGTATAAGATACTTCGGGATTTGCAGTAAACTTTTGGCACGATTTAGAGAAGGATTTCGAGTCACGGGAGCTTGATGGAATGGATAAACGCGTAGCGAATGCGGATGTAGCGATTGAGAAATTGTTCGATGGCGCCACGATTCTGGTCGGCGGATTTGGCACCAGCGGCATCCCCGAAAATCTGATTGCCGCGGTGCGCCGCAAGGGTACGAAGAATCTTACCTGCGCGTCGAACAACGCCGGCACGGCGGATTCCGGGCTGGGCCTGCTGCTCCAGACGCACCAGATCAGAAAGATGATCGCCAGCTATGTCGGCGAAAATAAATTGTTCGAGCAGCAGGTATTGACCGGCGAAATTGAAGTCGAGCTGAACCCTCAGGGCACGCTCGCCGAGCGGATGCGCGCGGCTGGTGCGGGTATTCCGGCGTTCTACACGCCCACCGGTGTGGGGACACTGATCGCGGAAGGAAAAGAAACGCGCGAATTCAACGGACGCAAATATATTCTGGAGCGCTGCTTGCGTGGCGATTTTGCGTTCATCAAGGCGTGGAAGGGCGACCGCTGGGGAAACCTCATGTACCGCAAGACTGCGCGGAATTTCAATCCTCCGGCGGCGACGGCGGCGGATTACGTGATCGCCGAAGTGGAGGAACTGGTCGAACTGGGAACGCTGGCGCCCGATTGCGTTCACACGCCGGGAATTTTCGTGGACGCAATCTTTCAAGGATCGAATTACGAAAAGCGGATTGAAAAGAGAATGGTTCGCAAGCGCGCGTAATGATTTTATTGCCGCACATTTCAAGAGGGAGAACATGGCACAGTCAGAAGACAGCAAGCGGGAAATGATTGCCAAGCGCGTAGCCCAGGAATTGCGCGATGGCTACTACGTGAATCTGGGCATCGGCACGCCCACCCTTGTGGCGAATTATATTCCTGAGGGAATGGAAGTGGTGATGCAGTCGGAAAACGGAATGCTCGGCGTCGGCCCGTTTCCCTACGAGGGCGAAGAAGATCCCGACCTGATCAACGCGGGCAAGGAAACCGTCACCGAGATTCCCGGGTCGAGCTATTTTTCAAGCGCCGATTCTTTTGGCATGATCCGCGGCGGCCATGTGAACATGACAGTGCTGGGCGCCTTGCAGGTGGATGAAAAAGGCAATCTCGCCAACTGGGCGATTCCCGGCAAGATGCTGAAGGGCATGGGCGGCGCAATGGACCTGGTCGCCAGTTCGCCGCGCGTGATCGTAGCGATGGAGCATGCCACGAAAGACGGCAAGCCGAAAATACTGAAACAGTGCACCCTGCCGTTTACCGGCCTCGGAGTGGTGGACTTGATCATCACCGAACTGGCCGTGATCGATGTCACGCCGGAGGGCCTGGTGCTGCGCGAAGTCGCGCCCGGTGTTACTCCCGCGGACGTGCAGAAACTCACCGAGCCAACATTGCGCGTCGCCGAGGACTTGAAAACGATTTCGTTGTAAGTGCTGATGGACAGGGGCCTCGATGCAGGGCTGACGCATTGGCGCATGACGATCGATTTGGTCCCGCCGCGCGACGCACATCCATTTAGAATAGTGTTATTATCCAGGCGTAGTACTGGAATGAGGGCAGGCAGGTCTTTGGAGCCAAATTCAATCGTTATCCTGAGCCTGCACACTCCCAAGGAAAAAATCTGGGGTGTGCTCGGCTCAATGAATTCGTCGGGCGTGACGGTGCGCGGCATCGATCTGAATTCCTTTGATGATTTCATCCGCCAGGTGATGGACCCGGAAGGCGAGCGCATCGGTTTGCCCACGCTGTTTTTTCCCATGCAGCGCGTCGAGCGAATCGCACTGGACGAGCCGCACGGGTCGATCCCTTCGATGGCCGAGCGATTTGAGCAAAGAGTGGGCAGGTCCCTGCGAGATTATCTCGCGCTGTTTGTTTGAACGTGAAGTAGGGTCCCCAAAATGTCTTCCCCCATCCTGACGGTTCCAAATCAGCTCACGTTTCTCCGACTCGGCTTTTTGCCGTTTTTTATTATCTCCATTCATTACGGACATTTCGGCGTGGCGCTCGTCATACTCATTGTTGCGGGATTGACCGATGGGCTCGACGGCTTGCTGGCGCGCAAGCTCAACCAGAAGACGGCGCTGGGCGCTTATCTCGATCCCATCGCGGATAAGTTGCTGCTCTCGTCTTCCTTCGTCATGCTGGCTTTAGGGAAGAAGATCAGCTGGGGCCTGGCGACGATCGTGTTGAGCCGCGACGTGCTGCTTTTGACGTCCGCCGCGGTCATCCTGGTGGTCGTGGGATACCGGCCGTTTCCGCCCAGCATCTACGGCAAACTCACGACGACGATGCAAATCCTGCTGGTGTTCGCGGTTGTTCTGCTGGCCGTGGTGGATTGGCACTGGCTGCTGGTGGTCAGAAACATTCTTAGCTACGTGGTAGCTGGTGTCACCGTATTCTCAGGATTTCACTACAGTATCGTTGTCTCCCGCCAGTTGAGCGACCAGCACGGACGGGCAAAACAATCCGCGTAAGAGTGTTACTTCACACATTCTGTAAGTAATTCACGACCATTAAACCGAAACTGACGGCCACCGCGATTCCGGCGGCCCATCCGAGTAAGTTGGCGCGATTCCGCTCGCTGACGTCGGCAGGTTGTCGATCCGCCATGATTCGGCCGAGCAGGTAGCCGGAGGCCAGCCCGCCAACGTGCGCGGCGTTATCTGTGCCGCTCATCAGCAGACCAAGTACGCCAATATAAATCAGCCATCGAATCAATGCGCTTCGCAGCGATTGTGCCGCGAGGCTTGTGCGTCCGGTGGTTGCCGCGAGCAGCGCGCCGATTAGGCCAAGCAATGCGCCTGAAGCACCGACGCTGAGGTGCCCCATGGCAGAGCTCACCACATACCCGAATGCGCCGCTGAAAACATAAAGGAAGAAATAGCGCGCCGAACCATACATTTCTTCAACCATCGGGCCAATATCCATCAGCACCCACATATTAAAGCCGATGTGCAGCAATCCGCCGTGGAGAAAGACTGCCGTCACGATTCGCCAGGGTTGCCCGAGGTTATAGGGCAAAGGAAGCGATGCGCCCAGGCGATAGTTGACCTGAGTTGCGATGCCACCGAGATTCATCAGGCCACCACTCAGCCCACCGCCGTCCTGCGTACGCATTGTGATGATGATCGATAGGACATACATCACGCAGCAAATCGTAAGCATTGCGTACGTGACAGGCGAAGTTTGCGGCATCCAGCGACCGAGCGACTTGCTGGCCGCCGCGAAGGAATAGGTCATGCTCGCGCCGCACTGGTGGCATTTTGTCGCGGACGCACCTACCAGCGTCCCGCATGCGGGGCAGAGCCGGGGACGCATTTGTTTTGGCTCGGACCGAAACATTCCGGTGAACTGGCCCCACCAGCGGTCAAATTTGTAACGCCATCGAACAGGAAGCGGCACGTCGTCTCCTTGCTGTAAATATTTTCGCATGCCTATAATAGCTGGAAATTCGCACGGATGCGAAGGGCAGGAGACAGTTGATGCAACTGATTCTGGAGGAAACGCAGATTGACTACGTTTGAGGGAATCGGTTGCCGGTTAATTTGCGAGCTGCAGCACAGCGCAACCTCGGCATTGCGGTGTTCGAGTTGAATCATCGCGCGGTTGGCGCGACCGTTTCTCGCTTCTATTCCGCATGGCTTTCGGCTTTGTTGCTTGCGACACTCGCCGCCACTGGATGCGCTGGTCGCCGCCCGATAAGCTCGGCCCCTCCCGTTGCAGCTCCGGCAGCTGCTCCGCAGCAAAGTGCAGGGCCGCATCCTTCGACACCAAGCGTCCAGCAGCCGCCTACCAGAAGCGCTCCCTTTATTCCCGGCATTTATGTCGAAGAGGGAGTCGCATCGTGGTACGGCATACCGTTCCACGGGCGCCGCGCAGCCAACGGCGAAATTTTTGACATGAACACGCTGGTGGCCGCGCACCGCACACTTCCTTTCGGCAGTATTTTGCGCGTCACTAACTTGAACAACGGCAGGCAGATTGAAGTTCGCGTGATCGATCGCGGCCCTTTTGTCGGAGATCGCATTCTGGATCTGGCGCGCGCGGCGGCAGCAGGGATCGATATGATCGGCACCGGCACGGCGCCCGTGCGCATCGAGTTGCTTTCCAGTCCCAGTTCCGCGCTGGGAGAGTTTACCGTGCAGGTTGGAGCATTTGCCGATCGTGGCAATGCGGAACGCTTGCGAGACCGGCTGCTCGCGCGTTACCAGCCGATCTTTATTCAGGATTACGATGCTCCGACGGGCCATTTCTATCGCGTGCGTGTAGGCCGCGTGCCAAGTCCCGACGCCGCGCAGAAGCTTGCCGCGCAGCTGCGAAATTCGGACGGATTTCAGACGTTCGTATTGAGGCTTGACCCGACGCCAAATCTCGGCGAGAAGTAACAGTGGGACAGGTTTTTTACCCTGAATCTGCGAAGGGCAACCTGT
This sequence comes from uncultured Acidobacteriaceae bacterium, assembly GCA_964622265.1. Classification (GTDB taxonomy): domain Bacteria; phylum Acidobacteriota; class Terriglobia; order Acidiferrales; family UBA7541; genus Palsa-360. The sequence goes on along the minus strand of CAZUNI010000018.1, from coordinate 16,112 downwards.
CCGCTTTTGAAGTGGTACAAAGAAAAACCAAAACCGAACAGGTTGAAACCTGTTCTACCAAGCGGTGAAAACATGAACGATTGTCTGTTCTGCAAAATTAGCCGAAAAGAAATCCCGTCCAAAATAGTTTACGAGGACGATGAGGTCTTCGCGTTTGAAGACATTCAGCCGCAAGCGCCCACTCATATCCTTATCTGCCCAAGAAAGCATCTGGTCTCGCTCACAGAAGCTACGGCGGAGGATGCCGGGATGCTTGGACGGTTGCAACTCATCGCCGGGAAACTCGCCACGGAGCTAAAGCTCACGGATGGATATCGCACGGTCGTCAACAATGGGCCTGGCGCGGGGCAGTCTGTGTTCCACTTGCATCTGCATTTGCTCGGTGGCAGGGCATTTCGGTGGCCACCGGGGTAAAAGGACGTTGAGGAAGTATGGGAGTTAGAGGAAGTGAAGGAGGCTGTTGCGCGATTTATTTGTGCGTCATGACGTAAACGCCGTCCCAGTTTTCTTCAGGGCCTGTCACCAGGTATTCCCGGCAGCGGTTTGCGTACATGCGAGCGGGGCCATCCTCGGGCCAGCGCTCCAGAAGTTTTTCGAAGATGATTTGCGCGTCCTGCCAGCGCCGCTCCCGGTAACACGCGCGTCCCTGTGAAAACATTTCAATGCGTTCTTCCAAGCCGGGCGCATCGCCTTCCGGAGTTCCGCGAGAGGCGACCAATTCATAGAGCGTGATGGGTTGCAATTTTCCTTTCACGCGGATCAAATCCAGTTCGCGGAAGATCAGAAGCGGATCGTTTACCTCCGCATACGTGGCTTCGCTGAGCAGAATGTGCGAGCCGTAGTCCTTGTTCAATCCTTCCAGGCGCGCGGATAAATTGACGGTGTCGCCCAGCGCCGTGTAGCCATACCGCAGCGCCGATCCCATGTTGCCCACCGACGCAACGCCTGTGCTGAGTCCTACGCCGATGTCGAGTACGGGCCGTCCCTCGGCCCTCCACTTGGACTGCATTTCCTTGAGGCGTGCCATCATTTCGAGGGCGGCGTGGCATCCATTCGTTGCGTGTCCGGGTTCTTCAAATGGCGCGCCCCAGAATGCCATCACGGCATCTCCGATGTATTTATCGAGTGTCCCGCTGTGGCGGAAAACGATCTGCGTCATCTCGGTCAGGTATTCATTCAGCAGCGCGGCCAGTTCCTGCGCATCGAGCTTTTCAGAAATGGTAGTGAAGCCGCGTACGTCGCTGAACATCACGGTAATTTCCGTTTTCCGCGGCTTCACCAGATCGGGACTTTCGAGCAACCGCCGGATCACTTCCGGGGGCACGTATTGCTGAAAGAAGCCGCGCACTTTGCGCTTCTCTTTTTCCTCAACCAGGGCACGATAGACCGCCACAAAGCCGACGTTCGCGACTAGCGTCCCGGACGGCACGATGAAATTCAGCCACCAACCATGCAGGAACGCATACCAGGAGCCCAGTGCGAACGGAACCAGCAACAGTAAACCGAACAGCATCGATCGCGGTTGCGCCAGCGCCAGCCACATTCCCAGCGGCACGCCGAACAAAAGAATCAACAGCAGGTCCACAGCGACCTGGTTTGCGCCTCGAATCAACAAGTGGCGATTCAGGATGTTATCGATCACGTTGGCGTGAATCTCGACGCCCGGATAGTTGATCCCCGCAAAGGGCGTCGAGCGGAGGTCGCCGATTCCCGTCGCAGAGGCACCCACCAATACAATCTTTCCGCGAAATGTCCCGGGGATGAATTTATGCTCCACCACATCGGCGATCGAGACATATGGATATGTGTTTACGCCTCCCTCGTAATTGATCATCATGCGCCCCACGGCGTCGGGATGGATCACCAGCGATGGACCGAATTCAAGCGCAGTAATGCCCGTCTCACTAAAATCCAGCACCATTTCTTGGTCGGACAAACCCAAATATTGCCGCACAACCTGGACGTCAAGCGACCCGTAGAGGGCCCCATCTTCGAAGTCTTTCAAACGTCCGTAGGGAAGCACTAGAAGCGAATGGCGCACAACGCCATCGGGGGCGGGTTCGACATTGAAGAAGCCCGTGGTACCACGGCCTTTTTTCAAGGCCTCGCTGAGGACTTCGATATTTGCCTGAGTGCCCTTTGGCATCAGCGAGTATTGATCTTCAAAACTCTGGATGAGATGAGACATGTCGCGCTTGCCGGTCTGCGGATTGGAGGGGCGAGCTTGGGGAAGCGGAAAATCGGCGAGTATGTTGGCGTAGCGGTCGAGAGTCTTGTCGTCCACGCCCTTCAAGTCCGATTCGGAATTCAGGAAGAAGGTTCCCAGAACAACGTTGCCAAATCGTTCAATCGCGCGCGCGAACTGCTCGTCTCCGTCGTATTCCTTCTCCAGACGGTCGAGGTCCGCTACCACGCGAGGATCCGTCTGGCCGCCCTGCTGCTGGCGTTCCGTCACGGTTCGTTTCAACTCGCGAATGGGTGCTGCCGTCTCATCGGGCTTGCTGAAAGTGATGTCGAAGGCCGCAACTTTCGCGCCGTCTTCGCGCAGCGCATCGAGCATGTGGGCGAAGTGAGTGCGCGAGAACGGCCAGCGGCCGAGGACTTCCTGCGAGCGCTGGTCGATATCCACCACGATGATGCGCGGGTCCGGATGTTTGTAACGATCCGGACGGATGCGAAAACGGAAATCGAGCGCGTCGAGCTCCAGCCGGTTGATGAAGGAAAACACGGCTGTTGGACGGTCGCCGATGAATGTGACGGAGTAAATGAACAGGGCGAAGGCTGTAAGGCCCAGGCTGATCAGGAACGGGACACGGCGACTCCACCATGCTTGAAGCAACGCGCTCAGAGCGCGAATGGTGCGGCGGGATTTACCATCCGTGGGAAGTACGGGCATGATCCTGCTTGTTTTCTGGGCTCACTGCAGCGGTCTAATCGCGATACAGAAAGTTCAACCGCACACGGCCCACTTCGATCAGGTCCCCGTCATTGAGTTTGGTTAGGCCACCGATTTCGACTCCATTGACCTTCGGCACGATGTCCCCGCGCCCGAGATAATAGCCGTCATCGTGCTTGTTGATCTGCGCGGCGATGTTCGGTGTGAACCAACTGCGAAGGCGCACGGTCGCCATGTTCGAACGGCCGATGACCGTCAATTTTCCGGTGAGCCGATAGTCTTTCGCGTCGGTCCTTCCGCGCAGGACGGTAAGCGTAGGGACACGAATTCGCGCGGGGGAGAGTTGAGACCGTTCCCCCGCGGCCGCTGCCTGTTCCAGCATCTCGCGACGCACGCGGGTATCGAGCACCATCGTCTCATTCATGCGTGGGGCCGGCGCCTTTCGCCAACTGTCCACAGGCACCGCTGCATCGTTGATTTGGTCAACTAAAATATGATGTTTGCCTACCAATATAGTGTCGCCATCCTTGAGCATGGCGCGCTCGACGCGAATATCGTTCAGAAAGGATCCATTCAGGCTGTTTAGATCTTCGACCACCAGCGATCCGGCTTCGACATACACGCGCGCATGATAATTGGACACAGCCAGATTATCGATGGGGATGTCGTTATCCGGCGCGCGCCCGATAGTTACCGGGCGTGTTCCGAGGGGGACTTCCTTTAGTACGGCGCCCTCAAATTTCAGGACGAGCCTTGACATGTTCGTCTCCTCCGGCCAAAGCCGGACCGGGCCTATCCGGAGATCCGCTTCCAGATTTTCAGGCGATCGAGCAAACTTTCAGATTTCGCAAGGAAGCGCAGAACGATTACGCTGACATTATCCACGCCGCCATTTTCATTGGCCAAATCCACCAGCCGGTCGGCTGCATTCTGCGCCGAGGAACTGGTCAGAATCGTACTAGCAATTTCAGGATCGGTCACCATGCGGGTAAGCCCGTCTGAACAAAGCAGTAGGGCGTCTCCAATAATTAATATCTGCTCGTCGGAGTCCACCTCGACGGTTTCGTTTGTTCCCACAGCTCGCGTTAGCACGCTTTGTAGTTCACTGGCATCGGCTTCCTGCGGCGTCAGAATTCCGATTCGCACCTTTTCGGCCACCAGGGAGTGATCACCAGTAAGCTGCTCTAGGGATCCGGCACGCAGCAAATATGCGCGGCTATCACCCACATGCGCTAGAGAAAGCATCTGACCATTGATCCAAGCGGCCACAATCGTTGCTCCCATGCCTCTCTGCTCGGGATTGACACTTGCCGTTTCGAAAACCACGCGGTTGGCAAGGTGAATCGCGCTAGTCAGGCGATTCGTGCGCTCGGAGACACCCGGATGGGATTCACCAAAAGTTGGGGTGGCGCGGCTATTTTCAGCTTTCCGACAATGGTCCACGATGGTTTGCACGGCGACCTTGCTTGCTATCTCGCCATGCGCTTCGCCGCCCATGCCGTCCGATAGAACGTATAAGTCCATAGATGGCTCTATTTCGTAGCAGTCTTCGTTGTTTTTTCGAACGCGCCCCAGATCGCTACGCGCCCCGGCTTCTATTCGCAAAGATTCCCTCGTCTAAATGCTTACGCTCTTCCCTAAGTCTCGATTGCTTTGGGTTCGAATCATGCGCGTTTCCCATTTTGAGACGCAATCGGCTATTTAAAGTCAGGCTAGCAAACTGGTCCTTCTCACGCAATAGCCTGCGTGGCAAGTAGTTACGTCCTTTCACGACACCGCGTGCCCGGTTACGTTCTATGGCCCCCCCCTGCTTCGGTATACTTCCTATTCAGGATCGCAGAAAGCCCACTCCTGCGTTCCCTGCATCTCGCTCATGCCGCAAATTGGAGAAATCTGGTATTTTGAGCGGTCCCTTGCCGCTCCGCTGGCACGCTCGCTCAGCGGGCGCTACGCGGTACGCGCGTTGCCGCGATCGCCTCGCAGCCGGCATGCCACCCTGCCCAAATCCAGCGGGTCTCGTATCGTGTGTTTTGCAGACCTGGCTTCCGATGATCTAGCCTCTCTGCGCCGCCTTGCCCAACGCGAGCCGCGAGTCCGTCTGATTGGAATATCACGAAATCGAGCCCAGGAGCAGTCCCCCGATTGTTTTGCAACGCTCCCTCGCAAAGCAGCTTCGTCGCAAGTGCGCAGGACGGTCGCCGCAGCATTCGACAACATCGACCTTGCGCAGCGCGAATATGCCACGCGCGCGGAACTCAGGCGAACCGAGCGGGAGATGGAGGAGTTAAACCGAATCGGTATTGCCTTGTCGGAAATCCGCGACGTCAACGTATTGCTCGATATGATTCTGACTAAAGCGCGTGAAATCACCGGCGCCGATGCCGGATCTTTGTACCTGGTTGAACAGGAACACCGCGACGCGCTTGAGGCAGGGCTCGGGGAACGCCGCCTTCGATTCAAGCTCACGCAGAACGACAGCGTTCAATTTCCCTTCAAAGAATTTGTTCTGCCCATGCGCGAAGATTCACTGGCGGGTTGTTCGGCGATTCGCGGAGAGGTGATTAATCTTGCCGATGCGTATCGCATTCCGCGCGGGCGACCATACCGCTTTAATAAGCGATACGACGAGGAAACCGGATACCGGACGCGTTCGCTGCTCACCCTTCCGATGAAAAATGGCCGCGGGGAAGTCATCGGAGTCCTTCAACTCATCAATTGCAAGTCGAATCCGGCGGCACGCCTTACCGATAGCAAGGCCGTTAAGAAAGAAGTGCACCGATTCCCAGACCGCGCCGTCAGGTTCGCGTTTTCTCTGGCGTCCCAGGCCGCGGTCGCCTATGAAAATAGCCGCCTGTATCAGGACATCGAGACGCTGTTCGAAGGATTCGTCAAAGCCGCCGTCACCGCGATTGAACAGCGCGATCCCACCACTTCAGGACATTCGCTGCGAGTCTCCGGTATGACGGTGGGCCTCGCGGAAGTGGTGGATCGCGTGGAAACCGGCACCTATGCGGGAACCCGCTTCACGGAGGACCAGATGAAAGAGATTCGCTATGCTGCGCTGCTGCATGACTTTGGAAAAGTCGGGGTACGCGAAGAAGTATTGGTCAAAGCGAAAAAGCTCTATCCGATGCAGATGGATGTCGTCGCGCTTCGTTTCGATTACCTCTATAAGGACCTGGAGGCGCGCCTGGAGAGTGAGAAGTTTCAGTTGTTGCTCGGATTCGACCGGGAAGAGGCGCTTTCACGAATACAAAAACTCGAAGAGGACTATCGTGCGCGCAGGGCACAGCTTGAAAGTGCGTTTCGAGCTATTGTGAAGGCAAATGAGCCGACCATAATGCCGGCGGGAGAGTTCAAAAATCTGGGCGAAATCGCCCGACAGACCTATTGCGACCCGCGTGGCGTGGAACGTCCATTCTTGTCACAGGAAGAGGTCCGATTCCTCTCGATTCCGAAAGGAAGTCTGAATTCGGACGAACGTGCGCAGATCGAATCGCACGTCGTGCACAGTTTTAACTTCCTTCTTCAGATCCCATGGACCAAGGAAATCCGTGAAATTCCACGCATTGCCCGCGCACACCACGAAAAGCTGAACGGCACCGGTTATCCCTACCGATTGAGGGCCGACGATATCCCCGTTCAGGCGAAGATCATGACCATTTGCGATATGTTCGACGCCCTCTCGGCCTCCGACCGACCCTACAAGAAGGCCCTTCCCACAGAAGGCGCGCTGGATATTCTGGACATGTCCGTCAAGCAGAACGAACTCGACCCCGAGCTGTTCCGCCTCTTCCTCGAAGCGAAAATTTTCAACCAATCCAGCAAGTCCTGAACGTTCGCGCAGGGAAACGCTTCCCCTGCCCCCCGTGGTGTCAGCTATTTCTTCTTACACCGCTCATCGGGGTAAAATCCACGTCTATGTTCCGTGCACGGACTCCTCGCAGGCTGCATCTGACTCGAACCATTTTGTTCGTGCTCGTTGCATGCTCTCCAGTTGCAATGAGGGCGCAGGCCACGGTCCCGGCTCGGCCGAAAGCACCGGCACCACGCACGATTGTGCTTCCTCAGAAACTGGTTGCCTCAGCCCCCGCTACGCTGGCGGTATTGGATGGAGCAGGCAGAATGCTGCCGGGTGTCGTCGTGCAACTCCCCGATGACCGAAGGGTTACCACGGACAAGACGGGCCGTGCGATATTTATTGCTCCCAGCGAGCCGGGCACGCTGATCGCGCAGATTCCGGGACAGCAGTTCAAGGCATCCGCGCCGGTTGTCAAATTGCCGCCCCCCGATCCGCAGGGACCAACTCCAAGCCCCTCCACTGACGTACGCATGCTTGCCTACCCGCATTTTCTTTCTGAACGTGACCGGTTCGAAATCGAAGGAAGCGGTTTTCGCGGCGAAGCTAATGCCAATCGTGTTTTTCTGGCGGACCAGGCTTGCCTGGTTCTTGCATCATCACCGATTTCGCTGGTTGTCCTTCCGGGATTGCACGTGCCAATCGGGGAAGTTAACCTCCGTGTGGACGTTGCCGGTCACGAGGCTGGACCTAACCCGGTTGCGATGGTCCTGTTGGAGTTGAGTGGCCCAGCGGAGGCTCCCAACGCCGGGGCACAGGATAAATTGTCTGTGCTTGCCCGCGGGACTCGCGAGCGCGTGGCCGTCGAAGTCCGAAACGGACCGCCGGCGGTCATCCAACTCCTGCGTGGGGACAAGGTGCGCGTGACGACATCCGGAGGCGACCGCAACGTCGCCGAAATCGAGGCAAAGTTTACCGGTCCGGGCGATTACACGGTTACGGCGAGACTCATCCCCACCGATGCGGGCCTGCCGGATCTGGAGGCAGCACGCCAAAAACTGGTTGCCGCGCGCGCTCTTGCCACCGGGACTTGGGTCGCACGAGCCGATCGGCTGATCCGCCTCATCGACCGGGCACCACAGGACGTTTCGGAGATTCGCGCGCAGCTTCAGCAGATGATAAAAGACAAGCCGTCCGGGGAATTTGCCATGCTGCTGGAGTCAGCCTGGCAGGAATTCAGCAGGAATTGAGCAGTATGGCTTTTCCGGAGGTGTTGTCCGGCGTGTTAGAATCCGCTCGTCCTGATTCGCTGAACAGATATTCGTTCCTTCGATTAAGGTGCATGCATGATCGGTACAGAATTTCTGATCGCAATTGCTTGTCTTGTGGCCGGATTCCTTGTTGCCTGGCTTTGGAGCCGCACCTCGGCGGGGACTGCCCGGTTGGAAGTGGAAAAGCGCGCGTCTAGTATGGAGGGCGCCGTCGCGGAGTTGAAAAAACAAAACGATTCTCTGCAGCAGGACTTGCGTACCGCGCAGAGAAGGATTGAAGACGAACAGAAATTGCGGGCCGCCGCGGAGAAAGATGCGGAGGCCCAGCGTTCCAATCTTGCCGAGCAGAGGAGCCTGCTCGACGACGCGCGCGACAAGCTGAAGGACGCCTTTCAGTCGCTCGCGGGCGAAGCGCTGCTGGCCAGCAGCAAGCAGTTCATCGATTTGGCAAAGGCCAGGTTCGATTCCCTTCAAAAGGAGGCCGAAGGTGACCTGGAACAGCGCAAGGTTTCGATTCAGGCAATGGTCACCCCGCTGGAAACAGCTTTACGGGACCTGCGCAACGAAGTAACGCGCGTGGAATCCGCAAGACAGGAAGCCTACGGCAGTTTGCGCAGCGAGGTGCAGTCGCTGGCGACGACCAGCAGGGACCTGCGGCAGGAAACCGGAAGCCTGGTCAGTTCACTGCGTCAGCCGCAAGTAAAAGGAAAATGGGGCGAGTTGACGTTGCGGCGCGCGGTGGAGCTGGCTGGAATGTCTCCGCACTGCGATTTCCTGGAGCAGCAGTCGGTAGATACTGAGGATGGCCGCCTGCGTCCCGATCTGATTGTCCACCTGCCCGGCGGAACGCAGATCGTGATCGACGCGAAAGTTCCGCTGCACGCGTTTCTAGCGGCAATCAGCGCAACTCCCGATTCCCCGGAATATAAAGCGGCCATAGTCCAGCACTCCTCCCTGGTCCGCGAACATATTAATAATCTCTCACGAAAAGAATATTGGAAGCAGTTCGAACCCACACCCGAATTCGTCGTTCTTTTTCTTCCGGGGGAATCTTTTTTCAGCGCCGCGCTCGAGCAGGACCGCACTCTGATTGAAGACGCCATCGACAAGAAGGTCGTTCTCGCCAGCCCCACCACTCTTATTGCTTTATTGAGGGCCATCGCCTATGGCTGGAAGCAGCAGATTGCGACCGAAAATGCGGAGCGGATCAAAGATTTAGGTAAGGAGTTATACGAACGTGTAGCTAAATTCGCGGAACACTTTTCTGAAATTGCGAGGGGCTTGGAGCGAGCAAGCAAGGCGTTCAACAGTGCGGCTGCATCTTTTGATAGTCGTCTAATTCCGTCGGCACGCAAACTCAACGAGATGGGAGCGGGCAGCGGGGAAGAAATTCCCGAAATTGAACCCATTGAGACATTTCCCCGACCATTACTTTCGACTCCGGATTCCGGAGAGCCGTGAAAACAAGAGACAACATTATCTAAGAAAATTGAGGGCGTATAATTCAATGCCGGAAGAGGCAAGTGGGGCTAATCTTTTGAAAGCAGCGGCGTCACAAATCGGCGAAGCCGCTCGCGGGCTTCCGGTTTCATATGCACGAATTCGACGCCGGCGCCCGTGGGTGTGATGTTGCGTACGACGGCGGTAAATTGAATTCGGCGAAGTCCCGCACGAACCTCAACCCGCAGCGATTCGCCAACCGCAAGCCGCCGAGGTGATTCCAGGAATGCCCCGCCCAAGCTGATAGTCAAAATGCGGATTGTGTTTTGGGTCCCCGCGATGGTTGCGGAAAGAGGTGTGGTGAGTATGACGCGGGCGTATCGCCGAGGCCGACCGTGTGCTGTGTTGGGTTTAGAATCAGATATTGTCGACTTACGCTTGCGAGTCGAAAGGGGACCGTTTTCGAGCAGGCCCAAGGCTTCCTCCGCGGCTGCGCGCAACGCCGATGGTTCGCTGCGTGCCAGCCCATTGCGTTCCCTTACAATTCTTAACAGAAGTGGACCTGCTTCGGCGACTCGCATTCTTCCCAATGCTTCGACTGCTTTGATGCGGAAATAGATGTCACGCAATCCCAGACATTCGCCGGCAGCAATCTTCAGTAACAAAGGGATAGCCGAGATTTCATTCGCAATACCGAGTTGATCGATCATGCAGGGAATGACCATTTCATGAGCTTCTGTGACAGAAGTCAGAAAAGCCTTCGCGGAAGCCGCAAGTACTGCCGGATTTGTCCAGCGCGCTAGCTCGCTGACGGCCAAGTCCTGTAAACTCCATTCCCAACTTGGTAATACACGTGGAAGTACACCCGCCAGACGTTTGGGATCGGTGGACGAGAGTAAGTAAATTGCCGTTGCTATGCGTTGGCGTCGGGTATCACTGAGTCGCGATTCCAGAGTTCCAAGTACTGGTTCTCCGCAGGCATGAACTAGCCGCACCATCGCTGGTAGTGCGGCCATTCCCTCGTGGGCGGTGAGCAACAAGCCGAGACGGTCGATTAGGCGGTCCGGACATCTCCGTAATAGGCGTGGGATCACAGGATTGAGCACATCGCCGATCAGGGCGTTGTCCACCATATGTAGCCACTGTTCGTCGTTTAAGATGCGTCCTACAAGGGTGGAAACATGAGCGTGTTCGTCATCCCGCGGCGCGGATTCCAGCGTTTCCACGATTCGCTCGAATTCGGCGTATTCGTCTTTGATCAGCGAAACGCGTGCCAGATTTTCCACCACCGCCGATAGTAGTCCCGCGATTCCCGGAGAGGTTTCCTTCATCAATGCCTGCACGATTCCCGTGCCGAATGCGGCTATCGACGAATGCGGCCACAGGCCCTCGATCAGCGGGGCAAGCTCGGCGAGTCCGGCGGCTACGGCTCGCCGCGGCTTGCCTTCCTCCGATTCGAGGCAGCGCGCATAGGCCAACAGCACGGCTCGGCCTTCGCGTCCCGCTTCTTCCGATTTCTTCTTTTCCGCAACCAGGGCCAACGGCTCCAGGAACTGGGCCACCACGGTTGCCGGCACGCACCATGCGTGGCTGCTTTGAAGCGTCTTGATTTTTTCGCCCGGCGGCAGCGCATTCCAGAATCTGTCGCAAAGCGTGGCCACGCGCGCCTCATCGTGCTGCACGCTGCCAAACCGGATGGTACCCGCGTTGCGGATTTCGCTGCGCACCTGGTCGAGCTGGATCAGCAAAGGGAGCACTTCCGGCGGCGTCACCCGGTCAGCTTCGAATTCCTGCCGTGCGAAGCCGAGCGTCAGTGCGTCGCCTAGGCGTCCGATATATGGCTCCATCGTTTCGCCCTCGCGGGGTCTTACGTTGGAAACCGCGAACGCTACCAGCGAAACGGCGACGCGATCTTTTCCCGAAAGGACCGAGTGGGTTCGCCGAGCGACTTCCTCGGCGGAGGTTTGCGTTTCCACATCGCGCGGTGGCGTGAGTTTTCCGAGAATTCGCAACGTGTCCGCCACCTGGTCAAACGTGGCAGCAGGCTGCGCGTTCTTTGCCTTCGAATACGAGGATATCCGCGGGGCTTCATCGTAGGCGAACACGGCCGATATCAAGCTGGCCAGCAGCAGCGAATCGCGCCTTTCCGTGGGAACATTGACACGAATTCCAGCGACATTTTGATCCCGGATCCACCTGTCCCACGCTTTTCGTGAATTCGTATCACCAGGAGTCGCGGTGCGTGGAACCAGGCTAATTTCGCGGGCGAACAAATCCAGTTCGCCGACGTTCACTCGCGAGGAGAACAGAACCGAGCAAATTCCGCTGCGCAGCAGTCCCTCCGCGAGATTTTGCAGCTCGCCCCGGGGATCGTGCAGCAACTCACCGGCGCTGGCTTCGTATCGCGGTAAGATCATTCCGTTGCGCTCGACAGCGAAGACCAGTGGCGACTGCGACGACAGCGCCAAGCGAAGCTGGTGCTCGGCAGAGGCCAGAATTTCCATGAGCCGTGGGTGGTTTCGCTGATAGAGCCGCGCTGCGCCGACCAGCACGCGGAATTGACGCAAGAAATTAATCGCCGCCGCATCGCTGCTCGAGACAGGCGTGTTCGCCGCCGCACCTCCAACGCGCGGATGCTCCTCGCGCCGCACGATAATCGGCGTTGCCTCTACCTCGGGGACCTCTTCGTCCGATGGTAGACTCGGGTTAGCGTAAGTCTTCATTGTTGTCGAAATTCCAACTTTCACGAAAGGGTTCCCGAATGGCCCCGAGACTCGCCTGCGATTTCCGAAAGGGACTGTGTACCGTTATTGACAGCAAGACGTCTGCCGCCAGAATGCACGCCTAGGTCCTTGAAATAAAGGGCATTGCTGCAAGGGAGATACTTATCGATCAACCTGTGGGATGCTGGTGGATAGGAAGGTTACAAGGAGGGGACTCAGATTCTATATTAGGAATGGCAGTCCATCCCTCCAAGAGAGTCTCTAAAGCGCCGTTCCTATTGCACTTCGAGGCGCTCAGTGAACTGCATATTCTGTCCTGGCTGTATTTGAACCGAGCGATGCGCGCTCCCAAATCCACGACGCACCAGTAGGACTTCGTGCTCACCTTTAGTCATTTGAACTCGCGCCGGAGTTCGCTGTCCGGTGTCCATGCCATCCACAAGAATCCTGGCACCCCAGGGCGTAGATCGAATCCACACCCAGCCGGTTTCCAGATTTGCTGAAGCTGAAGCTGGAGCTGGAGCTGGAGTCGAAGTCGGAGCCGGTGCCGGAATTTGCTGCGTTTCGTCTGAATACCCGATGTCGTCGATCACCTTTACTCCGCCCGGCACATTGTGCAACAGCGTGAGCAGCTTACTGTGTTCCTGGGGAGTTAGCTGTCCCGAAAGAGTCAGCGAGTTTCCCGTGGCTGTCAGTTTCACTTTATCCGCCATTGCAATGCCAGCCAGCTGGGATCCCAAAGTAGATTTCAATATGCTGGCTGCGGGTGTTGTGAACGGCGACGCCGCTTTCGGGGTCGCTACAGGCTTTTCGGTGTTGGCAACCCGAGCTGGAGCGGCATCGGCGACACGCTCGGGAACTTTCGCAGCGGGCGGCTGTGACGGCGCAGCGTCTGATTCGCCCGCGGGGACCGCCGCCACTTCTGCAGGTGAAGTGGATGCAGCAGGCTCATTAGGTTTCGCTTCGCGTGTTTCGGAGTTCACTGGGGGTATTGCCGGAGATATCTTTGCTGGTGTCGCGGGCTTATCCGCCGGGTCGTGGATGTGTTGCCAGATGTCCAACATCTGAGGCCAGACGCGATACCCGGCATATCCGATAACGCCCAGCAGGATCAGAGTCAGGAACAAGCGCGCGCTACGATTGGAGCCCTTGTGCTCTTTTTGGATCACGGCCGGGGGCGAAAATGCGGGCGCATCGGCTGCGCTGGGACGCGCGTTCAAGGACGGAGTCGGATGAGCGGCAGGGCGAACCGGTGGCAGGGCCCCGTAACCCTTTTCCGGTGACATTCTTAGAGTTGCTTCCGGAGTCACCTGATCGCGATAGTTTTTCAGGGCGTCCAGAAATTCGTGGCAATTCTGGAAGCGCGTCGTGGGATCCTTGGAAAGCGCGCGCGTAATCACCTGGGACAATCCCGGATGAATCGACGAATCGAGGGAACGCGGCGGAATCGGGTCTTCGTTGATGATCTTGTAGATGACCGTAGTAATATTTTGCCCGGGAAACGGTTTTTCGCCGGTCATCAATTCATACAGGATTACGCCGAGCGAAAAAATATCCGAACGCCCGTCCACCGGCTTGCCCTTCACCTGCTCGGGCGACATGTAGGACGGCGTGCCCATCACGTGCGCGGTCTGCGCGGTGCCGAATTGCAGAATTTTCGCGGTGCCGAAGTCGGTGATTTTCACCGTATCGTCGGCGGTCATCATCAGGTTGGCCGGCTTGATGTCGCGATGGACGACATTGCGCTGGTGCGCGAAATCCAAGGCCGAGCAGACCTGCTCCATCAGCTTCATCACGCGCGTCAGCGGAAACAATTGCCGCGCATCGAGCAACGTCTGGAGGCTTCGCCCCTCGACCAGCTCCATGGTGATATAAAAAATGCCTTCTTCTTCGCCGGCATCGTACACCACGACGATATTCGGATGCGTCAGAAGTCCCGCCGCGCGCGCCTCAGTCTGGAACCGGGCAATCAGCTCTTCGCGGGACATGCCCGTGCCCTGTTCGGACAGCTGCATGGTTTTTACCGCGACGTCCCGGCCGATCACCGGGTCGTGCGCGCGATAGACCACGCCCATGGCGCCGCGGCCCAATTCATCGCGAACTTCGTATCGCCCGGCTTTGGTTATCGTAGGCACAGTGATCTTGTCACGCGGACACGCCTGGCTTGCCCTGAAACCGGTTCGAACCGGCAGCGGGCATGGCATCGAGGGAACCGGCTTAACCCATTCGGATGCTTGTGATTTACCGGCGCTGGGCCAGTGATGGCCACAGGGGAACCGCCGGATGGACCTAACTCTCTCGATTCAACATAGCCCGGGGTCGGTGGAGCGTCAACGATATCGAAGTACAGTGTTCCGCAGCAGCAATGGCAAGGTTAGCTGGCGCAACTGGGGGAACACCTTGGAACCTGCTTGACCAAAGCAAGATCGGCGCGGGAAGGCTTTGGGGCATGTGTATGGATCACAATGAGTTGCAGAAATGTATCGCGCCTACGGCGCTCAGGTCTCGTGTAGTTTGCGCACCCAGCCCTTCCGGGCTGGGCTACCTTCTGCCGCGCCCTCGGCGCTATAAATTTTGTCGGTTCGATGCGGCGTTGACCGTCGGCGAGCGCTGGAGGCGCGGAACATCGTAGCCCAGCGCGTGAGCGCTGGGTACGCGCATAGCAAGGACGACAAGCGCCGTAGGCGCGACATATACCTCAATCGGTCGTGATTGCGATTCAATTCCGCGGAGGGTTGCCCGCGCCTGTCAGTTGCACAAACGATTCAGGAGAAGACGGCGGCGCGGCAATGGGCTTAAGCGTCTGCGGGCCACGCCAATTGTCCACCACAGCGATCTGCTGCACGCAGGACACGGTGCAGCGCGGCGCGCAATGCTTCTTCGTAAAATATTCACGCCGCAGGTCCTCAGACGTGTATTTTTCGAGCGGAATGCCGGGATACCCGCGCTGCTGCGAGCACCAGTGCACCAGCCCGTCCTCGCAGATATAGAGATAACGCGAGCCGGACCGGCATCGCCACTCGTTCGGCTTGCCCTTGGCAATGTTGTGCTGGAACCCGTTCAGGCGCGAAAACCCGCGCTTGCCCATCCCCATGATCTCTTCGAAGATTTCGGTTTCGCGCGTTCCGAGTGGCTTCAGTTGCCCCTGCCCATCGTGCAGGATGCCCACCGTGCTGGTAAAGCCCAGTTCCTGGGCGCGGCGCGCCACCATCAGCGCGTCTTCCGGATTTTTCACTCCGCTGCCCAGTACCGAATTGATGTTCACCTGGAAAATGGCGTGCTCGGCCAGCAGCTTCAATTTCTGATCGAGCACTTTCAGGCTCTTCATGGACACTTCGTCGGGCATGGCGTTGTCGATGCTGATTTGCAGATATTCGAGGCCCGCGCGGTTCAGCCGCTCGATGCGCTCGGCCGTCAGCAGGTAGCCGTTGGTGATAATCCCCGTCAGGATTCCGTGTCCGCGCATCCGCGCGATGATTTGATCCAGTTCCGGATGCAGCAGCGGTTCGCCGCCGCTGATCGTCGTCACAGCCGTGCCCATCTCCGCCAGGCGGTCGAGCCGGCGAAACATTTCGGCCAGCTCCACAGGCTTCGAAAAATCGTCGAATTCATTGCAATACGTGCAGGAAAGATTGCACCGCCGGATCGGAATGATATGCACCAGCAGCGGATGCCGCGTCGAGATCAGGCCCTTCACCACGCCGATCAGCTCGCGCACACGCGTGTTCGCAAATCGCAATCGACGGCGAGTTTTGACACTCAATGGCATTCCTAAACTATACAGGGAATTGAAGTAGTTTTGAACTCGGTGGTGGCGTAGGCTTTAGCCTGCGCGGTTTTGGTTTAGATTTTAACTTTTCTTGCCGGACTAAACTCAACCCCACGCAGGCTAAAGCATACGCCACTCGAATGATATACCTGATACTTGCTAGAAGCTGTTGCATAACCTAATACAGGGTCTTGAAAAGAAGGTAGTTGAATTT
>CAZUNI010000017.1:0-70787 GCA_964622265.1 uncultured Acidobacteriaceae bacterium | reverse complement strand
TCCAACTCGGCTGCCTCATTATCCTCTTGAGGCATTTATGAGATGGCTTCTAGTAAAACCTAGATGAAATCAAATTCAGAATGGCACAATGTTCTAAGAATCGTTTGGATTTCCGGCGGAATCGTCGCGCTCAATGAACCTGGACCTGACATCCATATTAATCTTGGGATGGCTGGCCGCAGTTTTACGACATTGCGCATCAATATATTTACGGAACTTTTCAAGACTCTCCAAGAAAAAGGATTCCCGATTCTAGGTGCGACATTTGTAACATCCCCCGAAGAGATACAAGGACTCCGTCCTCTTGACTTTCGAGCAATGAGTTCAACTAAGGGATGGCTTTTATGGGATGTCACGCAACAATGGCGCCAAATCGTGTTCGCCGCAGGCGATGATTCATTTATGCCTCTGATGGACGTTGCTTCTCGCATCGCCTCCTGCCTCAGGTACAGTGAGATGCGCCTGCACGATCTGGCGTTGGCATACTCTGTTCAGTTGCGTGGTCACCTGAACAACAGTGATCCCAAGAACTATCAAAGGTTCAAGGACATAAACAGTTTTGGAGTCTACAAGGCAATCCACGCTTTGTTCTGGCAAATTGCTGTGCTCCGCGACACGCTAGCGGAATTCGCCGCCGTTTTTTGTTTCTCGCGAGTGGGTGTGAAAACGATGCGTGGGCTCCGCACATCGCTCACTAAAAATCCACCAAGCGACCCACTCTCTCACGAAATACTAAGCTCAACGGATCAATCTAATGGCTGGATGGCAAGGTTCTCTAACTACCGAAATTTTTTCACGCATGTAGCACCAATGGAACAAGCTGCAGGAGTTGCTTTTGCTGTGCAGGATATGCTGGATCTTTCCGGAGGCTTATCAATACCACAGATTTATTACGCGCTTCCCCGAGACATCGAAGATCTCGAGCAAAAACGATCACAAGGTATTTTCTTCAACTCTCTCGAAGAACTAGGGGCTGCATCGTCCCGAAAACATGAGCGAGCCTTGGAGCCAGACGCTCTCGATTACTTGCACAATTGTATCAATCAGTTTGGTGAGTTGGCACTCATGATGGTTGGTCGCTCACCGATTGCCCCTAAGCCCATTCATATCGGCCCAGAGGATATAATTGGAGAGGTCAAGATCATTTAAATGGAGATGGTTAATGAAACTTGCCCTATCTGAGTGTTCATCGACAGGACTAGTAGGATAGGTCAGCACCCCAAACTGCTCTGGGAATCTCACGTGGCACGCTTGCGGAACAATTCAATCCACTTTGCGCATTCTCAAACCCCGCATTGGTCGCAGCCGCCGCTCGCGGTATAATCTTCGGATGCCAACAAGGAAAAGTTCCGCTCAGATTCATGGGACGACGGTGCTGTGCGTGCGCCGTGATAATAAAGTGGTGATCACCGCCGACGGGCAGGTGACGATGGGCGAGCATGTGATGAAGCATACGGCGCGGAAGACGCGGCGGCTGTACAGCGACAAAATTCTGGCGGGGTTTGCCGGTTCAACCGCGGACGCGCTTTCTCTTTTTGAGCGATTCGAAGGGAAGCTGCAGGAGCATCAGGGGAATCTGGCCAAGTCCGCCGTGGAGCTGGCCAAGGAATGGCGCAAGGACCGCGCGCTGCGGCATCTGGAGGCGCTGCTGGTGGTGGCGGACACCAAGTCTACATTTCTGGTATCCGGCAATGGAGATGTGATCGAGCCCGATGACGGGATTTGCGCGATCGGGTCGGGCGGGCCGTATGCGCTGGCGGCAGCGCGAGCGCTGGCGAAGCATACGAAACTTTCCGCGAAGGATATTGCTTCGGAGGCGATGCGGATTGCCAGCGAGATTTGCATTTTCACGAATGGGAATTTTACGGTGGAGGAACTTTAAGGGGCGGTGAGGCGGCTGGAGGACCAGTTCCTTAGCGGCAGTTCAGGCCTCTGAATTTTCTTTTGGCCGTCATTCTGAGCGAAGCGAAGAATCCCTCCTGGTTGTGCGCTAGAGACTAAGAGGGATTCTTCGCTTCGCTCAGAATGACACGTTTTGGGGTTTGCGATTGTAGTCAGCAAGAAAAGGCGGAACGCAATTATGGTGATCTATCTTCCCGGCGATCAGCGCGAACCTCAGGTTGCGCCGGAGCCTTCGTTCGATGAACTGACTCCGCGGGAAATCGTCATCGAGCTGGACAAGTACATCGTCGGGCAGAACCCCGCCAAGCGGGCTGTGGCCGTGGCGCTGCGGAATCGCGTCCGGCGGCAGAAGCTGCCGCCCGAAATGGCGGAAGACGTCCTCCCTAAAAATATTCTGATGATCGGGCCCACCGGGGTTGGCAAGACGGAAATTGCGCGGCGCCTGGCGCGGCTTGCCGGGTGCCCGTTCGTGAAAGTGGAAGCCTCGAAATACACCGAAGTGGGCTACGTGGGGCGTGACGTGGAATCGATGGTGCGCGATCTGGTGGAGACCTCGATCGACATGGTGCGCGAGGAGAAACTGGACGAAGTGGCCGAGCGCGCCGAGCAGGCCGCGGAAGAGCGCGTTCTTGATTTGCTCCTCCCGGCATCGCCGATGCATCCAGCGGACTCGGACGGCACGACCGCGATTCAGACTGAATCGACCCGGCGCGATCAGGCCGACCGCACGCGCGAAAAACTTCGCGTGCAGCTTCGCGACGGCAAACTGGACCAGCGCCTGGTGGAAGTGGAAGTCCGCGAACGTTCGATGCCGTCCTTCGAGATCATCTCCAATCAGGGCGTCGAGGAGATGGACGTCAACATCAAAGACATGCTCTCGGGGATGTTCGGGCAGCAGAAGAAGCGCCGCAAGATGACCGTCGCCGAAGCGTTCGATTACCTGATTCAGGAAGAGGAAAATAAGCTGATCGAAATGGATCAGGTGACGCGCCTGGCCGTCGAGCGCGCCGAGCAGATGGGCATCATTTTTATAGATGAAATCGACAAGATCGCCGGGCGCGAGTCCGGCCACGGGCCGGACGTCTCGCGCGAAGGCGTGCAGCGCGATATCCTGCCCATCGTCGAAGGCACCACGGTCAACACGCGATACGGGATGATCCGCACCGATCATATTTTATTTATCGCCGCGGGGGCGTTTCACATCACAAAGCCGTCCGATTTAATTCCTGAATTGCAGGGCCGCCTGCCCATCCGAGTGGAACTGACGGCGCTGGGCGAGGCCGATTTCGTGCGCATTCTTACGGAGCCGAAAAACGCGCTCATCAAGCAATATATGGCGCTGCTGGAAACCGAAGGACTGAAGCTGACGTTCACCGAGGATGCCATTGCCACGCTGGCGCGCTTTGCCGTCACCGTGAACGAGCAGACCGAAAATATCGGCGCGCGGCGGCTGCATACCATTCTCGAAAAAGTGCTCGATGAAATCTCCTTCGAAGCGCCTGAGTTAAAGAAGAAGAATGTAAAAGTGGACGGCGCGTACGTCACCAGGCAGCTCGCCGATATCGTCAAGAATCAAGACCTGAGCCGATATATCCTGTGACGCGATGAGCCGCGACGCCGCATGGTTCTTCTTCCTGCCGTGCGTCCTTGCGTTGGCGCTGGCGTCTGGATGCGCGGCGCCCGGCGAGCCTACGGCGCGGCATCCGGTCACGCCAGAGGCTGTCAGCGATCTCACAGGGCATCAGACCGGTGACGATGTGGTGCTGGGGTTCACCTTGCCGCGCAAATCGACCGACGATGCGCCGTTGCCGGAATCTCCCTCGATTGAGATTTATCGCGCTCCACTTTCTCCAGGCGTGGCGCCGGACCGCAAAACTCTGTGGCGGCTGGTTTACACGGTACCTCCCGAACGTGTTGACTCCTACCTGAGCGGCGACCGAATTGAATTTCGCGATCTTCTAATACCTGCGGACATCGGCAATGCCGGCGGGCATCAGATGGCTTATATGGTTCGCACGCGTTCGGTGAAGACGCGCGCCTCAGGCGATTCGAATTATTTCACAATGCTGATTTCTCCTCCGCCGGGGGCTCCTCGTGATTTGCGAGTTTCCGTTACGGAAAATGCGGTCGTCCTCACGTGGGCTGAGCCGGTGCCCGCCGGGAATTCTCCAAAGACAGCGAGCTATCGTGTATACCGCGCGGAGCTGGAGCCTGGGCAGGAAGCCGCCATTGTGGGACAGACGAAGTATAAATCGCCGCTCACCTTGCAAGGATCTCCCTCCTCCCCGGAATTCAGCGATATGCAGTTCGAATTCGGGCACACTTATTTTTATATCGTTCGCGCGGTCTCCCAGACGGGTGCAGAGCCGGCAGGTTCTGTTGAATCCGCAGACTCTACGCCCGTGGTCGTGACCGCAAAGGACGTCTTCCCCCCCGCCATACCCACGGGGCTTGAAGCGACAATAATCCCTGCAACCCTGGAGGCCCCTGCGCGCGTCGAACTCTCATGGGCTATCAGTTCTGAGGGGGATCTGGCTGGTTACTTCGTGTACCGGAGTGACCGGGAAGACAAGCCGGGCGAACGTATGACTCAAGAATCATTGCCCAGCCCGACGTTTCGTGATATCTCAGTAGCATCCGGAAAGCGATATTTCTACCGTGTTTCGGCAGTCGATCGCGCCGGTAACGAAAGCCCTCTCACTCCTGTTGTTCAGGTTGACGTTCCATAGAGTGCGCTATAGAGAAAGGTTGGTATGGCAGCCCGACCCCAGCTTCCGGGCATGCGATTGGTCTTGTGGATGCGCAGCGATGCTCTGCGCATCGGGATCTACACAGGGGTTTGTCTTTCCTCGGTTTTTGTCGCATGGCTGCTCATAGCCAATCGCTTCCCGCAACTGGAGCCTTTCGCGGGCGTTCGCAACGTGATCGCCGGGGCCGCGGAAATCCTGCTGATGGCGGTTCCTGCATTACGATTTCGAGGCAAACCGGGGAGAATGTTCATTTCCAGCCTGACTTCATGGGCACTCCTAACCTTTACCTATATTTTTCTGGAGATGCATTTCACGCTTCTTGCGAGCCGTATGGGAGCGTTGCGTGTTTTTATACTCGGCGCAGCTTGCATCGGTTTCGCAGCTGTATTCCAGTGGGTCTTTCTGATGTGCGCCGAGGCTCGCCACCGGCACCTGATCGAATCTACGCAAGGAACCGTCTCCGCATCCCGGCACCGTATCGTCTGACCCGTGATACCCGATAAATGCAAATAAAGGGCTACCAATGAAACTCTGTCGTTTTCAGCCTCAAGTTGTCTCCGCCGAAAAGATTGGCAAAGCTGCTCATCCTGACATTCTTCAAGGTCTGATCTCGGGCGATACCGTGCGCGAAATCTCCGGTGACATCTTCGGGCAATGGACCGTGACGAACCGGTCCTGGCCGCTCACGGACGTAAAATTGCTGACGCCAGTCACGCCGAGCAAAATCGTCTGTCTCGGCAAGAACTATGCGGATCATGCCGCCGAGTTCAACAGCAAGCCGCCGACAGAGCCGCTCATTTTTTTGAAGCCTCCTTCGTCTTTACTCGCGCCGGAAGAGCCTATTATTCTGCCTCCGAACGTTCAGCGCGTAGATTTTGAAGGCGAACTGGCCGTCGTTATTTCGAAAGAGTGTTCGCAATTGCGGGATGGCGAGGATGTTCGTTCCTACATCGCCGGGTACACGTGTTTGAACGACGTGAGCGCGCGCGATTATCAGGCTCTTGATAAACAGTGGACTCGGGCCAAGAGCTTCGACACTTTTTGTCCCCTGGGCCCCGTGCTCGAAACCGAATTCGACATTGACTCCGGCTACGTGGAAACGATTCTCAATGGTGTTAGAAAACAGTATTCCTCATTGACCGCAATGGTGTTCCCGGTTGATGTTATAATTCCATGGGTTTCGCGAGTGATGACGCTTCTGCCGGGCGATGTGATCGCCACAGGCACACCAGCGGGTGTTGGACCGATGAACGCCGGCGATGTCGTCGAAGTCATCTTGTCCGGCATTGGCATACTGCGGAATTCGGTAATCGCACGCTCGGCCTAATTAGGAGGGCACGCATATGAAGTTCTTTCTCGACACCGCGAATCTGGAAGAAATCAGACAGGGCATGTCCTACGGAGTGATCGACGGGATCACTACAAACCCCACATTGGTTGCCAAGGAAAAACGGCCCTTCCGCGAACACGTCATTGAAATCTGCAATATTGTGAAAGACGGAGTCGTCAGCGCTGAGGTTGTCTCCACCGATACGGCGGGCATTCTGCGCGAAGCACGCGAGATCGCCACATGGCATCCCAACGTCATCGTCAAGATTCCCACGATTCCCGATGGAGTTCGCGCGTTAAGCGTCCTGTCGAAAGAAGGAATTCGTGTCAACATGACGCTGGTTTTTTCCGCGCCCCAGGCGCTGCTCGTTGCCAAGGCCGGCGCGTACTTTGTCAGCCCGTTTCTAGGCCGCCTCGACGACATCGGCTCCGATGGCCTCACGCTGCTCCATGAAATCATGGATATTTACCAGGCCTACGATTATCCGACGCAAGTGCTGGCTGCGAGCCTGCGGCACCCCTTGCACGTAATTGCCGCCGCGCGCATGGGCTCGCACATTGGCACAATGCCATACAAAGTATTTGAACAACTCTTTAAGCACCCGCTGACCGACCGCGGCCTTGAAGGGTTCCTGAAGGATTGGGAGAAAGCGCGTGAAACGCTGGGCGATGTGTTCGAAACGGCCTCCGCGCAAAATCCGAAGCATTGAGGCACTTGAACACCGAGTGGCGGCTGATTGCTGGAGCAGCGGCGCTGGTTGTCGTTGGCGTGGCTGCGTATCTATTTCGCCGTTTTCAGAAACCGGATGACCCCGAAAGCGAAGAGCGCAGCCGGCGTTTTCAACTCAATCAGGTTGGCCGCATTGTTGAAGGGCTTGTTGTGGAGTTAGTGGAAACCCACGGTTCGCCTGCTCAACCATCCAGCAACGGGATATTCTCAAGGCGCAAAGCCGCCGCATCGGGCGACAGTAACGGCACGCGCCGCCTGGTCCGGTACAGTTATTCCATCGCCGGAGTCACCTACGAAACCGCGCAGGACGTTACCGGACTGGAAGAACGGCTTTGCCTGGAACGTCTGGCAGCCGGGCAGCCCGCCAGCGTGAAGTACGATCCCTCCAACCCGAGTAATTCGATTCTGGTGGCCGATGACTGGTCTGGCATAAGCTGAACTTTTGTTTTTCTTTTCTTCCAGACTGCCATGATTTTCCAAATTAGCTGTACCCGTGAAGCTTCCACATGACTGGAAAAGTTCTAGCCGGTGTGGTCGCGGTGATCGGATCTGCGGCTCTAACGCTTGGGACACTGATCGCACTGGTGCAAGGCACGATCCTGGCTGTCTCAATCGCCAATCTGCCGATTCGGATTCTCGCTGTTACTGCTGATGTTCTTTTCGGGACACTTCTTCTCGTTGGATGCATCTACCTTGCGACACATCTGGCCGTCCGTATCCTCGGCGTTGGAAATGCCGATTTCCCGCCATTGCCGGAAACATCGGACCTGCCGGACTTACCCAAAAAGTAGTGGCATAGCTGTTCCCGCCTGTGCGAAAGTCTCGAAGACAACACACCATGACTGACAACACAAAATCCCAAGATCGCCTCATCGAGCTACGCAAACGCGACGCTGCAGCAGAGGTTGGTGGCGGCCCGGAGCGCCGCGAGCGTGAGCACAAGGCCGGAAAGCTCACGGCACGCGAGCGCATTACGTTGCTTCTCGATGAAGACACGTTCGAGGAACTGGACAAATTCGTCACGCACCGGTGCGACGATTTCGGAATGCAGGATCAGCGTCCCCCGGGCGACGGTTTCGTCACCGGATTTGGGCGAATCGACGGACGATTGGTCTATGTATTTGCGCAGGATTTCACAGTGTTTGGCGGATCGCTGTCGGAAACCAACGCCCTGAAAATCTGCAAAATCATGGACCTGGCCATGCGCAACGGCGCTCCAGTGATCGGGCTGAACGATTCAGGTGGCGCGCGCATTCAGGAAGGCGTGATGTCGCTGGCGGGTTACGCCGATATATTTCTGCGCAACACGCTGGCCAGCGGCGTGATTCCGCAGATCAGCGCAATCATGGGACCATGCGCGGGCGGCGCTGTGTATTCTCCGGCAATCACCGATTTTATTTTCATGACGCGCGATACGTCTTACATGTTCATCACCGGCCCGGACGTCATCAAAACTGTTACGCACGAAGACGTCACCAAGCACGACCTGGGCGGCGCGATGACGCACAACGCTACCAGCGGCGTGGCACATTTCGCCGCCGGTGACGACGCGGAATGCCTCGCGATGATTCGCGAATTGATGAGCTTTCTTCCATCCAACAATCTGGACGATGCGCCTCGCCGCGCGACGGCCGATCCCATTACACGCGCCGATGCGGCGCTCGATTCGATCGTTCCCGCAGACCCAATGCAGCCGTATGACATCAAGGACGTGATTCAATCGGTTGCTGATGACAAATATTTTTTCGAGGTTCAGGAACATTTCGCGAAAAATCTGGTGATCGGATTCGCCCGCCTCGATGGCCGTCCGGTTGGCATCGTAGCCAATCAACCTGCGTTTCTCGCCGGAGTGCTGGACATCAACGCTTCGGTGAAGGGCGCGCGATTCGTGCGCTTCTGTGACGCGTTCAACATTCCGCTCATCACGTTTGAAGACGTGCCCGGATTTTTGCCCGGCACGCAGCAGGAGTGGGGAGGAATCATCCGTCACGGCGCGAAGCTGCTTTACGCGTTCGCCGAAGCGACCGTCCCGAAGCTGACGGTAATCACACGCAAGGCCTACGGCGGAGCGTATTGCGTCATGTCCAGCAAGCACATTCGCACTGACGCGAATTTCGCCTGGCCCACCGCCGAAATTGCCGTGATGGGCCCCGAAGGCGCCGTGAACATCGTGTACAAGCGGGAAATCGAAGCGGCGCCAGAAGCGGATCGTGAGGCTCTGCGCCGTGAAAAGGTCGCCGAATTCCGCGAACGTTTTGCCAATCCTTACGTTGCCGCCGAGCGCGGCTACATCGACGCAGTGATCGAGCCCGCACAGACGCGCACAAAACTCATCACAGCGCTTCGCTCACTGGAAACGAAGCGCGACACGAATCCCAAAAAGAAACATGGGAATATTCCGCTGTAATGTCACGTCGAAAATATGCGTGAAGTTTTATGAAAAGTTCAAGCTATTGAACGACGGTCTTTGCCACGTCACCGATCTTGAATCCTGTGCCGGAAACAACTCTGCAAACCGCCGAAACCTCATCGACGTCGGTCACTTCGAGCTCACCCATCTTGGAAGTCATCTTGCGGAGAACGGCCCCAGTGGCTGGGTCCTTGATTTCCTTGGTGACGCGCTCGATGGACATGTGATCGCCGACCTTGATTCCGGTCTTCGCCCCGACGTTCAGGACGATCTGCGAGCCATCGACAGCAGCAACCAAGCCCTCGACTTTAATCACGCGCACTTGCAGTTTGCTGGCTGAATCGATCACGCCGGCGGTCATCTGGTCGGTGGCTGCTTTTACAGCTTCGCCAATGATTGTGTTTTGAAAATCGCTCGATCCGAAATCGACCGCGCCGCCGCCGAAGCCGTGCCAGTTTCCGCCACCGCCGAGCAACGACGTGCTGCTGCGTTTCGATTCGCCCTTGCCTTCGGCCACGCCCAGAATTTCCGCCGTATCGATATCGACCAGACGCGCATCGAGCTGAACGTTGGCCTTGGAGTCTTTATGGCCAAATCCCCCGACACCAAAACCGCCGAAGCCACCGCCACCGCCGCCAACCTTAGTGTTCTTCGTTTCGTTCCCAAACTGGGCGATGCTGCCCACGATGATGGCATCGACACCGAGCAACTTGCCCAGCTTGGCCGCCGAAGTTGGATTGGCACGATCGCTATTCGAAAAGTTCTGCTCCGCGAGAATCTTGTCGAGCGCTTTCCGTTCGATCACGCTATAGGTTCCATCCTGCACCAGATTTTTTACGAGCAGGTCTGCGATTCCCTTGCCGATATCGATGTCTGATCCAAACAGGGCCGCGCTATTGGTACGAACGGTCGCGTAATCGAAGTCGAATACGGCGACGCGCTTTTTCCTTGCCACCGGGGCAGCTGGCGTAGAAGCCTGAGCCACATTGGGAGCGGGTGCTGGATCGGGAGCAGGAGCGGGCACAGGGGCTGCGGCGGGCACACTCTTTGCCGGCGTCGCTGTTTTCTTCTGCTGCGAACTGGCAGCGAAGGGCAGGCAAAAAACACTCAACACTAGGATGGTGGCGATGCTTTTCATGACAATCTCCTGTTCCGAAGTGACCCGGCGCGGTTGTGTTCAAAATCCAGAATCTAGGTCGCTTGATTCTAGTGAAGCCGCAAACAAGCTGTCAACCGAACTATCGCAACGTGTGACGCATGTGAGATGGTCGGCAAACAGGTTCGCTGTTCAAGCAGGCTTCTTCCTCGTTTTCCGGATTTCCCATGCCGCGAATCCGACCGGCGTGACCGAGAATATACAAAACAGGATTAGCGTCAGCAACAGATCGTTAAATCCCGGCGCAAAATCTCCGCCATGCCGGACGGCGAGCACGCCGATGTAGTACGCCGTGGGCGCAGCCAGGATGAGTTCAGAAATCAGATAGATTTTTAGAAATTGTCCGCGAAACAAAATCATCCCCGTCATCAAGACCAGCCACGCCGCGGTAATCCATTCCACCGGATAGATCGCTTTGTTATCGAAGGAAAAATAGTTGATGAGCAGGACGGGAATTCCCGCGCGAGGGTCCAGAATGAACGGTGGCCCGCCGGGCCAGCGATAGATTCCGATTTGGTAGAGGCAGAGGCCGAACAAATAAAACCCGAGAAATCGATATCGTTTAGCTTCTGGTTTGATCACATTCACCCATGAATTATTGCCTGAAGCATTTCGGTTGTCCATGTTCACAGGGAACCAAGCAGCAGCGTGACGCGTGCTAGAATGCGATTCGAGTATTCTGGCGCAACATGTTCAAGAAAATTCTCATCGCAAATCGCGGCGAAATCGCCGTCCGTATCGTAAGAGCCTGCCGCGATATGGGCATCGCTTCCGCCGCAGTTTATAGCGACGCGGACCGCGCCGCTCTGCATGTTCTTCTTGCTGATGAAGCTTATCCGATTGGCTCTGCGCCTTCGCGCGAGAGTTATCTGCGCATTGACAAGTTGATGGAGGTTGCGCGTCGCGCAGACTGCGACGCCGTGCATCCCGGTTACGGCTTCCTCTCCGAAAATCCTGCCCTAGCGCGTGCTTGCGCGGAAAATAAGATCATCTTCATCGGCCCTTCGCCAGAGGCGATGGAAGCGGTCGGTTCGAAAACTGCCGCGCGGCAATTGGCGGCGCGAGCCGGAGTGCCGATGGTTCCCGGCGTCCAGGACCCAATCGAGAATCTGGAAGCCGCCGCGCGGATCGCGCGGGAAATCGGTTATCCCGTGCTGCTCAAAGCCGTCGCCGGCGGAGGCGGGAAGGGCATGCGCCTTGTCGCCTCACGAGCAGAGCTGTCTTCCGCATGGCGGGACGCAACTTCAGAAGCGCTGAATGCATTCGGCGACTCACGGATTTATCTCGAACGCTATCTCGAACGGCCGCGACACATTGAGATTCAGATTTTCGGCGACGCGCACGGAAACATCGTGCACCTCGGCGAGCGCGAATGTTCGGTGCAGCGCCGTCATCAGAAAGTGATCGAAGAATCACCGTCGCCCTTCGTCACACCGGAGTTGCGCCGCGCCATGGGTGCAGCCGCCGTAAAGCTCGCGCGCGAAGCGGGCTACACCAACGCCGGAACGGTCGAGTTTCTGGTGGATGCGGTGCGGAATTTCTACTTTCTCGAAGTGAACACGCGCCTCCAGGTGGAGCATCCCGTCACCGAGCTGGTGACCGGCATCGATCTGGTGAAGCTGCAAATCAGTGTCGCTGCAGGAGAAGCCCTGCCCTTTTCACAGGACGATGTGGCGCTTTCCGGCCACGCCGTCGAATGCCGCCTCTACGCGGAAGATCCCGCCAACAATTTTTTCCCTTCACCTGGGACGATTCTTTCGCGCCGTACTCCATCGGGCCCGGGGATTCGTCTCGACGATGGCGTCTATGAAGGTTTCACGGTCCCGACCGAATACGATCCGCTGCTCGGAAAACTGATCGCCTGGGGACGCGACCGTGGCGAGGCCATCGCGCGGTTGCAGCGCGCGCTTGCGGAATATACAGTAACGGGCATCAGGACCAACGCCGATCTGATCGGTGAAATTCTGCGCGATCCGGAATTCATCCAAGGTGAACTTTTCACACGCTGGCTTGACGAGCGGCTGCCGCAGCTTCTCGCGAATGATGAAAACTCAGCTGAAACTGATTCGGGAGCCGAAGACGCGGCAACTATTGCCGCCGTGCTTCATCATCTTGAAACGAACGCCGACTCGAATCGCTCCGTGCGTGCGGACAATCGAACTGCTGAACAGGCATCTGTGTGGAAGCGCCAGGCGCGGCTCGATCAAACGGGACGCGGCGAGTGATTAAACTATGAAATACGAGGTTGTCATCAATGGAACCCCCCACAGCGTTGAGATTTTTCCATTTGCAGATCGACCCTCGCGTGTCATCGTGAAAATCGACGGCCGGCATGTCGAAGCCGACGCCGTAAATATTGCACCCTGGGTGTACTCCATAATTCTCAATGGACGCTCACACGAAGTCCGAGGCGAACCGCAAGCCAGCGGATTGTTGCTCCATGTTGGCGAATTCGAATATCGCGTTGAAATCGTGGACCCGCGTTCGTGGCGGCGCGAGCGCAGCGCGGGAACAAATCCTTCCGGCCCGCAGCAGGTCGTGGCGTCCATGGCCGGAAAAGTGGTGCGCGTGTTAGTAGCTGACGGCGACCATGTGGAATCAGGTCAAGGATTGCTGGTGGTTGAAGCGATGAAGATGCAGAACGAGATTCGCTCAGCGAAGGCTGGAACGGTCAAGCGACTGCTTGCGACGCAAGGGCAGTCCGTCAGGTCCGGAGAAGTCCTTGCCGTAATCACGTAAACCTGTCGCAGGTGCGCTTAGATCAAATCTGAAGATCGCCGAACGACTTCTTGGAAAAAGGCTACTTTGACGGTGGAGGGAACGCTGGGCCAGCCGCCTTTGGCGTCACGACCACAGGAAGTTTACCCGCCGACTCGATCACCTGCTGTGCGAGATAGTTGGTGACTTTCGCTTCGTTCCGAGCAACGGCCAGATAGGCCGCTCGCAGCAATTGTTCCTTGCGGTTGTGAATATTATCTCGAATGGATTGCTGCACCGCCGGATCGGACAACTCACGCTGTCCGGGAGCCTCTTTCGCCACCATCTTCAGAATACGGTAGGAATCGCGCAGGACAATCACGCCACTGGTCTGCCCCGGTTTCAGGGAAAGCACAGCCTTTTTCAGAGCCGGGTCGCTTTGCGACAGGGACGATTCAGGAACGTATCCCAGATCGCCGCCGGAACCGGAGGATGCCGGATCTTCAGAATAATCCATCGCCACCTGCGCGAAGTCCGCTCCAGTGCTGAGCTGCTGCGAAAGCGCCGCAGCCTTGCGTTTTGCTTCGGCATCGGTGGTGGCGTCATCATTTTTCCGGTTGCGCAACTGGGGATCTTTATGCGGCGTAACGACGATTTGCGCCAACCGGTACTGCGGCTCCGCTACATTGAACTGCGCGCGATTTTGATTGTAAAAATCCTGGACGTCCTGATCGGTCACCGTGATTTTCGCCACCACTTCGCGGTTAATGACTTTTTGGATAGAAAGCTGCTGACGGATGTCGCTTCTTAAATCATCCACCGTATAGCCGCGCGCTTTAAGTTGACGCTGAAATTCGTCCTCGGTATAGGGACTCTTAAATTCAGTGAATTTGTCTTCAACCTCTCCATCGGCAGCCTGCAAGCCCATCTTTTTCGCGCGCTGCAATAAAATCTGATTGTTGATCAGTTCGTCCAAAATGTTGAGCTTCAGGGAAAGTGCTTCGTCCTGGGAGGGCTCCGGCGCGTCGGGGTTCAACTGCGTACGGTAGTATTTGTCGACCTGCGCCTGAGTAATATCCTGGCCGTTCACCGAACCCCACACACCCGCCGCTGGTTGTGTTTGCTTCTGGCAACCGGATAGAACCATCGCTACCGCAGCCAGCAAAAGCGCGCTTTGCGCACGTATCCTCAACGAAGTCTCCTTGGTCCGGCAGGTTCCAATTGGGTCCGATGCAGAAGGCGCGGGTTAAGCTGCTTTGGTGACGCGGCCAGCCCGAATGCAGGAAGTGCATACACGAACGTGCTGTCGAACGCCCTCGATGACCGCGTGGACGCGCTGCAGATTCGGGTTCCAGCGGCGGCGGCGCGTGTTGTTCGCATGGCTGATTACGTTGCCAAAGCTCGGTCCTTTGCCGCAAAGCTTACATTTCATTGCCATAATGACTCCTCACCCATCCTATAAATTGACGCAAAGTGGGCAGTTTAACAGAATTCTGGTTGTTTCGCACTCAATTTGTGCGCACTTCGGAGTTGATAGAAATGCGGGGGAACGTTGGTCCCGAATAGCCCTGAAGGTGTTTGGTTCCTGTGGACTTCAGTTTGGCGATGCCAGCACGTCGTCGTAATAGTTGAGCACCAGGCGTCGTGGTTTTACTTTCAGGCCTCTGAGCGGAATTTTCTGTTCCAGAGTCTTGCTGCCCGTAATTCGCACCCGGCCCAGAAAGCCGATGTTTCCTTCCGCCGTTTCGACGTACAGGGGAATAAGCATCCGGAAATGATCGTCCACGTTGGACTGCGTGACTTTCAGATTCAGAACCACATCGCCGTCTGATCCGATGTCGAACGTCGAATCCGATCTGTAAGTAGGCACCTGCGTGCCGTACACATAGTCATCGAAGAACCAGTCCATCTTGCCGTTGCCTTGCAGATTCATTTCCGGCGTCATGTGTTTTTCGATCGTGGCCTTGAAATCTTCCGTGGTGGCCGCCTTGCCCCGGTACGTATTGACGAAATCCCGCATTGTTTCCTTGAAATGCTCATCGCCAGTTTGGCTGTCATGCATCATCATGCGGATCATATATAGAATGTAGGCGCCTTTCGGATATACGAGGCGGCGATAGATGTCGAACCCGCTCCGTGAGTTGCTGACGCGGTAGCCCATCGTCACTGGGCCGACATCGATAGCGCGGAAGCCTTCCCTGTTGTGTTCGAGAAGCAACTCCCTCTCGTCGTTCCAGAAAGCGATGAACTTCTTCGGGTCCTTCTCAATGATCGTCAGGTATAGCGAGGCAGACATATCTGAGAAGCCTTCGCTCATCCATTCGTCTCGATAGGAACTGAACCCCACGGTATGACCCCACCACTGGTGTGCCACCTCATGTGGCGTTACAACTTTCCAATAGCCGCGATCCCCAGAATCCATGTGAAGTTGATGCCGCACTGTCGTGTCGAAGTAGTAGCAGATGGGGATCCACACAAGCCCCGGCCAGGACTGGCCGTAATTGCAGGCTGTTTGCTGTGTAATCTCCAAATGTTTAAACTCGGATGGGCCAAAGTATTCACTATATAATTGCACAGCGATTTGTCCTTCGGCGAGGGCTTTCTTATTAAGAGCGGTCGTATCCATAGTTCCAGTAGCCGAACCTTGCACGCCTCGCACCCAGTCCGGCGGATCCTCATTGGCAAACGACTGGATCGAATAATCGGGGTTAGTGACATTCGCTTCCACCATTTTGAACCTGCCAAAGTTGAATCCGGCAACGGTTTGTGGCCCTTCACTCT
Organism: uncultured Acidobacteriaceae bacterium; assembly: GCA_964622265.1. Classification (GTDB taxonomy): domain Bacteria; phylum Acidobacteriota; class Terriglobia; order Acidiferrales; family UBA7541; genus Palsa-360. The sequence continues at coordinate 55,032 of CAZUNI010000017.1, read as the reverse complement.
TCCAGACGCTGACGTTCTGTCCGCCATCGTTGCTTTCATTTAAAAGCTGACCGGTGGCTGCCAACTTCATACCTTTAGGAATGCGGAACGTCATATCATACGTTGCGTATTCCCCCAAACTCGCCCCCGGATTATTCGGGAACCAGGCTTCGCGCGCCACCGGGTAGTAGTTGCCGCTGCCTTCGTTGGTCACGGCTTCCTTCCCCTCATATGTGGTTGTGATCGTATAGGATTCGCCGGCCGCCAGGGTCTTGGGGAGAATGACGGCGAATTGTGCATCCTCGTTCTTATCTTCCTGGATGAAGGACAAGGATTGCCCCTCGGCAGTCACGCTATGCACTCGCAAAGAGGGGAACAATTGAAAGGGAACCACACGCGTGCCATCTCGCCTGGCGATGAATGTGGTGGTGGCCTTTCCCGCCAGATTGCCGTTCCCGCCGATCGTTGTATCGAGGAGCTGACTTTGAATGCTCATGGGCATCCCCAGTTTGAGCGCCGCATGGTCTCCGGTCATACCGAAGGAGGCCCATTCACCCGATTTGTTATCATCGTAGGTTATGAAATTCACCTGATCGCGATTCTGGTGAGAATTGATGAGGAACAGTTCCTTGTCGTTGTAGCGCTTGCCGTGGATGAAAGCGGCAAAATATCCTCCGGGTTCGGGACTCATCACGTCTTCCAGAACGCGAATTTCCAGGTTGTCCTTCAGCTTCGTCCGCGTGGTGTGCTGGCTGTCTTTGAGTGGGGTTCCATCACAGCCCCCTGATGCGGCAGTTCCCGCCTTCTTGATTTCATCGTAAGTGGCGTCCGTGAAGCGCAGGACCATTTGGGAAAACGTCTCGTTAAATTCGTTCTCCTTCGTCAACAGCTTCAAAATATTTACTTCCGAAGTCGGCACATCCAGCACAAAGCTTCAGTCGCCGGTAAAAACAGCGCCGGTTACTTTGCCTTGCACTGCGGTTGCGAAGCAGACAGTCCCCGAGCGGAGGTGAAACGTCCCCGCGTCGCGCTTGAGGTCGAAATTGCTGACACTGACCGATTCCGTGCCGAGCCCCAGGTTGCGGAGAGCCTGGTAGGTGGGGTCAGAATTGGGCGCGCTTTGCGCAGACGCGATCCGGGCCGTCCCGAGAAGTACAGAAATTGTTGCGAAAAGCCGTAAAGCCAGATTCTTATGCATATTGCGGGTGTGGAGCGGCATGGAACCTCCGAATCGACAAGAATTCGACTTTGGCCCAAGCTTGCGTATTAAAGAGTGTTGTAGTTTATAAGACGGAGACAGATAAAATTATAGTCTGGGAATGTAATAGGTGTAAAGTATAATTATTACCAGACAAAAGAGCTTAAACCAACTGATCGGGCCTCGGTGGGAACCGCACGCCCCAAAAATCGTCGAGCGGAACAAGGGATTCGACCCCGATATCCCATAATCCGTCCTGTTGTTGCTCCCCAACGAAAACAACTCGAAATCTGGCCGTCTGCTGGGAAAACCGGTTGGTAAGAACGACTTCAGAGCCAACAGCTAGGAGGCGCGAGGACCGCACCATCGCTCCGAGCGGGCCGACTACTCCCGTATGAGCGCTTTCCTCAAATGAATTCCCATCCGGTCCGGTGGCCCGTAGCTCGACAGGCACACGCATCATTACGCGCCCGCCTCTACGCCGCCCGGTTGGTTGAAATTTTTCCGCCAAGTAAACCTCTTCGTGCAACATTATAGTAAAGAATTAGTTAATTTAGAACATCCGGCTGTGAATATCAACAAGGTAATAGTTTCAGGGAGTTCTGGCGAACCACTTCGAAACAGTCCCGAAGGAAGAGCGGGAACAGTTCACCACCCGCGGCTTTCAGGGATGCGGGTAAGGCGAAAAGGGGAATCGTCCAGGAGGATTATAAGTCGAGTTGCCGCAGCTGTTTTGGTGCCCGAAAGAGGACTCGAACCTCCACTCCCTTGCGAGAACTAGGTCCTGAACCTAGCGCGTCTGCCAATTCCGCCATTCGGGCACTGAGCCATTGTATCTTAAATTGAAAAAGGAGCAACGTCGGACCACTCACAATCTGACGAGCGCAAGAACGTGCAGGTGGTCTATCTTCACAAAAACATACGCCCCGGCAGGTTCGCCAGGGCGTTTGTTCTCTGCTCAGCGATGTTGAGGAATTAAGGTTTCGGAACGCTATTGATCGTGTGTAAAATGCGCGAAACAATCTGGTAGGGATCGCCTTCGGAGTTCGGACGGCGATCTTCCAGGTATCCCTTGTAACCGTCCTTAATGAAGTTGATCGGCATGCGGACCGACGCGCCGCGATCGGACAAGCCGTAGCTGAACTTGTCGATGGCTTGCGTTTCGTGCAGGCCGGTTAAACGCAGGTGGTTATCCGGGCCGTAAACGGCGATGTGCGCGGCGACGTTTGCCTCGAATGCCTTCATCAAGGCTTCAAAATAGACCTTGCCGCCGACTTCACGCATGTACTTTGTCGAGAAGTTGGTATGCATGCCAGATCCATTCCAATCGCCCTTGATCGGTTTGCAGTACAGCACCATATCCACTTCATATTTCTCGCAGAGCCGCATCATCAAATAGCGAGCGGTCCACATATCGTCAGCGGCTTTGGCGGAGCCTTTGGCGAAGATCTGGAATTCCCACTGGCCCTTGGCAACTTCCGCGTTGATGCCTTCGTGATTGATGCCGGCGGCGTGACAGAGTTCCAAGTGCTCTTCAACGATCTGACGCGCAATGCTGCCCATATATTTGTAGCCGACGCCGCAATAATACGGGCCCTGGGGAATGTTGGGATAGCCGTCTTTCGGGAAGCCGAGGGGACGCCCATCCTTGTAGAGGAAGTATTCCTGCTCGAGTCCGATCCATAGGTCCGGATCGTTCTCGATCGTGGCGCGCATGTTCGTGGAGTGTGGAGTGCCGTCAGCATGCATGACTTCGCTGAGTACGATGTACGCATCTTTGCGGCTGGCGTCAACATAATGAGCAACTGGCTTCAGAACGCAGTCGGAACTTTTGCCCTCGGCCTGCATCGTGGAACTGCCGTCAAAACCCCACTTGGGCAAATCGGCCAGCGTGGGCGGCTTTTCAAACGATTTGATTAAAGTCTTGCCGCGCAGCTCAGGAACCGGCTGCCTGCCGTCAAGCCATATGTATTCGAGTTTATATTTGGTCATAAGATTTGATGGATCTCCTTAATGAAATCTTGAAGATTAAGTTCCTGGGACTGCGCCAAGCGGTCAATACTCCGGCAAGCTCCTTCTCGGAATTCGGGACCAACAAATGATGCCGGCACCCATATAACCGATCGGCGAACACGCACAATAACTCGTGAGCATCGTATCGTCAAATCGAAGATATCTCTTCGTTGGTTTTCATTTTGTTATCCCCTATTTCGCTCCCGGTTCGGGACGGGCGTGCGAGACAAATCGCCTGAATTCAAAGCATCGTGACACGTAAAAAACGTTGATAAATGGCCGGAGAATGCAGGTTCGTGAGGTTATCGGCGCTTTGGTTGGCCAGAGTAGCGTTTCCAAAACATAAAGAAATCATAAGGAATTCGTTATGCAATGGATAAGAATTATCGTTTTTCAACGCTCTCGACGAAGCCCTCGCGGAACTTAGCAAGGATCACAAGTTCCTCACCGAAGGCGGAGTCTTCACCGAGGATTACGTCAAACTTTGGATCAACTACAAGAAAAAGAACGAGGCAGATGCCGTACGGATGCGCCCGCATCCGTACGAGTTCCACCTCTATTACGATATTTAGAATCTGGAGAGCTTACGCTCAAGAGGGCCGCAGCCGAAAGGTTCTTGGCCCTTTTGCTTTTCAGGTGTTCTTGCATGGTAGAATCAGCCACATGAAGGCGACCCGCGATGACAAAGAGGATCAATCCCCATTGCCCGGTAAGAGGCTGCGAGACTAAGAAACCTCACGCCGATGATCCCATCGTGCAGGGATTGATTCGCGAGTTCGCACCTCCAGAAAAAATGACGATATGGGCTCTCAATGCCATGGTGGAACTCAGAGAATCAATTTGCAGGGATTTGACGGAGAAGAAAGTATTTGCGTGGTATTCCCGGCTGCGTCAACCAGAAGAAATGTACATTCGCACGCTGTACGCAATTTTTATAGCCACCGATGGGGATCTCCCTCACATTCTATCTGGCGACAGGCCGAACGGATTATCTCCTCTATATACTGAAGTCAACAAAGTGGTTTTTGAAGACAGGGGACTATTGCAAGTTAGCTAGCCTGGGTTGACCAGCGGAACCTTTAAGCCGATAGACATACTCCACGATGGCGCGCATGCCTCGTTTCGTTCATTTATGACATGCATTGGTTTGGTTCGCCATCCACAGAACCTGCCTTCACCTGAGAGCTACTGCAACCACCTCGCAAGGTACTGCAACAACCTAGACTACATGGTTGGGATGTTCAAAGCAGGCAAGGACAAGAAGGTTGTCTTGGCGGCGATGAAAAATATCCATCGCCGTAGAAGCTAGAAGGGCTCTGGGTAATGACAAATCAAAATCACTATGCAATTGCCGCCACGCTTTTTGACGGAGAAATTGGCTCATCATCAGCCCCGTCAGGGGCGAAATAACGTAGCCCACTGCGGAAGCGGTGGGTAGGCGTTCGCATCGAGCGTCAAGCCCCGTAGGGGCGATACAGGGTTCACCAACCTAACCCAAAACATATTCGATGTCGAATTCGACTCCGTGCTTCCGCAGCAGCGCGCGAAATTCGTCCTCGAAAGTCGTTTTCCGGTGATGTGCCTCCTGATTCTGGATGTATCGGCCGACCTGATCGAGGTTCGATGAACTGACGCTGAATGCCCCGTAACCTTCCTGCCATGAAAATCTCTCACCCATCCATTTCGACGAATTCGCCTTTAGCAACGCGACAGCCTTGGCTAACGCGAGCTTGGGAGGTAGATGAAATAGGATGTGCACATGGTTCTCCGTGCCGCCCATCACGAGGGCAACCATTTCGTGATTTTTGCAAATCCCTGCGAGGTATGCCCACAATTGAGACTGGCGATCTTTGGGGATGGTATTGCGGCGGTCCTTGGTGCTGAAAACCAAATGCACATGGTTTCGAGAAAAGGAATGTGCCATTGTGTCGCCCCTTCGGGGCTTTATCCTAATAACACTCTCGGACCCACCGCGGAAGCGGTGGGCTACAATATTTCGCCCCTTTCGGGGCTAGTAACAATCCCGCAAGACCAAATCACGATAAAGAATAAAGGTCGCGCAACAATGTAACCTTTGCATATTCTTCTCATGGTCCACTCACTTCGTGGACTCGCATGATAGAATCCGCCGCACGGGATCTAATTAGCTGCCGCCTTCAAAACGCGAATTTCTTAGGAGGAATTGCGATGTCACTTTCTCGAATCGGGTCCATGCTCGTGATGGGAGGAATTGCGCTAGCGGCAATATCAACCGGTAAAGCACGCGCGCAATCCGAGGGCCAGCCGAATTCGCTGCCCAATCCGTATCACCTTGTCGAAGGCTGGGCAAAACTTCCCGAAGGAAGGACCTGGGGATCGGCGAGCGCGATTAATGTCGATTCGAAGGGCCACACTTGGATCGCCGAGCGATGCGGGAAAAACAGTTGCGCCGATTCGAAGCTGGACCCGATCCTTGAATACGATGCCTCGGGAAAACTATTGAAGAGTTTTGGCGGCGGAATGTTTGTGCTGCCGCATGCCATCAAATTCGATAAGGCCGGAAACTTCTGGTTCACGGACTACGGACTGAAGGACGGCAAGGGCAATGTCGCCGTGAAATTCAGCCCTGAGGGAAAAATCCTGATGACGCTCGGGAAGGCAGGCGTCGCCGGAGACGGCCCGGACGTGTTCAGTGAGGTGGACGCCGTGGTGGAGGGCAAAAACGGCGACCTGTTCGTCGCGGACGGCCACACCGTAGGCAAAGGCAATGCGCGCATTATGAAATTCACCAAGGACGGAAAATTTATCAAGCAGTGGGGAGAGCATGGATCGGGGCCAGGACAATTCGAAATTCCCCATGACCTGGTGATCGATTCGAGAGGCCGGCTGATGGTCTCCGATCGCGCGAACCGCCGCATTCAGATCTTCGATCAGGATGGAAAATTCCTGGAAGAGTGGAAGACGTTCGGCACGCCCAGCGGCCTGTTCATCGACCGCCATGACATGCTCTACGTTTCCGATTCGTGGTCCCAGTCCAAGGACCCGAATGCTGATCGATATAACCCTGGCTTCGATCACGGGATTCGTGTGGGCAGCGCCAAAGACGGCAAAGTGACAGCCTATCTCCCAATGCCGCCCGTGGCCATGCCCAATGCGCCGGAGGGAGTTACAGCGGATGCGCAGGGCAATCTCTACGTCGCGGACACGATTCATGCCGGTCTTTGGAAATATGAGAAAAAATAGTCGGCGCGGAATCGGGACCGCAGTGCGATCGGGTTTCATCGCAACATAGGCGGCAATCGATCGCAACACGCCTTTACCAGATCCACATTAATATGGTGCTAGTTTTTCGCCGACATGAAAATCCTGCGCGCAGGTGAAACTTTTTCCACAGCGCCAAACGATTTCCACTGCGCAGAGCACTTACTTGAGACGCGTGCCTATGCTATGTTCAAGGCACGTTTCTGCGTCGGCATTTTTTCTTTACTAAGCAATTCCATTGCTTGTGCTAATTTGGAACAGAACCACTAGATGTAGACACTTTGAGCATCGACTAACAACATTTTGTGCTTTCCTTGTCGGTTTTCCCTTGACAGAATTTTCACCGTTGTTTACATTGCGCGCTCATGGGGAACGTGATTCGACGAGCGGACGGCCTCTTCACCTCGGGAACACCGCAAAGCTGTCTCACGATACCTGCCGGACTCAATCGCTACATCGAGGGGGTTGATTCTTACTCCGAATAGCCGGCGCTCCCAGCGCGTCGGCGTGACTTGGCGTAAATCCAAAGGTGCTCCAACGGCCAGGGGATACGCTACGGGGAACTATTTTTCATTTTTCGATGCTTTGACATTCCGGGTCATGTAATTGAATGCTTTAACGGGTCGCCGGGATTCGGCAACTATCTCCCAATTTCGATTGGGAGTAAAATAAAAGGGTTCCTTCCTCGCTGGGGGAGCCTATCTGCGCGGAGGAACGATGGCACATACGAAGCTGACGCTGAACGAAAAGACACTGCAAACCATTCCGGCCACAACGGCCGATGTTGAAGTGCGCTCCGGTTTGGAATTCCACAGAAAATTTACCGATGGAAAGGTGTCCCCGTTCGACGCCGTCGAATGGGAGCGTCGCGTCGCGCAGATCGGCAATGAAAAGGGTAAGGTCATTTTCCGGCAGGAAGATGTGGAAGTGCCGAAAAGCTGGTCGCAGACCGCGACGAACATCGTCGCCTCCAAATATTTCCACGGCAAGCTGAATACACCCGAGCGCGAATCTTCCGTGCGCCAGTTGATCGGCCGCGTGGTCAACAGCATTGTGACCTGGGGCGAACAGGGCAGCTACTTCGTCAATGCCGCGTCGCGGGACGCCTTCCGCGACGAATTGACCCACCTGCTGGTCGAGCAGAAGATGGCCTTCAACTCGCCGGTGTGGTTCAACGTGGGCGTACAGCCCAAACCGCAATGCTCGGCGTGCTTCATCAACTCCGTGAAGGACGACATGGAATCGATCATGAACCTGGCCAAGATCGAAGGCATGTTGTTCAAGTGGGGCTCCGGCACGGGTACGAATTTCTCCTCGCTGCGCGGCAGCCGTGAAACACTGTCCGGCGGAGGCATTGCTTCCGGCCCGGTCAGCTTTATGAAGGGCTTCGACGCCTTTGCCGGCGTAATCAAGTCCGGCGGCAAGACGCGCCGCGCCGCCAAGATGGTGATCCTGAACGCGGATCATCCGGATATCGTTGAGTTTATTGACAGTAAGATGAAGGAAGAGCGCAAAGCGCAGGTTCTGATCGAGCAGGGCTACGATCCCTCGATTGATGGCGAAGCGTACACCTCGATCTTCTTCCAGAATGCCAACCACTCCGTCCGCGTCACCGATGAATTCATGCAGGCGGTCGAAGACGATCGCGACTGGTGGACGCGCAACGTCAACGATGGCAACCCGGTCGAAAAATATAACGCGCGCGAACTGCTGCACCGCATGGCCGAATCCGCATGGAAGTGCGGCGATCCCGGCATGCAATACGACACCACGGTGAACCGCTGGCACACCTGCAAGAGCACGGCCCGCATCAACGCATCGAATCCTTGCTCCGAATACATGTTCCTGGACGACACCGCGTGCAACCTGGCGTCGCTCAACCTGATGAAGTATCTGAATTCGAACGGTTCGTTCGATGTGGATTCGTTCCGCCACGCCGTGGACATCACCATCACGGCGCAGGAAATCCTGGTCGATAACGCCAGCTATCCGACGCCGAGGATTGCCGAAAATTCGCACAAGTTCCGTCCGCTGGGACTGGGCTACGCCAATCTGGGCGCGCTTCTGATGTCCATGGCGCTGCCGTACGACTCTGACGGCGGACGCGACATGGCCGGCGCGGTCACCGCGCTGATGTGCGGCGAAGCGTATGCGCAATCCGCGCGCATCGCCGAACGCCTTGGATCGTTCGAAGGCTTTGCCGTCAACCGCGAACCGATGCTGGACGTCATTCGAATGCACCGCGATGCGTTGCGTCCGATCAAGGCGGAGAATGTGCAGCCATCGCTGCTCGGCGCCGCGCAAACCGCATGGGACAGCGCGCTCGCCCTTGGCGAAAAGTTCGGCTACAAGAATTCGCAAGTCACCGTGCTCGCTCCCACCGGCACCATCGGCTTCATGATGGATTGCGACACCACCGGCGTCGAGCCCGACCTGGCCCTGGTGAAGTACAAGAAGCTGGTCGGCGGCGGCGTGATCAAGATCGTGAACAACACCGTCCCTGCAGCGCTGATGAAGCTCGGCTATTCGCCCGAGGAAACCTCGCAGATGGTTACCTACATCGATCGCAACGGCAAAATCGAAGGCGCGCCCGGCTTCAAGGCAGAGCACCTGCCCGTGTTCGATTGCTCGCTGGCCACCGTCGGCGGACGCTCTATCGCGTGGCGAGGCCACTTGAAAATGATGGCGGCCACCCAGCCGTTCCTTTCCGGCGCGATCAGCAAGACCATCAACATGCCCGAAGAATCCACCATCGAAGACGTCATGCAGGCGTATATCGAGTCGTGGAAGCTCGGCGTGAAGGCCGTCGCAATTTACCGCGACAATTCGAAAGGTTCGCAACCGCTTTCCGCCGCGGGAGACAAGAAGGACACCGCCCAGATGGCGCAGATTGCCGCGAAGGCTGCGGAAGCTCCCACACCCGTGGCCGAACAGCGCGAGCTTTTTGTGCGCTCGTTGCGCCGCAAAATGCCGAGCGAGCGTTCATCGATCACCCACAAATTCTCCGTCGGCGGCCACGAAGGCTACATCACCGTCGGCATGTATGAAAGCGGCGAACCCGGCGAAATTTTCATCAAAATGGCCAAGGAAGGCTCGACGCTCTCCGGCTTCATGGACGGCTTCGCGCTATCGGTTTCCATCGGCTTGCAGTACGGCGTGCCCCTCAAGGCTCTGGTCGATAAGTTCATCAACACGCGGTTCGAACCAGCCGGCTACACAGGCCATCCGGCAATTCCGTACGCCAAATCGGTACTCGACTACATCGCGCGCTGGCTCGGCGGACGATTCATTTCACCGGATTACCTGACCCACACCAGTGAAGCCGCGTTGCCGGTTGCCAGCGTTGCAGTCGCGCCCGCCCTGCCGCGTTCAATCGCAGCAACCGCAGACGATGATCCGCCATCCGCCAGCGCCGGCAGCCGCCCAATGTTCGACGGCGCGCCAACCTGCTCCGAATGCGGCATGCTGATGACGCCGAACGGGGCCTGCTATAAGTGCGAAAACTGCGGCGGCACATCCGGCTGCAGCTAGACCCGATTCAAAATGTAATCCCACAAAGGGCACGGTTCGCCGTGCCCTTTGTTTTTGTGCGCGTATAACGTGCAAATGTTAAAGTGACGTGCCAATGAACGAATCTCTACCCCTTCGGCAACTGATTCCTCCCGTGACGGCCCGAACGGCCGACGGCAGGATCATTCGCGCATGGGACTACAAACAAAAAAACAATCTTTTGATCGCGTTCCTGCACGCCGATTGCAAACCCTGCGGGGACTGGCTCGCGCGGATGGCGGAACGGACAGGGGACCTCTCCGAACACGAATCCGTGGGCCTCATCGTTTACTCCGAACCACAGACGCAATCGGTGGAGACACTCGCCGCACCGTTCGTCGCCGTGACAGACCCCGAGGGCAGTTCTCAACGAGCTTTTCTGGGACACGACGCTTTCGGTCCTGAAGGATTGGATCGAGTGGGCGTCTTCGTCACCGATCGCTACGGCGAACTCTACGGGCAATGGCTCGCAAAGGATTCAAGCGAACTCCCGCCCCCATCTGAAATCCTCAAAACCCTCTGGCAGATTCAAGTCGCTTGCTGATAGAGAGGGAAACAGATGAACGCAGCAGGAAGAGCAATCGGAGAAATCCGAAGGCAAAGAAGTCAAAAAACGAAAGGGGCTCGGATTCCAGCCCCTTTCGCGAACCCCATTTTCACCCCGTCCCTAAAAACTCGGGACATCACCACCCCGGGAACAAACTCAAACCACTTGCCGCTATTAGTGCAAGCACCATGCCAAAATATTACCGTTTCTTAACAATTTTACAAATACCACAAAATGCGGGACTTATACAGGAGATACCGTCTCAGGACGTCGAATTGTGCTCAGTTTTATACAGTTTTTCACAGAAATGCGATCTGAACAGTACGGTCTTTGGGAGAACTAGACGCCTATCGCAGTCCGTATTGCTGAGGAGATAGCCTCGGCCCAGTGCTTCACGTCTGCCGCGTGCTCAGCTTCGACCATGACACGGGCTTTCGGTTCGGTTCCGGAATAGCGCACCACGACTCGGCCAGCCGAGCCTAGCGTCCGGGTGGCTTTTTCGATAGCGGCGGAAACATCAGGCAGGGACTCCAGAACCGGCTTCGATTTCACCTGGATGTTGATGATCGCCTGGGGGAAGGCCTTAAATCCGCGAATAAGATCGTCCAGCGGCCCGCGCAGAGCCACGAGACAGGCCATCTTGAGGGCTGTGAGCAAACCATCGCCTGTCGTGGCGTCGTCCAAGAAGATAATGTGTCCGGACTGCTCGCCACCCAGGTTCGCTCCGCTGCGTAGCATCTCCTCCAGCACGTAGCGGTCTCCCACCGGCATGCGCGCCAGAGTCAAGCCTTCGGCTTCCAGAGCGCGTTCGAGGCCGAGATTCGCCATTGTGGTGCCAATTACTCGCCCGCCGTTCAGATGGCCGATGGAATTGAAAAATCGCGCCACGGCCAGCAACACGCCGTCGCCATCCACGTGACGTCCACTGGCGCTTACGAACATGGCGCGGTCGGCATCGCCGTCGAAGGCCACGCCAAGCGCGGCGCCTGTGTCGATAACTTTCTGGCACAGCTTTTCGGGATGAAGCGAGCCGCAGTCGTCGTTGATATTGCGACCGTTCGGCTGGTTATGAATCACGGTGACATCAGCGCCAAGCGAGCGGAACAACTCGGGACCGAGCTGGCTGGCTGCGCCATTGGCGCAATCAAGCACAACTTTCATCCCCGAAAGATTCGCGCCGGGAATCACGCATCCGCGCAGGTATTTCAGGTACTCCTCATCGAGCGTGAGGTCGGTGGGAACATCCGCCCCGTGCGGAGTGGTTTCATGCCCCTTATGCTCATTAATTTCAATTTCGAGGTGTTCCTCGACGTCGTCGGGGAATTTCATCCCCGTCCCCGCAAACAGCTTCACTCCATTGTCATGAAAGGGGTTATGCGACGCGGAAATCACCATTCCTGCGGAGAAATTCTTCTTTCGCACCAGGCAGGCGACGCCCGGAGTGCTGATTACGCCCGCGGATAGGAACTCGACACCATCCTCGGCAAGCCCTGCGCCGAGTTGCGCGGCGATGTGGGGGCCGGATTCCCGTGTATCCATGCCGATAAGGATGCGCGGATGGGGGTCGGTTTCGAGCAGGTATTTGCCCAGCGCCCGCGCGACTCCGTAGAGAGTCGAGTCGTCCAGCGGGTAAGTACCGGGAATTCCCCGGATTCCATCGGTGCCGAACAGTTGCTTGGCCATAGTATGCGTCAGAACAAATTGAGTCAGAACAATGGGAGAGCTTTGCTGGAAAAAAGCAGACATCACCCAGACAAGAAAAATTCTAGCACACGAGGAACTACCCGGAAGGAGGAGCGGGGCCGTGGCGTTGCACAAGAGTAACGTGGAGTTCCATTGGGGAAACCTGTACTACGGTCACACCGAAAGGAGCGCCCACCATGTCAGGGGATATCCGTAAGGAGGACATGCCCTCGCCCGCATCTTTCATGTTCATGCGGAGATTCAGGTCTGCCACCACCATGCGGCGAAGCAGAGCGGAGCGCCCCCGAACACGAACATGCACGGATGTGGGGACATCACCGGACATTTCCAATTGAGGAGGCATGTTGGTGAACTCGATCGGCACCTGGTAGCCGACTTCGGCAAACGGCTCCGAGGTGTAGGTGGCCCATAACAGAAAAGAAACGGCGAGTGCAAGGATCTTCATGCCCGCATTGGCAAAAATATATTCTCGCAAAAAGCGCATCATCGATCGTCCGTCTTCCTATCGTCGCGCCGGCGTCCGCGCGCTGGAGAGCGCGGCAGGAACTAACATGGTGCTGCGGCGGCGTGAAACCATTTCGCTCAGACGGTCGGTGAGTTCGTCCGTGGTTAGATTCGAATCGATAGCTCCGCCGGCCGCAACCGAAATCGATCCGGTTTCTTCGGAGACCAGGACTACGATCGCGTCGCTGTCCTCGGTGATCCCGATCGCCGCGCGATGCCTGGTTCCCAGTTGCTTCGAAATCAATGGATTCACGGAGAGCGGAAGAAAGCAGCCCGCCGCTGCCACGCGCGATCCTTCAATAATTACGGCGCCATCGTGCAAAGGCGAGCCTGGGCGGAAGATCGAAAGCAGCAGGTCGTAGGAAAGCCTCGCGTCCAGCGGAACACCGCTTTCGATGTATGTTCGCAGGCCCGCCTGCCGCTCCACGACCATCAGCGCACCAATTCGATTTTGCGAAAAATATTCGGCGGCCATCACAATGTCGTCATAGACGGCTTTTGGATTGTTTGCCGTAAATTTCATCAAGGAAAGATTGCGGCCGACCCGTGAAAGGGCGCGGCGAATCTCCGGCTGGAACAAAACGATCAGCGCGATCGCCACATAGGGAAGCAATGTCGTGAGCAGCCATTCGACCATTTCCAACCGCGCCCACCGCGCGCCCCGGTAAAAAAGGATGAGCAGCGCAATCGCCACCAGCATCTGAACGGCGCGCGTTCCGCGCAACAACTTCAACAGGTAGTAAATCAAAATGGCAATAATCAGGATATCGAGTACCGCTCGAACGTCCAGGCGCCCCAGGTAGTTCATCTGTAAAGCGGCGTAGCGCATCGTTATCTCACCTACGGTATCGCAGCCGTGCGGCAGGGAGCAAGCCGAGGTTTGTCCGGATGCGCGTGTATGCTATGGTGAAAACGAGTGGTTATGAGAATCGAAGGGATCCAGGCAACAGCACGGTCCAACTCCTCTCAACGCATCATTGCGCTGGGAATCGTATTCGCGTTCTTGTATTTCGCATCCAATATTATGGTCACGTTGCTTCTGGCGGTTCTGGTCGCCTACTTTCTCGATCCCGTAGTCGGTTTTCTGGAAAGGATTTTTATTCCGCGCCCTTTGGGAGCCCTCCTGGTGCTGCTGGCCGTCACGGCAATGATGGCCGGTTTGGGCTATTTGGTTGTGGATCGCTCTGAGCAGTTCATCGCGGATTGGCCTCGCTACAGCATAAACTTGCGCCGTATGGCGACAACATTCGATCGCCAGATCTCCTCGGTGGAAAAGCAGGTCGAAGCCATTGCTCCCGCATCAGATAGAGGGCGGGCATCAGTACGACCCGCCGAACCACCACCTGTTCGCGACTGGTTACTCCGTGGCGTTGGCTCGCTGTATTCCGTTCTTCTGGTTGCCACGTTTGTCCCATTCCTGGTGTTCTTCATGCTGGCTGCCAAACAAAAGATCTGGAAGGCGACAATGGCCTTATTTCCCGGCGAACATCAGGCACAGGTCCAGGCCGGGCTCGATGAAGTCAGCAGTATGCTGAGAAGCTTTGTTGCGGGCAACGCACTGGTGGCTCTTATCCTGATGCTTTCCAGCTGGGCATTTTTCATGGCGATCCACCTGGAGTACCCATTTCTGACTGGCAGCGTCTCTGGCGCTTTAAACCTTGTCCCGTATCTGGGCGCAGTGCTGGCCTGGATACCTCCTTTTCTGATCGGAATGGCGCAATGGACGACCATTGGTCCATACCTTGGGATCGCGGCCATGCTGACGTTTTTTCACATCATCGGTCTGAACGTGCTGATGCCTGCGATTGTCGGACGCCGAGTCCATTTGAATGCACTCTCGGTGACCGTCGCGCTGCTGTTTTGGGGATGGCTCTGGGGCGCGATTGGTCTGATTTTGGCGATACCGATCACCGCGACGATTAAGGTCGTCTGCGATCACAAGGAGGGCTGGGAGCCAGTGGGACGCTGGCTGGGAGCGTAACCGGTAGGACAGGTTTCAACCTGTCCGCTTTTGGTTTTGGCATTTACTTTGACCTGGTCTCAAAACCAATCCCGCGTAGCGCCGGAGAATTTTTAAAACGAACAAAATGAAGCCCTACCAAAAAATTCTGCTGCTCGTTCTCGGACTGCTCCTCGCCGCCACCGCCGCAGGGCTGTTCCTGACCGCAGACTTTGGCCATCGCACCGTTCCACGCGGCGGCAGCCAGCCAAGCCCGGCGGAATCTCCGGTGGATATGCAACAAATGCAGACGGCCATGGCGCTGGCCCCGCTGGCCGCTACTCCGGAGGAACAGGATCGCGCGCGCGATGCTCTGCGCATGGCCGATCACGATGTGGACTTTGAATTCGCCGCCGCGCTTTATCAAGCGACTTCCGCAAAAGTCCCGTCAACGCCGGAAATCCGCGCCATTCTGGAGCGGATTTCAAACTCCCAGAAGGCTGTTGCTGAAATCGATTCCGACGTTGCGCGAATTACCAAGCTACTGGCGGCTGCCGGCGGAAACCGGAAGGAGGCTCTCGCGCAACAACTCGATCTGGCCAAGGCTCGGTTGGAGCTCAACGAAGACGAACTAGCCGACGCGAACCAGGATCTGGAACGCGCCGGCGGTGACCCTAAGAGCCGGATTCAGCGGATGGTTGACGAGCACGCGGCCGCAGCCCAGGACAGCAACGGCCACCTGAACCTCAACGCGGTGGGCACACAGGCAAACGCGACGTTGCCCTCTTCGAACTCGGTTTTGCCGCGCGCTCGTGCCTGGTACGCGGTCCATTCCCTCGATCGGCGTCTGGGACAGGCGGAGCAGGAAGCAAAACTAAAAGCGGCAACATTCTCCGCGAGCCACGACGAACTCGAAAAACAACTGGAACAAGCGCAGTCGCAACAGTCAAAAAAACTGGCGGATACACCGGCGTTGCATTCTTCCGTAAACGGTGAAACCGGCGATGCCATTTCCTCCTATCGTTCGTTAACCGCAGTGCAGAAAAGAATATCCAGCCTGGATAACCGCATCCGCAATCAGCAGGACCTTGCAGCCGCTTATGCGCAGTGGAACGCGCTGGCCGCTTTGCGCGACCGGACGCTGTTGCACGGACTGTTCCTTTCCTTCGCGTGGATGCTGCTGGTCACACTAGCGATCCTGATCGTAGATTATTATCTGGAACGAATCTTTAGCCGCCTCGAACCCGATCAGCGCAAGCTGCTCACGCTCCGCACCGTCGCGCACATTGCCACCCGCGCGGCCGGAGTGATTTTGATTCTTCTTATCATTTTCGGACTTCCCAATCAGATGGCCACCGTTCTCGCGCTGGCCGGCGCGGGCCTGACGGTTGCGCTCAAGGATTTCATCGTCGGATTCTTCGGATGGTTTGTGCTGATGGGGAAAAATGGAATCCGGCACGGCGACTGGGTGGAAATCAATGGCGTGAGCGGAGAAGTTGTCGAAATCGGATTGTTCCACACCGTGCTTTTGGAAACCGGCAACTGGAACGATTCGGGCCATCCTACGGGACGCCGCGTGACGTTCGTCAATAGTTACGCGATCGAAGGACACTATTTTAATTTTTCAACATCGGGCCAGTGGCTGTGGGACGAGTTGCTGATCGCGCTCCCCGCCGATCAGGACCCCTACCCGGTCGTCGATGAAATTCAGAAAATTGTAGCCAGGGAAACCGAGCCCAACGCGCGCCTGGCCGAGCAGGAATGGGCGCATCTGGGAGACAGTCGTAAAGCCGGTGCTTTTTCCGCCGGCCCGGCCATCAGCATTCGCCCGGCCAACCTCGGCTTCGAAATCATCGCGCGCTATGTGACGCGCGCCAACGAACGGCATCAGCAAAGATCGAAGCTGTTCCACGATATCGTCGAAGTACTTCGAGAAAAAAATATTCCGCACCCCGGTGTGGTTCCCGTTGCGCCCGCAACCTCAGAAAGCCCCGATGTCTGACGCTTCGCGTTCCAGCCAATCCTCATCCACGCAGTCGGTTTACCAGCGCAGACAGATCATCGGATTCCTGAAAAAGGCGTATCGCCGCTACGCCCAGGGCACCTGCCGCTACGCATGAATTGGCATTTTCGACGGTCACACCGCCGATAGCGAGGACCGAGATCCGCACTGCGCCACATACCCGATGAAGTTTATCGATTCCCTGAGGAGCACCGTAGGTTGCTTTGGACGGAGTCGCAAAGACAGGCCCAAAAAAAATATAGTCCGCGCCGGAATCCTCCGCGGCTCGCGCAGCCTCCATGGAATGGCACGACACTCCAATCCGAAAACTCACGCGACCGGCAGAGCGGCGCCATTCACTTACCAGTTCCACTGGGATCGATGATTCACCAAGATGCACGCCCGCGGCGCCTATAGCGAGCGCTACATCGAGCCGATCGTTCAGCAAGATTTGTGCTGAAGTCCGCAGAGTGCCGGCAATCGCACGCTTCGCAAGGTCTACGAGCACCCGCGCGGGAAGATCCTTTTCACGGATCTGAATCCAGTCCACCCCCGCGGCAGCCACATTTCGAATTGTTTGGAGCAGCGCCTGCCCGGATTGCGTTCGGACGTGTTCGGAAGTCTGTTCACCGAGGGAAGGGGCGCACGCCATTTCGAATGCCCGCCGGTCGGTCACATAACAAAGGACGGATTTAGCTTCGCGTGGCAATAGTTTCCGCAGGCCCCCGCAACATGCTTCCCGCGAGAAGGACGTCCAGACCGCCCAGGCCGGTCACGGCGCCGCGAACAGAGGGATGCAGCAGATAGGGAATCAAAGCTGGATACTTGTCGAGAAAAAAGTTGTGATCCCAATAACCCAGCCAGGGAATAAGAATCAACAGCACACCAAGCAGAAAGACATCGAGGCTGAGCAAAACACGAAGTAACGATTTCATCCTGGCGCTGCCTAGCGCGTCTTTCCGAGAAGGCCGATTCGCTCGGAGACGTCACGGTAATCGATATTCATCGCATAGACCTGAGAGAAGCTCTTGGCCGCAGCGGCCGCATCTCCGGCCAGCTCCTGTGCCACTCCCAGATCATACCGCAACGCAAGGATGGATTCCTGATCGAGTCCCGGAGTCAACAGGGCTCGTTCATACCAGATTGCCGCGATGGCCGGCTGGCCTTTCTCCATGAAGGCCAAACCCAGCAGAGTGCAGCATTGCATCGCGTACCGAAATGCCGTGCCTTTATCGGCCGCTTTGGCAACCTTCTGAAATTCCCCGATGGCCTCTTCGAGCAAACCCATTTCGCGATAGGCGATGCCCAGGTTGTAGTGGGTCTCCAGATCCTCGTCTTCTTTACCCGTTTCGCCCAGGTCGGACCGGAATTGCTCGAACAGATCGCCAAGCGGCCCATTCGATTCATTGCCCACAGAACCAGCCGGTATGGATGAACCGTTCGCGGGTGTCATCCGTGTTGCGGAGCCAGCCACACTCGCTGCGGGCGGTTGCGCCACAGGAGTTGCATCCGGCTGTGCGATCTCCCCCGGAATTCCCAGGAACTCTGTAGCAGACTCCAATTCCATTGCGAGCTCTGTTAGAAGAGAATCCGCAGTCAAGGGTTCGGCTTGCGAAACGGCCGGCGACAGGACCGGCTGTAATTCGAGTTCGAATGGTGGTGGCTCCGCTTCAACTACCGGTACAGCATCACCGGATTCCTTAGTGCCCAACAATGCCGCGCTTTCCAGTTGCTGGGACAAGGCTGCCCACTCTTCCGACAAATCCACTTCATGGACGACGGATTCCACCGGCATCGGAGGGTTGATTTTCTCCACTGCGGGAGAAGTCTCGGCGGGAATATCAACGATGGGTTCGTCCAACTGTGCTTCGATTAAAGGTACGGCAAACTCGGGCACTTCGGCTGTTGACGCTTGCGCAGCAGTGGCCTCCTCCGTTGAGGGATGGCTGGCCGTGCGCTCGAAACGGCGTCGAAATTCACCGTATTTTTCAGCGGCGGGGCGATCCTTGCGCTCTACGGCAATTTCTTCAAGGATTGCGGCAAGCTCCGCGGTGCGCTCGCTATTGCCCGCACCGACGGAAATATCGAATAGGCGCTCCAAGATCGGCGTGTGGCGCGGGGCGCGTTCCAGAACGGATTCCAGCAGATCAATCGCTTTCTGCGTGAGTCCGTAGCTGGAAAATAGATCGACATCGGTCAACGCCTGGGTAACATACCGGTGTGTTTCTTCGTCGAGCGCCGGTTCTGTGGACGCTGGAGGAGCAAGTCTCGATTCCTGTTCCGGAACCGCTACTTTCACCGGCGGCGGAATCTCTGTTGGCGCAGTTTCGATTCCAGCCTTCTCGCGCAGCTTCATGTATGCGCGACGCGTGGTTTCATCTTCCGGGGTTCGCTCCATCAATTTCTCATACGTTTCGAGCGCTCTTTTATTTTCACCCTTGGATTGCAGTGCCTGCGCCAATTGTGCCAACGCATCGGGAAGGCGGAACGAGTCGCTGGCCCTGCCGTACAGATCCACCAGCCATTCCAGCGGTTCGATCTGTCCAGGCTGGCTCTCGACCAAACGAGAAAACGTTTGCGCTAATGTCTCGTAGTCACCGCAATCGATCATGGTGTTGCGGATCGTCGCGAGTAAAACTTGCGCTCTTCCAAAATTACCAGCGTCAATAAGGACGCTCGCGACATTGTGCGCCCGCAAATAGTTCTTGGGCTCCGCCGCAAACAGTTTCTCCGCAAGCGCCGCGGCTTTTTCGTGTTGGCCGCCTTCCAGATACTGCTCCAGGAGCATGGCAGTAGTCTCGTCGTTCGAATCCTGCTCGGACAGCGATTCCAATAGTGTCGTGACTTCCGCGCGCTTGCCCGCGCCGATCAGCGCCGTGGCTTTCACAGAAAACGCCCGCTGATGCTTTGGGACAATCTGAAATACGCGGTCGGCAAGCCGGATCGCTTCCGCGTGGTCGCCGTGATTGAGAATTCGTTCCGCCGCGGTTAAAAACGTATCGACAGCTTCGGCCTGCTCCCCCATGGCAAGCTGCAGTTCACCGAGCCTGGTTTGGACACGAAGGTTATCCGGCTCGGCTTCCAGAAGTTTTCGCAAAAGCGCTGCGGCTTGAGGTTGCCGGCCGGACTTTAAATGAACCTCGGCGAGCTGCAGATATAAGGGCCGGGCTTCGCTAAGCACGCCTTGCTGAACGTAAAGTTCCGCCAACCGCTCCAAGGGACGCGTTTCCTCCGGCGCAAGCTTGGCAACTTTCTTGTAGATGGCAATCGCTTTGGTGGTGAACCCGTCGCTCAGAAAGAGCTTCGCGAGCCGCTCAAAATATTCCAGAGCCTCGAACGTTTGTCCCTGACGGACATACAGGTCGCCCAAGGTCATCAGCGTAACCTGATCCTTGGGTTCGTTCTTAAGGATTTGCTGGTATTCAGCGATAGCCTGCGGCATTTTGCCTTGTTGCAGGTACTTGTGCGCTGCGTCGATGTGTTTGCTCTTGTTAAAGGCCATCTTAAGACGCTCTTTCCATTGCCCTAGCTGGAAGAGACACACCTAGAGAGTGGCGAACTGCAGCCGTTATCGCGCCGGTTCCATCCGGCCGGTACCGTGAATTGCCTGGTGAACCGCTGACCCGGTGGCTGGCTTGTGGCCAGACTGAGACAGGCTGAATTTACGCTAGCATGCGGCAAAAACCGAAGTCAACGCAACGCAATCGAAAACGTTCGAGGCAGTAATCATTGGTCCGCAGGGACAGGTGGCCCCGTCTCCTCTTGTCATTCAGATTTACTGATTCTTTAAGAAAGCGGCAGCGCCACTTGCTTTGCCCCCGAAGCCCAGCAGGACGCCTCGCGTACGGGCGCAAAAGAAAACCGGTGATGGGGAGACGGACCGTGCAAACGCAATGCGGCGAGGTGGTCCGGGGTGGCATACCCTTTGTGCCGTGCCAGACCATATTGCGGATAGACCAAGTCCCATTCGGCCATCATGCGGTCGCGTTCAACTTTCGCAAGGATGGACGCCGCAGCGATGGAAACCGAACGCGCATCGCCATGAATCAGTGACTTCTGTTCGATCAACGCATCCAGGTTCATCGCATCGAGCAGCAAGTAATCGGGAGTAATCTTCAGCAGGGTAAGGGCTTCGGTCATCGCCTGGCGGCTGGCCTGATAAATATTCCACGCATCGATCCGCCGGGCATCGACCTCCGCTATTCCCCACGCGAAGGCATGGTCACGGATCCGCAGCGCCAGAACTTCGCGGCGCTCGGCTGACAGCTTCTTGGAATCGTCAAGGCCAACGATTCGCCGCTTGGGATTGAGAATGACTGCAGCCGCGACGACAGGTCCGAAGAGCGACCCGCGCCCTACTTCATCGAGACCGGCAATCCGCTGCCAGCCGGACTTGCGCGCTTCACGTTCGAATCGAGACGAACATTGCCTCGGCATCGCTGGAAATTTTAGCACAGGCAGTCTAGCTCCAAGAGAACATCAATCCTGTGTGCCACCAGCCTTTTGGGTTTTCGATTGCCGCAAAAATAAGAAGCCCGGGAGAGAGCCTCCCGGGCTTTCGGAAAACATTGTTGCACGCAGGAACCTAGGATTTCGTTTCCGTCGGAGCTTCAGCCGACGCTTCGACGCGCTCGACGCGCTTCAGGCGCGCGGATTTGCCCTTCAATCCGCGCAGATAGTACAACTTCGCGCGACGCACCTTACCCTGGCGTAATACCTCGATCGAGCTGATCGATGGCGAGTTCGAGGGGAAAACACGCTCGACGCCAACGCCGAAACTCACCCGGCGGACTGTAAAACTCGCTCCGGTGGATTTCCCGCGCTTCTTAATGATTACGCCCTCAAACGGCTGGATACGTTCCTTTTCACCTTCGGCTTCTTTCAACCGCACGTGAATACGAACCGTGTCGCCCGGTCGGAGAGCAGGCAGGTCTTTTCGCACTTGTGGTTCCTGAAACTTTTCAATAGTCAGATTCATGGCTTAGATTCCCGGCAGACCCACTCAGGCGGGGTCAGCACTGCAAAGGCAAACCACAACTATATCGTAAAACATCGTCTTTCACCATAAGAAAGTCCCCGCGCCGGAGTGTTTGCTCTACCCACGGGATACGCTATCAACGCCGATATACGGACACGAAGGCAAACATGGCCACGCTGGACATCTGAGGTTCCAGCAGGCGCTCCAGGCGCGCCCAGATCGCATGGCTAAAACCCGGCATCAAATTTCGCATCCCAACACCACCCGAAACCAGATAGCGAAAAGGCATGAACGGCTGAATGCACTCTATTCCGAGATCGGGAAACTCGTTTTCAAACTTTTCACGATCCCGGGAAAATACGATCCACGGAATTGCGCCGTTAGCTCCGGAAAGCGGTCCGGTCGACGGGAAGGACCAATCCGGCGCTTCCGGATAGAACGGTTCGTGGTGAAAATTCCGGTATACAAATCTTGACCAAGGCGTCACCCACGGCTCGACCATCAAAATTTTCCCGCCAGGGCGCAAACACCTCGTAGCTTCCGCGAAAAACTGCCGAACATCGGGCATATGGTGCAGGACGTCGGTAAAAACGATGGCCCGGAGCGATCGATCGCCGAACGGCATGTGCCGTCCGTCAACGACACGCTGGACCGTCGGACAATAGAATACCTCGGATGTGATTAAGCCTTCGATATATCGATCGAAGAAACCCGCGCCGGAACCAAGCTCTAACACGTCGCCTTCCGCTTCGGGGAGCTTCGCTGCAATTGTGCGATACCACTCGTCGTAGATAGCTTTGAGAAACGGCTTTGACGAAATGATCTGTTTCCGCAAATCCGTGGTGGCGGGATCGTCAATCTGCATTCCACGCGTCAGTGGATGCGACAAAAGGCGGCGAAGAATCGCTGAGGCCAAATCCGTTATCCTTCTAGGTGGTGCCAGGCATGCCAGCAGATGCGCAACATTCGCATTCCATTGGAGAAGACACGCGTCATCTTCGTGACTCCGTGAATTCGCTCCTGGTAGTGAACAGGCACCTCCATGATTTCAAGATGCAAACGACTCGCCCCCAATAACAATTCGTAGTCGCCCCACATATCCTGAATGCCCCAAGTCCCGATGTTTCGCTCCAACCGTTCCCAATCCTTTCGCCACAGGACTTTTGTTCCGCAGAGAGTATCCTTGATGCGCTGGTCGAGCAAATAAGAAAAGAGCAGGCCGAACACCTTATTGCCTACCATGTTTGCAAATTTCATGGCGTCTCGTTGCATGGGATAGACAAGACGGCTTCCATTCACAAAGTTGCCCGGAGAACTCAACAAGGCGCGTAAGAATGCTGGCAATTCTTCGGGCATAACTGTCAGATCGGCATCCAGAATCATCAACACATCACCGCGAGAAGCTCGAAAGCCGGCCCAGACATTTTCTGCTTTGCAGATTCCCGGCCCTTCGATAACCCGGATGTCCTTTTCAGGATATAAAACCTGCATGTGCCGAACTTCGTCCGCTGTACCATCAATTGACTTGTCGTCGCAGAAAATGATTTCAGTATGCTTTCCCATGTTCGGAATGCGTTCCACGGCGTGATGGACATTGCCGACTTCATTGCGGCAGGGAACCACTACCGATACGGATACATTTTCTTCAGATTGCGATTTTGAAATTTGACGCGCAACGATCACGTGCATCAAACAAAGCCGCCGCAAGCCGGGCAATCGCGCCAGCCAATCGTTCAGAAGGGCTGAAATCAATGGAATCTTCTTCGGCATGAGAATCAGTCGATGCTTCCGAACAGGGCTAAAACCTGCCAATTTCAGGAAGTTCCGAATATCATTTTCGCTGACCCAATTGGATTCTACGAACCGGGAACGAAGACCTACCCTGCTGGCCCACTGGAGTATCGGTTGCCACAACTGGTTGTAATTGATGATAACCAGCTGGGTTTCGCTATGGCAGTGTTGGCGAACTCGTTCAAATGCGCGAAGAATGTCGACGGTATCAAAAATGTGGTTGAATAGAATGTAATCGAACGTCTCGTTCAGTTCCAGATCTTCCGGGTCACTCTGGACAAATTGCAAACGTGGAAACTTTTCCCGCGCGCACACCACCATCGACTTGCTAATTTCGACGCCAATGCCGTAGGAAGGTTCAACGGAGGCGAGCAGATGTCCCGTTTGACAGCGAATGTCGAGCACACGTTTACAGGGTTCAACAATGAATCTCAAGAGACGTTTGATACGATCATAGAAATATCTATTGGAGCGTATCCAATCATCTCGGCGACCGGCAACCGCTTCCTGATGCTGCCGTCGCGCTTCGCGCATTTCATCCAGTGCAGGAGGACCCCAACTTTCAGGCACGAGCACCTCAGGTTCAGCGGCCTTCATCGCGACCCGCTTTCCGGTTTGCGCTCCCAGACCACCGCGGTCCAATCCCAAAAATTGCCTTTAAATGGCATCAAAGGGCCGACCGGGCGATAGTGTGCCCGCAGGTAATCAGAGAATACGGTATCGAAATCCTTTCCGAAAACGGGAACGCCGTACTCCGGAAATGTGCGGTTGGACCAGAGAAGGTATTTAACCGGCTTTTCCTCGATTTGCCGGATGACATCCTGCGTCATTTTTCCGGGGACCAGGACGCCGGGAGTGAACAGGAACACGCGGCTGGGAGCGTATGTGGCCGAAAGAAAATACAGGCTGGTATCTTCTGGAACCGAAAGAACATATTCGCCGCGCGCGGCCTTTTCCTTCATGAACTGAATTGCCGCGCGGTAGCTCTCTGCCAGATGTTTCGAAACGCGGACCGTTCCGCGTTCGGTCGCCAGAGGAACAAAGTTTCTTGCCGTCGCCTCAAATGCTTTGGCATGGAGCCAAACCGGCGCGAGCGCGGCCATGCAAAGGACCAGCTCGCCGCAGAAGACAAACCTGCGAGAGCGGCCGGATCGCGGGATGATCATGCACAGCAGCAACATGAAGGAGAGAACGACGGGTCCGTTGTAATAGATGGGATAGCCGTCCGGCTCCATCTTCATTAGCATCCGAAACGCCAGCAAGCTAGAAAATGTCAGCAGCAGTGGAAATGCGGGATTGCGAATTACAGTTGACCCGCTTGCGCGCCAGAAATATGTCCAGGCGATCCCCGCAGCCACAATCACGTACAGGACCATATCCTGCGGAAAGAAGACCGTGGATAGGGTCGGCTCCAACCTCGTAGGCGGAAGAAAATTCAGAAAAATATCCTTCACGAAATAAAAAACTACAGCTGCCGCAACCAGTGCCTTCAGCAGCGTCGAACGGGGGTCGGAACGTTTCCACCACAGGCAACAATACGCAACCAGCAGTGCCATGGCCGGAGGGATAAGGCGAAACATCGCTTCGTGAAAAGCCAAAGCGGAGACCGTAAACCCTGTCAGTTCCAGCCACATCTTTCCGTATGTCCTCATGAAATAAGCGGTGGGCCAGCTCATGAAGTTTTCCTGCGTGATGAATTCGACCCCAGCGATGGACACCATCCAGCGAATCACAAGGCCGCAGATCGCGATCCCCGGCAGAGTCGCGGCGACGTCTTTCGCAAATATCTTCCAGGATTTTTGTAGAATGGCGCGCACCGCGATCAGCACGCCCAGAGTCCCATAGCAGGCGATTCCAAATTCAAGTTTGATCAATAACGCGACGGCCGCCGTCATTCCCGCGGCAAACATCCCCGGCCAGACGCACGATGTGGAAGCGCTTATAACCAGCCAGACGAACAGGCATCCGACAAGGCAGCCATACACGGCGGCAAAACCGTACGGCAACGGAAAACAAAAAAGGGTAGGCTGAAACGCTTCCATCAACACAACGGCCCCGGCCGTCCAGCCGACGAGCCACGAGGACATCCGCAAGCCGGAAAGGTAGAGAAAGATCGCGGAACCCAGCGCCGATAACGAGCCAGCCCAGTAGAGAACCTCCAGATGTAAACCGAACAAACGAAACAGAACACTATTGAAATAGGGAGCTACAGGGCCGTATAAAAACCACACATCGCGGTAAAGCATCTTCCCTTCGGCTAGCAATTCAGGAACGTACATCTCATGGCCGGAATCGATGGTCAGATTTCCCCACGCGCCCCAAGTGGTGTAAACCTTTATCGCCCATAGGACCACGAGTGCCAGTAGCGCACCATACGTGGTGGAATTCAATTCGACTGGAGAACCTGAAATCCGGCGCGAAGAATCAGGCTGGGCAAGACTCGGCGTGTTCGATGGAGGCGCGTCGGTTAAGGCGAGCTTCTCTTCGGTAGAGTCCAGCGAAGGCATAGATTTGATGATAGCAACGGATTGCGGCAAGAATTCCTCGAGACGGGAAACGAGGTGACAAAATGACAACCCCGGAATCTCAAGTCCCGCGCCTGGAAGGTTTACGCCCTCATGTTACTCTGGTGGCGGCGGAGCCGCGAAAACGCCGGAAATTCCTGTGACTAAATTAGATTGGATTCTGATTGGTATATGCCTCGGACTAGCCTGGCCTACGCCGGGACTTGGCGAGGCCTGCTTCGCGCCAATCGAGAAAAAGTTCGCTCAAATCGCCAGTCACAGGTGGATCTCCCTGGCGGCGATCGGCGCGGCAGCGATTCTCGGACGCCTCGCACTGCTCCCATGGATGCCGGTGCCGCAACCGAAAATTCACGACGAATTCAGCTATCTGCTTGCTGCCGATACATTTGCCCATGGGCGGCTGGTGAATCCCTCGCATCCACTGTGGATATTCTTCGACACCTTCCACGTCATCCAACACCCGGCGTATGCATCGATGTATCCCCCGGCGCAGGGGGCCGCACTGGCGATCGGTCAATTGCTGGGCCTTCCGTGGATCGGCGTGCTGCTGAGCACCGCCGCGATGTGCATGGCCATAACATGGATGTTGCAGGGATGGATGTTATCGGAATGGGCGCTGCTGGGGGGTGTTCTGGTCTTGTCGCGGCTGGGGCTATTCAGCTACTGGGTGAACAGTTATTGGGGCGGAGCAGTGGCGATGGCGGGCGCGGCTCTGGTCTTAGGGGCACTGGCGCGTGTTTTCGATTTTCAGCGAGCACGCGATGTCCTCATTTTTGGATTGGGTACGGGAATTCTTGCCACTAGCCGTCCGGTCGAGGGTTTCATTTTCTGCATTCCGCTGGCGATTGCGGTCCTTTGGTGGACCCTGCTGCAGGAAAAGCATGTGCGCCAGGCGCGCGCCAAGCGCGTCCTCTTGCCACTCGTAGGTTTTCTGGCGTGCGTCGTCGGCTTTCTGGGGTATTACAACAGTCGCGTGACCGGAAGCCCGGTCATATTTCCCCATTTCATCGAACAACGCGCTTACTTCACCACACCTGTTTTTCTGTGGCAACATGCCAAGCCACCGATTTCCTACGCCAACCCACAGTTTGCCGATTTCTACAATAATTTCATGCCCAGCCTGTACCACACCAGTTGGCCGGATGCGGAAGGCCAGCTTTCGTGGAAGTCCACCGAGTTCTGGCAGTTCTTTCTCGGACCTGCGCTTTCCATTCCGTTTCTGGCCCTTCCCTGGTTGCTCGGCGAAAGCCGCATTCGTTTGCTACTGTTCCAGGTGCTGCTCTCCGGACTCGGTCTCTGGGTCGTCGTGTTTTATCACGCGCACTACGCCGCGCCCATCGCAGCAACTGTCTATTTATTGATGATGCTTGGAATGCACCGAATGCGGGGCTGGCGATTCCGCGGAAGTGCGATCGGCATCGGATTGACGCGATTGGTTGTGCTTTTCAGCCTCTTGACTGGGCCGGCCTATTTCATTCGCTCTGTCATCCCCAGTTCGAACTCGCTGGTTGAATGGCTTCACCTGCACCACGTGCTCATTCTTGCGATTTCGGTTTTCGCAGTGGTGATTTTGAGATTCGTGTCGTTGCACATCGCTGGACAATACTGGGCATTTTCGACATGCGAAATGCTGCTCCTGGCCGCAGTTATTCTGCAGGTTTGTTTCATTCAGAGAAATCTTTATTCCGACAACTATCCTTTCGTGGATGATCTAAATGAACCCTTCCGCAAACCCGTCGAGCAGAGTCTGGCCGCGATGCCCGGGCAACACCTTGTTCTGGTGCGGTATTCGAAGAATCACAACTCCGGCGAGGAATACGTGTACAACGATGCGGATATCGACCACGCCAAAACCGTGTGGGCACGTGAAATACCTGGCATGGACCTCACCCCATTATTAACATATTTCCGAAATCGCGATGTGTGGGTGTTCGAACCCGATGAGGATGATTCGAGCGTGTCGCCATATTCACCTCCTCGGGCCGTGCCATAAACTGGAATGAATGAGCCCGCCAGGATCGGGGCTGCCTCTGTGCCCTTTCTATAAATATAACTAGTGAGAACGAAATCTGACATCGTTCTCCGAAACAATGTCCCAATCTTCTAGTATGGGTGTGTGGGATTTGGAGCGCCAAACACGTGCTGCGGGCCCGTATACCCAGACTTGTCATGCATGAGATATCAGCCCGTGCGTTTTCATTCGGACTCATTGCGTTGGTTCTGTCAGCGCCCGCCTACTCCCAAAGCCTTGGCGAAATAGCGCGACAGGAACAGGAACGCAGGCGCGATCGTCCCAGCCCCCCTACCCACGTTTACGATAACGACGACCTGGCGCGCCCTCACATACTGCTGCCGGAAGACAAAGAGCGCTTCCAGGCGGCGATGAAAAAGACCGAACCTGCCAAGGTAGAACCTCCCGTTGAGACTGTCGAAAATAAACCGAAATTAGAATCACCCGTCCAGCCCCAGGTTCCACGGGGACCGGAAACGCGGTCGACCGCTCTTGCTAATCCCATCTCGCACCCATTGCCACAGAAGCTTCGGCCCGAAACTTCCATATCGAAAGATGCAGCAATTTCAGGAGCCACTGCGCCTCACCCGTCGCCGCCATCGCCCACTCGCACGATTCGCGCTCAAAATGAGAACTCAACACAAGCAATACGCGCATGGGGAGTTTCCCGTAACGCGAGCATACGCATCCAGGCCGGAGATACGCTGTGGAAGATTGCGAGCAAATACCTGCGTGGCGGCAAGGATTGGATGCTGCTGGCTGCCTATAATCCCCAGGTGAGAGATCCAATGCGTCTGCCCGTGGGAATGTCAGTCCTGCTGCCGGAGGAGGCGCTGCGTTTCCGCCCTCCGAAAGAAATCTTCGTCCAGCGCGGCGATTCGCTATGGAAACTGGCACGGCTGTACATCGGAGATAGCGGAGCATGGTCCTGCCTGGGGCGGGCGAACCAGAAGATAAAGGGTGCCGGATTAATCTACGCCGCCCAGAGTCTGACGATTCCTGAGGCCTGTAAGTCGCCCCATACTGTCCAGGCGGCACGCCTTGCGATTTCCACGCAGTCGCTGTCGAGATTCAATGTACATGCTAGGTAAAACTCTTACACTCATAGGATCCGATGGGAGTCGGAAAGCTTCGATATTTCACTGCTTTTAACCAAGCTTTTTCTATTTAAATTCTTCTGCGAGCATGCCACTCGCCAGAGGTAATCTCCCAAATTTCTGAAGTAAAACAGCCTGAGACATATTCGCGCTCTTCCGTCGCAATGAGTCGCATGCCGGCTTTTTCCGAGATGCGCCGTGACGCTTCATTGGGAGCGGCCTTTGGAACCCGGAGCGCCAGGAATTTCAGAATGTCGAACCAGTAATCCGTAACCACCTCGCATGCCTCGGTCATCAGACCTTGTCCTTGCCAAGGCAATGCCAACCAAAAACCACGATTATTGTTCTCCTTCTTCATAAGGCTGATGCTTCCAATGATGTCAGTTGGAGATTTCTTGAAGCGTAGCGTCCAGTGCCATTCTTCGCCTCGCTCCATTGCTGGAAGAGCAAAGTCGCGGTACCAGGTGTAGGCACCATCGGACGGATAGGGCCATGGAACAATCTTGTCAAGATACCGGACGATTTCCCAGTGCGGAAACAGGATTTGGGTTTGGTCAGCGTCGGCCAACTCCAAAGGCCGCAGCAAAAGCCGGCGTGTATGAAGTGTCGGTATCATAGGCACACAGCCAGTGCCGAACTGCGAACTCCAATCCTATTGCAACGCCTTTTCAATAGCCGCCTCCGCCACGGGCGTCAGCAGCGCAAAACCCTTGTCGTTGGGGTGGAGGCCATCATTGGAAAAGCCTTCCTTGAACATTCCGCTGGCGTCCACAACGGCAGCGTAATAGTCGGCATAGATCGCGCCGACACTCGCGGCGTAGCTCTTCATCCAGGCATTCAGTCTTAGAATGTCGGCGGGCGGCCGATTCTTGCTCTGTATGCGCTTCGGGGCGGTTGCATTCTCAGCCGCGGGAGCGCCGCGTCTGGGCGGCACCGTCGTGTAATCGCTGATCGGCGTGATCGCGCAAAGAATCACTTTGATGCCGTGCTTCTGCGCGAGCTCGGTCATCGCCATCAGGTTTTCCTCGATCATCGTTGCGGTCTCCGGACCTGTGTTTTGGGCAATGTCGTTTGTCCCCGCCAGAATAATCACGGCGGCGGGTTTCAGGTCAATCACGTCCGGATAGGTTCGAATCAGCATCTGTGGCGTAGTCTGGCCGCCTATGCCGCGATTCACGTAGGGCTTGCCAGGGAAATATTCCTGCAATTGCCAGCCATCGGTGATGGAATCTCCGAGGAAAACGACACGCTTTGGATCGGCGGGCTGCTTCTTCAGTTCTTCGTTCGCTGCGTGATACCGGGCGAGCTGGCTCCAATCCTGCAACTGATCGGACACATTCCGGGCGGCGGTCGCGAGGCAGCACGTGGTTGCCGGCGGAGGATTGTACTCGGTCGCAAGCTGTGCGTGCGCCGAAACGCCTGTCACCAGACTGATGAATACTGCAAGAAGTACCTTTCGAAGCATGTTTTTTCTCCGGTGTCCTGTTCGCATATGATTCCGTTTGCTCTTTTTGCCGCACGCCATAGTCTTCCAGCAGACGCCAGTGAGGATTCGACCAAAGCCTCCATAGCTTTTCCTCCCTTCACGAACAGTTTGGGGAGGCTGTCAACTGATGGGCATGAGGATACTCTGGTTAGCAAATTCAATCATCTGGAATCGGGTAAGGCGGGCAGGTACTAGCTTTATGTAAGTCCGTTGGCGTTGCGGGATTGTGGCGGCAGAACTCTCTTCAGGATTGCCTCAGCCCTGCCGGAGCGAGATCCACTGTTGAATTACGTGCCGGGAAAATTCCGTCATCCTGACGAACTGCAGCCCGCCGCCTTTTCGCGAGTCCGTCAGCCACACGATTCTGGCATTGGCGGCTACCAATTCTTCGACGCCATCCAACTTGAATGCGATACAAATGCTTTGGTCCTTCTGGAGTGGCAAAACCCCCTGAAAGGCCGCCCCGTCTTCGCTGAGGTCTATCGGAAAGCCGCCATTTCCAGGACCTAAGTAGGCATACGCCAAGGTTTCGACTCTGTGCCGGGTTAAGCGCCGCGGCGTCATAGTCTTCGAAGACCTCTCATTAAGGTCTGGGACGGCCATAGGGGGATCCTCTTTCATCAGCCGGATCGTGCCAGTGAACGCCGGCAACACCTGCAATTGTTTTCGATTCCCAGAATTTTCGGTACTCCATGTAAGGTTAGAGACGATCAAGCGGGCAGACAATGGCTCACAGGTAATAGCAGGCTAGTACGACAGTACTTTAGTACCGAGAGACGCTGTTACGCGCAAGACGTCGCGGAATATCACCCCTTGCGCAATCCCTTCCAATCGTGTTTCCATTTCTGCGTGAATCTTTTCGCGCTTCCTTGGGACTTCATTTTGATTTTGATTATTCTTGCCGTAGCTGTTCCATGGCGCGGCGCCATTCGAATCAAGCGTCTTCTCGCCCAACCTTCGTTAACAACCAACCAAAGGCTTTCGCTTTATGCTTCAACGATGCTGTTTCAATGGGGCCTGGCTGCCATAGTTTTTTGGAGAGCAACTTCGCGGCATTTGACACTGGATGAGCTTGGACTGGTGGTATTGGGAGTCTGGCGGACAGGTTCGATTGCTTTGGTTCTAACGGCAATCCTTTGCTTGAACCAGTGGGCTGGCCTCAAAAAGATTGAGATGAGAGGAGTGGATCAAAGCAGTCTTATAGTCCGTTTCAGAGAAAAGATCATGCCTCATTCGGCGCTTGAAACTTTCGTTTTCGCCGGACTGGCTTGCACCGCGGGCCTAGCTGAAGAGTTTGTCTATCGAGGCTTTCTGTTTGCTGTATGCTTGAATGTCTTCTCCCCGTTCGCTCACCCTGGTTTGATTGCGATGATCGTGTCGTCGGCTTGGTTTGCGATTGCGCATCTCTACCAAGGACGACGAGGAGTTATAACTACATATGTAGTAGGTATGATATTTTCAGCGGTTCGATTTTGGAGCGGCAACCTCGTCCCGGTCATGATGGCTCATGCTGGGATCGATTTGGTTGCAGGGTTATCTTTATCAAGAATTGGCCTCGACCAGCCAAAACCACCCGATGAGGAGCAGCATGGAGAACAAACATGACCATTGCAACGAGAGGCAAGTTCTCACTCCCCGATGATGAATTCAAGGCGGGCCTGGCTCCCTTTCAAATCCGTCCATCGGCGGACCAAATCGCAAAAATCAGAGAGTACATTAGGATACTACTTCGATGGAATGAATCCATTAGCCTGACAACGGTAGTTGATCCAGCTGAAATCGTGGCACGGCACTTTGGCGAATCGATGTTTGCGTGCTCCTTATTGCCTGTGGAAAACTGTCGACTCGCCGACATTGGAACTGGATCAGGATTCCCAGGTTTGGCGCTGAAAATAATTTGCCCTAATCTGCGTGTTGTTCTAGTGGAACCAAACAAGAAGAAGTGCGCTTTCCTGCAAGAGGTTGTGCGGACCCTCGAATTGAACGAAGTTGAAGTCATCGCAAGCCGATTCGAGGAGATTCGATCCAGCCCGGATTTTGCCAATATTATTACAGCCCGTGCTTTGGGGGGAATCTCAGATCTACTTCGTTGGGCGAGAGGATCGCTAAGTTTTCGTGGTCATGTTGTGCTTTGGATCGGAAGCGAAGACTCAACCAGAGTTTCGACAGAGCCAGGTTGGATTTGGCAACCGGCAGTCAAGGTACCGGAGTCCCAGCGCCGATTTATTTTGATTGGACGCCCGAAACCGGAATGATGTTTAGCTGGTATCGCCCACATAGAGAATGTTCCACGTGGAACATTGTATCTCGCAAAGAATCTTCTCTGTCCTGACATCCGTTCAGGAAGATTGCGGCTCAGTATGTTGCAGGCTTCCTCCCTGTCTTTGGGCATTATTGTTCCACGTGAAACAATTTGCATGTCGCCAAAAATGATGTTAGATTTCGCCCCCTGAGGGTTATCCGAATTGGGACGTATCATAGCCGTCGCGAATCAGAAAGGTGGCGTCGGTAAGACCACGACCGCCGTAAACCTTGCAGCCTCCTTGGCTCTCTCCGAACGGCGCACACTCCTGATTGACTGTGACCAGCAGGGAAATACTACGTCTGCGATTGGTTTTCCTAAGGATCCTGCGAGAAGAACTCTCTATCAGGCCCTGATGCTCGGGGAACCCCTTGATAGAATTATTCTGAAGACCCAAGTGGAAGGATTGGATTTGTTGCCAGCAGACAAGAATCTTGTTGGCGCAGCAATTGAGCTGGTCACGGTCGAAAACAGAGAATATCAGCTGAAGAAACTGCTTGCTCCGCTCAAAGCCGAATACGAGTATGTTATCCTGGATTGCCCGCCTACTCTAGACCTTCTTACCTTGAATGCATTGACTGCGGCTGACTCTGTGCTTGTTCCCATCCAGTGCGAATACCTGGCCCTTGAGGGCGTCTCCGAATTGCTGGATACGCTGATGAGGATTCGTAGAACACTGAACCCGGACCTCGCCATCGAAGGTATTGTTCTGACAATGTACGATGAGCGAACCACGTTGTCGAGGCAGGTAGCCTCCGACTTGCGCAGCTTCTTTGGAGCTCAGGTTTTTCAAACCGTAATTCCCAGAAATGTCCGATTGGCCGAGGCGCCAAGCCATGGCAAGCCAATCCACTTCTACGACATTCATAGTAGAGGTGCTGAAGCTTATATCAACCTAGCAAAGGAGGTAATTACCAGTGGCGAGAAACGCATTGGGAAGGGGGCTGGAAGCTCTGATTCGTGATGTCGAGGTGGCACCTCAGCCCGCGCCGGCAGTTACCGCAACAAGTACGGGCTCGGCCGCAGCAGCCACAGCCCACGCACCGGCAGCCACCGGAGCGCCGCTCATGGTGGACATTGATTTACTCGATCCAAGCCCGTATCAGCCCCGGACCAGATTCACGGAGACGGCGCTGGAAGAACTGACAAACTCGATCCGGTCCAGCGGCATCATTCAGCCTCTGGTCGTGCGTAAAATCGGCGCCCGATTCCAACTGATCGCCGGCGAGAGGCGCTGGCGGGCGGCACAACGGGCACAGCTGATGCGCGTCCCGGTGGTCGTCCGTGAAGTGGGGGACGAGCAAGCTCTGGAATTAACCCTCGTCGAGAACATCCAACGCGAAGACCTAAATCCGATCGAGCAGGCTCGCGCGTTCCAGCGCCTCATGGACCAATTTCACCTGACGCAGGATGAAGTTGCCACGCGCACCGGCAAGGACCGGGCAACGGTGGCAAACTCCGTGAGATTATTGATGCTGAGCGAAGCGTTTCTCGACTGGATCGAACAAGGAAAGCTTACAGCCGGTCACGGCCGGGCACTGCTCGCTATTGAAGATCCGAAATTAAGGCTCGACTTGGCGCAGAAAGCGGCGCAGGGAAAACTCACGGTCCGGCAGGTTGAAAGAATGGCAACACGTCGCTCACGTGGAAAATTGCCTGGCACACGGATCGAAGTCCACGATCCAAACCGCCAGGCTGCCATCGATGATCTTCAACGGCACATTGGGACCCGTGTAACCTTAAACATGCCGACTAAGGGGCACGCAGGACAGCTCATTCTGGAGTTTTACGACGAAGAACAGTTGAATGGCCTGTATGAGCGGCTCATGAAGTAATACTACAGGTGTAGTATATTGTGGCTTTTTGCCTGCATCGCAGTCTAGTCGGCTTCCACTTGGAAATCGAATGATGCCTTCTTGGCGCGCAGACTTTGAATTCACAAATCTAAAGCGTCTGCAATTAAGATAGAATTGCTGAATCCATACTGAAACACCAAGTTTTGGAGGACATTGCTATGGCTTGGCGATCCAAGGGCCGAGACAAGAACACGGAAGGCGGCGAGTTCACAGGCTTCCTCGATAAGGGAGTGAAATTCGAAGGGACACTCGAGGCCTCTGGCGTTTTTCGTCTCGACGCGCAGATGAAGGGCAATCTCTTATCTACGCACAGCCTAACGTTGGGAGAGGGAGCACGTGTCGAGGGACAGATTGAAGGGAATCATGTGGTTATCGCCGGCAAGTTTGACGGCGTGATTTTTGCCAAGGGCCGCGTGGAGATCCAGGCCAAGGGTGTAGTAACCGGCGAGATTCACACGCCGTGTCTGATGATCGAAGCGGGTGGCATTTTTGACGGGCGTTGCCACATGCTGGCAGCTTCGGAATCGACCAAGCCTATGACCATTCCGATTCGTGCCTCTCAGTCTTGAACTCAGAAAGTTATAATATTTTTTACTGATACCTGAACTTAGAGTTCGCTTCGTATCTTTAACTTCTTTGCATTTTCCAATTATTTTATTTCACCGCGGCGAATAGCTATCATCCAACCTTCATGGACACAATCACCCACGGAATTGTCGGCGCACTTGCGGGAAAGGTCCTGTTTGCAGGACGCGATGTGCCTGCAAGTTCCGCGACTGGTCTTCGTGCATATGCGGAAAGCTCGCCCACAGCACGGGCAGCCATTGTGGCGTGCACGATAGGTTCGATTTTTCCAGATATCGATATTTTCGCGGGATCGGTCGTGAAAAATCCTCTCGCGCTCCTGGAGTGGCACCGGAACATTACGCATTCGCTGCTGATGCTTCCAGTTTGGGCGCTGTTGTTAGCGGCAATTAGTTTGCCGATTGCGCGCTGGTTGAAGTGGAAACCACCGTCGTTTGGAAAGCTCACTCTGGTCTACGCCGTTGGACTCGGCACGCACATTTTTCTCGACGTGGTGACCAACTTCGGCACGATGGTCTGGAGTCCACTGAATTATTCACGCGCGGCATGGGATTGGTTGTTCATCCTCGATTTCATTCTTTCTGCAACAGCGCTTATTCCGCAGTTAGCCGCATGGTGCTATCGCGGACCAGCCAAATTTCGTTTGCGAGCTGGCGTAGTATGGGCTGCGCTTACACTCGGCGCGTTCGCCATCTATCGATTCGCGGAGGCCGCAGGTTCCGGCTTTGCATTCTGGGTGGTCGTCGCAGCAAGCGTGTTGATGGCGGCAATATTTTTTGGCCCCGCGTTGGGAGGTGCCGGCTTCCAGTGGAGACGATCGAGTTGGTGCCGCGTGGGAATGGCCGCGGTTTGTCTATATCTGGGATGCGCAGCAATGGCGCATCGAAAAGCGCTGGCCGATACCAAAGATTTCGCGGCGGCGCACAATTTAGACGTGGAATCTCTCGCTGCGCTTCCATTGCCTCCAACTCTTACACATTGGGCCGGCGCGATCGCCACTCCCGAGGGCGTATGGCGCGTCACATTTCGCGTCCCGGACGGCAAACCTGAACAGACAATGTTCTATCCAAGCGCCAATCAGAGTCATTTCATCACGGAAGCAAAACAACTTCGCGACGTCCAGACCTATTTATGGTTCGCGCGATTTCCAATCTGGAAAGTGCAGGAACGAACGGGACAAACAGTTGCGGAAGTCACCGACGTGCGGTTTTTCCAAGGTGACGAAGGCCAAGCGCCGTCGGATTCACGGGCAAGCCGCAGCCGGGTCCGACCGAATCCCGCATCGTTTACGTTCCAGGTTGTGTTCGACGCATCAGACCGAGTGATTTCACGCGGATTCAAAAAACCGGAATAGCTATTATGGAGAATTGAAGGGTGATTGAACGGCGCGATTACTCTGCGGGATATAAAACCACTTGGCGTTCTTCGCCCGCGCCTTC
The DNA here is from genome assembly GCA_964622265.1 of uncultured Acidobacteriaceae bacterium. Taxonomy (GTDB): domain Bacteria; phylum Acidobacteriota; class Terriglobia; order Acidiferrales; family UBA7541; genus Palsa-360. The sequence goes on along the minus strand of CAZUNI010000017.1, from coordinate 18,287 downwards.
GCTCGCGGTCCGAACGCCGGGTTCCTGCTTCAATACCAGATGAAGGATACGCCGTTCGCGCGGGGCCATGGCGTTGAATCGAAATGGCGCATGGGTATCGCGAACGCGGTCCGCGGCAACGCGCGCGGAAAGTTTTAGCTCTTCGATGCGCAGCGCGCGATAGCCTCCGGCGTCGAATCGAACGCGGCCGTAAAACTGTGGATCGAGCCACAGCCAGCGTAGCGCAATGTGTTCGAGCGCCTTCAGCAATTCGGCGTTGCGTTCCACCAGCAGGTCCTGATCGCGGCCTGTAAAGTTCACCAGAATTTCAGGGTTTTCCAGCTCCGCCGTGGATGCCGTGCCAGTGGATTTAATTTCGTAGGCTAATTCGAAGCGGCCCTTTTGAATCAGTACTTCCAGGCAGCGCCCAAGCGCCGCGGCCGTCGCTGCATGATCCAGCTTTCCATCGACGATCAGTGTGGGACGCGCGCCAGACATCAATGGAGTACTCCTTCAGTTCCAGCCAGCCGCTACTTCTTCTTGCCCGGCCCGCGTGACGGCTTCGGCGGTGGCGGCATGGTACGGGTAAGATACCACTGTTGAATCATAGCGACGCCATTACTTGCAAGTATATAGATTTGCAGTCCGCTGGGCGAGAGGGCAAACATGCCCCCCATCATCAAGGGCATGATTCCCATCATCCGCGCCTGTGCCGGGTCCATCCCGGGCGTGGGCGTCATCTTTTGAACCATGTACATGGAGCCGGCAACGAAAAAGGGCAAAATGTAATAGGGGTCGCGCGCCGAAAGGTCATGCACCCAGCCCAGCCACGGCGCATGGCGCAGCTCAATGGTGTATGCCAACATGCTGTAGAGACCCATCCATATGGGCATCTGGATCAGCATGGGCCAGCAACTGCCTAGTGGATTGATCCCTTCGCGCGAATAGACGGCCATTACTTCCTTGTTCATTTCGGCCTTGCGAGGGTCGCGCATTGAATATTTCTTGTATTTTTCCTGGATTGACTTAACTTCCGGCGCCACCTTCTGCATTTTCTGCATAGAGCGCATGCTCTTCACTTTGAGCGGAAACATCACCATGTTGATTCCGATGGTGATCAATATGATCGCCCAGCCGTAATTCGGAACGTATTGATGTAGCCAGCGCAGCATGTAAAACAGCGGCTCGGCAATGACGGCGCGCCAGCCGAATTGCACCAATCCATTGAGCGGCGGGCGGACAGCCTTCAGGCCATCGATGCTCTTGGGCCCCACGTACACGCGAAGGTCCACCGGTCCCGGCGTCGCGGTTCCCGCAGCCATTTCAGGGATCATTTCGGTTTCGGTTTTGCCATCTGCGGTGACTGTGTCGTGCTGCAACGTCCAACCGGTAAGAGCGACAGGAGTTTGCGCCAATTCTCCGCGCGCTGTAAGAGGCTGCAGGAAAGCGGTAGCGAAATACTGGTCCTCTATTCCGGCAAAATCGAATGAACCGGGAACGACCGCACGCACAACCGTCTGGCCGGGCCTGCCCAAGTTTTTCACTGCCAGGGTATTCAGTTTTCCACCTGAGCTATTGAACACCAGCGTTTGGGAGGCCGCGCGATATGCGGTGGCGTCACCGAATCCGCCGGTCCACGCAAGGCTGCTAGGCAGGGGATTCCCGTCGAGGCTGACCGAATTGTGCACGTCCACGATATAGCTGTCGTTGAATTTCAGATGCTTGGTGACTTCGAGGTGCCCGTCGCTCCATGCCATGGTGATTTCAGTGGGAGCGTGGAGCACGGTTCCAGGATTAAGCGCAGCTCCCGACGAAGTAATTTCAAATAATCCATTATTCGCAACCGTTTCCTGCTGCGGATCGTCGAGCACCAGCGAAAACGGCCAACTGCCGGCCTGTTGCGCTGCGTCCGGGTGGATCAAGTCAAGCGTGCGCGGCGGCTTGTTATCGTCCGTGAATTTCTTGAGCTGCCAACTGCGCACCACCGCGCCGCGATTGGAAATTTGAACGCGATAAATATCGCTCTCGATCACGATCGAGCTTTCCTGTCCGGCAGCGACCATCTTTGACGGAGTAGCGGCGGCCGCTGCGACTTTAGGGGCCGTCGAAGGCTGTTGCGCGGCAGCGGCCGGGGAAGCGGAAATCGGAGGAGTCTTGATCGGAGTGGGCTGCGGCGGTTTGTAAATCATCGACCATCCCGCAATCACCACAAGGCACAGCACTGCGGCAAGCAACAAGCGAGTTTCCGTCGACATTTCCTTGCGCTCGCTCACGAATGAACCTCGGATTTCGGATGGCAACAGGTGAAGCCCGCAGTCATATCCCCAGACCTCTGATCGTCAATTCCTTCATGTCCTTGATGCAATTTCGTTTCGTCCGGGATTTTGGCATCGCCGCGAAGCGACTCAGCGTCCGGAACCAGGTCCACACCGCCGCGCGTAAAAGGATGGCAGCGCGATAGACGCCGCAAGGCCAGCCATGAACCGCGGCGCGCCCCGTGAAGCTGCACAGCCTCCACGGCGTATCGCGAACAGGAAGGATAAAACTTGCAGGCGCTGGGCATCAGAGCAGAAAAAAAAGTCTGGTACACGCGCAGCAGCATTAGCAGCACGCGCGAAGTTACACTCACGCCTTCGGCGCCAGGCCTTTCAGCAGGCGCACCAATTCCGCTTCCAGAGGCGCGAAGGGCGCCTCGGCCACTGTCCGCCGTGGATGAATGACGATGTCCCATCCTGAAGGAATCTCCGTCCTATTGCGCCGCAGAATTTCTCGAATACGGCGGCGAATGCGATTGCGCACCACCGCCCCGCCCAGGGCTTTCTTCACGCTGATGCCAAACCGGCTGACCGGGTTTGGCTCGTCTTCCTTATAAGCAGGAGCGCCCATGTTGGCGCAATTCGCCTCAAGCGCCCGTCGCGAGCGGAAAAAAACTGAAAACGAAGGGCTCGAGCGGCGTTGGCCAGCGCCATAAACAGCTTCGTAATCGGCGCGTCGCAACAGGCGCACGGCACGAGGAAAACCCTGCCGCGGACCGTCCGAATCAGATGGGCGTAAGACGATGGCGTCCCTTTTTGCGGCGCGCCGCCAGCACTTTGCGGCCTCCCACAGTCTTCATGCGAGTGCGAAAGCCATGCGTCTTGTGACGGCGGCGCACTTTAGGTTGAAAAGTCCGTTTCGGCAAAGAATTCTCCCCTAGGCCCTGAAAAGGACCAAGTCAAAACAAGAAGTGTAGTCGAGGGCGCGGGGATGGTCAAGGAGGGGATAGGGCTGCTCGGCTCACGAACGCTTTCTCGAAGAAGCTTTCACGCCTGAAAGCGGCTTGAGCTGTACACTTCGCTTGGCATAACTTTTGCCAAGTCCATTCTTCTTGGCGCGTTACGCCAGCGATGCAAGCAAGGATAGTGGGGGCGATATGGGATCTCTCTAGATTGTTGGAATTCTAGGAAGCTTCGGCCCTAGCGGCTTCTTCTTCTAACAATCTGGGGTCCATAATTTGCGAAACGGCATTAGAAGCTGCCTCGCTAAACATTTGCCGAAAGCTGTGCAATCCTTTTTGTATCGTCATTATTAGTATTGCGCACAGAAGGAAGGCAACTAGAATGGGAGAACCAAACACCAGTCGGGTCGCGACAAGAGCGGCTGTCCTATCATGGAAAGCATTTAAAGATTTTCTAACCTCTTCATCATTGATGTTCGCGAGCGCTCGTTCCCATTTGGTTGTCCAAGTCAACTCTTTAGAGATATGCATTACTTTAAATTGGATTGCGGTGGTGCATACGCGAAAGAAGGTCACCTGATGCCCGTAACGAATAAAGCCATTCATTAGCTGTCTTAGGAGTCTATAGGCGGGATCATTGAATGATATTTTTCCCGACGCGGCGTAATCAAATAATTCGTCCCTAACTGAAAACATGTTTTGCCGAAACCCATCCAAACGGACTTCCGGCAACAGACTCAGGAATAGAAGTATAAGTATGGCAAGACAAATCACAGATTCGAGCACACTTGTTAGTTGTCGAATGTCCATTACTCGTCCTCCTTTCTTGTCAAACCTTCCGTTGTAAGATGACTCGATGTTCTGGCGGGGTCGATTTTCAATTCCAATTCCCTAATCCTTCCCGTCAATCTTTCCCGGGTCTCACGATGTTTTACTCTCTCCCTCAAGTATAATGTAATTGATAGGCCGGACAAAGTAATACTTAAGCCAAATACAACATTTAGGTTGGCAAGGAGGCTAAGGCTAAAATTCCCCATGGACTGCTTCCCAGCAAATGCCATGATGGCAACTGCGGCCTCATGAAAACACCAGCCAATTCCAGACCACATAATGGCGACATCGCCATGACGTTTAATTAGTCCGAACAAATATCCGAAGAACCAGCGAAAAGTGCTTTCCTGGGGCTGTTGTCTGGGTTTGTTTTTGCCGGGTTTGTGGGCCATTAAAAGCCAAAATAGTTAAGTATCTAGTTACTGCTCTGGTCTGGCGGGATAGTATCACGATTCGGCCTTTTTCACGAGTCTTCCAAATGACACCTTTCAAACCTCTTTTAGAATGTCCCCGCTCTTTACGGCAGCCTATCCTCGATGCCCGGTGAGACCCTGGGAGCTTTGCGAAGGAACTTCATTAGCCCTTTTCCCGTTGCTCTATCCGCGCGGCGCTTGAAAAATTCAGCCGCTGTTTCCACGACCCCGACTTTTTCTGCCACCGCGGCGGCAATCCATTGATTCAAGGAAACTCCGTCTTCCTTTGCCAGCCGTTGCGCAGCCTTCTTGGTCGAAAGAGGCAGCTTTAAGGGGTACGTAGCCTTACTCATCGTTTCACCTTCCTGAGTAGATCGGGCGGGCTCAGCACTGGAATTTTGAATCGCTCTGCGACGCCTGCGAAATCTGCAAGGTTGTAGGTTACCAGCGCACTCGGCATTGAGGTTGCAATAATTTTTGGGCGATAGATCCCGGATTTCCGATTTGAAAATGGACAGTACAAGGTGTAGAAGATACGTATCACCTTGCGTACATGGGCGTAATGCATGGGCTGGGCAGGCAGGAAATCTCTGTCACTTTCGAACAATTTGGATCGAGCCGGCACCGAAAAAGGAGCAATACAATGCGGAAACTGTGGATGCAACGCGTACTGACGGGAATCGTGGTGACGGGCGGCTTGATGATGGCGGCAGCCACGCTCTCCCGCATTGAGGCGCGTCCGCATCCCGGCGCAAAGGCCGATCCGCAGGCGCGGCCGAATCACATGGCGGCCGGTGACGGCTACATCGGCGGTGTGGTGACCAGTTCGAAGGGGCCGGAAGCCGGTGTATGGGTGATTGCGGAAACGACGGACTTGCCGACCAAGTTTCGCAAGATTGTGGTGACCGACGATCAGGGGCGCTACATGCTGCCCGAGCTGCCCAAAGCGAACTACAAAATCTGGGTGCGCGGATACGGCCTGGTGGATTCAAACCCTGTTGAATCTGCGACGGATAAGACGCTGGCGTTGACGGCGGTGATCGCTCCCAATGCTCGCGCTGCGGCGCAATACTATCCGGGCGATTACTGGTACTCGCTGATGGCGATGCCGCCCAAGAGCGCCTTCCCGATGCGAACCCGCACGGGCGACGCGACGGGGTTGGCAGGGGAAGAAGGGGCCGCCGATATGCCGCGCAACTTCCCACCGTCAAGGGATACAGAGATCGCCACTCAGGCGCAATACTCATTTCTGCTGAAGCGGGGCTGCGAAGTCTGCCATCAGATGGGCGACAAGGCGACGCGCGAGATTGAGCCGAGCCTGGGCAAGTTCGCTTCGCCCGAGAAGGCGTGGGAGCGGCGGCTGATGTCCGGCCAGGTGGGCCCGGAGATGACCAACGCGCTGAATAATTTCGGGCATGACCGCGGCCTGGCGATGTTCGCGGATTGGAGCAGCCGGATTGCCGCGGGAGAGGTTCCCCCCGCGCCGCCGCGTCCTCAGGGGATTGAGCGGAACGTGGTCGTCAGCCTGTGGGAGTTCGGCACGGACAAATCGTTCTTCCACGACATTGGTAGTAGCGACGACCGACACCCGACCGCGAATGCCTATGGCCCGATCTACGGCACCGACTTTTCCGGGAATGCCCTCGCGTTCCTCGATCCGTACACCGGCGAGAACTCTATGATTCCATTGAAGTTGCGCAACGAAAAGGATCGCGAGCTGCTCAAGCCGTTTACTTCGCAGACCGTCGGGGCGCCCTCCCCATACTGGGGCGATGAACTTATTTGGAATGATCGAGTTACCTCCGCCCAGCCACGCCTCGATAGCAAAGGCCGGTTCTGGTTCCACTCGCAGACTCGCGCGGACTTGCCCGATTGGTGCAAGGCCACCTCGAATAATCCCTATGCCAAGATTTTCCCGATCCCGGAGAAGACGGTTGCCCGGGGCGGCACGTTCTACGATCCCAAGACCGGCAAGTTCGGCTCGGTCGATACCTGCCTGCCGTCCGGGCACATGGTTTTCGCGGACGACAAGGACGAGACTCTGTATTACGCCAGCACGCCCGGCGTTGGACCGGAGCACCGCGGCGGAATCGGCTGGATCAAGACGCGCCTCTGGGACCAGAATCACGATTCGGAGAAATCCGTGGGCTGGTGCCTCGCCGTAATCGACTACAACGGCGACGGCAAGACCGGAGCGTTTACACGGCCCGACCAGCCGGCCGATCCGAAGCTGGATCGTGAGGTGAGGTGGACCAATGGCTATGGCGTCGCCGTCAATCCAGTGGACGGCAGCGTGTGGTACGCGGGGCTCGGCAATCCTGTTCCCGGCAGAATCTTTCGAATGGTCACCGGCACGAACCCGCCGTCAACGTGCAAGACCGAAGTGTACGAACCGCCGTTCGACAATCCAAAGCTGCCAGGGGTCCAGGCTTACTCCACGTTGGGACTGGCCATCGATAGCAACGGTTTGATCTGGGTGGCGCTGGCCGGCAGCAACGATCTGGCCAGCTTCGACCGCAGCAAGTGCAAGGGGCCGTTGAACGGGCCGACCGCGACGGGCCAGCACTGCCCCGAAGGGTGGACGCTGTATCCGGTGCCGGGTCCCACTTTCAAGGGAAGCGACGTGCTGGCGGACTCGTTCTACCACAACTGGGTGGACCGCTTCGATACGCTGGGCCTGGGCAAAGACGTGCCGGTGGTGATGGGAACAGGCTCGGATTCGCTGATCGCCTTCGTCCCTCAAAAGAAGCAGTTCGTTACGCTGCGCGTGCCGTATCCGATGAGCTTCTACACGCGGCTGATGGACGGGCGCATCGATGATCCAAACACAGGCTGGAAGGGCCGCGGCGTATGGACCGCCAACGAGACGCGAACGGTCTGGCACATCGAAGGCGGCAAGGGCGTCAGGAGTTCGGTCGCGCACTTTCAGATCCGGCCTGATCCTCTGGCGAAGTAGTTTGGCGGCTGCCTAACCTTTATAATGCGGGGTTGACAACGGCGATATACTCCGTCGGTGCACATACTCAAGCTGAATCGGGCGTTTTTACCCTTCACAATAATCAAGAACCATCCAATCCGAATCATCGCTAGCGGCGTGCTGGTCATGGCGCTGCTGATGCCTCTTGTTGGAATAACCGCCAAACCCGACGCGAAGAGCTACATCGTTTACATCGGAACGTACACGCGCGTGGCGAGCAAAGGTATCTATGGATACCGATTTACGCCTGCCACTGGAGATTTAGCGCCGCTCGGGCTTATTCAGGAGGCCGTCAATCCATCGTGGCTGGTGGAGCATCCGAATCACCGCTTCCTTTACGCTACCAATGAGCACCCAACCAAGATTGCACCGGGAAATTCCGTCACCGCTTATGCGCGGGATGAAAAAACCGGCAAGCTCACGTTGCTGAATACGGTTTCCTCAAAGGGCGAAGGCCCGGCGCATCTGGCCATCGATAAGACAGGGAAAATCCTGGTGGCGGCGAATTTTATCAGCGGAAGCGTGGCGACGTTTCCGATTCATCCCGATGGCCGGCTGGGCGAGGCGGCAGCCAGCGTTGCACTGGTGGGCACAGCTGCGGGGCCCAGCGTCGCCAAGGATGATAACGGAGTCAGCCCCACCGATTCGCACAATCATTGCGTCGTGATTTCGCCGGACAATCGTTTTGTGCTGGTCTGCAATATTGGGATGGGAAAAGTTTTTGTGTTTCGGTTGAATGCCGCGACGGGGGCGCTGGAACAGAATGGCGAGCCGTTCACCGTGCCCACCGTTGGATGGAGGCCCCGCCACCTGACGTTTCATCCTAACGGCAAGTACGTGTATATGATCAGCGGCTCGATGCAGGTGACTGTTGCCGCGTACGACGCTGCCGCTGGGACGCTGAAGGAAATTCAGTCGGCGCCGCTGACGGCGGTCACTGCCGGGATGAGCGAGGGCTCCGAGGTGCAGATCGACCGCGCGGGGAAATTCGTTTACGCGTCTACTCGCGCTGTCGATGCAAGTTTAAGGACTTCGCATCTGGATGGGACCTTGCACGTGTTGGCCGTCGATCCCGCCACGGGAAAATTGACTCCAGTGCAGCACATTTCCTCGATGGGAGATACCCCGCGCACGTTTGCACTGGACCCATCGGGCAAATACTTATTCGCGGGCAACGAATATTCCGGGACCATGGCCATTTTTGCGATCGATCGGAAAACTGGAATGTTGTCTCCGACAGGAAAAGTACTGAAGGATGTCCCCGAACCGAGTTGCATCCTTTTTGTAGCGGAGAATTGATGAGAAAACATTACCGCATGAAGATTTGCCGATCATGGATTTGACCTGTCACAACGAATTAGCTGCGATACCTCTGTTGCCGCTCACACTCGCGAATGCTAGGATTGCTCTTCCGTGCAGCAGCAAAATCATGCCCGACCGCGCATTGGTGTCCCGTGGCGCATGGCTTCGGAGGAAGCGGCGAACCATCGTTCTTATATCGATTGGTATCTCCATGCTGTGGAGCGAGCAGGTGCAGAGGCCGTTCCGATTTCTCTCGCCAGCACCAGAGACGAACTGATTGGCCATGCAGCAGAACTGGATGGATTTGTGCTGTCGGGAAGTCCCGCCGATCTGGACCCGGCACATTTCGGGGCCAAGCGCCATCCCGCCGCGGCGGATGCCGACGCCGCGCGCGAGCGCACTGATTTCACTCTCCTCGAACATGCGCTTATCGCTCAAAAGCCGGTGCTGGCAATTTGTTACGGAATACAGTCGCTCAATGTGTTTCTGGGCGGCACACTGATTCAGGATATTCCCACCGAGATTGGGACAACCGTATGCCACAGCCCGGATGAAGACGAGGTGCCCGGAAAACCGGACCCGGTGGACCCAGTCCACCGAGCGCAATTCGAATCCGGCCACATCATGGACCTGTGCGGCGCTCCCGAGGCAAACGTGAACTCGTCGCATCATCAGTCGGTGCTCGAACCTGGCCAAGGATTGAGGATTACCGGCCGTGCCTCCGATGGCGTGGTCGAAGCCGTGGAGTGGACGGGCGATTCGAATTGGGTTGTAGGCGTGCAATGGCATCCGGAGAGAATGACGGAGGACCCGCTGGCGCAGGCGCTGTTCCGCGAACTGGTGGCCGTCGCGCAGGCGAGGAAGTAGTAAGGCCATCACGGCCTGTTTTTCAGCCTGGCAACCTTTGTTATGGGTGAAGTCCTCAATGTAAGGGAGGAACGACCTGTGCGACTAAGACTTCAAACTATAGGGTATCTTGTCTTGGGTTTGGCAACCCTGTGCGCACAGACTGCCGCAGCGCAGTCAGACCCCGGACTGCTTCCCGAGGAAAGCGCCGCCAAGGCGAAAACGGTCTTGCAACAAGTGATCAACGCGCTGGGCGGACAGGCGTTCCTGGATGTTCGCGACTCCGATTGCGATGGGAAGCTCGCGCAGTTCGGCCACAGCGGCGAGCTGATGGGGTATACGCCGGTCCGCGACATGTGGATTTTGCCGACTAAAAACCGCGTGGAATACATTTCCAAGGGCCAGCACACGATCGTCAGCTATCTGCTGGGCGCCGATGGACTAAGCATCACGCACGGCGGCGTCCTGATTACCGTTTTCGATGGCGACCACGGTTGGATGCTGGACAAGGGCGGAGTGTCCGAACAGCCGGAGGATGTCACGCAAACCTTTGCCGAAGCAGTGAAATCCGGGATGAACAACATGCTGCGGAAGCACATGAACGATGAAGGCGTCGAGCTACGTTATGCCGGAATCGATATCGTGGACCTAAAGGAAGCGGAGTGGATCGAGTTTTCCGACCGCGATCACCGGGAGCTGCGCATGGCTATCGAAAGGTCCACGCACTTGCCGCTGCGGTGGGAGGTCTCCAAGCGCGACCCGCAAACGCGGGAACGCACTGAGAATGTCACCAGCTACACGCAGTACATTCGGTTGGATGGCGTGGTGACTCCGTTAAACGTCTCCCGCGCGCAGAATGGCCGTCAGATATCCCAGCTGTACGTCACCGGCTGCAAATACAATTCGAATCTCGCTCCTGAGTTGTTCAGCCGGGCGTCTCTTGACCAGCGCGCCAGTGAGGTCACCAAGAAGGGTTATAAGGACAGCAAAGATAAGAATTAAATTGGGAGTAAAAGCCGCGAGCGTTCATCCCTGTCGCGCGTGTTTAGTCATTTCGACAAGTACTGTTCTGGTTTCCGACGGACTCGTAACTTCCCGCGAAAAAGCAATCCGCATGCCTCGCGTTCCTTCCGGAACCTTCAAGCGCACATTGAAGCCGAGACGATCGACTGACATCATTGTGGCACCCTGAGATTCAACACCGCCTGCCACACGCGCAAGCAAAATGAGCGCGTCCTCATGATCGGCATTCATGTGCTGAATGATGCCGGCGGCGGAATCGGTCAGCGGGTCCGGTTGCGCTTGACTATACTCGGAAGCGGAAACCCAGCCCATCACGCCGAAGCCGCCCACATAATAAACGTCCACCACTTCGATGCGGTAAAAAGCAAAATCCTCGAAATCCACCCAGTACTTGCTGTTCGCATAGCGGTCTAGGTAAAGCCTGCGCGATTCCGCCACGTCCTGCGCGGGCACGACCGCCACATTTCCGAGCAATGTGACTCGGGATGCGCCCAGGGGATCGCCGCTAACATCGGCTTGGGTCACCAGTAGGCTTGCGCGCGGGTCTGCGTGCAGGTTTTGCGTGTGCATCGCCATTGTGCTGATCAGGAAAATGGGACGGCCCATGCTTTCCAGACCGTAAGGCATCACCGATCCGAACGGGAAGCCCGGCTGTTTGCGGGAATGCGTGGAAAGAGTGCCGATCCGCCCCAAGTGGACGAGGGTGCGCGCACGCTCAGCAAACGTTGGTTCGGCGACCGCGGGTTGGGCGGACGCAGCAGGAGGACCTGCGTGCTTTCCAGTCGGATAGGAAGACATGCTAATTTTCGGAATACTGTAATCGATTGTCAGGATTGAAAAAGATTCTGCGGCCGGTTGTTTGCTTCGAATCGGACAATACGCCCGGCTTAAGCGTTTGCTACTCTTGCCTTGTTATCCATGGAATTGAAATAGGATGACGTTAGTTCAGATTGCAGTTTCCTGGTAATCGGAGTCCCTTCGAATTCGAGTATTTCGCCAATCTTGTAGGGTTTCTCCTTGCCGCACGATACGCAGCGCAGATGAAAGACTTGGCATTTCCGCGGAGAGGCTTCGTCCGCCTGAGTCTCCGATTCGATGCTGGCGACGAGCGGAGAAATGGCAATGGGCTTCTTGCAGTGCAGACAGGTAACTCCCCGATACGATTGCCGCTCTGTAACGGAATTCATTTGAGCCTCGCTTATTGAAGTTAAGGATTTGTTTTCGGAAGACCAATCGTACACCCGATGTCCAAGCTAGTCCAGCCGGATTCGATCGCTTGGACAAGCTCCCTATTTGCAATAACTTAGATGGATTTCGAGTCCTCTGCGAGTGCAGATTTCAACATGTTTTCCAATGCCCTCAATCATCTGCCAATCGGCTCTGTGCGGACCCTGTTTTCAGAAATTCCCCCCTTTCGCGAGCGACTTTTTGCACGTCAATGAAGTGCAGATATGGTTCGGACGGTCTCTTTGATTCGCTTGTGTTCCGGATTGCGAAACCTCTTGTTATCCCGATTCCTCCCAGTGTATTTTGTCGTCCATTCGGATGGGCGATCAAAAATAAATTTTGAGGAGGATGAAATTGAAAGCAGAGCCGCTTGTACCGAGAGCCCCGTCAGATCTCTTTGCTCCCATTTTGAGCAGCGACGCGTTCATGGGATCCCTTCTGCTGGTGGGGCGATTGCTCACAATCCCGATTTTCGCCTTGCAGATACTTAATACACCGCACACAGGCGCACTTATGTACGCAGCAATCGCGGTCCAGATTGCCGGACTCATCCTCATAACATTTGGTTTTCAGACAAGATTGGGAGCCCTGCTGCTTGCGGCTTTCTGTGCCAGCGCGGCACTGCGGCTTCCCGGCAGCACGAAGTTTGCCGGCCTGCTTACATCGCACTGGGATAAAAATCTCGCCGTGCTCGGTTTATTGCTATTTATGTTTGCATACGGGCCCGGCAGGTTGTCGCTGGACAGTTTGCTGGGCCGCGGCAAGCCTGGTAACACCCGCAACGGTCTGTTTTCTTCCATCTTAGAGAACACTGCTGTGATGGGATTGCTCCTCTTTTTGGGGCGCATGCTCTCTGTGGTGATATTCCTGCGCGCGGGGACCAATAAGGTCGTTCGAACCGCCGTTATGCAGGCCTACATGGTGAAGCACAATTCTCATGTGCCCACGAATCTGATTTATCTGGCGATTCTGGTGCAGATCCTCTGCCCGACCCTGGTGGTGCTGGGTTACAAGACGCGATGGGGCGCGACTTTGCTGGGGGGGTTCACTATCATCGCAGGCACTTTATTCCACAATCAATATGGCGATCTGGGCGAGCTGTCGCACTTGTTCCTGGATCTCGCGACCACAGGCGGCTTCATGTTCATGTTTGCCTACGGCCCCGGCAGGTTTTCGGTGGATGCGAAGCTTAAGTAGGACAGATTTTTTGCCCTGAGAGATCGAAGGGCAGTCTGTCCGCTCTTGACTTTGGGTATTGCATGTCCTCGCGAAAAACCAAAACCTGACTGGCTGAACAGGCCGCGCGGTTTCGGTTTAGTTGCCCGCACCAAAACCAAAGGCGCACAGACTGAAGTCTGTGCTACTGGTCACGGCATACTTTTCGTGGTTTGGCAGGGCGGACACGTTACCCTCGGCGTGTAGCCTTTGAAAAGAAACTTGAACGCGCCCGCGCCGCCGCTCTTTCCGTCGGCTCCCACAAGTTCCGCCTGGACCTCGTAAATGTTTCCCTTGTGGTCGGTGGCGATCTGGTGTCCCGGCGGATGGGCCTGCGCCGCGCCGATATCGAATGAACCAAGGACCTCGAGCGTCCTGCGGTTCAGGAAATACGTGACTGGAGTCCCCCCGACATATAGGAACCGCTGGTCGGGAGAAAATGCTGCGGACCTTGCCTGCAAGGGGAACTTGCTGTCGAGGCCGACGAATTGTTCGGCGACGAATTTTCCCTCGACCGTAAACACCTGGATTCGCTTGTTGCCACGATCGGAAACATAGACCAGACCGTCGTCCGAGATGATCACATCGTGCGGCACCGCAAACTGCTGCAGGGCGGACCATACGTCGCAGATCATCGGACAGTATTCATTCGGCAAAGGCGCGGGCACCGGCGGGCGCGCTGCCATGTCCAACGGCTTGTTGCCGTATGCGCCGAACATCCGCTTAAATTTTCCTGTGTCCGCGTCGTACACCATCACGCGGCTGTTACCGTAGCCATCGGAGACAAACAATTCATTCGTCTTGGGGTAAACGCGCAGGCCTGTGGCGCCTCGCAGGACTTCCGTGGCGTTGCTGCCCGTTTGTCCGCTCTTGCCGATGGCCATCAGGAATTTTCCGTTTTTGGTGAACTTCAAAATCTGATTGTCGTTCGGAAGATTGGCCGGATTGTTCTCTTTGCCGTCGGCATTGCCGATGATCCACACGTTCCCTTTGTAATCCACGTTAATGCTGTGCTCATTCGAAGGCCACTGATAGCCGGGGCCGCTTTCCCCGCCCCAGCCCTGGATGAAGTTGCCGTCGTTATCGAACTCGATGACGGGCGGAGCGGGCGTGGACGTAGTATCGACAGCCGTGGATCGAGGATGCGCAAGAGTGCGGGGGCGGCTCAGAATCCAGACGTGGTCCTTGTCGTCAATCGAAGCGGCGGAACCGAAACCCATTCTCCACTTCGATGGAAGTTTCGGCCAATCGGGGTCCACCTTAAATTGCGGCAAGCCGCCTTCGCCGATGTGAGGGGCATCCATAATTGACACAGCGCGTCCGGAGACAGGCTGCGACAGGCGGGGAATCAGGCAGATCAGGCCCGCTCCGAACAAAATGAAACCGATGATCTTGGCGCGCTTCATGGATTCTCTCCTAGAGTTCGTTGGCCAGTACTGTACGATGAACCGGTAATTTCCGCCGCAAAAAAGTAGGACAGGTTTCAACCTGTCCGGTTTTGGTTTTAGTTTCGATTTTGCTCGAACCATTGTTAAAAGCGGACAGGTTGAAACCTGTCCTACTGCGAGATTGCGCATCTTCAATGAAAACGGATAAATCATTGGGCCATCAGTACTCCGGCCCATGATCGCGATTATAAACTTTCACGCGGAACAAGGGCTTTGCGGCTTCGGCTGGATCCTGCTCATACACCTGCTCGGCTTTCGCGGGATCGTAGCCTCGCCAGAGCCAGGTCAGCGATTGCGGCAGTTCCGCGCGGCCCTGCGCGGCGTTGTGCGTGCCGTATCCGTAGCTGAAATGGAAGTCGTAGCCGCGTCCCTTCAGCGAATTGGCCATATCCAGACTTTGCAACGGCCAGGTGATCTGGTCTTCCGCTCCGTCCTGTAACCAGACGCGGATATTGCGGCCGGCATCGCGCGCGACCATGGCGGGGAACGCCTGGCCTCCATAATTGGGAACCACCTGTATGGGCATGAAGCTGCCGATCCAGGAAAGCACGCGGGTGAATTGATCGGGCTGCTGCCAGGCCACGTTGAAGGAGCAGATGCCGCCGGAGGAACTGCCGCTGATGCCGCGGCTGTAGCCGTCCCTGCGGACGTTGTATTTCGAATAGACAACTTCGGGCAAAAATTCGTCGCGCAGAAATTTGGCGTAGCGGTCAGAAACGGTGTCGTATTCCACGCTGCGAATCATGTTTTGCGGAGCGCGCGGCCCGCGATCGGGCCGGGGTGGAGCGCCGGGAACAGGAGCGGGTGGGCGAGTATAGTTCGGCGGCGCATTGCGAATCGTTTCTTCGAGTTCCTTGTAGATTTCCGTGCCTTCCGAAACCAGACCCGGCTGAATGAAGACAGCGATCATGACGGGGATCTTTTTCTCGAAGATCAGATTGTCGAGGACGTTGATAATCACGCCTTCGGTGTCGCGCTGGGTGTAACCGGCCTGCTGGCCGTCCTGGAAGACCATCAGCGCCGCGGGAGTTTTCGGATCGTACTCGGCGGGCACGTAAATCCAATAGTTGCTCTCCATGCCGCCGTACGCTTTGCTGGTGTGGACCAGTTTCTCCGACAGCATGCCGGGCGGAACGCCGGGTTTCAGATACGATTCCGGTCCGTAGGCCGGAACGTCTTTGCTTCCGCCGAACGATTTGCCGTCGATTCGGTATTCGAACTCGTGACCGGTGCCCACACGTAGCGTGCCCACCGCGTACCAGATATCGGTCTTCGCGATCTTCTTCATCGCCGGGCCACGCTCTTCGTCGATCATCAGGATCGGCTGGGTTGCGGACTCGACGGCCCATAGGAAATCGGGGCCGCGACCGATCACGGCCCGGCCATCGTGAATCATGTCCTGGCCCAGCGTGGCGACCAGCGCTTGCTGGAGCTTGTCCGGGCTGCCATGCGTGAGGGCAATCAATTCCGGCGCGCTGAGTTTGTCCGCGCCAAACGCGACGGTGGACGAAATCAACAGAGCAATCAATATGCGGACTTTCATTCGGCACACCCTTTCCGAGGAATGTCACCTTATATCACAGGATTTCGCACCTTTTGCAGTTTCATCAAATTGGGTGTTTATTGCGCAAATCAGAAGGCGTCGTTGAAAACCACGAACTTTGGATTATACTGCGCGGAAGAGAGAACCGATCTTCAGGCTCCCGGTTGCTCGTCGCGCGCGAGTCTTTCAACGTTTTGAAACCTCGGAGGTTACCATGCTGCTTTCACGGCTAGGCCAGTTGGTATTGTGTATGACGCTAGTTTTAGTGGGCAGTTTCGCGGCGGCTCAGGCGACGAAAACCGGCTACCACTTCATCCAGAAAATTACATTCGAACCTGACGCGGGCGCTACGCGCGAGTATTTCGACTACATTTTTGTGGATTCAGCGGCGCGGCGCGTGTACCTGTCGCATGGCGTCGATGTAAAAGTCGTGGATGCGGACAGCGGGAAACTGGTGGGCAGCGTCGCCGGGTTCAAACAGAATCACGGGATCGCCGTCGCCAGCGAATTCGGCCACGGATATGTCACCGATGGTGCGCAAGGCAAGGTACTTATTTTCGATCTGAAAACGCTGATGGTGACCGGCGAAGCGAAAGCGGAGAAGGACGCCGACTGCGTGATTTACGATCCGGCCACAAAACGCGTTTTTTCCATGAACGGGGACGCGCATAACTCCACGGCGATCGACGCCAAGACAGGGAATGTTGTAGGGACGATCGATCTAGGGGGCCAGCCGGAGTTTGCTGTCGCGGATGGCAAGGGGATGATTTACATCAACCTCGAAAACACGAATGAGATTGTAGCCCTTGACGCCAGCGCGCTCACCGTCAAATCTCGCTGGCCAGTTGCGCCGGCGGGAGGCCCCACGGGGATTGCCATGGACACTGCGCACCGGCGTCTTTTCACCGCGGGGCGCAATCCGCAGATGCTAGTTATCCTGAACGCGGACACCGGAAAAGCGATTCAGTCTTTCCCGATCACGGCGGGAGTGGATGCGGTGGCCTTCGACCCGGGGACTGGAATGATATTCGTTTCGACTCGCGAAGGAATGATCCACATATTCCACGAAGATGGGCCGGACAAATTCAGCGCGGTCGATACGATTACGACGGAGTATGGAGCCAAGACCCTAGGTCTCGATGCAAAGACGCACAAACTATTCGTGGATACGGCCGATTTCGGTCCAGCTGCCGCTCCCACGACCGAACAGCCGAATCCCCGGCGGTCCGCCATTGCTGGAACGTTTCACGTACTGGTCTACGGACGGTAATTTTACGGAGTAGCAGATTTGAATGCCACCGCGAAGGCGTTACAACCTGTCGCGGTGTTGCCGTTCGCGATTATCCAATTGAAGGCCAATGGCGCCGTTGTGGTATTGAACACGATGGCATGACCTTCGCCAAAGTTAAACGTGCTGGCGTCCAGCATGCCTGTTGACCAAACCGCCGTATATGTACCACCTGGAGGACTTGCTAGCCCACTTGGAGGGCCTATCCCCATTTGCAAGACTGCTATGACCAATCCGTTTGTAGTGGAAGGCGTGATGTCCGGGGCATCATTCAGGTTTGCGTCCGTTGCAGGTTCAGAAAGATTGGTCGCCGCGGCAGACTTGTCAAACGGAGACGCAGCAGCTCCACTGATGTCGTAAACAAGAACTTCGGTATTGAACATTGGCGAGCCACTGTTAATCATCATGGTTCGTTCCGCACTTGTGGCCGCGTTGTCAGCGTGAAAAATCTGTCCGGAGAGGGTGTTGGGCTGCTCCTTGGTATATGTATTGACTCCGTCGGAAACGCTAGCAACGTTATTTCCACCAGGAATAGAATTGACCGAAAACGCCACAACGATCAGGTTCCCGCTGGTTGGAACATCGAGAACGGTAGGAGAGACAGGCTGCAATCGAAATTGAAATTCATGGACGATGCGCATTCCCGAGGGAGCCGTTCCGGCGGATGACGGCTTGATCGCAATGGCAACGTCGTTGAACTCATCGGTCGTGGCTCCTGCGACGGTGAAAGATGGATTTATGGCTCCTGCCACGGCTTGAATCTGGTACTGGGTATAAGTGTTGAAATTCCGATCCGCGCTCAACTTGGTGAAGCCTATGCCGCTTGTCCATTGCGTTACGTTTGTTCCGTTTCCGAGATTCCCTCCGTGCGTATCGACAGCATAATTCCAGATCAAGTCTCCGCTCGTGGTAGTTGTAAAAGCATTACTAGAAGCTGTTGCATAACCTAATACAGGGTCTTGAAAAGAAGGTAGTTGA
>CAZUNI010000016.1:0-74947 GCA_964622265.1 uncultured Acidobacteriaceae bacterium | reverse complement strand
TCAATACAAATCACAACAAAAAAGCGAGTTTATTTAATTTTTAACGGAGGACTCGTGATGGAAAGAATTGGGCATGGTTACATGCTCAAAGCACTTGTACCACAATCTCAAATCCATTGTTCCGATTGAAAATTAATGCGGGTAGGCCTAGTGCTGCGTTACCAACCGTAGGCGGATCGTAAACGCCCGGCGCTGCCCACCGGCATAGGTCAAATAGTTTGGCGCGTCCACGTTGTTCACCACGGAATCCGGATTACTGTGACCCGTAATGTTGATTGCCGTGATGCGAACTGCCCATTCGTGCCCATGGAACGGAAACCTCTTCTCTAGTCCTAGATTCAGATTAAAATAATCCGGAAATCGCAACCTGTTTGGAGTGCCGACGAGCTGTTGCTGTTCGTTCAACTCGCTAAATGGAAATCCGGTGTGGTACTCGAGGAACCCACTGAGCAGCAAACCCCAAATCGGAATTGGAGTCCATCCCGAACTGACCACGCGGTTGGGCGCATCCCAGAGCAGCGGACCGGCTTGCTGAGGCGCCAGAATCAGGGACACCAATGTCGGGTCGAGAACCTGCGTAGACGTGGCGCGCGAACGCACATAATTCAGCTCAATCTGCGCCTTGTCGCCAAAGGCATGGCGCACCCAGACTTCCCCGGACACATAGCGGTCTTGACGGCCATTCTCGAGCAGCAGCGTACCCGAAGGTTGGGCTACCCAGGCGAATCCATCGCGCGATTCGCGAAGCAAAAACGATGCGCCCACAAATGTGCTGGCAAAAAATCTCTCCTGCCACTCAGCAGTCGAGTTGTAGGACCTCGGCTGCCTGAGCTTGCTGAGCGGCGCAACAAATGTAGTTGTAATTGGCGGCCCGGAAGGAACTGGTGGCGGACAAGCCGGCGGCGTGCATGGAGGTGACGGCGCATTGTAGAATTGATCGATGCGCGATTGATCCGATCCCTGGGCAAAAACAGCCAGGCTCAACGGCTGGTAATGCTCTCCCCAGGCCAGGGTAAATTTCATCCTTCCATCGTCCAGAGGCACCCAATTCATCGCGACGCGGGGCTCGACAATGCTGGTATGAATCAGGCGATCCCAATCCGCGCGAACTCCCACTGAAAATACAAGCGGCTTGATAGGACGCCACACATCCTGCGCGTATCCTCCCAATTGCGTGTTCGCTATACGCAGCGCACCCGGCCCGCTGAACGTGGCGACTTCGGATAGCGATGACGTCGCGTCGGCCCGCTCATAATCGATCTCCGTCCGCGATGCCTGCTGCGAGAAATTCAGGGCGTCCGCATTCACTCCTGCCGAGATCGTGTGCGCCCCGAACCAATTCAATTGTCCCGTAGTCATATTTCCAACCAGCTGCAAACGCCGCGCATTTTGATAAAAACTCTGGAAATAGTTGCCCGAAGTGGTTGAGGGCGTAACTACATACGGCTGATTCCCCTGCGGTACGCCGCTGCTTCCACCGGTATCAGCGGCCGCTCCTACGTCAAACAACGTCTTACCCACCCATATCTGGTCCTTTGCCGACACAAAGTAGCGGTTCGAATGCACATTAGTCGTTGTAGACAGTGGTGAAAACGGGCCCAGCCCTTGGCGAGGGTCAGCCAAGTGATTGTAAAGGAAGCTTCCTTGCAGAATGTTCGTGGGCGACAAATTCACTTGTGCACGGAGCAGATTGTCTTCCGCCCATTGCGTATCGATGTTCTGGCCGCTCGGAAGTTCCCGCACATAACGGAAGGAATGCTGAATGGTTAACGACTCTGAAAACCACGCTCTCCCCTTTGCAATAGGGCCTGAAAACGACGCCCTCGGAAACCAATCGCCGAAATGCGCGCCGGTCTGGAAATTGGCGCCCGGAATGAAATTCGTCACGCCGAACCGATAACGATCGTCTCCCGATTGCGTATCCAGCGATATGATTCCGGCGCTCGCATGCGAATACTGCGCTCCATAGCCTCCGGTCTCAACCGATACGGTTTGCACGGAATCGATATTCAGGCGGGCGCTATAATTTCCATTGGCGGGGTCAGTGATTTCAAATCCATCCAAGAGTACTTCCGTTTGCCCCTGCCGCCCCCCGGCAACGTGCAATCGCCCGTTGGGATCGGCCAATACTTGCGGAATCGTCCTAATGCTTTGCTGGATATCGTGACTCGATGCAACAGGAGTATTCAAAACTTCATGCTGAACCATAGATTCCTGGTGGCTGGTCGTATCGGGATCGATCTGGACAGGCTCCGACTTAACCTCAAGTGTTTCGTGAATTTCCGTTTCATGGTTTAGCATCAACATCACATCGGTTTCGCCCGACTCCAGATTGAGTAGCCGGTCTTCAATGAGGAAAAAACTCGGCTTCGAAAGGGAAATGTGAATTTGTGGCGAAGTTATGTTGTGGATTTCAAACCGGCCTGCAGTATCCGTGTACACCGTTTGGGAACTGGGGGGACCAAGATGTAGCACTACTTCCACGCGCGGAATGGGTTTGCCATCCTCATCCACAACCTGACAGCGTAGATCGAATTTTTGAGGTTGCGATTGCGCTGCTCCCAGGCCGGGGCGGCAATAACTGAAAACCAGCAGCCAAGAGACAAATATCCACCAGAATAGATGCTTCGTTCCTGTGTCGTTATTTGTTTTCATGCCTGTAACGCACACGATTCTACTCTCAATTAATCTTTGCAGTGTTGTGTTTTCATGAGGTTAAAGGTTTCCCCATGCGAATCGGTCACTACATCGTTTAAAGATTCAGTCCAATCGGCGAAGGGCGCTCCCTTTCGAGAGCGCCCCGATGTTGCAACCGCTGGTCTCCGTTATTCAAGTCGGCGCACAGACCCGTCATAAGCGGATTTACTTTATCTTTCTGCCGGCCTTCTTGCCAGACTTCTTAGCCGCCCGCTCCTCGATAACCGCTTGCGCAGCAGCCAATCGCGCAATCGGCACACGGAATGGAGACGCGCTGACGTAATCCAGACCAACCTGGTGGCAGAACTTTACGCTAGGCCCATCTCCGCCGTGCTCGCCGCAAATGCCCAGCTTCAACTTGGGCTTTACGGACCGCCCACGCTCGATGCACCACTTCATCAGTTTACCCACGCCCTTAACATCCAGCGACTGAAATGGATCGTCCGGAAAAATCCCGGCCTTCTTTTCATCCACGTAATCCGGAAGGAATCGCCCGGCATCGTCCCGTGAAAGTCCCATCGTCATCTGTGTGAGGTCATTGGTCCCAAAGGAAAAGAACTGCGCCACTTCGGCAATCTCATCCCCAAGAATTGCCGCGCGCGGGACTTCAATCATCGTTCCAACCATGTATTCAAGTTTTACTCCAGATTTCTTAACAATCTCACCTGCAACGCGATGGGTCGCGTCCGCAAGAATCTGAAGTTCCTTTTTATCCATAACAAGAGGATGCATAATCTCAGGAAACACTTTTGCTCCTGACTTTTTGCACTCCACGGCCGCTTCAACGATCGCTTGAACTTGCATCTCAAGTATCTCTGGATATGTGATCGAGAGCCGGCATCCACGATGTCCAAGCATTGGGTTCGACTCATGCAACTGCTCGACTCGACGAACAATCGTCTCCACATCGACTCCAATCTTGCGAGCCAACTCCTCCTGCTTCTCCCGGTCGTGTGGCACGAACTCATGCAACGGTGGATCGATCAGGCGAATCGTGACAGGGAAACCATCCATCGCCTTAAAGATTCCTATGAAGTCCCGACGCTGATATGGCAGCAACTTGGCCAGGGCCTTGCGCCTTGCCTCGGGAGTCTCGGCGACAATCATTTCCTGGATTGCGAGCTGCCTGTCGACGCTCTTCTCGGGCTGCTCGAAGTCCTTGAAGAACATATGCTCGGTGCGGCACAAACCAATACCTTCAGCGCCCATCTCGCGCGCCTTGCGTGCGTCGTGCGGTGTATCGGCATTCGTCCTGATACCCAGCCGGCGAACGCCGTCAGCCCACCCCATCAACGTCGAAAAGGAAGGCGGCAACTGAGGAGTCGAAAGCTTTACAGCTCCTTCATAGACCACGCCTTCGTTTCCATCGAGCGTAATCCAGTCGCCTTCGTTAATTTTTCTGCCGTTGGCTGTCGCTGTGTTCGTTGAATAATCCACGTCGAGCTTCTCGCAGCCGACGATGCAGCACTTGCCCCATCCTCGGGCAACCACTGCCGCGTGGCTGGTCTTCCCTCCGGTCGCCGTCACGATTCCCTGCGCCACGAACATCCCGCCGACATCCTCTGGACTGGTTTCCCGCCGCACAAGGATCACTTTTTCGCCCTTGGCAGCCATTTTCTCGGCTTCCTCGGCGCTGAACACAGCCTTGCCCGCCGCCGCTCCCGGCACGGCGTTGATGCCCTCCGCGATTTTCCGCTTGGCAAGTTCAGCCTTCGGCACCGATGGATCGATCACGGGATAGAAGAGCCTCTCGATATCCTCAGACTTGATCCGGTCGATAGCCATTTCCTTGGTGATCAAGCCTTCTTTGGCCATGTCCACAGCCATCTTGAACGTCGCAGTCGGCGTGCGCTTGCCAACGCGCGTCTGCAACATGTACAGCGTTCCCTCTTCGACGGTGAATTCCATGTCCTGCATGTCCCGGTAATGCTTTTCCAGAAGCTGTCTTACTTTTTCAAGCTGCTTGTACACCTTGGGCATCAGCCGAGCCATCTCGGTCAAATGCATCGGCGTACGAATGCCGGCGACGACATCTTCGCCTTGGGCATTAATCAGGAAATCGCCGTAAAACGTTTTCTCGCCTGTTGATGGATCCCGCGTAAAGCAGACTCCCGTCCCTGAATTATCCCCGATATTGCCAAACACCATCTGGACGACGTTTACCGCAGTCCCGAGAAGCCCCGTAATCTTCTCGACTCGACGATACGTGACGGCCTTCTCGGCATTCCACGATCCGAACACCGCACCGATGGCACCCCAAAGCTGCTCTTCCGGATCTTCAGGAAAATCCTGCCCAGTTTGCGACTTGAAATATTCCTTGTATTCGCCAACCAGCTCGCGCCACGCCTCGGCTGGGACCTGAGTGTCATCCTTTGTACCGAGTCGTGTCTTCATCGCGCGCAATTTTTCTTCAAGTGCTTCTTTAGGAAGTCCAATCACCACGGCAGAATACATCTGCACAAACCGCCGATAGGCATCCCAGGCAAAGCGTTCGTTCTTCGTGTTGCGCGCCAGGCCTTCGACGGACTTGCTGTTGAGGCCGAGGTTAAGAATCGTCTCCATCATCCCAGGCATCGATCGCGCCGAACCCGACCGCACGCTCACCAGCAGCGGATCGTTGGCATCGCCCAGCTTCTTCTTGGTCGCCCGCTCTAGACGAGCCAGATTGCTTTTCACTTCCGCTCGGAGCGAAGCCGGATATTTGTTGCCATGGGTCAGGTAGTAGTCGCAACATTCAGTCGTGATCGTGAAGCCGCCGGGAACCGGCAACCCGATCTTAGTCATTTCCGCCAGGCCCGCACCCTTGCCGCCCAGCACTTCCTTCATCGTTCCATCGCCCTCAGCCTTGCCCGCGCCATAAAAATAAACGTATTTCACGGATTTCTTTCCCCCTTCGAATGGTTCTTGCGTTTGAATATTGTCGGCGTGCCGACAAATTGAATCTAATCCATTACTTTATATTTACTACGCTTTCTCTCCTGCCACAATTTCCGAAAAATCGGCAATCGTTGAGAACTGCGCCAGCAATTCCGAAAGCATAGTGAGCCTGTTTTTTCGCACTTGCTCTTCTTCGGCCATGACCATAACACTCTTAAAGAATTCGTCCACTGCTGGGCGCAGACCAGCGATGTCCCGAAGCGCCTCGCGATATCGTCCTTCCCTCTTGTGCTGCTCGGCCAACTTCGCCACCGACGCTGCCTGCGAATGCAATTTACGTTCGGCGTCTTCCTGGAACAAGTCCGCACTGACGGCGGGCAACTTCCAGCCCTCCGCCGGTCCAGCCTTCTCCAGGATTTTACGAATCCGTTTGAAGGAGATTGCCAGCGGCTCAAAGTTCTTCGACTTCCTGATCGCCTTCATCGCAGTCGCGCGGTGAACGGCATCCACCAGATCGTCTGTGCCTGCGGCGAAGGCTGCGTTCACTTCATCGTGAGCCAGGACTCCGCCCTCCCTGAGTACGAAGCGTGCGCGTTCGATTAGGAACTCCATGACCTGCCGTTCCACTGCTTCTCCAACATTCATCTTTGGGGACAACGTATTCAGCGTGCGGACCGACCGCGCGATCGCCAGTGAAAGTGAAAGCGGCAATTTGGTCTCGATCAAAATTCTCACGATCCCCATCGCAGCCCGCCGCAGCGCAAATGGATCGCTCGATCCCGTAGGAATCAAACCGGCTGCGAAGCACCCCACCAGAGAGTCCAGCTTGTCGGCAAGAGCCACCGTCTGCCCGGTAATATTTCTGGGAATCGAGTCGTCCATTGCGGCGGGTTTATAATGATCATAGACAGCCCACGCCACATCTTCAGGTTCTCCTTGAGATTTTGCATAAAGACCGCCAACGATTCCCTGAAGCTCGGTGAACTCGCGAACCATGTCCGTGACGAGGTCGCACTTGGCAAGTTCTGCAGCGCGATCCGCAGGGGCAACGCTGGCCTGCGGAATATTGCTCGAGAACCACTGCTCGGCAATCCAGCGGGCAAGCGTGCGAACGCGCTCGACTTTATCGCCGTAACTTCCAAGCTTGGCCTGATAAGTTACCGCATTCAGTTTTGGCAAATTGTCGGCGAGCCGACATTTCTGGTCGGTCTCCCAGAAGAACCGTGCATCTGCAAATCGCGCCCGCAGCACGCGCTCATGCCCTGCACGAATCGCCCCGGCCCGATCCTTATCCAGATTAATGATTGCCAGAAAGTGTGGGGCAAGCGAGCCGTCCTTGCGCTCCAACGCAAAATATTTTTGATGGTCCCGCATCACTGTAATCAGAATTTCATCCGGCAGGTCCAGATAGCTGGGGTCAAACCCGCCCATGATGGCTGTCGGGAATTCATTCAGGTACGTCACCATGTCCATCAAATGCGAATCTTCGTGGATGCGGAAGCCTTTGGACGACGACAATTTTCGAAGTTCCGATTCAATCTTCTTTCGCCGCTCTTCGGGACGCACGAGCACAAAGCTTGACCGCAGTTTCTCCACATAATCCTTTGCGCCGGAGATCGCCACCCTGGGCTTGCCCAGAAATCTGTGCCCCGCTGAAAAGTTTCCAGCCTCGGCATCGCCCAGTGTGACCTTCAAAATCTTCCCGCCAAGCAACGCAACAACCCAGCGAATCGGGCGAATGAAATGCAATCCCGACATGCCGGTCCAATACATACTTCGCGGCCAGGAAATTTCCTTAACTACTTGCGGGAGGATTTCCTCCAGAATGTCTTTGGCAAGCCTGCCGCGAATCGTTTGCTTCGCAGCAAGGTAATCTCCTTTAGGAGTGGATATTACGGAAAGCTCTCCCACGGGAATACCGACCTTTTGCGCGAAGCTTTCGGCCGCTCGTGTCGGCGCGCCGACATTGTCGTAGGAAACAGACTTGGGCGGTCCGGTGACTTCCTTAATCTCATCCGCTTGCTTTACGCGAAGATTCCTGCAAGTAGCCGCCAGCCGGCGTGGCGCAGCGAACGTTTCCACGGACGCACCTTCCATTAGATTGTGCGCCGTGAAGTATTTATCAAGTATTGCTTTAAGCTCTTTGGCTGCGCCCGGCAGCATCCCCGCTGGAATTTCTTCGCACCCGATTTCGAACACGAAATCTGCCGTCTGGTTGATGGACGTGTTCGGGGACTTGCTCGGAGACTTCTTCAGTGGCTTCCTCACTGCTTCACCTCGGCGGCCACTGCGGAATTTGCAGACTCGGTCTGCTGCGCCAGAAAGTCTCCGGCTACACGGCAGGCGATTTGCCGCACTCGCCCGATCAGTTGGGCGCGCTCGGTTGTCGAAATCACGCCGCGCGAATCCAGCAGGTTGAACAGGTGCGAGCACTTCAGGCAATGGTCGTAGGCGGCAAGCAGCGGGAAACGGGTCTTGCTCTTCTCATCCGCGGTTCGATATTTCTCCAGCAACTGCTTCGCTTCCTTCTCATGCAGTTCGAACAGCGTCCGTGTAATCACCGGATCGGCATATTCGAAGTTGTATGCGGAGAATTCCTGTTCTTCGAGCAGCCGGACCTGGCCGTAACTGTGATCCGCCGACCAGCGGACGTTGTACACGCTATCGACTCCCTGCAGGTAGGCGCAAATTCGGTCCAGCCCATAGGTCAATTCCACCGAGACCGGGTCCAGGTCCACACCGCCGCTCTGCTGAAAATAAGTGAACTGCGTAATTTCCAGGCCGTCGAGCAGGACCTGCCAACCCATGCCCCACGCGCCCAGCGTGGGAGACTCCCAGTTATCCTCTTCAAAGCGCACATCGTGCTCGGCAAGTTTCAGGCCGATCGCTGCCAGACTTTTCAGGTACAGGTCCTGCACGTCGGCAGGTGCCGGCTTCAGAATCACCTGTAATTGGTGGTGCTTAAACAGGCGATTCGGATTTTCTCCGTACCGGCCATCGGCGGGTCTGCGAGAGGGCTGTACATAGGCGACCTTATAAGGAGCCGTTCCGACAACGCGAAGGAATGTCTCGGGGTGCATTGTACCGGCCCCGACCTCGACATCGTAGGGCTGCTGAATTACGCATCCATAATCGCCCCAGTAATGCTGTAGCTTGAGAATCAGATCTTGAAATGTAGGGCCTTTCAATATTTTATGTTTTACTTTAGATTTCACTTGTTCAGATTTCCCCTGTCTCAAGCATGTGTCGAGCGATCAATTTCCGTTCCAGATGATGTTCCAGCAAATCCAATGACGCGTTCAGGATTTCACGCGATGGCACCATGCTCGGGTTAGATCGCTGCAACCGATCTAACGTTCCGGCTAAAGCATTCTTTCCAATTGAAAGTGCTACTGGAGATATCGACTTTGCCCATTCCGAGCGGCAATCGCCGCAAATCAGTCCTGTAGACCCCAGCGAAACGTGCCCACTCTCCAGCGCTATTGCCTTCCCGCATCGCACGCACGCGTCCAGGGCGGCCAGCCACCCCCCCAACCGCACAGTCCACAAACAGAAGTAGGCCAGGACGGATGGCGAGGGCCCATATTTCCTGATGGCCCGTGCAGTCAGAAGCAACAATCGAAACTGGGGGTCGGCAACTTCCCGCTCTCCAAGAACAGCTTCGGTAATCTCGCTAAGTAAAGCCAGATAGATCCCAGCCTGATAATCACTCTGAAGATCCAGGAAAGATTCTATCAGTTCGCACCGGTTGATTCGAACCAGGTCTCTGTTCTCACGCTCGAAATACTCGATTCGAATGTAAGAGAGCAGCTCCAGGGTCGAACCGAACCGGCTCTTGGGAAGCCGAGCCCCACGCGCAACGCCCCGCATCCTTCCGAACTGGCGATCGAGAAAGCTGACCAGACGATCGCCTTCGCCCAGCGGAAAGCTGCGCAAAACTATGGCCTCAGACTCCTTGATCGGCATTCATTGTTCACGCAGGCTCATCGTAAGAGCCCACTGTCCCGTCGGCGCGCCGACTTGCCTTTGATCACACCCCGGCGAAACCGCGCAAAAAACCAAGACTTGGTTACTTACCATACCGAGCGGCAGGTTGCAATTAAGAACCTATATATTGATCCGAATTGAGGCAGATTTCCGCCACAAGCCAGAATCCAGATGCCTACCGAAGCGTGCCACATCCCCGACGCTCTTATCAGGCTGCGGAAAAAGTTCTTTTGTCGTCATTCTGAGCGGAGCGAAGAATCTCTCTTGCTTGAACACAAAAGATCAAGAGGAATTCTTCGCGCAAAAGCGGCGCTCAGAATGACAATCTGTGGACTTTTTCCGCAGCCTACACAGGCAACCTCCGGAAAAGTCAATTTCTCCCACAGGAAGCAATCGCACACCCGCAAATGGCGCAGATACAGGAGCCTGCATAGCCCTTTGGAATATGTTTACTTTTGGCCGTGTCCGTAAAAATTATCGGACGTAAGCCGCTGTGATTTTTCATTTGCGCCGCCCCCGTTTTCTCGTAAAGTGTCCCGATGCCCGATCCTTTGCCCATCGTCGACGTCGCAGGCGTTGGCCTCAACGCCACCGACACCGTCATCCGCCTGCCGCACTTCCCTGCTTTCAATTCGAAGGTCGAGTTTCGCGATTCGAAAGTTCTCCCCGGCGGGCAGGTTGCCAGCGCCGTTGTGGCATGCACCAAATGGGGCTTGCGCACAAGATACGTCGGCAAGATTGGTGACGACTCGTTCGGCCAACTTCAGCGGGAGGAGATGGCACGTGCCGGAGTCGAATCCCATTGGATCGTCGCGCCCAATTGCCAGAGCCAGTCCTCTTTCATCTTGGTCGATGAGCCCAGCGGCGAGCGAACGGTCCTGTGGAAGCGCGACCCCCGGCTCGAACTCTTCCCTGAGGAAATTCAGCGGGATTGGGTCGTGCGCTCCCGTCTGCTTCATGTTGATGGACATGACTGCGCCGGGGCAGCATGTGCTGCACGTTGGGCACGTGAAGCAGGCATCCCGGTGACGGCGGATCTCGACAACCTGTATCCGGGGGTGGAAGCGTTACTTGAGAATGTGGATTATCTGATTTCTTCCCAGGAGTTTCCTGCGCGCCTATCGAAAGAACAGAACCTGATGGTGGCTTTGCCCAAGCTTCACCGACGATTCGGGTGTCGCGTGGTGGCGGCAACTTTGGGAGAGGAAGGCGTCCTGGCGTGGGATGGCTCGAAGTTCCACTACTCCCCTGCCTTCGATGTTACGCCCGTCGATACGACGGGGGCTGGGGATATCTTTCATGCGGGATTCGCCTACTCGATCATTCAAGGATGGGAGCTCGCTGGCGCTCTCGAATTCAGCAACGCAGCGGCCAGTCTTGCGTGCATGGCCCCGGGGGCCAGAGGGGGAATTACTCCCATAGAGGAGGTCATGTCCCAAATGAAGCGCGGCTCCCGCCGGAAGGCTGCATATTCTCAGGGTCAACTGGAAGTTAAGGACACGACGCGATGATTCCCCTTCGCGTCGATATCCTTCGAACACGCGTTGCCATATGCAATGGGTTCCTGATCATTATGAATGTGCTGGTCTTCTTCTATGAACTCTCCCTTTCGCCCAAGGCAGGAAAATCACTGGTCTATACTTTTGGGCTGATTCCGCAACACACCCAGTTGCTATTCTCTCCCCACGGCGCGTCGGTCGCTCAGGCCTTACTTCCCATGGTTACGAGCATGTTCCTGCATGGGGGGTGGATGCACTTGCTGGGGAACATGCTCTTTCTTTGGGTGTTTGGAGGAAGCGTCGAGGAGGCGCTCGGGCACTTTCAATATCTAACTTTTTACTTTATTACTGGAATCGGTGCGGCCATTGTCCACACGGCCTTCAATTGGGGATCGAAGATTCCTACCGTTGGCGCCAGCGGCGCAATTTCCGGGGTCATGGGCGCGTTTATCGTTCTCTATCCAACCGCCAAAGTGACTACGCTCATTCCAGCCCTGTTTTTATTCTTCACAATTCGCATCCCGGCTTTTCTGATGCTGGGGTACTGGTTCCTCCTGCAATTCTTCAGCGGAATTGCGTCGGTGGGAGTTGGAAACGAAGGCGGCGTTGCCTGGTGGGCGCACGTCGGGGGCTTCATCCTGGGGGCGATACTTGTGGTCGGTGAACGGAAGCGCGGAAATTAAGAAAGCCTTTCTTTCCTGGCTGTGAGCTTTTCGATGCGGTCCACGCGCGGCGCGTACCCTATCCCGGGGCCTTGTGGGACGCGAATTGTGCCTTGAGGCGTTACTTCAACTTCCGGCTCGATTACGTCTTCGCTCCAATATCTGCGACTGGCGGTTACATCGCCGGGGAGAGAGAAATTTTGCAGCGTCGAAAGGGCGATGTTGTGAGCGCGACCGATTCCGGACTCCAGCATTCCTCCGCACCAGACCGGAATCTGCTTCGATTGACACAAATCGTGAATGCGAATTGCCGGGGTGTAGCCACCCACGCGTCCCAGCTTAATATTGATGATGCGGCAGGCGCCCAGTTCGATGGCGGCGCGGGCATGCTCCTCTTCGTGGATGCACTCGTCGAGGCAGATCGGGGTGACGAGCTTTCGTTGCAGCTCCGCGTGGCTGTAGAGGTCGTCCCAACCGAGGGGCTGCTCGATCATCATTAGGTAGTAAGCTTCGAGGCGCTTCAGGTGCGGCCAGTCCTTCAGCCTGTACGCGGAGTTGGCGTCCACCATCAGGCGGATGTTCGGGAAACGCTGCCGCAGGCGCTCGACCGGCTCGATGTCCTTTCCCGGCTTGATTTTTATCTTGATTCGCTGGTAGCCGGCGGCGAGTTCCCTCTCCACGGTCGCCACAAGCTCATCGAGCGATTCTTTAATGCCTATGGAGACGCCGCAGGAGATCTCCTGATGGACTCCGCCGATCAACTTCCAGAGCGGGACACCCCTTTGTTTTGCCTCGGCGTCCCAAATGGCGGACTCAATTGCGCCTTTGGCCATGTTGTGGCCACGGATTGGGGATAGCAACTCCCAGATTTCGGACGCAGAATCGAAGGTTCGGCCCTTTATGATCGGCCCGATGAAGTCGCGCAGGATGAGCCAGGCGGTTTCGACCGTCTCGGGCGCATAAAATGGTCCTTCGCCGGCGACGGACTCTCCCCAACCGGTCACGCCGTCCACGGTGGCCTCGACCAGGAGCATTCGGCGGTTGGTCAGGCGACCGAAGCTGGTTTCGAACGGCGTTACAAGGGGCATTCGGATTTCGCGCAGGGTTAGATTTTGAATTTTCATGGGTTTTCGGTCGCTGTTCCAATGAATTTCATTTCGAACGGCTGTTTTTCCATGGCTCCAGGATGTAGTCCATGCCCAATTCGCTCGCTATGACGGCTGTAGCGGCGTACTTTTTCGCCAGCCATTGCGTAAATTGCGTTCGAACTCTCGATTGTACTTCGATTACCTTCGCCTGGTTGGACTCTCGGAGTGTATCCAGATTCGCTGGGATGGTTATCCTCACCGCGTTCTTGCCCTGCGACGCCGTTGGGGGCTTTCCCTCCAGCACGCGCCGTACGTGCGACGACCGTAGGTGCCACTCGGCGATCAGGCGGTCTGTTGGGAGGCCGCCATGCAAGGGGCTGGTGGTGATCCCGTAGGCATTCGGCAGGTAACGGCGGACGATTGCGCCCAGAGACATCAGGTTGAAGTAGGCGTTTTTGGTGGCGAGCGGATCGAAGGTCCACTCCACCAGTGAAATGCCGCGCACCAGGGCGTCCTTGCGCTGAAACAACTTGAGTTGACGTCCAATTCCCAGGTCTCGGTACGCGCTGTGCACCGCCGTCATGTGCGAATGCAGGTACGGCTTGCGATTGCGCCATCCGGCAACGGCCAGGGTGAAGCCGACCAGGTCCTTGCCTTCATATGCGCCCAGAACGTGGCCTCCCGTTTCCGTTGCCACTACGAATAGAGGGATTGGAACGATGTCGATGTCGGCTGACTGCCAGACTTCGCGCTCGAGTTCGACGCAGGCTTCAAATTCCTCGATACGGTGGCATTTCCTGACAAGGATTCTGGAACGCTTTGAGCTTTTGGGAGACTTCAATTTCATGCTTTTCCTTCAACTTTGGCGGCACGGTCATGTGATTTCGCCGATTCCCATAATATTTCAAGCTCTGCATTAGAAAGATCCGCTAGGCGCTGTCCGGCGTCCGCGGACTCTTTCTCCATCAATTGAAAGCGGGACTTGAATTTTGTATTCGAATTCTTAAGTGCTACTTCAGGATCGAAGCCGAGGAATCGCGCGAGGTTTACGGCTACGAAGAGGAGGTCTCCCATTTCTTCCTCGCTGCGGCGACGATCAGGCTCCGATAGGGCTAGTCGAAGTTCGGAAGTTTCTTCAATGAGCTTTCCAAATATGCCCTCGACTGTTTCCCAGTCGAAGCCGACGTGAGCGGCTTTCTTGGTTAGCTGGTGCGCCTCCAGGAGCGCGGGCAACGAACGCGGGACGCCATCTAGTGCCGAGGGCGGAGTTTTGGTGGTGTGGGCGGCCTTCTTCTTTTCATCCGCTTTCAGTTGGGCCCAGTTTTTCAGGACTTGATCGGGGGTGTCGGCCTTTACGTTCCCGAAGACATGGGGGTGGCGGCGAATCATTTTGTCCTGGATCGCAGTAATTACGTCCCCGATGTCAAAGCGGCCTGCTTCGCGGGCAATATCTGCGTGGAAAAGGACCTGGAGGAGTAGGTCGCCTAATTCTTCGGCCAATTCGTCGGGGCTGCCGTGCTCTAGGGCGTCCAGGACCTCGTAAGCCTCCTCGATCAGGTAGGTTTTTAGGGTCTGGTGGGTTTGTTCGCGATCCCAGGGGCAGCCTCCTGGGGCTCGAAGACGGGCCTGGATGGCTACGAAGTCTTCGAATAGCTTCCCGTAGCGTTTTTGCGCCTTTATGACGGCTCCGGACTTGGCCAATTGTCGGCGGGCAGACTTTGGACCTTTGGCTTTGGAGGAAGAGGATGGCTTCGATTTCTTTTTTGGCTGGCGCGGGGGCAAGATTTTTGGATTTCTCCTATACGGAAGAAAAACTTTACGGTACGTCTGGGCAAATCACAAGATGGAAAGAGTCTGCCGGCTTGCGCGACCCTTGTGTCACCCCTGACGGGGTTTTGTGAAGGCTTGTCGCTAGTCCCACCGCTTACGCAGTGGGCTACGGTGTTTCGTCCCTTCGGGACTTTTTGATGTCAAGATCTGATTCATTCCGCATGTCAGGGCGGGCTTGTGACTGCTTGCTTGGGGGTGCTAAACTGCTTACAATTCATCGTTGATATTTGTTTGAGGGAGAAGCCGTTGTCTGAATCCAAGAACGAGGAAAGTTTCAAGGTTGTTGACCGGCGGCTGTTTACGCCGGATGGTGAGTTTCGTAAGGACGTTGCGGAGCAGTCGGACCGCGAGCACGAGGCAGCATCGACGGCTGCTACGGCGAAAGCGGCTGCCGCAGCATTGAAAGAACCCACTGCTGCATCAGCCGGCGGAGCTAAGAGCGAAGCTGCTGAGGCATTTCCTGCACCGCTGCCCGCCGCGGATGCTCCCAAGAGGTCGCCGGCATTTGAGAATCTGGTTCGCTCGCTTGCACAGAATGCTGCCATGCTGCTGGGCGGCTATGCCGATCCGCGGACCGGGCAGCCTATGCTGGACCTGGAAGGCGCCAAGGAAATGATCGACATGCTGGACGTTCTCCGGGAAAAGACTCGCGGGAATTTGGCGCCTGAAGAGGACACATTGCTTCTCGACGTGGGCGGCAATCTGAAGTTAGCTTTCATGGAAATGACCAAGGCCGCCACCGCAGCCGCCATGCAGGAAAAGGCCAAGTCCCGATAGGTCCGGATGGTTGTCGAGGGGTCTGCCCTGCCTGCTTCCGCACCCAATTCGATTCTGGAAGTTACTGTGCTGGGCTCCGGCACGTCCATGGGAGTGCCTTCGCTTACCTGTCATTGCCGCGTGTGCAGTTCGACAGACGCGCACGACAATCGCATGCGCCCTTCCATCCTGCTGACTCACAACGGGCAAACGGCGGTGATCGATACCACGCCGGATTTTCGGACACAGGCGCTTCGCGTGGGACTCGACCGGCTGGACGCCATTCTATTCACGCATGCGCATGCCGACCACATACTGGGATTTGACGATATCCGGCCATTTAACCTTCGGCAGCAAGCGGCGTTGCCGGTTTACGCTTCGCGGGAAACGATTGCGATTCTGAAGCACACATTTTCCTATGTTTTTGACGCGGCCCCTACCGTCAGCACGATTCCTCAGGTGACGCTGCATCCGGTGGACGGGCCGTTCGACATAATCGGCATTCGGATTATGCCCATTCCTGCTCTGCACGGGGAGATGGGCGTGTTGGGGTTTCGTTTTGGCTCGGCGGCTTATTTGACCGATTTCAGCGTGCTGCCGGAATCTTCTAAGCCATTGCTGACAGGACTGGACGACTTGATGATCGATGCTTTGCGGGACACGCCGCATCCTATGCACCAGACCGTGGAGCAGGCGCTGGAACTTGTGCGGGAGTTGAAGCCGCGACGGGCGTGGTTCACGCATATCGCGCACGAACTGCCGCATGAGGAAACTAATGCGCGGCTGATCGCTGCGGGGTTCCCGCACGTGGCGCTTGCCTACGATGGGCTGCGATTTGAGGTGCGAATCTGATGTCGCTTGCGGTGATTCGTTCGCTGGAAGAATGGAGCGCGCGCTTCCCTGCCGGGAAGCGGACGGCGCTTTCCGTTGGCAATTTTGACGGGCTGCATCTGGGCCATCAAAAGATTTTGCGGATGGTTTTGGAGCGGGCTCGCTCTGCCGGACAGATTGCCTCTGCCATTACGTTCGATCCGCATCCAATGAAGCTGTTGCGGCCCGAGCAGGCTCCGAAGATGATTCAGACTTTTTCGCAGCGCATGGAGGGGATCGAGAATATTGGGCTCGATGCCGTGCTTGTGCTGCGCTTCGACCGCGAACTTTCGCTGCTGTCTCCTGAAGAATTCATCCAACGAATTCTGGTCGATCGTCTGCATGTCGCGGCAATTCTTGTGGGCGCGAATTTCTGTTTTGGGCATCGCGGCGCGGGAGATGTGCGCTTGCTGTCGGAGTTTGGAAACGAGCATGGATACGAAGTGGAAACCGTCGCTCCCGTGGAAATCGGGGGAGCCGTGGTGTCCAGCACAGCGATTCGGAATGCGATCTCTAACGGGAATGTGGCCGACGCCATTCCGTTGATGGCCCGCCCGTTTTCGCTGGCTGGGGAGATTCGTCCTGGAGCCGGACGAGGGAGGGCCATCCTGTTCCCGACGCTCAATCTTTCTACTGAGCAGGAACTGCTGCCGAAGCTTGGGGTTTATGCGACGGAGAGCGTGGTGGGAGGGAGAGTCTACCGGTCGGTGACTAATATCGGGACGCGTCCGACTTTTAATGGCCAGGGCGTTACTGTGGAAAGCCATTTGTTCGAGTTCGCGGAGCAGATTTCTAGCGGGGCGATGGAAGTCCGGCTGCTTGCGCGGATTCGAGATGAGAAGAAGTTTTCGGGGGCGGATGAACTTCGGGCGCAGATTGCGCGGGATATTGCTGTGGCGCGGGAATTAGTTTTTCCGGCGGGCGTGAGTATGCAGGATACGCGCGCCTAGGGATTTATTTCAAATTTAAAATTGGAGATTTTAAATTTGCAACCTGAGATTTGAGATTTGAAGTTGACAATCTAAGGTCTGGAGACTGCAATTTGAAATCTAAAATTTGAGATTTGAAATTGGCAATTTCAAATTGGAGATGTCAGATTTGAATTTTCTAATTTTAGATTTCAGATTCACTGCGGAGAGAAACTCTACTTCTTGCGGCAGTCCTCGCAGTAGCCGCCTACTTCGGTGCGCGTTACTTTGATTTCCATTCCGCAGTCCCGCTCGATCTGTTTTTTTAGTTTTTCGTAAAGCTCGGATTCGAATTCGCGCATTTTACCGCACTTCAGGCAGGCTACGTGGATGTGGTCGCGGGGGCCGTGGCTTTCGTAGAAATGCTGGTCGCCGCGCAGGTGGAGCAGGTCGAGTTCGTCAATCAGGCCGTTGCGTTTTAGCAAATCCAGGGTTCTGTAAACCGTGACGCGGTGCACTCGCGGGTCGATTTTCTGGGCGCGTTCGAGGATGGCGCCGGCGTCCAGGTGCTGCTCGGCGCTGTCCATTACTTCGAGAAGGACTTTGCGCTGGCGAGTTAGGCGAACGCCGCGCTTTTGCAGGGCTGCCTGGAGGCGTCCCGGGCGTTCGTGGACGTTTATGCGTTCGCCGGAAGAGACGCGATGTGCGGCTGTGATGGGCATAGCACTCGGCAATTAAGAATATGGCTGCGTAATGCGTTGTCCGCTAGTGATGCGGAATCATTCGCAACACGTCGTTGTACATTACGATTGCAAAGACCAGCAACAGAAAGACCATGCTGACCGTGACGAAACGCTCTTTTACGCGGACGCTCAGGTCGTGCCCGATGGTTCCTTCGATGAACAGGAGCAGGATGTGCCCGCCGTCGAGCGGCGGAATCGGCAGCAGATTCAGGACGGCCAGATTGACTCCGATCATGCCCATTAGGGACAGCAATTCAGTAATGCCCTGGCGTGCGGCGCGGCCCGATTCCCGGGCGATGCCCAGCGGGCCTTCGAGCTGCTTGAGCGAAATGCCGCCACGGAAAAGTTGAACTACTACGTATGAGACCTGGCGAGCCATCAGGACGTTGGTCTGAATGGATTCGGAGATTGCGGCGCCGAACGGCAGGCGGCGCTCGACCAGTTCGCCGATTTGCAGGCCTACGCCGATTTGCCAGTGATTGCCGCCATTTCTGGCGCTGACTTGCTGGGCGCGAATATCCAGATTCAGAGTGGCGTCTCCGCGACGAATTTCCAGGTTCAACGGGCGTCCCTGAGAGGCTTCGACCAGCGACGGAAACTCCGCGCCGCTGACGAGCGACGTTCCGTTCACTTTGAGAACTTCATCGCCCTCTTTTAAGCCTGCTCGCTCGGCAGGCATGCCCGGCGAAACCATGCTGATGTAAAGGCGGTCAGCGGGATAACCGAAGACATCTTCGAGCGACGGCCCTGCGGGAACTGAGAGTGAAACCGATTGCCCGTTTCGGTCAACCACCAGTGACATTGTGTGCCCCGGCAAGGTGGAGATCAACTCCGCGCGGGCGCGGTCCCACGTGGGATCGACAGCATCGTTAATCTTTACGATATGGTCCCCTGCCAGCAAACCGGCCTTCTGGGCGGGTGAATCCTGAATCACTCCGGCGAGAACGATGGGGCGATCCAAAAATGCGGGCTGCTTGTTGCCGCGCATGTAGATGCCTGCAAAGAGCAGGATCGACAGGATGATGTTCATTGCCGGGCCTGCCAAGGCAATCAATACGCGCTGCCATCGGGGCTTGGACAAGAATTCATCCGGATCGCCTTTGCGTTCTTCCAGCGGATTGTCTCCAGCCATTTTCACGTATCCGCCCAGGGGCAAGGCGCTGACGCGATAATCGGTGTCGCCACGCTTGATGCCCCAGAGCCTGGTGCCGAAGCCGATGGAAAAAATCTCGACGCGCACGCCAAAAGACTTGGCAACGATGAAGTGTCCCCACTCATGGACCAAAACCATGACGCCGAGGACGACCGAAACGGAAACAATCATTAAGAGGAAATCGGACACATTCTTCTCCTGAGCCTGCGGTCCATTATACCTTGCATCTCAATATCCGGCAGGTCCTGTGGTTGCTGGCGCTTCTAAGCTATTGCGACTCGCGCCACCAACCGCTCTACTTCTTCCCGAGCCATTCGGCGCGCTTCAGCATCGGCTACTAGCACGTCGCTGATCGCGTTCATCTTAATCTTAGGCATTCGGCTTAACACGTTCTCGATGACGGCTGCGATTCCCGGAAAGCTCAATCTGCGTTCAAGGAATGCTTCGACTGCGACTTCATCCGCGGCGTTGAATGCGCACGGATACGCGCCCTTCTTTCGCAACGCCTCGCGTGCCAGACGCAGACACGGGAATCGCCGGGTGGAGACTTTTTCGAAATCGAGGCGCCGCAATTTCCCCC
This sequence comes from uncultured Acidobacteriaceae bacterium, assembly GCA_964622265.1. GTDB lineage: Bacteria > Acidobacteriota > Terriglobia > Acidiferrales > UBA7541 > Palsa-360. The sequence continues at coordinate 55,297 of CAZUNI010000016.1, read as the reverse complement.
AGTCGAGAGCTACCCCGTTGGATGCAGCCCGCTCCGGGTAGGTTAGCGCATATTGGATGGGCATGCGCATGTCTGTGGGGCCGAGTTGCGCCAAGATGGACCCGTCGACGTATTCGACCATGGAATGGATAGTGGATTGGGGATGGACGACGACTTCAATCTGGTCCGGGGTCACATCGAACAGCCAGTGCGCTTCGATGACTTCGAATCCTTTGTTGACCAGAGTCGCGGAATCGATGGTGATGCGACGGCCCATGACCCAGTTCGGGTGCGCCAGCGCCTGTTCGGGAGTTGCTGCTGCCACTTTCGCCAGCGGGGTCTTTCTAAATGGACCGCCAGAGGCAGTCAGGATTAGGCGTTTTACTTCCTTATGCTGCCCGGCGCGCAGGCACTGGTGGATCGCGTTGTGCTCACTATCCACGGGAAGAAGCTCAACATTCGCCCTGCGCGCTGCGGCCATTACGATTTCACCAGCGGCAACCAGGACTTCTTTGTTGGAGAGCGCGACCTGCTTGCCTGCTTTTACCGCTGCATATGTGGCTTCCAAACCGACCACGCCGACAGCGGCGGAAACCAATGTCGCAGCATCGGGGTGAGTGGCTACAGCGATTAGTCCAGCACTGCCATGCTGGATTTCCGGAAGTTTCGTAATTCCGGCGGAGCGCAAGCGGTCGGTGAGATTTGAGGCCAGAATTGGAGTGGCGACCGAGACAAGTTCCGGCTGGTATCGCGCAACTTGCTTCTCCAGCACATCCAAATTGCTGCCAGCGGAGAGCGCGGCTACCGCGAAGCGCTCAGGCATGGCATCGACGACGGCCAGAGTCTGCTGTCCAATGGAGCCTGTCGAACCCAGGATGGCGATCTTTTTCAATGCAGCACCCTCACAGACGGGCGATTCAGATTCGTCGCATTACAAACCATTGGAAATAGTACCAGATCGCGGGGGCGGCAAAAATCAACGCGTCGATGCGGTCCAGAACGCCGCCGTGCCCGGGAAGCAGCGTTCCGGAATCCTTTGCGCCGACGCTGCGCTTGAATGCCGATTCGAAGATGTCTCCAATTTGTCCGACGATACTGCCCACTGCAGCCATCGCGAGCATTTGGGCGGGGACAATGTTCATCCAGCGTCCGAACACGGCTGCGACCAGCAATGCGCCCAGCAGATTGGCCAGGGCACCCTCCCATGTTTTGTTCGGACTTAAATGTGGGGCCAGCTTCCAGCGGCCCAGACTTCTGCCCACAAAGTAGGCAGTCGTGTCGCCCACCCAGACTACGATCAAGGTAAATAACAGCAACTGGCGGCCAATGACATCGACGCCGTGCAAGCGGACCACTGTGCTAAATGGAATGGCGACAACCAGGAGTCCGGCGGCGGTGACTGAAAAGGATGAAAACACCTCGCCAACAGGCCTGCGGCTTCCAAGGACTATAATCGCTATCCCCAGAAGAAAAAGGAACAGAATTAGATCCAGCGAATACCTGGGGGCTCCCGCTTGATAGAGCAGGTCGCCTAGTCTGGCGGTGCTTGAGGCCCGAGCCACCGTCCACTGCTGCGCAAAGATTCCGATTACTGCCAGGTACGCCCACTGGCGGTAGGCTCGAAATCCGGCCTTTTCTCCCAGGGCGAAGAATTCTACAAGCGCAAAGATAGCGACCAGCGCAGCCAGACCAGCGACCAGCCAGTTTGGCCCCCACCACACGCCCGCAATCGCCGCAGGAATCAGAACTGCCGCTGTGGCGATGCGGCGCAGCGTTCCTGAATTCATCGGGAAACTCTATTCATTTTCATCGTCGTGTGCGAAATCCGGCGTTTATTGCGAATCTAACGAAAGTGATTTTGGAATCGACGGGAGCCGCGCCGGGTTCATGTGCCTCTCGCGACATACATTCGGACAATGGCGTCATGCAGTAATACGCTGCCGTGCTTCTTTCAAGCCGCCATACCGGCGTTCGCGCTTTTGAAAATCCAGTAACGCCTCGTAGAGCTGGGCTCGGGTAAAATCGGGCCACAACGTTTCGGTTACATAAATTTCGGCGTAGGCAATCTGCCAGAGAAGGAAATTGCTCACGCGCATTTCTCCGCTGGTGCGAATCAGCAAGTCCGGATCGGGCAATCCTGCCGTATATAAATTCTGCGTAATCGTTTCTTCATCGATGGGACCGTCTGCGAGGCCGTTATTTCTGGATCGATCGAGAATGCGGTTGAATGCGTCCACCAATTCGGCGCGGCCGCCATAATTTATGGCAACCGCGAGTTTCATGCCCGAATTCCCCGCCGTTAGCTCCATGCCGCGCTCGACGTCGGCGCGAACGGCATCCGGCAATTGATCGGGACGCCCGATGACGAGAAGGCGGATGTTGTTCTTATGAATGACAGGCAGCTCTTTGCGGAGGTATTCGCGCAGCAGGCGCATCAGGAAATCGATCTCGGCCTTGGGTCGACGCCAATTTTCCATGGAGAAAGCGTACAGCGTCAACGCATCGATGCCGAGCTTCGCGCAGGTCTCGATGGCAACTCGAGCGGATTGCACGCCTGCGCGATGGCCTGCAACTCGCGGAAGATGCCGACGTTGCGCCCAGCGGCCGTTGCCGTCCATGATTACGGCGATGTGGCGCGGGAGCCGATTCGCGTCGAGAACTCCGAGGAGGCGCTCTTCCTCGCGGCCAATTGGTTTGAGCGATTCCGGTACTTTCACGCGATTATTTTCCTACAAATTCCAGATGGTGATGACGCCGGAGAGTGCACGAGTCGGCATTTGAAAGCTAACATACGGCACCACATGGCGCAACACGGCCGCAGTGACTTTAACTGGAAATGCCTGCAAACAATCGACAAGAATCCGGCGATTTAGAAGACGCTGATGAGGGGAGGCCTTTCCTACACTGTCGGGCCGGATGAGTGGCTGTGGCAACTTGAAAACCAGACGCAAGCGTTGCAATCATGCCCCGCAAACGCCTGGATGGTCCCACAGCAACTCTCTGCCGTATCGATTTAGGGTGTTGCGGATTTGGCCTTGGCGTAAGCTTCTCGTCCCGCGCTAACGGCTTCGGTGACCTCATTCTTGCTCTCGTCGATCCAGTCTCCAACCCTCTGGGTTGTCTGCTGCACTTTGGAATTTACGGTGTCGATCCCGCTCTTATATTGCGTCGAAATCCACTTGCGCGTATCTTCCCCGGACTGGGGAGCCAGGAGTAATCCGGCTAAAGCACCGATCCCAACCCCAGCCACAAGCCAGGTCATACTTGAGAGTGGACTGCCAGATTTCATTTTCATATTCATGTTGTCCTCTTGAATTTTCATTGTTCCGCCTTCCCAATTGAATCGAATATCCCCGAGCCATGTGAATGAGAAAAGGCACCGTAGCCCGCTCTCACGTCACAGGTTCAGCGTAAGTGTGGAGATTGCAATCACTTTAATGACAAAGCGCTAGCGAGCGTCGGGATGATCGTGGCGCCAATTCCAGTACGCACTTTGCTGGCTGCGGCTGGTCTTTGAAAACGTCACGTTATATTTTGGGTGGTCTCCACGGAATGTGGTGTAGGACTGAGCTTCGCGGTCATCCCAATTGTGATAGTCCCTGTGATCTCGATCATAGACTCTAAGGCTGACCGATTGTGGTGCGGCGTTGACCCTAATCGCCAGCGGAGCAACCAAAGCGGCGGTCAGGAAAAGTGAACTCAGAAATAGTTTCTTGCGTTGCATAAATTCTCCTCTTGTCCGGAATTTCTTAATCCAATTCTCGGCCACGTGGGAGTATGCACGCGCAGTAATGTGTGGTCTGTTCAATAACGCTCACTTGAAAAAACATGACCCGCTACGGGGGTGGCCGTAGCGGGCCTATGTTCCAGGACAAAGGTTCCAGGACAAACGCTGTGAAACATGGCGGTTTGTCCTGCTTGCTATCTGTAGCCCTCAGTTGAAGTGAACGGGCTCGCCGGTGTTTTGGTTCAGGAACAGCGTGCGCTTGTGCTGCTCCTCCTTTTCATGATTCCATTGACCGTTGGCGTCGTTGTCGCTGAAATCGAACATATTGTCGAGCGTTCCGGCTTTGAAGTCGTTGGAGGTGCCACCGATGCGACCGAGCTCGAAGTTGTCTTCGATGAATCGAAGGATCGAAGCCTGGTCGGTGATGCTGTGGTCCACGTAGTTGGCCTCGGCCCAGGGAGAGATTACGAGCAAAGGCTGGCGTTGACCGTAGCCGCAGAGGCCGGAGATATTGGCCATGGGTCCGGTGGTCGGGGTTGTTCCGCAAAGACCATACAGCGGAGAGGTCGTTGCGCGGAAGGAAAGCGCATCGTCCAAATCTTGCGCGACGCCGGACTGATTGACGACCGGGTCCATGGTGTGGTCGTACCAGCCGTCGGAGTCGTCATAAGCGATGATGATCGCGGTTTCCTTCCATTCATCGCTGGCCATGACGGCGTTGACAGCTCTCACGACGAAGGTTTGCTCGTCGAGAGGATTGGAGTATCCCGGATGGCCGTCGGCATAGGCGGCAGCTTTGAGGAAGCTCACGGCCGGCAAGCGGCCTTCATTCAACGCCAAGAAGAACTGCGACAGATCGTATTGATGGTTGGCCTGATCCGTCTTGCCGATCATCTTCTTATTGGTCGGCGGCAAGTGATGGGGGTTGGCGGTGGAGGCGTAGTATTCAAATGGCTGGTGATGAGGAATGTAATCGCCGACGGTGCTGAAGTTGTCGGGGACGGGAACGCCTCCGAAACTGTAGGTGCCGGTACCAGCAGAGCCGCAAACGGCATAGGGATTTATGGGAGGATTGTACGGAGAAGTTGGTGCAAATCCGCCCATGAACCAGCCCCAGGTGATTCCCTTGCCGGGATTTACGAGATCGCCCATCAGATCGCCTACGTTGGTTCCAGCCATGGATACTTGATTTGTGTTATACAGCTGGCCGTTTGAAAATACGCAGTCATCATAGGCAGGCCGGGCGTCGCCGATTACCGCGCCCTGGAAAGCGCTGCCAGCCGCCGCGGTCTGGCCGCCCCAGAGATTGCCGGAGGCGCTGGAAGCAGCTCCGTTAGGTCTCTTTGGTAACATGGTTGCGCCGGCCGTGGTTCCTGCGACCAGGTTCAGTGCGCCGGGAGTGGATGGCCCGAACGTTGTGCTCCAGGAGTTGTCGCTCATGGCGAAATTCTGGGCGTAATTCCAGAACGCGGTGATGGTGTTTCCGTCGTAGTAGCCCATCACAACGCCTTTGCCTTTGCCCGCGTCATAGCAATAGCCGGAATAGGAAAACGGCCCGGTGGTCGAATTTCCGCCGGTCACCACATTCTTGTTGTATTGCCCGGGCAGAAGCGGGCTGCCAACTGCGATTGTCGGAGCGGGCCCTGTACCCGACCAGAGCGTCGTCGCTGTTTGCAGTCCGCTGTTACCGCTGCCAACAGCGGCCACGTAATTGTCTACCAATCCGTGATCGACGGCTTCCTGTTCGTTCAGGTAGTTGTGGTTCTGGTCGCAAGTATTCGCTTCGCTCCGTGAAAGCAGGAAGGGCTGGACGGTGTTCGGATTGTTGGTCAGCAATCCGCTGGTTAGGAGGTTGTTCACGCTCGGTGTATCGTCCTTGGCATGGAATTGCGGCACGCCGGCAGGGTTGGTCGCATAGGGATAGGTGGCAAAGTAATGGTCGAAGGAAATGTTTTCCTGAAAAATGACGACAACGTGCTTAATCGGGGTCGTCGTAGGGAAATCATCAGCGTCAGCAGGTTTCGCCAGGAGGCTGCCGGGGGCGCCGATGGCCAATGTCAAGGCTGTCAATAAGCTTGCGAACGAACGAATACACTTCAAGTTCATGAATTCTCCTTGTCGGAAATTTAGACCTTATACCGGGTCGTACGGCTGGGGATTCATCGCCGGTCGCAAGGGATAGCGATCTGCGGAATCGCAATTTGCCGCGCGGAGTAATTGATACGCGTCGTGTATTAAGGTGCGATGAACGAGGAATGAAATCTGACGCAGGCCAAGAATTTATTTTCGTCGGGAAAGAATTTTTTCTTTCAGGGGAATTTCCCAGCCAATGCGATGCGGCTATTTCGCGGACGAAGCGACGACTTGAATCGTTCCCATCATTCCGCCGTCCTCATGTTCGAGAAGGTGGCAGTGATACACGAACGTTCCCACAGAGTTGGGATCGCGAAAATCCATGCGCAATTTGACGCTGGGGTAAGCCGGACTGGCGCCATCCCAATAGGCCACGTTTATCGTATCCCGCAGATACGGTTCATCGACCGGTACGCCGTTCCACTCTTTCAACAGGAAATGCGTTTGGTGAATATGGAAGGCATGCAACTCCTGCGTGCGATTCTCGATGATCCAGTCTTCCACATCGCCCTGTTGGACCATGAGGTTTGGCGCTGTGGAGTGCGGGTCAAAGGGGACAGGATTTTGCCCGTCCACGGTAAGCATAAACACTGTGGGGCTCTCGGGATCCTTGGGATCGGACGGTTTTTCGGAGAAATAGAGCTTCCGGACGCGGACCGGGTTCACGGTTCCCAGCCACGCGTCGCGCTGTTGTATGACCTCGTCCGAAGTCCGAGGCAAAGTTGACCTCGGCTCCGGGGCGTCGGCCCGTGAAACGATATCGGCCAAGGGCCTGATGGGATCGTTCTCGCCGGCCGGACCGGTATCCACCGCGCGTGTGACCAGACTTGCGTGCGACCCTTCGGGCGGAGCCGTATAAACAAACTCGATTCTTCCTGCGGGCGGCAGCAGAGCGTGACTCTGCCAAAGAGGTCTATTCCCTGCTTTACCACCCTGGTTAATCGGAGTGCCGTCCAGGGAAACGACAGCCAAAGGTTGCGGCGCGCCGCTGACCAGTATCTGCAAATCCAAATAGGTGATCGCCGATGCATTCAAGACGCGCCAGAGTTGACGTTCTGACGGCTTCATGGCGATCACGCCCGGTGGATAGTCCGGGTACGGCACAGGAACAAAGTTGATGGAGAGGTCTTTCGCAGGCTTGCCTAATCCATTGCCGGTATTCAGGATGTCGCCTTCGGCATCGCGGGCCATGGGAACAGCGATGGTGGGTTTCGATGGAGTGGCTTCCGGATTCAGCAGATCCTGATCGCGAACAATCAATATTCTTTCCGGCAAACCGGTGAGCAGTGTGTTTGCGCGCTCAATTCCCTCGACGATCAAAGCGCCGGATGCTCCGCCGAGAACCTGTGCGCTGGTGTATCCATGCACGTGGGGGTGATACCAGTGCAAGCCGGGCGATTCATCTGGAGGAATCTGGAAGCGATACTGGAACGGTCGATCGCCCGGCCCAATCATTGTCTTGAGGACATCATCCTGATGACAGACCGGAGGGATCGTTAAACCATGGAAATGAAGATTTGTCGCTTTTGAGGTCATCTGGCCGCCAGCACATGAAGTATCCATCTTCATGTCCATGGAACCACTATGTTGGTCAGAAAACATGGAACTGCCTGCAATTTCATTTTTGAGATTCAGGATAAGCACGTCGCCGGAGCTTAGGCGCAGGTTCGGAGCCTGGCTTTTGTCATTATAGATATAACAGTAGCGGGTATGTCCCTGCGGGTCCACCGAACTGCGGAACGCCAGCGTTACCTCCAAAACTCCATTGTGGCTGTGAAGGTCCTCCGGCTCGGATACTGCGCTGCCGGCCGGCGGACGCGGGCAAGCGTCAGGCGCGCTGGATTGAGCAAACAGGCAGGACTGAGAGAGTAGCGCCACTCCGGTGCATACAAGAATTCGAAACAACGACATTCGGGGCCACCTAAATCAACGCGAAGGAATGAATGGTGGAGTGTAGCCAACGAATGTTGACGCCGCGTTAATTTCTGGAGACCACTTCTTAACAGTTGATAGCGGTCGTGGGGCTAGGCTCCGGGGAGACCGGGAACGTTGCCGGAATGGAAGATGCTGACGTAAACCAAAACGAGAGTGAGGACGATCATCGCTACTGTCGTCACCCATGCAATCACGTTAAATGTTCGCGTGTTGACCTGATCGCCCATAAGGTCGCGACGATTCACCAACAACAGAATAAATATCAGGACGACCGGAAGCCACACGCCGTTGCCCACCTGCGAAAGAACCAGGATTTTCTCGAGTGGGGCCCGTGGAATCAGAATTACTGCGGCTCCCACTGCAATCATCGCCGTATAGAGACCGTAGAAAATGGGAGCGTCATTAAATTTGTGATCGATTCCCGCTTCGAAACCCATGCCTTCGCAAATCACGTGCGCTGTGGACAAGGGCAGGATCGACGCGGCAAACAGCGAAGCGTTCAACAGGCCGAATGCGAAGAGGTAGCCGGCCCACTTCCCTGCCAACGGTACCAGCGACTGGGCGGCTTCACTGGCGTCGTTGATGTAGAGGTGTCCGCTGGCATGCAACGTGGCCGCTGTGCAAACGATGATAAAGAACACGATGGCCATGCAACTTACACTGCCGACCAATACGTCCGCGCGGGCTTGCTTATACTGACGCCGTGCCACGCGCTTCTCCACAAAGGCCGCTTGCAAATAGAAGAACTGCCAGGGCGCAATCGTCGTTCCTACCAACGCGGTCAGCATCAACAGATATCCGGCATCGAACTGCATTGAAGGGATAACCGTATTTTTCGCCGCAATCAACCAATCGGGCTTTGCCAGAAATGCCGAGGCGACATATGACAAATAGAGCACGCAGGCCGCGAGGAATATTTTTTCAACGGCGCGCGAAGTTCCGCGCAACACAAGAAACCAGACCGCAATCGCGGCGATGGGCACCGAAATATATTTCGACACGCCGAAAATCTGCATCGAAGCGGCAACGCCAGCGAACTCAGCAGCGACGTTGCCCATATCGACGACGAGTCCGGCAAGGATCAAGAAAAATGTGGGACGGAATCCAAACTCTTCACGAATGAGATCGGAAAGGCCCTTGCCGGTAACGACGCCCATGCGCGCGCACATCTCTTCGGTGACGTAGAGCGCAATCGTCATCGGGATGAGCGACCACAACAAGGCGTAACCGTACATCGCGCCGGCCTGCGAATAGACCGAAATTCCACCGGCGTCGTTATCCACATTGGAGGTGATTACACCCGGGCCTACTACCGCCAGGAACAGCAGCAAGCGACGGCGCCAGAAGCGTGTCGTCTTCCCCCATTCCGCGAGGCGATCCCGCCAGGGCTCGACCCAGCCGGGAATGATCTTCCAGCGGGTTACCGGGGTGGAGCTTTCCGTTTCCTGCTTTTTCTCATCGGGTTGTTCGACTACTGCCACGTTCGACCTTTCCGCCTGAGACTTCCGCTTGCGTGTGTTGAAGACCTCACACTACTCACAACCACCACTTTGAAATCTGAAATTTCCAATTTGGAATCTTAGATTCCCTTCCACTATCGATTCCGAAGCCTGGTCACGATATCGTCCACGGCAATGGCGCCGATTGGATGACCTTCCGCATCCACCACAGCCAGGCTGTGCAGGTTGTACTTATCGAACAGCTCGAACACTTCCTTATCTTGGGCATCGGGTGGAACGGACAACAATGGTTCCGATTTCAGCGTGTGCATTTGCTCCGTGGGAGGGGACAGCAGTAGGCGTCCGATCGCGACCGCGCCAGATAATTTTGCGTTTGCATCGATTAGAAATACAGTGTCCAGCTGTTCGAGGTCGATGTCCTTTTCCTGAATCCATGCGGTCACTTCCTCTGTGGTTGCCTCTTCGCTGACGTAAATGAAATCGGTATTCATCATTCCGCCGGCGGAACTCTCTTCGAATTTCAGCAGCTCGCGGACCTCGCGCGCCTCTTCGCCGGGCATTTCCCGCAGGACGTCGCGTGAAGTTTCCGGGGTCAATCCGGCGATGACGTCGGCGGCTTGATCGGGGTCCATTTCTTCCAAAATGTCGGCAGCCTTTTCCGGATCGAGAGTTTCCACAATTTGCGACGTCAGCCGCTTATCCAGTTCGGCGAGAGCTTCGGCTGCGGTTTCTTCGTCGAGGGAGGCGATGATCGACTGCCGCTCGACGGGCGACAATTCTTCCATAATGTCGGCCAGGTCTGCCGGGTGCATGCGCTCCAGTTTCTGGTGCGTGATTCTGAGCTTCACGCGGCGCAGCGGGTCCGATTCGATCAGGTTCACGAATTCCCAGGGAATTGTGCGTGTGGGCAGCCTGGTCGCAATTCCCCGGATCAATCCCGGGGAGGCCACGCCGTGGAGCAATCGCCGTGCCGCGCCGGTCAGGCCCACGTCCACATGAGTGACGCGCATTTCGATTGTGCCGTTGACGGCTTGCTCGGAAAGATCGATATCATTCACTCGAACGACTTTCCGGCCGGACGTATCGATGATTTGTTGATCGAGCAGGTCTTTGCGTACGGCAAGCCAGCCTTCATTGGGCTGGTAATGCTCGAGGTCTTTTTCTTCGACATTCATCTTCACGACGCCGGGAGCGACGAAGGAAATGTGGTCGTAGCGGGCCACGAGCGGAAGGTATTTCCCGCGGCCAAGCAGCACGCGCGCAATCCGGTTCGGCTGGTCGGCAGGCTCGATGAATAGTTCCGTGACTCGACCGACAAAATTGCCGTTCTTATCGTAGGCTTCTCCACCGAGTAGCTCCGTTGCGTGCAGCATGGCTTCCTCCTTTCTTCGCGGCCCTGGAAAATTTGGGGGCCGACAAGGCAGTTCCTTCCTGTAGAAGGTCTTGCAGACGTATGCGGTCTGCCTGTCAGATCGAATAAACTATATGGCGTGGGTTTGCACTACAAAAACCCGCGACTTGGGTGCTTCCCTGCCGCGGGCAAGAGCGGAAATCGCGGTTTACCCGAGGCGAATGGGACGCCTTCCTGCCGCGGCGCTTATTGCGAACTCGGACCTTCTGAAATCGGAACTCCGAGGGCAATTCGCCGCTACGTTCTTACGACCCGGAAAGGGGTCTTGTGCTTCTGATTCCATCATGGTTTCGCCGGGATTCCCGCTTTGCTTTCGCCCGATTGGGACGAAACGTTTAACGCAAAGGGAATCCCGTATCTCGTTCAAAAAACTCCACTACAGTAGGTAAACGGAGTTGAAATATTTGTCAAGGATAGAGTGGGGTTTAACATGATTTTAATGCTGCTTAAAGAGCAAATCGCCCGGTTTTTGTTTGTGACGGCGACATTCCTCGAGATAAAGACTGCCATAGGTTGCCGTAATGTAGTCTTCACGGGAAAATCCGAGCAGTCTGGCGGCGCGGTCGATAGCAACCGGCGCTCCCTCAAGCTCGAGGAAAAGGCCGATCGGCGTTTCATCGAACTCAATTTTCAGGTTTCGGACGCCGGGGAGCGAGTAGGTTGTCCTGAATTTTTCGTAACGAAAGATTGGGCACAGTCCCAGTGCGGTCAAAATCTGGGTTATTCCATCCCCGGAAACATTCACTTCCACTTCTTCCCTGACCTTGTATTGTTTCCGGTGTTCTAAAGTCTGCGCTGGCCCCTTGTAAGTGAGAATAAACGCTGCCGGTTGGACTGACTTGCTTCGTTCTGACGACGAGGTCGGTTGCTCGGTTCGAATTCGTATTAATTGGCCTTTGCGCGCTAAATTCTTTTTTGGAGTGTCATACAGGGTATTGGATTCGAACGTGCGCGGAATGATCATCCTGGCGCGAAGCTGCTTCAAATGATGGCGCAATGAAGGAATATCCGTGACTCGAAGCTTGATCTCAACTTCCTGGTTTTTTGGAATCCCAGCCATCGAATCAGTATAACTGCGGTTGATTATTATCGGGCCGGAAGATCTCCCGGAGAAGGCAATTGCGCGGGGACATTGATGGGGCCGTGCTTGCGACGAGCAAGACGCTCGCGGAGGCGGTCCATATAAAGATAAACGACGGGGGTCGTGTACAAGGTGAGAATCTGGCTCACCATCAGGCCGCCGACGATGCTGATTCCCAGGGGGCGACGCAATTCTGAACCTGTACCTGTTCCCATTGCCAGAGGCAAACCACCCAGCAGTGCGCACATGGTGGTCATCATGATGGGGCGGAACCGCAACAAGCAAGCCTGATAGATAGCCTCCTGCGGACTCTTCCCGTCTCGGCGTTCGGCCTCAACGGCGAAGTCGATCATCATGATTGCGTTCTTTTTCACGATTCCGATGAGCAGGATGATGCCGACCAACGCAATCACGCTGAGCTCGGTATGGAAAAGGATCAACGCCAGAAGAGCGCCCACGCCTGCCGAAGGCAGAGTCGAGAGAATCGTCAGTGGATGGATGTAACTTTCATAGAGCATCCCAAGGACAAGATAAACGGTGATAACCGCAGCCAGAATCAACCACGGCTCCGACGACAAGGAGGATTGGAATGCCTTCGCAGTTCCTTCGAAGCTCGCATGAATCGAGGATGGCAAGCCGATGTGCAACATGGCCGACTCAATCTCAGGCACGGCATCCCCGATCGGAAACCCTGGAGCGAGATTAAACGAGAGTGTGATTGCCGGAAACTGCCCCTGATGGTTCACCTGAAGTGTGGTCGTCTTCCGCTCAAAGTGCGTGAACGCGCTCATAGGCACCTGGGCGCCGCTGTCCGAGCGGACGTATAGCTGCTGGATGGCGTCGGTACTCTGCTGGAAGCGAGGATCGACTTCCATCACGACGTGATATTGGTTCAACTGGGTGTACATCGTGGACACTTGCCGCTGGCCGAAGGCGTCATAAAGAGTGTTATCGATCACCAATGAGCGAATTCCAAGCCTTGAAGCCGTATCGCGGTCAATCACCAGAGTGGCTTGTAACCCGCGATCCTGTTGATCGGTGGAAACGTCCCGCAGGCCGGGCAACTTTCGCATTTCGGCCAGCGCGCGCGGCGCCCACTCGTTTAAATCGTCGATATTATCGCCTTCCAATGTGTATTGAAATTGGGAATTGGACATTCGCCCGCCAACCTTAATGTCCTGGCTGGACTGCATGAATAGAGAGACGCCCGGAACAGTGGCCACTTTTCTGCGCAAGCGGGCGATCACCTGGTCCGAACTTATCTTCCTTTGATCGAGGGGCACCAAATCCATTCTGATCTGTCCGGTATTCTCCGCCCCGCCACCGGTAACGGAGGCCACGGTTTTTGTGGCCGGATCGGACTGAATGATGTCCAATAGTTGTCTCATCTTTTGCTGCATAGCGACAAAGGAGGTATCCTGGGCGCCCAAAACCGATCCCGACAGACGGCCCTGATCCTCTTGTGGGAAAAACCCCTTGGGGACGATCACATACAAATAAACGCTCAGGCAGAGGGTTGCAGCGGTCACGCCCAACATAAATGGTTGGTGTCGCAGCACCCAGCGCAACCCATGAGCATAGGTATCGAGTATGTGTTGGAAGGCGCGTTCGCTGCCGCGATACAACTTGCCTTGATCCTTTTCTGGAGTATGCCTCAGGAATTTCGCGCACATCATCGGCGTCGTGGTTAGGGATACCACCAATGAAACGGCGATCGCCGAGGTCAACGTCACCGCAAACTCTCGAAAGATGCGGCCCACGATTCCACTCATCAGCAGGATGGGAATAAACACGGCGATCAGCGAGAGACTCATCGACAGAACGGTAAAACCGATTTCTCGCGAGCCTTCCAACGCCGCTTCCAGCGGGGAGTAGCCGGCCTCCAAAAACCGCGCGACATTTTCGATGACCACAATCGCATCGTCCACAACAAACCCGGTGGAAATCGCCAGAGCTAGAAGGGATAAGTTGTCGATGCTGTATCCCATCAAATACATCACGCCGAAAGTCCCGACCAGCGAAAGCGGGACGGCAATACTGGGAATGACTGTCGCCCACACATTGCGGAGAAACAGAAATATAACCATCACTACCAGAGCGACGGTCAGCGCCAAAGTAAACTGAATGTCATTTACCGACGCGCGGATTGTTACCGTTTTATCTCCGACAATTTCCAAATACACGCTTGGCGGAATAGAGGCATGCAGCTCTGGAAACAGGGCTTTGATCCGTTCCACAGTTTTGATGATATTGGCTCTGGGTTGGCGGTAGATATTGACGATGACAGCGCGTTTGTTGTCCGCGAAGCCGGCGTTTCTTGAGTCTTCGATCCCCTCAGTGACTTCCGCAACATCGGAGAGGCGAACTGGCGCTCCTCCCTTGTACGCAACGATCAAAGGTTTGTATTTCTCGGCGTCAAGAAGTTGGTCGGTATCGGTGAGAATCCAGCGGTTACCCCCGTCATCGAGCGATCCCTTTGGAGAGTTCACATTTGCCGATCGTAGCGCGGTACGGACGTCTTCCAGCGCAATCCCGTAGTGGGCGAGGGCCATGGGGTTGAGGTCCACACGCACTGCGGGTTTCGCTCCTCCGCCCAGCGAGACTTGGCCCACACCCTCCAGCTGCGAAATTTTCTGCGCGATAATCGAATCCGTAATGTCATAAACGCGCCCGATGGGAAGCGTTGCTGAAATCACAGCCAGATTAATGATCGGCACATCCGATGGATTAGCTCTCTTATAGGTAGGCCGAGTTGGCATATCCGACGGCAATTGTCCGGCGGCAGCGTTGATGGCGGCCTGCACATCGCGTGCGGCCCCATCGATGTCCCGGTTCAGGTCAAACTGCAATGTGATGAATGTGGAGCCGAGCTGGCTGGTGGACGTCATCTCATTGACGCCGGCGATCTTGCCGAATTGCCGTTCCAAGGGTGTCGCCACCGCGGAAGCTAATGTTTCCGGACTGGCTCCCGGCAATCTCCCGTTAACAGAGATCGTGGGGTATTCGACTTCAGGGATAGAGGCGACGGGAAGAAAATAATAAGAAATTGCACCTGCTAATAGGATAGCGGCAGTCAGGAGCGATGTCGCAATTGGCCGGCGAATAAAAGTTGCTGATATATGCACGCTTCAATCCACGGCAACCCAGGGTAGGACCAGTATATCAGGCCCGGCTATTTAGAGGGATTGGACTTAGCTTTCGTTTCACGTTTTACGGATCAGGTGGTGGGCATGCCACCGGGAGATGGCAAGTGCGCCGGGACTGGGCTGGCAGGGCGCTGTTCGCGTTTGCGGCGCGCGAATCGCAGCCGGAAACGATCCATATATAGATAGACAACCGGCGTCGTGTACAGGGTGAGGATCTGGCTCACCATCAAGCCTCCAACGATACTGATTCCCATGGGCTGCCGTAGTTCGGAGCCTGTCCCTGTTCCCAGCGCCAGCGGCAAGCTGCCCAGCAATGCGCACATCGTGGTCATCATGATGGGACGGAACCTCAATAAACACGCTTGGTAAATGGCGTCCTCCGGACTTTTTCCGTATTTGCGCTCCGCTTCGAGGGCAAAGTCGATCATCATGATCGCGTTCTTTTTCACAATTCCGATGAGCAGGATAATTCCAATTAGCGCAATCATGCTCAATTCCTTGTGAAACAGCATCAACGTCAGCAGGGCTCCCACGCCCGCCGATGGAAGAGTGGAAAGAATTGTCAGCGGATGAATGTAGCTTTCATAGAGCATCCCCAGCACGAGATAGACCGTGATAACCGCAGCGAGGATCAGCCATGGTTCAGATGCCAAGGAAGATTGGAACGCCTTTGCCGTTCCCTGAAAGCTTGCGCTAATAGTAGAAGGCAATCCGATCCGGCGCATGGCCGACTCGATCTCCGGAAGCGCATTTCCGATCGGGAACCCCTCGGCCAAGTTGAACGAAAGCGTAATCGCGGGAAACTGGCCCTGGTGATTGACCTGAAGCGCGGTCGTCTTCGGCTCAAAATGTGTGAACGCGCTCATCGGGACTTGCATTCCATTTGCCGAGCGGACGTAAAGCTGCTGGATGGCATCGGTACTCTGCTGGAAGCGCGGATCGACTTCCATTACCACGTGGTATTGATTTAATTGCGTAAAGATCGTGGAGACCTGCCGCTGGCCGAAGGCGTCGTAGAGCGTGTTATCGATAGCCGAGGAGCGAATTCCGAGCCTGGAGGCAGTGTCGCGGTCAACAACGAGTGTGGCCTGCAATCCACGGTCCTGCTGGTCGGTGGCAACATCGCGCAATCCGGGCAACTGCCGAATGGCGGCCATTGCACGCGGCGCCCATTCGTTTAGCTCAGCAATATTTTCGCCTTCGAGGGTGTACTGATATTGGGAACTGGTCGGCCGCCCGCCAATTCGAATGTCCTGCGTGGATTGCAAATACACCGTGGCGCCCGGGACAACTGCCAGCCTGCGTCGCAGGCGAGCGATAATTTGATCCGCGTTTACTTTCCGCTGCTCCAGAGGCAACAAATCCACCCTGATCTGCCCGGTATTTTCCGAGCCGCCACCGGTAATGGCCGTGACCGTATGCGTGGCTGGGTCCGACTGAACGATGTCCTCAAATTGCTTGATCTTTTCGTGCATGGGGCCAAATGAAGTGTCCTGTGCGCCCAGAATTGTGCCGTTCAGGCGGCTGGTATCCTGCTGGGGAAAGAAGCCTTTTGGGATAATCACATACAAATAGATGCTCAGGCAGAGCGTTGCTCCGGTCACGGCCAGCATGAACGGCTGATGCCGCAGCACCCAGCGCAAGCCATACGCGTAGGTGTCGACAATGCGCTGGAAGACGCGTTCGCTGGCGCGAAATAGCCTGCCCTGCTTCTGTTCTGACGAGGGCTTCAGGAAGCGCGCGCACATCATCGGAGTGGTAGTCAGCGACACCACCAATGAAACAGCGATCGCCGAGCTTAGGGTTACCGCAAATTCCCGAAAAAAGCGGCCTACGATTCCTCCCATCATCAGGATGGGAATAAATACGGCCATCAGCGAAAGGCTCATGGAAAGGACGGTAAAGCCGATTTCGCGCGAGCCATCGAGGGCCGCTTCCATTGGGGAATATCCCTCTTCCAAAAGACGCGCGACGTTTTCAATTACAACGATAGCGTCATCGACGACGAACCCGGTGGAAATCGCCAGCGCAAGCAGTGACAGGTTGTCGATGCTGTACCCAAATAAATACATGATTCCAAACGTACCGACCAGAGAAAGCGGGACGGCGATACTGGGTATCGCTGTGGCCCAGACGTTGCGTAGGAATAAGAAGATCACCATGACCACTAGAGCGACGGTAAGCGCCAGCGTGAACTGAATATCATTGACTGAGGCGCGGATGGTGACGGTTTTGTCGGCCATGATGTCCAGATGGACTGTCGGTGGAAGCGAAGCGCGTAGTTCCGGCAGAAGGGCTTTGATCCGATTGTTGGTTTCGAGGATGTTGGCGCTGGGCTGCCGATTGATGTTGACGATCACAGCGGACTTGCCGTCCGCGAATCCGGCGTTCCGCGCGTCCTCGAGGCCATCGCTGACCGCTGCGACATCTTTCAAACGCACGGGGGCGCCGCGTCGATAAGCAACGATCAGGGACGGATATTGGGCGGCATCGAGCAGTTGATCCGAAGCGGATAAAATCCAGCGGTTACCCTGATCTTCGATCAGGCCTTTTGGCGAATTGACGTTCGCCGATTGCAGAGCCGAGCGGACCTCTTCCAGCCCGATATCGTAGTGGGCCAGTGCCATTGGATTGAGGTCTACTCGGACGGCGGGCTTCGCGGCACCGAAGATATTTACCTGGCCTACGCCTTGCACCTGGGAAATCTTTTGCGCCACGATCGAATCCATAAAATCGTAAAGAGGGCCGGGAGGAACCGAATCCGACCACATGGCCAGAATGAAGATTGGAAAATCCGAGGGATTGGACTGCTTATAGGTCGGAAGACTCGGCATATCCGACGGCAATTGCCCCGCCGCGGCATTGATAGCAGCCTGGACGTCACGTGAAGCCCCGTCGGCGTTTCGGTCCAGATCGAACTGCAAAGTGATGTTCGTGGACCCGAGCTGGCTGCTGGACGTCATCTCGGTGATTCCGGCGATCTTGCCGAACTGCCGTTCCAAAGGGGTCGCTATCGCGGATGCCAGGGTTTCCGGACTTGCTCCCGGCAGGGTGCCGTGGACCCCGATGGTGGGAAATTCCACATTGGGAACTGCTGCTACGGGTAGGAAATAGTACGAAACACCTCCAGCCAACAGGACAGCGGCGGTTAAGAGAGAAGTGGCAATGGGCCTGCGGATGAAGGGGGCCGAAATATGCATTCAATCAGTCCGGAAAACGACAACGAAGCATAATTATAGCAGTTCCTACAGTTAGAGGGATATTTCCTGCTGTTCGTTACATGGAGTTTGCGGGGACTGAGACCAATAATTGTGAAACTTCAGTTAGAGGGAAGGTGAAATTTACTTCGAAGCGCCCGCAAGCGTTTGCCCACTCGCCCAGGCAGCCATATTCTTCCAATCCGGGTCATCCTTGGATTCGAATTGTCTTCCTCCAGTGTGGACAAACTCGATGTCCCCACCCGCCAGCGGCGAAAGAGGATGGATCAGGAAGCGGCTTTTCATGGGGTCGTCCATATTGATCAGCTTCGAAACGTTTTCGAAGATTTGCCGGGATTGCTCCTCGGTCCAGGTAGTGGCTCCGGGGAAAAGCCTTACCAGGTATTTCGGGGCGGGCCCCAATAAGTGGCAGGTGTAGCAACGGGCGTGTCCGGGGCGATTCTTCAGGAAGATGGGCTCGACACGGGCCTTGAAGAACTCATAATCGAGCGTTGACGTGGGCTTGGCATCCTGCGGGGCGGGGGCTGCTACCGTCTTCGCGACGGGCATAAGTGCCGCCATTGCAATGAGAACGACCGCCAGTTGCGCCCAGACTTTAGACTTCATGATTCGCTCCAAAAATTGAATTCGCGCACACACGCGCCTTGGAAATTTCGAACGATTGCCGGATTTTAGGGTAGCGCCAGCGTGCTCATCCGCCCGGGCTCTTCACCCACCTCGATGCGGGTGGCCATTTTCATGGTCTTTACGTCAATGGCCGATACCGACCGATCTGCCGCACTCGATACGTAGGCCGTTTTGCTGTCCGGCGTGAAGACGACCCAGAACGGGGAGCCACTGATGGCCTCATGCCCTGGTGGCTCGACTTTCGGCATGTGGACACGGCCCAGCAGTTTCAGGTCTGCGACTGAGTACACGAAAACAGAATCGTAGGTGCGGCTGCCGACCCAGAGAGTTTTGCCGTCCGGCGTAATGCCCAGGGCGTGACTTGGGCTGCCGCTCGGGGCCAGGCTTGGCTCGTCATCCGGGAAGGTAACCCTGGTGATTTCCTTGCGATTGGCGAAGTCCAGGACCATGAAGCCCTTTATGCGATTCATCGTGAGGAATAAGCGGGGCGAGATGTTGGGATTCGGATCGAAAGCCATCACCTGCGTGCCCATGTCAAAATCCATGTTCCAGGCCTCGGTGAGGTTCGTCAGGTCAAAAACGGCCAGAGCCTTCCCGCCCTCCGCGCTGGCAACCGCAAACTTACCGTCGGGGGACAGAGCAATATCGTGCAGCCCCTTCTTTGTGGGGATGCTTTTGATCTTCTCCAACGTGGCGGCGTCGATGACGTCTAGCCAGCCGGGAGTCGTGTGGATGCAGACCAGGATCAGCTTGCCGTCCTTGGTGGGCAGCACATCATTGGCGATGCCGCTCAGCGGTACCTTCTTGACGACCTTTCCTGACTTGCGATCCATTACGGTAAGGACGTCTTCGCCAATCTGTGTGGCATAAACGAGTTTGCCGTCAGCGGAAAAATTGACGCCCTCGGGGGCTTCTATTCCCTTCAGTTCCTGCACAATCTTGTTGGTCGCCGGATCGATCACCGAAATGGTGGTTCCCGCGTGATTGGTGACGTAGATTCGGGAAGTGCCTGCGGCGGCGGGCAGGGCAAACAGCGCGCCGAGAAGAATCAATCGCCGGGACGTGCGCAAACTTGTATTCATAGTGGAGCACCCTAATTGGATGTCAGTTGTGAACTTTCGAACGCACGACAATTTACACCGGACTTCTATGGACTGCAATGCGGAAATAGTTACGTGTTCGTTGGACTTTGGCGTATCGATCATCTGACCGGTGCAGAATTTGAAATTTGAAATTATTCGGGACATTCGGCTCAATCAGCGTCCGCCGGCTTAATCGTGTTATCTGTGGCCACGATTCAACACGAACTATTGGGAGAACCATCGAACATTCGTCTTTAATCGATGAGCACGGCTCGACAGGAGCGAAGGCGGCAAGGTATAAACTTTCTGTAGCTCACGGTTGCTTTGCCTCCGGCGCTTCACGCAGACATGACTGAACCATCCACACCGCTGATGCGGCAGTATCATGCGATCAAGACACAGTACCCGCACGTGCTGGTGCTGTTCCGGCTGGGGGATTTCTACGAACTGTTCTATGAAGACGCCATTGCGGCGTCCCGCGAACTGCAAATTACGCTGACATCGCGGAATCGCGAAAAGGGCGAGCCTGTGCCGATGTGCGGAGTTCCCTACCATGCCGCCGAGGGCTATATCGCACGGCTGCTGCGCGCCGGTTATAAGATTGCCATCTGCGATCAGATGGAAGCTCCCGGGCCGGGTAAGAAACTCGTGCGGCGCGAAGTGGTGCGCGTCATTACTCCCGGCACGGCTACCAGCCTGAATGTTTTGGAGCCCAAGGAGAACAATTATCTGGCTGCACTGTCGCGGGCTGCTTCGGGAAATCCTGTTGGGCTTGCGTATGCGGACGTTACGACTGGGGAGTTTCTGGTCACTGAATTTTCTGGGAACGATGCCGATGAGAAGTTACGAGATGAACTTCATCGACTGAAGCCTCGCGAACTGCTGCTTCCCCGGCAGGCTGGGCTTTTTGCTACAACACCTGGGGACGATGGCGGCGGGCACAATCCCGGATCGCGTGGCGAGTTTCGCGATACGGTTGAGACGCGAATCGAGGAATGGGCTTTTCGAACGGATTATGCTGAGCGAATGCTTCGCGAGCAATTTGGGGTTGCCAGCCTTGATGGATTTGGGTTGGGTGGACATTTGCAAGCCATCGCTGCTGCGGGGGCGATGGTGCATTACCTGCGCGAGACTTCGGCCAAGGGGCCCGAAAACGGGAATCACTTGGAATCGGCGCTGGGGCATATGGACCGGGTGCGTTATTACGAACAGGCTGACGCGCTGGTGCTCGACACGGTGACCGTTCGAAATTTGGAACTGGTTGCGCCTATTTTTGCCGAGGATGCGGGGCGCGGTGGGGCTCCTACGCTGCTTTCCGCGCTGGATGAAACGGCTACTGGCATGGGCGCGCGCCTGTTGCGTCAGTGGATCTTGCGTCCGCAGGTGAATCGTCTGGAAATCGATGCACGGCTCGATGCTGTGGCCGAATTGAAGGCGCACACTGTATTGCGCGAAGAAATCCGGCATGGGCTGAATGGCGTGCAGGACCTGGAACGGCTGACCGGGCGCGTGACGCTGGGAGTTGCCACTCCGCGGGACTTGCTTGGGCTGCGGCAATCGCTGGGGCGCATTCCGCTGCTGCGAAAATATCTGGGGAATTGTGTGTGTGAGCGTCTTGCGGCGCTGCATGCGCAAGTCGATGAATTAGCTGACGTGCGCGAGCGGGTCGAATCCGCGCTTGCTGACGATCCTCCGGCGCTGGCTTCCGATCCGGGTGTGATTCGGGCGGGATACCACGAGGAACTTGACCAACTGCGCGATCTTTCACTGCACAGCAAACAGATTATTGCAGCGATGGAAGAGCGCGAACGCAAGCGCACGGGGATCGGGTCGCTGAAGATTCGATTCAATCAGGTGTTTGGGTATTACATCGAAGTGACCAAGCCGAATGTGCACCTTGTCCCTGCCGATTTTGAACGTAAACAAACGCTGGTAAACGCTGAGCGCTATACAACCGCGGAACTGAAAGAATACGAACGGAAAGTTCTGGATGCGGACGAACGCATCGCGGAGATCGAGCGGAGGCTGTTTGCGGAATTGCGTTTGTGGATCGCGGAGCAGGCTGGGCGGCTTCGCCGGACGGCATCTGCCATGGCGCAACTGGACGTGCTGGGAAATTTCGCGCGGCTTGCGGCTTCCCGAAAGTATGCGCGACCGGAATTTGCGGACGATGGGCAAATTACAATTGTCGCGGGACGCCACCCGGTGATCGAGCAGTTGCTGGAGCAAAAGGGGGAACGGTTTGTTCCCAACGACCTTTATTTGGATGAAAGCACGCAGCAAATTCTGCTGATTACTGGCCCCAATATGGGTGGGAAGTCCACGTACTTGCGGCAGGCGGCGTTGATTATTTTGATGGCGCAGATGGGGTCGTTTGTCCCGGCAGGCACAGCGCGACTGCCTCTGACCGACCGGATTTTTACGCGCATTGGCGCGGCGGATAATCTGGCGCGCGGGCGGTCCACGTTTTTGGTGGAGATGACGGAAGTCGCGGCGATCTTGAATACTGCGACGCCGTCGAGTTTGGTGCTGCTGGATGAAGTGGGGCGAGGGACGGCGACGTTCGACGGGCTGTCGATTGCGTGGGCAGTGGTCGAGCATCTTTCCACTGAAACGAAATCGCGGACGCTTTTTGCGACGCATTATCATGAGTTGACCGAACTGGCGGAGTTGCTGCCGGGCGTTAAGAATGTTCATGTTTCCGCGCGGGAGACTTCTACGGGGATTGTGTTTTTGAAACGCGTCGAGACCGGGTGCGCGGACAAGAGTTATGGCATCGAAGTGGCGCGAATGGCGGGGCTGCCCTCGGCCGTGATTGCGCGGGCGCGGGAAGTCCTGGCCAAGCATGAGCAGGCGGAGCATCAGTTGACGGAGAAATTGACTCCGGGAGCATTTGGGGATGGCTCGGCGCCGCCGGAGCAGCAGGCTTTGTTTACGCCGCTCGATCAGCATGTGCTCGATGCGCTGCGCGATTGCGATCTGGATAATTTGAAGCCGATTGATGCGCTGAATTTGCTGGCGCAGTTGAAGAAACAGATTCTATGAATCACGATGAGATTCGAGACGACCTTGTGTCGCCCCTCCGAGGCTTGCCGATCTACGGGATGGCTTTCCCACCGCTGACGCGGTGGGCTACGTTGTGTCGTCCCTGTCGGGACGGGTTTTGGAATGCTACGGGGTGTTTGGCGACACCATTGTTGGTAAGGTTTTGGAATCCTGTGCGCCGCTTGGGGACGCCATTGGTGAAGTTACAGAAGATTTCGAAGCTGGCGGAGAAGCTATGAGGCCAACCTCTACCGGGGGCGGGCGAGAAGCCAGAAAGAAACGAGGGCCAAGAGGCTCACTTGCGCTGGGCATTATGTCCGGGACTTCCGCGGATGGAATCGATGTTGCGCTGGTGCGATTTTCGGAGCGAGCGGCCACGCTGGAGAATTTTGCCTCGCTTCCCTTCCATGCTTCAGTTCGAGAGATTATTTTGCGATTGGGCGAAGGGCGGGCGACAACTACCGGGAAAATCAGCCAGCTTAATTTTTTGTTGGGCGAGATTTTTGCTGAGGCGGCACTCGCGGCTTGCGGGAAATTCAAGGTTCGGCCGGCGGAGGTTGCTGTCATCGGATCGCACGGGCAGACTGTTTTTCATCAGGGAGTGCCCTCTCGATTTTGCGGGCGGTCCGTTTCTTCGACGCTGCAGATTGGCGAGCCTTCTGTGATCGCGACGCGGACGGGGATTACCACTGTTGGGGATTTTCGTCCGGCGGATATGGCTGCGGGCGGGCAGGGCGCGCCGCTGGTGCCGTTTGTGGATTATCTGCTCTATCGGAATGCGCGGATTGGGCGCGCGGCGCTGAATATCGGGGGGATTTCGAACGTGACCGTAGTTCCCCGGAACGCAAAGATTGAGGATGTTTTTGCGTTCGATATTGGGCCGGGGAATATGGCGATCGATGCGCTGGTGCGGCACTTCACGGGCGGCAAGAAATCCTTCGATCGAAACGCGGAGATGGCGCGGCGTGGCACAGTCTTGCCTGAACTGCTTGGTGCATTGCTGCGCGACAAGTACTTTTTGAAATCGCCGCCGAAGACTGCGGGGCGCGAGCAGTATGGGTCGGCTTATGTTGAACAGTTGCTCGCGCATCGCGAGTCTAAGCGGGCGCGGCCAGAAGATGTAATTCATACTGCGACAATTCTTACGGCACTATCGATTGTGGATGCATTTCACCGGTTTATTTCTCCGCGCGCGGAAACTTCCGAACTGATTGTTTCCGGCGGAGGAGCGCGCAATCCGTTGCTGATGGCGCAAATCGAAGCGGCGTTAACGGGCGTTCGCGTGCGCAAGTCGGACGATCTTGGCGTACCCGGCGACGCGAAAGAAGCGTATGCGTTTGCGGTTCTCGCTTGGGAGACACTGCATCGACGGCCTGCGAATGTGGCGGGGGCAACTGGGGCCAGGCGGGCTGTCGTGCTGGGTAAGGTGTGTTATGCGGGGTGAGAGAGGAAGTGGAGGATGTAAAGGAAGTGGAGGATCGGAGCTACGTCCTTGGATTCGCGTCCTGCGGAATGTTTTTTCCTTTACTTCCTTCACATCCTTTATTTCCTTTGCTTCCATTCTCTTGCTTCTCTCTTCCTGCTCTCGTTCGACACCCACTGAACCCGGCGTTGTTAATTTCCTTAGTGAATCGATGCCTACGAACCTTGATCCGAGAATTGGCACCGATGCGCAGTCGGAGCGTATCGATGGGCTGCTCTTCGATAGTTTGATCGAACTGGACGAGCAACGGAATCCGCGCGCCGACCTGGCGGAAACCTGGGAAACGCCGGATGCGCTCACTTATATATTTCATCTTCGGCGCGGCGTGAAATTTTACGATGGGCGCGAACTTACTTCGGCGGACGTGAAGTACACGTTCGATTCCATCCTGAATCGAAGCGTGACATCGCCCAAGCGCGGGTCGCTGGCGCTGGTCTCGTCGATTGATACGCCGGACGCGGCTACTGTCATTTTTCATCTGAGCCACCCGGACAGCGGATTTCTGCTGAATATTTGCCGGCCGGCTCTTGGAGTGGTTCCGGTTGGGGCGGGAGCCGATTTTGGGGATCATCCTGTCGGCACCGGACCGTTTCGATTTGTGAGCGCGCAGCAGGATGATAGCGTGGTGATCGAGCGGAACATGAGTTATTTTCGGATGCCCGCGAAAATCGAGACGGTCCGGTTCCGCGTTGTGCCCGAGGCCATTGTGCGGGCACTGGAATTGCGCAAAGGCTCTGCCGACCTGGAGCTGACTTCGCTGGCGCCGGACATGATTCCGGTGATGCAGGCGCGGCCCGGGATTGAAGTCACCGACCAGCCTGGAAATAATTTCGCGTACATTATTTTTAATTTCGAGGACCCGATGCTGGCCAAACGCGAAGTGCGCCAGGCGCTGGCACTTGCAACCAACCGGCAAGAAATTATCAAATATCTGCTGCGGGGATTTGCGAGAGTGGCGGACGGGCCGCTCCCGCCCAGCAGTTGGGCCTACGAGCCGAACGTCACACATTTCGATTTCGATCCCCGGCGGGCCGAACATTTGCTCGATTTGGCGGGCTATCCACGGTCTGCCCAGCAGAATGGAATGAGATTTACCGTCGCGATGAAAACTTCAACTCAGGAAGACACGCGAATCCTGGGCGAGGCGCTGAAGGAGCAGTGGCGCGCGGTGGGAATCGACCTGGAACTCAGACCGATGGAACTTGCTACATTAATTTCTGATTTGAACCGAGGAAGCTTCCAGCTCTCGACGCTTCGGTGGATTGGGGTTAACAGCGATCCCGAGTTTTTCGATTTTGCCTTTAACTCGCGAAACATTCCTCCGGCTGGAACCAACCGGGGGCGTTATCGCAATCCGGCGCTGGATGCCCTGATGGACAGCGCACGCGCGGAGATCGACCGGGAAAAGCGGCGGAAACTTTTCAGTTCGATTCAAAAAGATGTCGCGGAAGACGCGCCCTACATTAGCCTGTGGTACAACGACAATATCTGTGTTCACCGGTCCAGAATCAGCGATGTGCGGCTGTCGCCTTCCGGGGATTTCAATTTCCTGCGGTATATTGACGCGCGATGAGGCGGGGCAGGATGGCGGATGGCGGAGAGTACATTTAAATCGGGCACAGAGGAATTTGAAATTTGAGATGAAGGCCAACTTCAACATCGAGAGGTCTCACGCAATTTCATTATAGCTTTTCTTTTAACGCCTCGCGAATTTGCTCTTCGGAAATTACCCCCTCGCGCATTATCGCCCATTCACCGTCGTGAAGTTTTACGATGGTGGATGCGAGATTTCCGGCGGTCGGACCTCCGTCAAGGATCAAAGGAAGGCGATCGCCCAACTGTTCGAGCAACTCTATAGCTGTGGAGCAGGCCGGCTGTCCCGAAACATTTCCGCTCGTGCCAGTGATTGGGGACTGAGCGGCATCGATCAGGGCGTTCACGACCGGAGAATTGGACCAGCGCAATGCGACTTGCCCGGTGTGTGCGGTAATCTTTAGGGGGACGCTGTTTGCTGCGTCCACAAGAAGAGTCAGCGGGCCGGGCCAGAATTTTGCGGCTAGCTTGTGAAACGTGTACGGCAACTCCCGGGCAAGCAGCATTGCCTGCTCGGTGGAATTGATCAATATCGGCAGGGCGCGAGTTTCCGGACGGCCTTTTACGTTGTAGATGTTTCCTACGGCCGACAGATTGAACGGGTCGGCGGCAATTCCGTAAAACGTATCGGTGGGGACAGCGACGAGTTCCCCGCGGCGGATAAATGCGGCTGCGTACTTAATGGCAGCGGGATCGGGCGTTTCCTGGGAAACCTGCAAGACTTCAGCGGACAAATTCGTGGACCTCATTCCGGCGGGTGAAACCCGCAACTGATTCTTTTCAGCACTTTGGGCACACTACTAACACGTTAGCGCCCACGTGAAATTACCATAGACGCTGGTGGCGCACAAGAATCGAAGTGCCTGCAGACGATCGCTTTACCGTCAACTACGGGTTTGTTAGGCTCAAGCGATGGTTCATGCCGCCAAACACAGAGCTCAGAATAAGAAGGAATCGGAGCGGACCGCGCTGATCACCAGCCGGGACAATCGCTGGTTGAGGCGATTTCGGGCTGCGCTTGCCGGTGAGCGGGACGAGGAAGGAATGGTTGCGGTAGAAGGAGTCCGAATGGTGGAGGCCGCTCTCGGCTCTGATCTGCCTGTGGAAGCGCTATTGGTTAGCGAATCGGGCGAACGGCATATTGCTAGGTTGGGGCCTCCCATTTCGCGTGAAATGCAGATCATTCGAACGACGGACCGCCTGTTTGCCGGGGTTGCGGATGCGCAGGCACCGCAGGGCGTGGCCGCGCTGGTACGTCTCAAGAAGGCAGAGTTTGAAGATATCGTGAAAGGCGTCGCTCTCGTCGTCGTGCTGGTGGGCGTGCAGGACCCTGGAAATGTTGGGACGATATTGCGGGCGGCGGAGGTGTTTGGCGCAACTGGTGCGGCAGTTTGCCCATGCGGGGCCGTGGGCACGGCAAATCCGCTCGGACCGAAAGCGCTGCGTGCGTCCGCCGGTTCGTCGCTGCGGTTGCCGATATTGCAGGGGGTGGATTGTATTGCCCTGTTGGCGAGATTGCGTGTTTCCGGCGTGAAGGCTTATGCCGCTGTACCTGATGGCGACGGTGATCCTGCGGGCGTTCCGCCGATCGTTCGTCCGTGGGAGGCGAATTGGAAGTCGGCTGCGGCATTGCTGATCGGGAATGAAGGGGCTGGGCTGCCTGCGGAAATCGTTCGAAGCTGCGATGCGCGATTGAGCATTCCGCAGTCTGGGTCAGGGGGCGGAAAAGGTCCCGAATCGTTGAATGCGGCAATGGCGGGGACTGTGCTTTTGTATGAGGCGATGCGTCAGCGTGGCGGGGCGATTCAAGCTGCCAATGGGAAAAATCGGATTTGAAATTTCGGATTTGAAATTTGAAAGGTCATAGTTGAGATTTCGAATTTGAGATTAAGTTTCTTGGAAGAATATTGAAATGAGTCTATTCGCCAAACTCGAACCGGAAAGCAGTCAGCCATCGGGAAATCAACCTCTGGCGGAACGCATGCGTCCTCGGACGCTGGATGAGTTTACCGGGCAGGAGGCGCTGCTGGGGCCTGGAAAACCGTTGCGCACACAGATCGAGCGGGACGATATCGGGTCGATGATCTTGTGGGGACCGCCGGGTTGCGGGAAGACAACTTTGGCGCGGTTGATTGCGCGGATGACGCACTCGGAGTTTGTAGCGTTCAGCGCGGTGCTGACCGGGATCAAGGAGATCAAAGAGGTGATGGCTGCGGCGGAACACACGCGGCGGGCGGGACGACGGACGATTGTGTTTGTGGATGAAGTGCACCGCTTCAACAAGGCGCAGCAGGATGCGTTCTTGCCGCATGTGGAGGCGGGAAACATTACGTTGATCGGTGCTACTACCGAAAATCCTTCGTTTGAAATCATTGCTCCGCTGCTTTCGCGGACTCGCGTGTATGTGTTGCAGGCTCTTTCTACTGAGCAGATCGAAGGGTTGCTTCACCGCGCGGTTGGCGACAAGGAGCGCGGCCTAGCAAACGACAATGTGGAAATCAGCGATGAGGCGATTCAGCACATTGCAGTATTTTCCGGGGGCGATGCGCGGGCTGCTTTGAACACTCTGGAAACTGCAGTGCGGGCGATGGAGCCGGACGCCAACGGGAAACGGTTGATCACGCGGCAATTGCTGGCCGAACTTTTGCAGCGCAAATTTCTGCTTTACGACAAGTCCGGGGAAGAACACTTCAATTTGATTTCGGCGCTGCATAAGTCGGTGCGGAATTCCGACCCGGATGCTTCGCTCTATTGGATTGTGCGAATGCTCGAATCAGGGGAGGACCCGCTGTACATTGCGCGCAGGCTGGTGCGGATGGCTAGCGAGGATATTGGACTCGCCGAACCGGGGGCCTTGGCCGTTACGATCGCTGCAATGAGCGCTGCTGATTTTGTCGGACCGCCGGAGGGCAATCTGGCGCTGGCGCAGGCTGCGGTTTATCTGTCACTTGCACCGAAGTCGAATGCAGTTTATCTGGGCTATGGCGCTGTGCGGGAAGATCTAGAACAAACGCGCACGGAGCCTGTGCCGCTGCATCTACGGAACGCGGCGACCGGGTTGATGAAGAACATCGGCTATGGCAAGGGATATCAGTACGCTCATGATCAGGAGGACAAAATCGCGGACATGACTTGCCTGCCGGAATCGCTTGCGGGTAAGACTTACTACCACCCTACCGATCAGGGGTTTGAGGCGCGATTGCGGCAACGGATGGAAGAGATTCGTCGGCTTAAGGGGAAGCGGAAAACAGACACATAAGGGCTCCGCGCTTGAAGAACTGAAGGTGCCACATTATTGTTGCCGTCAGGATGTAACCCTTATCGCTTGCGCAAGTGCAGTGCTACGGCGATACACCGGTCCATCACTACAAAAATGCCTGCGCGGCGGGCTTGTTCGGCGGCGGCTTCGTTAATGACGCCCTGCTGCATCCAGGCTGCTTTTGCTCCAATTCGAATTGCTCCGTCAACAATTTCGGGCACCAACTCGGAACGGCGAAAAATATCCACGATATCGATTTTTTCGGGAATGTCTTCGAGGCGGGCATAGCATTTCTCTCCCAGGATCGAAGACTCATTCGGGTTGACAGGAATAATCCGATAGCCAGCCGACTGGAGATACCGAGCTACTCCAAAGCTGGGGCGATATGTTTTCGACGAGAGTCCTACGACAGCGATTGTTTTTGAAGACGCCAGCAGCTTGGTGATCGCCGCTTCTTCCTCCGTCGAATTGAAGTCATCGTCTGGAAGCATGACTCACGGTTTCCTGACAGGAAGCTTTTTCGGACGTCGTCCGGGCGCGCGCTGGACTTTTTTCGGCTCGGCGAGAGTCTGGGGCTTGTTTTCGATGGCGTTTTCGATTGCACGCGACAGCTTTGCTACTTCACTCGGGTCAAGTCGGCGATATTGGCCCTCCGGAACGCTTTCGATATCGAGTGGCCCTAGCTTCACGCGCTTCATTTTTTCGAGCGGATGACCCATCGCCAGCAGATTGCGGCGGAGCAGATCGCGGCGCACGCCTGAGAATTGGACTTCGTACCAGGGATTCGGCGGATTTTTCCCTGCCGAATGTGGCGCGCGCAGCGGAAATATCTGGCCTCGCAGAGAGCTTGCCAGACCTTTCATCTGCGTTTCGTCGAGGCGGCCCTTTACTTTGATCCAGTATGCCTGCAGCAGATTTGGCGCGGCTTTGAGCATGCGGTTGGCGAGTTCGCCGTCGCTGGTCAGGAAAACTGCGCCGCTGGCGTTGTAATCGAGGCGGCCTACTGGGAATACTCGTTCCGAGACACCAACGAGTAGATTGCGCAATGTGCGACGACCTTCGGGGTCGGCCAGTGTCGAGACGATTTGCGGAGGCTTGTGCAGGAGGACATAGACTCGCGCGTCGGAAACCTGGGCAACTTTGCCGGCGGCTTCGATGCGGTCGTGGTCCGGGTCGGCTTTTACGCCTAGCTCAGTCACGATTACGCCGTTTACTCGGACTTGTCCGCTGAGAATTAACTCTTCGGCGTGACGGCGGGAGGCGATTCCCGCGCGAGAAATAATTTTCTGTAATCGTTCTAGCATAAGGTGGTCGGCTAAACTGCTGGTTCCTCTGCTGTCTGTTTGGCAGCTCGCAATTGCTTCAGGGGCTGAAGCCCCCTGTTTCTTGGCTGTAAATGTCGTGGCTAAAGCCACGACCCACAAGGATTCCTGGCGGTTCTAATTTACGAACTCGACGACGCGCTTTCGGCCTTTTCGTTTTCCGTTTCCGCTGCTGGCTCTGCGGTGGGAGTCTCCTGCAAATCGCGCGAAGTGGCTTCTGCGGACTCCGGCTCTTCGGCGACTTCGCTCGATGGAGTTTCCGCGACAGGCGCTGACTCCACGGATCCCGCGACTGTTTCTGTATCTACTGCTGCTTCCATCTCGGGTTCGATGGCGGCGATGCCTTCGTCGGCTCCTAACGCGGCGCGGGCGAGCTGTTCGAACTCCTTCAGGCTTGGCAGCTCTTCGAGATCGGAAAGGCCGAAGCGCATCAAAAATTCTTTCGATGTGCGGTACATCATTGGGCGGCCCACGACGGCCTTGCGGCCGGCGGTGACGATCAGGCGCTTTTCGAGCAACGTCTTGAGCACGCCGGAGACGTTTACGCCGCGAATTTCCTGAATCTCCGGGCCGGTGGCGGGCTGGCGATAGGAGATCACCGCGAGAGTTTCGAGTGCGGGCATCGTCAGGCGCAGCGGGGGGCGGAGGCTCTTGATGAATTTGCGGACCACTTCGTGATGCTGCGGCTTTGTGTAGAACTTGTAGCCGCCCGCGACGGCGCGAATTTCGATGCCGCGGTCTTCGGCGGCGTACGCGACGATCATTTCGTCGAGCGCGGTTTGCACTACCTGTTTTTCTTCGCCGACGGCGCTGGCGATTTGTTCCAGTGTGGCGGGCTCGTCGGCTGCATAGATGATGGCTTCTAGTGCGCCTTTTATTTCAGAGGGGTTCATGGTCATTGATATTGCTCGTCGATTTCCCGAAGTGACTCGTCCGGCGTTGTGTTGATGGCGCCGCCGGCGAAGACCACGTCGAACATTTTGTGCTTCCGTAAACGAATATCTCCAAACGCTTCGTGCTGCACCAGGACGATGGCGTGCAGGCGAACCAGTTCCAGAACTGCTAGCAGAGCTACGATCATCGCATGGCGCGACGGGCAAGACTCGAAGAATCGTACCAGTTCGATGCCGTCGTCGGACGCGACCAGTTGCTGGCGCAACAGGTCCATCATTTGCGCCACGGTGAATTGATCGTGGTGCAGCTCGATTTTTACGACTTCCTTGCGGCGTTCTAGGACCTGTTGAAAGACTTTGACAAGATCGACCAGTGAGACTATCAAGTCGGCTTCGGTTTCTTCGCCCTCGTAGAGCGAGCGATCCGGCTTGGACCAGACGTGCTCCTCGATCTGCTGGCGCTGGTGGAGCAGCTGCGCGGCGCTCTTGAACTTTTCGTGCTCGACCAGGCGCTGCACCAGATCGGCGCGCGGGTCTTCCTGTTCCTCGGGGCCGGCGAGCGGGTCGGGCGGGAGAAGCATTTTCGACTTGATGTAGATCAGCGTCGCGGCCATGTAGATGAAGTCGGCCGAGATGTTCATGTCGAGCTGTTCGAGTTTGTGTAGATATTCCAGGTACTGGCCCGTGATCTTTGCGATCGGAATGTTGTGGATGTCGATTTCCTGCTTTTTTATGAGATCGAGCAGGAGGTCGAGCGGGCCGTCGTAATGGTCGAGATGAATTTTGTAGGGTGAGGCCATGTTAGTCTCCCACCTTGGCGTTTTGAGTGATCGATTTCTGCTGCGCCACTTCCTTGCGTATTTTTTCCCAATTGAAAACTGCTTTACGCACCT
This sequence comes from uncultured Acidobacteriaceae bacterium, assembly GCA_964622265.1. Taxonomy (GTDB): domain Bacteria; phylum Acidobacteriota; class Terriglobia; order Acidiferrales; family UBA7541; genus Palsa-360. Next base: position 23,010 of record CAZUNI010000016.1, on the reverse strand, counting down.
GGGACATTGTTTTCTGCGCGACTTCGCGGGCCTTGAGCGAACCTTCGTCAATGATGCGGAGAACATTGTCAGGATGCGCGGCGAAATCTTCGCGGCGCGCGCGGACGGGCTCAATCCACTTGATTAGGTTGTCGGCCATCGCGGTCTTGCACTCGATGCAGCCGATTCCTGCGGTGCGGCAGCCCACATCCACCCATACAAGCGTTTCAGGCAGTGAAAAAACCTTGTGCAGATCATACACTGGGCAAATATCGGGATTCCCAGGGTCTGTGCGCCGTTTGCGGGCTGGATCGGTGACCATGGCTCGCGATTTAGTGCGGATCGATTCGTTTGTTTCGCTGAGCGAGATGAAGTTGCGGTAACTCTTCGACATCTTCCGGCCGTCCGTACCGGGCACGCGTGGAGTCTTGGTTAAAAGCACTCGCGGCTCCGTAAGAATCTCATGAAATGAGGAATACTCCTCCCGTTGGTCATACTTCTCGAGCAAATTCTTGGGCCCCAGCTCAACGGCTAACTTTCGAACCGCGCTAATGACGTCCAACTTGTCGGCCGGATCGAGACTTTCGCCACGCCCTCTAGCATCATTTACGAGAGCTCTCAGATTACTCAATTCAACAGGAAATTGGTCGGGGTCTGAGTGAAGGAGATCAACAGCGGCATAGAACTTGTCCTCGAAAGAAAATCCATAAAAAGTGTTGAATCTACGGACAATTTCGCGTGAGAACTCAACGTGGGAAGCTTGATCCTCCCCAACGGGTACAATCAGTTCCACTTCAGTCTCACCGTACATAACGATATCGGCAGTTTGTAGGACCGGATAACCGAGAAAGCCAAAGGTATGCAGGTCTTTGTCCTTCACGTTTTCCTGGGCTTCCTTATATGTCGGAACGCGTTCGAGCCAGCCAAGCGGTGTCACCATTGTGAGCAGCAGCGAAAGCTCCGCATGTTCAGGTACAGACGACTGAATAAACATCGTGCATTTTTCAGGGTCGAGGCCCGAGGCGAGCCAATCAGTCGCAATTTCGATTGTGTTTTGCGCGACCTGAGACGTATCGGCGTAATCCGACGTAAGCGCGTGCCAATCGGCTATGAAGAAGAAGCATTCGTATTGCGGATCGTTCTGGAGCTTGACCCAGTTTTGGAGCGCTCCGAAGTAGTGGCCGATGTGGAGGCGTCCGGTGGGGCGCATGCCGCTTAGGACTCGTTTTTTTGCTTCCACGCTAGCGGCCTCTCCGGGAGTCTTGGATTAAAGGACGACCGACGCCAGAATTAGGCAACAACTTCAAAGCGCTTGTCATTCCGAACGGAGTGAGGAATCTCTCTTGGGTTTCGGCGCAAAGCAAGAGAGATTCCTCGGCACGCGGCGTGCCTCGGAATGACAACTTTGGGTGGTGGTGCGAACGGAAAGTCAGCGGCGTCATCCTCGTACCTTCTGCGTGGTGGTGACTCCGCCAGCGGGCTGCAACAAATCCCGGGCGATGATCATCCTCTGAATTTCGCTTGTGCCTTCGTAGATGGTGATTACGCGGGCGTCGCGGTACATGCGTTCCACATCAGATTCGCGCGAATAGCCCTGGCTGCCGTGGATTTGGACGGCTTTGTACACTACGCGGTTCACCATTTCTCCTGCATACAGTTTTGCGCGGGACGCGGTTGGGCCGATGCGTGGCGCGCCTGCATCGCGCATCCATGCGGCATTGTGCATCAGCGCGCGGGCGGCTTCAATTTCGGTTTGCATGTCTGCGAGCATCCATTGTATGGCTTGAAAATCGCCAACTGTTTTTCCGAAAGCGCGGCGCTGCTTTGCGTATGCCACCGACGCTTCTAGCGCGCCTTGCGCGATTCCTACTGCCTGCGCGGCGATTCCCACCCGGCCGCCGTCGAGCAATTCCAGAGCGATCTTCAGGCCCTGGCCCTCTTCGCCGAGGCGATTCCCTTCCGGGACTTCGCAATCGGTAAACGCGATTTCGGCTGAGCGCGAAGTGCGCAGACCCATCTTATCCTCGTATCGCGCTACCCGGAAGCCGGGAAATGAAGGTTCTACAATAAATGCGGTGACGCCGCGAGTGGAAGCCGATGGATCGGTCTTCGCAAAAACCACGTACATGCCGGATTCACCGCCGTTGGTGACCCAGGATTTTGTGCCGTTTAGGCGATAGGAGCTGCCATGGCGCGTGGCCGACGTTGCAATCGCGGACGCGTCGGAGCCTGCCTGCGGCTCGGTTAGGCAGAACGCGCCGAGGATTTCTCCACGCGCGAGGCGCGGGAGATATTTCTGGCGCTGCGCGTCGCTCCCGTATTTCAGGACTGCCATCGCGGCTAGAGAATTTGTGACGCTCAGTGCGACGGCCATCGCGGCATCCACTCGCGCCACTTCTCCGAGCATCAGGACGTAGGAAATCGTGTCCGCGCCTGCGCCGCCCCAGGATTCGGGGACTAACATGCCGCAGCAGCCGAGTTCGCCCAGCTTGCGCAGCTCGGCGGAGGCGAATTTTTCGGTGCGGTCGCGCTCGCGGATCGTTGGGCGCACTTCGGCGTCCATGAATTGGCGGACGGTGGTTTGAATCAGGCGTTGATCGTCGGTGAGGGAAAAGTCCATCGCTTCGCGTGTACGGGTGATGCTAGCACAGACCGGGCAGAGCTACATCTTCAGCAATTCGCGCAGCTTTTTGGTCTGTGCGCGGCTGACCGGCACCTCGGAGCCCTTTTTGTCGGCCATTTTAAGCATGAAGCTCGACTTGAACCACGGCACGACTTCCTTAATATGGTTGATATTCACCAGGAAGGAGCGGTGGGCGCGCCAGAAGACTTCGGAGTCGAGCGAGGTTTGCAACTCTTCGATCGTGCGGTAGTTGGACGTGCCTTCGACTTCGCGCGCGACCACGTTGATGGTTCCGTCCTCGATCGAGGCGAAGATTACATCGTCGGCGTCCACGAGGAACAGGCGCTGCTGCGTTTTGACTAGCAGCTTTACCGGCTGCGTCTTCGCTGTGCCCATTTGGCTGACCAGCGTTTCGAGGCGCTCGGTGGGCGTGGCGTCGGCTTCCAGGGCTTTCTTTGCGCGCTGGACGGCGCGTGCGAGGCGCGCCTTGTCGAAGGGTTTCAGGACGTAATCTACTGCGTTCACTTCAAACGCCTGCACGGCGTAGTTGTCGAATGCTGTTGCGAAAACTATGTGCGGGAGCTTGGCCTTGCGGTCCATCAGCTTTTTGATTACGCCGAAGCCGTTTAGGCCGGGCATCTGGACATCGAGGAAAACCAGGTCCGGCGAGTGCTCCTTGATTAAAGCTAGCGCTTCGACGCCATTTTTCCCCTGGCCGACCAGGTGCACTTCGGGAAAGCTTTTCAAGAGGAACGCTAGTTCGTCACGCGCGGGCTTTTCGTCGTCCACGATCAGTGTGTTGATGGGCATGGGTGCGGTTTAACAGGGGCCAGTATATGCGAGGGCTTGCGGGGGTTCAACCTCAGCTGGTGGCACAGGTTTCAACCTGTGCGGGGTTGGTTTTTAGATTTGGGCGGGACGTGAGACTAAACCAAAGGCGCACACACTAAAGTGTATGCCACTGTGGGTTGTAACGTTAGAATTTGAGACGCGCTACAGATCGATTGGACACTTATATTCTCGCGGAGGGCGACTTGGCAAAGAAACCGGCAAAACTACTGAAAAGCAAAGTTCTTTATAGGGGGAAAGTGTTCAGTTTGCAGCGGGACACTGTGATTGAGCCGAGAGGAGTACGCGCGGAACGCGACATTATTGTGCATCCCGGGTCGGTGGTGGTGTTGCCGATTTTCGAAGATGGCCGCGTGCTGCTGATCCGGCAATACCGGCATTCGGTGGGAGAGTTTTTGTGGGAGCTTGTCGCCGGGCGCAAGGAGCCGCATGAATCTCCTACTGTCGGAGCGCGACGGGAACTGCTCGAAGAGACTGGATACACGGCGCGGCGGCTGCGAAAATTGATGCATATCATCCCGACGCCGGGATTTGTGAACGAGTGGATGTGGATTTTCGCGGCCGAAGGACTGATCGAAGGAACCGCGCAGCCTGAAGAAGATGAGAAAATCACGCCGAAAATGTTTACGCTGAAACAAATCGACAGAATGATTCAGAATGGAAAACTGCACGACGCGAAGTCAATTTGCGGATTGCTTTACTACATGCGCTATGTTGGGCGCGCTCGCTGAAAATATTTTGAAATATTGTCGTTATACGCTTGTATAGCGAGCGCGTGTGGATTAGGATTTCGGCCAAGAAAGTTTTCCGCGCACACTTTGTGTCGGACCGCGGGTGCAACCTGCAGCCTGCGCGGAAAGAAAGGCGGACATGAGCGTAAAGAATTTTATCAAGCACCATTACCGGCACTTCAACGCGGCGGTTGTCGTGGATGCTTCGGAGGCCTACATCAAGCATCTGGCGGGTGGCGGAAAAATGTTTATGACACTGGCCGGCGCGATGAGCACGGCGGAACTGGGCCTGTCCCTCGCGGAAATGATCCGGCAGGACAAGGTTCACGGAATCTGCACGACCGGCGCGAATCTGGAAGAGGATATTTTCAATCTTGTAGCGCACAACCATTACGAGCGCGTCCCGCACTACCGAAATTTGAGCGACGCCGAGGAAGTTGCGCTGCGCGAGCGCGGCATGAACCGCGTGACCGACACCTGCATCCCCGAAGAAGAGGCGATGCGCCGAATCGAGCGCCAGGTCCTGAAGCTCTGGCAAAAGGCCGACAAGGAAAAGCAGCGCTATTTCCCGTATGAATACATGTACCAGCTGATTCGCGGCGGACATATCAAGGAATTTTACGAGATCGATCCGAAAGATTCGTGGCTGATCGCCGCATGCGAGAAGAATCTGCCGATTTTCACGCCGGGTTGGGAGGATTCGACGCTCGGAAATATTTTCGTCGCGAACGTAATCCGCGGAGACGTCTCGAATTTTCACGTTGTTAAGTCCGGCGTGGAGCAGATGGCCGCGCTGATCGATTGGTACCGGGCGAATTCCGCCAAGGAATCGATCGGGTTTTTCCAGGTCGCGGGCGGAATCGCCGGGGACTTCCCTATTTGCGTGGTGCCGCTGATCACGCAGGACCTGCGCGAGAAGTGCAAGTTGTGGGGCTACTTCTGCCAGATTTCGGACAGCACCACATCCTACGGGTCCTACAGCGGCGCTGTGCCGAACGAAAAAATTACGTGGGGAAAACTGGAATCCGCTACGCCTCGATTCGTGATCGAATCGGACGCTTCCATTGTGGCGCCGCTGATGTTTGCCTACATTCTGGGGCAATAGCCGCTTAGGATAACCTTATGGAGAACCGCGAAGTTGCGCGAGTCCTGCGCGAAACGGCGCAACTGCTTGAGATCGACGGCGCGATGATCGGACGATTTCGCAGCTACGAACGCGCTGCGGAATTGCTGGACAGTCTGCCTCAATCCATCGAAGAGCTCGCCACCGATCGAAAAAAACTGCTGGAACTGCCCGGTATCGGCGACGGCATGGCCGATCATATCGAGGAAATCCTCAAGACTGGCGACTACAGCCTTCGCAAGAAGCTTCTTAAAAAATATCCCGAAACGCTTCTGGACCTGTTGACTCTGCAATCCCTGGGGCCTAAGAAGGTCGCGGTGCTTTGGAAAACGTTCAAGGCCGGGACCGTCGAACAACTGGAAAAAATCGCCAGCGAAGGGAAGCTTCGCAACCTGGCGGGCTTCGGCGAAAAAAGTGAACAAAATATTTTGAAAGCCATCGCGGTTTTCAAGAAATCGGCGGGGCGGTTTCGGATTGATGTGGCGGAGGAGGAAGCGGAGAAGCTTGTCGCCCATATCCAATCGTTCTCTCCCGCCAGGGTCATCGAATCCATTACCCCTGCCGGATCGTTGCGGCGCGGCAAGGAGACCGTTGGCGACCTGGATTTACTGGTCACGCTGGCAAATGGAAAGCACACGCCAAAAACGGTTGAAGCTATTTCAGAACACATCCTGCAATTCCCGGAAATCGATCAGACGCTGGCACGCGGGGAGAACAAGGTCAGCTTTGTACTGAAGAACGGATTGCAGGTGGACGTACGAATTCTAGAAAAAGAAGGTTTTGGCGCTGCCCTGCTCTACTTTACGGGATCGAAAGAGCATAACGTCGTACTGCGTGGCCGTGCGAATAAAATGGGCTATACGCTGAACGAATACGCCCTTGCAACGCTCAAAGGCGAGCGCCCCGTGGCGCGCGAGACCGAGGAAGAGATTTATAAAAAACTGAGCCTCGATTATATTCCGCCGGAGCTGCGCGAAAATACTGGCGAGATCGATGCTGCCGCTGAGCACAGACTTCCCGATTTGATCGAGCTGAAAGACATTCTCGGCGACTTGCAGATGCACACCACGGCCAGCGACGGCAAGAATTCTATCGAGGAAATGGCGCTGGCGGCGAAGAAACTCGGCTACGAATACATCGCGCTGACCGATCACAGCAAAGCCGTGACGGTGGCGAACGGACTGGACGAAAAACGCACGCTGGAGCAAATCAAGAAGATTCATGCAGCAAACGCGAAAGGACTGGGAATTCGCGTCCTGGCCAGCAGTGAAGTGGATGTACTGAAAGACGGGAAGCTGGACCTTGCGGATGACGTGCTGGCGCAGTTGGACGTTGTGCTGGTTTCGATTCACTCGTATATGAATCTGGAACGCGAGGAAATGACCGAGCGCATTCTGGCGGCCATCGAAAATCCCTACACGCAAATTGTGGGACATCCTACCGGGCGGCTGGTCCTGCGACGGGATGCGTATGCCTACGACATGGAAAAGATTTTCGACGCGGCGCATAAATATGGTGTGGCCATGGAATGCAATGCGGCGCCGGAGCGCCTGGACCTGAAAGATACGCAGTTGCGCATGGCGGGTGACCGTAGAGCCCACATTACGATCTCAACCGACGCGCATACGACGCGAGGGCTCGAGGTGATGCGCTACGGAGTTCAAATGGCGCGGCGGGGTTGGATCGAGAAGAAAGATGTGATCAACACTCTTCCCCTCGACAAATTTCTTGCGTCACTGCGACACAAGCCTGGAGCAGCGGCGGACAGCAAGGACCACGCAGCCGCAGTAGGCAGCCGAGAGAAATCCAAGGCAAAAAAACACAGTTAGCGGCCTCATTTTTTCTCGCTTTTGTCCGGTAATTTTTCCATCGGAACGGCTGTTTCTGCATTGCAAATCCGCGTGCGTTCGCGCATGATATCTAGTTTGTGCGCGGGTGTGCGCGGGATTCCGTGCCGCGTGAACGAGACGTCTACGCAGCTTCATCGTTCCACACATTGTCGAGAATACAGGAGAACTACGAATGCGTCGGCTTTCCGCTATTGCTCCGCCAAAAGGAAAATTAGGAGTTCTCACCGTCGGAATGGGCGCCGTGGCGACCACATTCATGGCCGGTGTGGACCTGGTCCGGCGCAAGAAATCCCACCCGGTGGGATCGCTCACGCAACTCGGCACGATCCGGCTTGGCAAGCGAACCGAAGCGCGCGCGCCGATGATCAAGGATTTTGTTCCCATCGAGAAACTGGAAAATATCGTGTTCGGCGGATGGGATATTTTCCCGGACACCGCCTATGAAGCCGCCAAGAATGCCGCCGTGCTCAGCCCGGAGCATCTCGCGGAGGTCAAGAAATTTCTGAGCAAGATTCGCCCCATGAAGGCTGCGTTCGACCAGAACTACGTAAAGAAGCTTTCCGGAACTCACGTAAAAAAGGGCAAAACCAAGTACGACCTGGCGATGCAGATCAAAGACGACATTAAGAACTTTCAGAAGAAAAATAAAGTTTCTCGAACCGTAGTCATATGGTGCGGCTCCACGGAAATTTTCCTCAAGCCGCATGCGGTTTACGCAACCCCCGACAAATTCGTCGAGGCCATGAAAGAAAATCATCCGGCGATCGCGCCATCGATGCTCTACGCCTGGGCGGCCATCACTAGCGGCGTGCCGTTTGCCAATGGTGCGCCCAACCTGACCGTCGATGTTCCGGCGCTGACCGAACTGGCCAAGCAGCACGGTTCGCCCATCTGCGGCAAAGACTTCAAGACCGGGCAGACGTTGATGAAGACGATTCTTGCGCCCGGCTTCAAGGCCCGCCTACTTGGGATGGACGGCTGGTTTTCCACCAACATTCTGGGAAATCGCGACGGCGAAGTGCTGGACGATCCCGAATCGTTCAAGACGAAAGAAGAGTCCAAGCTGGGGGTGCTCGAATACATTCTCCAGCCAAAGCTTTACCCCGATCTTTACGGCAAGATTCATCACAAAGTGCGCATCAACTACTACCCGCCGCGCGGCGACAATAAAGAGGGCTGGGACAACATCGATATTTTCGGGTGGCTGGGCTATCCCATGCAGATCAAGGTGGATTTTCTCTGCCGCGACTCCATTCTGGCGGCGCCGCTGGTGCTCGATCTGGTCCTGTTCCTCGATCTGGCCAAGCGCGCCGGAATGCGCGGCATCCAGGAATGGCTGAGTTTCTATTTCAAGTCTCCCATGTGCGCGCCGGAAATTTATCCGGAGCACGATCTGTTTATTCAGTCGATGAAGCTGAAGAATACGCTGCGGTGGATGATGGGCGAAGACCTGATTACACACTTAGGGCAGGAATATTACGACTAAGGATTCAATCACTGCGTCTGTGATACTGTTTTTTACCTGCGCATTCGCGCTTTAACTCACGGAAAGGGAGAAACATGAAGCAAACGTATAACGGCAAGGCCATCCCGCAGGACGGCAAGCCGATCGAATATGCGGGAGGCAAGTTCGTTATACCGGATCGGCCGATTATTCCCTTTATCGAGGGCGACGGAACCGGACGCGACATCTGGAAAGCATCGCGGCGTGTGTTCGACGCGGCCATCGAATTGGTTTACGGGGGCAATCGCAAGGTGGAATGGTTTGAAGTTTACGCCGGAGAAAAGGCGTACAACGAATTCAAGCAGTGGCTTCCCGACGAAACCGTCGATGCCATTCGTGACTTCCGAATTGCCATCAAGGGTCCTCTGACCACGCCTGTGGGCGGTGGTATTCGCTCGCTGAATGTGGCGTTGCGTCAACTCCTCGATCTATACGCCTGCGTGCGTCCGGTGCGCTATTTTCCCGGAGTTCCCTCTCCTGTAAAGCATCCCGAACGCATGAACGTTGTGATTTATCGTGAGAATACCGAGGATGTTTACATCGGGATCGAATGGAAATCCGGCACGCCCGAAGTAAAAAAGCTGATCGAATTCCTAAATAAAGACATGCTGGGCGGAGGACCGAAGCAAATTCGCCTCGATTCCGGAGTCGCCATCAAGCCGATATCGCCGACAGGAACCAAGCGCCTGGTGCGCCGCGCGATCGAACACGCGTTGGCCAACAAGAGGCGCATCGTAACGCTGGTCCACAAAGGCAACATAATGAAATTTACCGAGGGGGCGTTCCGCGACTGGGGCTACGATCTGGCGCGCGATGAGTTCCGCAACGACATCGTGACCGAGCGTGAGAGCTGGATTATCGACAATCTGGACCGCAATCCGCAGCTCACGGTCGAGCAGAACGCCGCGATGATCGAGCCGGGGATGGAACGGGCGACCGAAGCTTTCCAGAAATCGGTGTGCGACGAAGTGAAGTCGGTCCTCGACAAGATTTATGCCACCCACGGGCAAGGCAAGTGGAAGCAAAAGCTCATGATTAACGATCGAATTGCCGATTCCATCTTTCAGCAGGTGGTGACGCGGGCCGACGAGTACGAAGTCCTGGCGACGCCCAACCTGAATGGCGATTACATTTCGGATGCCTGTGCCGCGCAAGTGGGCGGGTTGGGAATGGCTCCGGGCGCGAATATCGGCGACGGATTCGGCGTGTTCGAGGCCACGCACGGCACTGCGCCCAAGTATGCGGACAAAGATGTCATCAATCCGAGCTCGGTCATGCTCTCCGGCGTGATGATGTTCGACTTTATGGGCTGGCCGGAAGTTGGCAAGCTGATCGAAAACGCTATTGAACGGACCATCGGACAAAAACGTGTTACTTATGACCTGGAACGCATGATGGAAGGTGCAACGAAGTTGAAGACGTCGGAGTTTGCGAGCGCCATCATTGAAAACATGCAAGCACTGGCGGGAAAAAAGTAACTGACAGGCCCGAAGTAAACCGCACGGAGAAAAACCGTGCCAATCAAACTCGATCGAACAGGAGAACGTGCTAATGCGGAAGAAGGTAACGGTCGTCGGCGGTGGTTTCGTAGGTTCGACAACGGCGCAGCGCATCGTGGATATGGAGCTGGCCGACGTGGTACTGACCGATATTCTGGACGGGCCTCCGGCAGGAAAGGCCCTCGATATGCTGGAGTCCACACCGATTACGCGCTCGGATTCGCGCGTGACGGGCATTTCCACGGCATCCGGCGATTACAAGGAAACGGCCAACAGCGACGTCGTTGTGATTACCGCCGGATTTCCACGCAAGCCCGGAATGAGCCGTGACGACCTGTTGAAGGCGAACTATGAAGTCATCAAGGGCGTGGTCGAGCAGGTTGCGAAACATTCACCGAACGCGATTCTCATCATGGTCACCAATCCGCTGGACGCCATGGTGCAGGTGGCCTACAAGATCAGCGGCTTCCCCAAGAACCGCGTCTTGGGCATGGCCGGAGTTTTGGATTCCGCGCGAATGAGTTCCTTCGTTGCCACCGAATTGAATGTGTCGATCGAAAATGTGCATTCCTTTGTACTCGGCGGTCACGGCGACGACATGGTGCCGTTGCCGCGTTACTCCACGGTCGCGGGAATTCCCCTCCCCGACCTGCTGCCCGCCGAGCGCATCGCCGCCATTGTGGAGCGAACGCGCAAGGGCGGAATTGAAATCGTCAACCTGATGAAGACCGGCTCCGCGTATTACGCGCCTTCGGCCGCTGCCGTGGAAATGGTGGAAGCAATTCTGAAAGACAAGAAGAAGATTCTTCCGTGCGCGGCATATCTCGAGGGCGAGTACGGCGTGAACGGTCTTTACGCCGGCGTCCCTGTAAAACTCGGGGCGCGCGGCGTCGAACAGATCATCGAAATCAAGCTCACGCCAGAGGAAAAAGCAGCTCTGGACAAGTCCGTGGCGTCGGTGCGCGAACTGGTTACAATTCTCGGCGTGGCGTAAACTTCAGCAAATCATAGGCCGCGGCTGAAATTCTATCCATAGAATTTCAGCCGCGGCCACGCTTTTTGCAGGCTCATCTTCGGTTCCCGGCAAATATATACAGGCAGGTTATTCTCTTCGGGAATGGCGTACTCGTTCCGAATCGTGGCGGCCCGCTCGATATGGCCGAAGAGCGTCTGTAATTTCTCGACTGGAATCCCGTAACTGATTACAACTTCCCCAGAGTATTCCCGCGGTCCCCAGAGATAGTAATTGTTGTGTCCGCTGATCGCTTTTGGCAAACCGTAAGACGATCCGAAATAATCGATCGCGCCCGCCTGCCCGTAATTCCCTGTAAGGATCGCCACTTTGGATTGGTCGGCAGAAGGAAGAGATCGAAACACTCCCGCGACAACGCCCACTTGCTGCTGCCAGCCCATCATGTCCGCAAACATTTGAGGCAGCTTGCCGCTCGGCTCGACCTCCACTTTCACGTGATCCACATCCCAGAAATTCGAATAGGCTGCCTCCGTGTCGAGTGGCAGGATGGGAATTGCCAGCGGGGCGGCAATCAGGCCGCCGACAATCAACGGCGTCAAAATCGCGGGCTTCATCCAATTTGCACGTTCCTGTGGCGTGAACGTCGCTATCCAGGACTCGATCGTCACCGCGCCGGCGGCAAAAAGCATAGGATAAATGGGCGCCAGATAATAAATCCTACCTCTAAAGATCAGCAATTGGACGAGGATAAACACGTAGGTCCAGCCGAGAAAGCGATATTCCCGCCCCTGGCGGCTCCCGAAGAAAAACCAAAATCCGGCCAGACAAATGGGAGTGCCCAGCGGGTGGACGAGTAGGGCCTGTTGGGCGATGAACCCGAGCCACGAAATGTGGGCGTTTTTGTAGTGGTCAACGTTGCGAAGAATTTCAACCGTCGGCCAATTGTTGCGTACCTCCCAGACGAGATTCGGAAGAAAAAATTCAAAAGCGATAAATCCACCAGCCCAAATCCATTTCCCCGACAGAAGCCGCCGTTGCGCCGTAATCAACAGGCTGAGGAAAAAAGCGAATCCGAAGATCAGCATCGAGTGCTTGTTCAAAATCCCGAATCCCGCCACCAGCCCGAACAGCAGCCACAGGCGCTGATTCCCCGAGCGCACAATTCGCAGAGCAATGGCCACACATAACATCCAGAACACGGGTTCGAATGCGTTCATGGACAGGAAGTTGTCCATGGTCAGGTAGATGGGACACAGGAGTACGGCCGTGGCCGCCAGGACCTGCGCGTAACGGCGTCCATCAAGCTCACGGACAATCCAGCCCGTGATCAGTATTTTCAAGCCAGCGGAAATCGCGGGGAAAAAGCGGATCGCGCGGAGGGAATCGCCAAACAGAGCCCGCGACAACCACGCAACGACAGCGACCAGCGGCGCCTGGTCCACGTAACCCCAGGCAATATGCTGTCCACAGGCAGCGTAATACAATTCATCGCGGAAATATCCGTACTGTCCGTTAGACAGCAGGTGAACGATGAAGGCGGTTACGGCAAAACCAAAAACGATGAACGCATCTTTTTCAACCGGGACGCACAGAATTGATCCGTCGCGATGAATCTGTTCGGCAACGCCCGCACCCGCTCCGACGAGCGTAGCGGGCTTCTCTGTGGTGGGTGAGGCCATCTGTCGAGTCAGTTCCCTGAACTGGAAGTTATTCCCTGCAATCGATTTGCTGCAACGCGCTCGACCAACAGATATCGTGCTTCCGAAAGAAACTATTTAGCTGCGGGAGCCTGTACCGCAGCAGGAACCAGCGTAGCGGACTTGATCGTATCCAGTTTCGGAAAGTTCTGCGTCAGGTAAGAACGCCCGCGATTTCCGATCAGGTCCTGCGAGGGACCTTTTCCGTCCGGCGCGCCTTCTCCATAACCGCTGTACAGCTTGTCCACGAGTTCCATTCCGTCGGTAACCATACCGAAGGCCGCAAAGCCGCTTTGATCCAGGCGCTCGTTGTTGCCGAAATTGATGAACACCTGTGTAGTGCGCGTATTCGGTCCGGCCATGGCGAACGAGATAAACCCGCGATGGTTGCTCTGGACGACGCGATCGTCCTTAATGTTGGCATTTTCCCAGGCGCGCGAAACTTCAGGGTAGGCGCTCAGCCCGAACTGGGCCATGAATCCCGGCAGCACGCGGAAGAACGCGGCACCATCGTAAAAATGGTGGCGCACCAGATTGTAGAAGCGATCGGCTCCGAGCGGGGCCCAGGCGCGCGTAACTTTCAGCGTGAAATCGCCTGCGGTCGTGACGAATTTCACTTCGTACTCCTCCGGAGCTTTGGCCTTCAGCGTCGCTGGCTGCAATAGCGCAGGATCGAAGGCTCCCGCTTTCGGAGCAGCGGCGGCAGACTTCTTGGCTGGAGCCGCACTGGGGCTGGGAGTCTGCGCAGCGGCTGAGGCTGCCACGAACAAACTTGCGACAATCATGATCTTCGTAAAGGTACGCATTCTGTCTCTCCATTCGATAGTTGCCGAATGCATTATGCCGCGATTTTTATTGTGAAGGAAACGGATATCTTACGCCGGTCCAGGAATCAACCTCTGAAAAACCGACAAGCAGGAAAATCATTCCCCAACTCAATCGCCGCTATTGCGCAGCGTGGCGCGAATCAGATCGCGGTTCATTTTGCCGATGAACTCGATGGGAATCGTCTTGGGGCAGACTGCCTCGCACTCGCCGTGATTGGTGCAGCTGCCGAAGAGTTCATCCTTCATCGCCGCCACCATGCTGAGCGTGCGCCGATCCCGCTGCGGCTGTCCCTGTGGTAGCGAATTGAGATGCGTGATTTTTGCGGCGGTAAACAACATAGCCGCTGCATTAGGACACGCGGCAACGCACGCGCCGCAACCGATACAGGCAGCGGCGTCGAATGCCGTTTCCGCGGAGTCCTTGGGCACAAGAATCGCATTGGCATCGGGAGCGCCGCCAGTGGGCGCGGTGATGAAGCCGCCCGCCTGAATGATTCGGTCGAACGGCGAACGATCGACAGCCAAGTCGCGCAGCACAGGAAACGCTTTGGCGCGCCAAGGTTCGAGCGTCAGCGAATCGCCATCCTTGAAAAACCGCATGGAAAGCTGGCAGACCGTGGTGCCGCGATGTCCGCCGTGCGCCACGCCATTGATCAGGAACCCGCAGGAGCCGCAAATTCCCTCTCGGCAATCGTGTTCGAACGCGACCGGGGCCTCGCCCTTGCCCTGCAGGTTTTCATTCAGCAGGTCGAGCATTTCGAGGAATGACATGTCCGGAGTGACGCCCTGCACCTGATAGGTGGCAAACGCGCCGGGCGCTTTGTTGCTCTGCTGCCGCCAGACTTTGAGTGTAAGGTTCATGGCTACTTGTAACTCCTCTGGGCAAGATGAACGTGTTCGAAGGCCAGGGGTTCCTTGTGGAGTTCCCACTGCCCGGCTTGTCCCTTCCACTCCCACGCGGACGCGAAAGAGAAGTTCTCGTCGTCGCGCTTGGCTTCGCCATCGGGGGTTTGGCTTTCCACGCGGAAGTGGCCGCCGCACGATTCCGCGCGTTCCAGCGCATCCAGGCACATCAGCTCGCCCAATTCGAGGAAGTCCGCGACACGTCCGGCCTTTTCAAGCGACTGGTTAAGTTCTTCGCCCGTACCGATAATATTGACGTTGGTCCAGAACTCTTCGCGCAGCGCCGGAATCTTGGCAAGATTGGCTCGCAAGCCTTCCGCGGACCGGGCCATTCCGCAGTTGTCCCACATCAACTTGCCGAGTTCCTTGTGGAATGAATCAACGGTCCGCTTGCCACGAATATTCACAAGCTGGTTGACGCGCTGACTGACTTCTTCCTTTACTGCCGCGAACGCCGGATGTGACGTGTCGACCTTCTCCAGCGAGCTGGACGCAATGTAATTGGGCAACGTATACGGAAGAATGAAATATCCATCTGCAAGGCCCTGCATCAGGGCGCTCGCGCCGAGCCGATTCGCGCCGTGATCGGAAAAATTCGCCTCGCCCGCGACAAAAAGCCCAGGAATCGTGGACATCAATTGATAGTCCACCCACAAGCCGCCCATCGTGTAATGGACAGCCGGATAGATCCGCATGGGAACTTTGTAGGCGTTCTCTCCGGTAATTTCCTCATACATGTCGAAAAGGTTGCCGTATTTTTCGCGAACCACTGGCTCGCTCAGCCGGCGGATGGCATCAGCGAAGTCCAGGTAAACGCCCTGCCCGCCGGGACCGACGCCGCGGCCTTCATCGCAGACTTCCTTCGCATTGCGCGAAGCAACGTCGCGGGGGACCAGATTGCCAAAGCTAGGGTATCGCCGCTCCAGGTAATAGTCCCTCTCGTCTTCAGGAATACTGCCGGGAGCGCGATTGTCATTCTGCTTCTTCGGCACCCACACGCGTCCGTCATTGCGGAGCGATTCGGACATCAGTGTGAGCTTGGATTGATTCTCATTGCTTACGGGAATGCAGGTCGGATGAATCTGCGTGAAACATGGATTGCCGAACAGCGCACCGCGGCGATGCGCGCGCCAGATGGCGGTTACGTTCGAACCCTTGGCGTTGGTCGAAAGGTAGAAAACGTTACCGTATCCGCCCGTCGCCAGGACGACTACGTCTGCCGCATGCGATTCAATAGCGCCGGTGACAAGATTTCGCGTAATAATTCCGCGCGCCTTGCCGTTGACGACCACGACATCCAGCATTTCGCTGCGGCTGTACATCTTCACGCTGCCGGCGGCGATTTGCTCTTCGAGCGCTTGATACGCGCCGAGCAGCAACTGCTGCCCCGTCTGCCCACGAGCGTAGAACGTGCGTGATACCTGAACTCCGCCGAATGAACGCGTGTCCAGCAGCCCGCCGTATTCACGCGCAAAGGGCACGCCCTGCGCGACGCACTGGTCGATGATGTTGACGCTGATCTGCGCCAGGCGATAGACGTTGGCCTCGCGTGCGCGGAAGTCTCCGCCCTTCACCGTGTCGTAGAACAGGCGGAAGATGCTGTCGCCGTCGTTGCGATAGTTTTTCGCGGCGTTAATTCCGCCCTGCGCGGCGATCGAGTGCGCGCGACGCGGGCTATCCTGGAAGCAGAAGCAGGCAACGTTGTAGCCCTGCTGCCCCAGCGACGCGGCAGCCGCCGCGCCGGCCAGTCCCGATCCCACGATGATGACGGAATGCTTTCGGCGGTTGGCGGGGTTCACCAGCTTCATATCGAAGCGAGCTTTTTCCCACTTCTTTTCAATTGGACCTGATGGAATTTTGGATTCAAGCATCTCTATTTTTCAGGCGGGTTCGAAAGAGAGCCCGCACCCCTATTCCGGCGAGCTGCAATTACAGCCCGCACCCTGATTCCGGCGGGCTTCAAGTAGAGCCCGCGCCCTATCCTCTCAGCGCACCAACCCGGCGAGAACCGAGATCGGTACCGAGATAAATCCTGCAAATATGACAATGGCAACCAATCGGGAAAACATCCTGATGCTTTTTGTATTCTTCACTGTGACCCAGCCCAGTGTTTGGAGCATGCTCCAGATTCCATGATCCAAGTGCAGGCACAATGCGCCCATGGCCAAGATGTAAAACAAGGAGATCGGCCAGACAGAAAATGCCGCCACTACATTCTGGTAAACCATCAGGTGTTCGAACTGACCGGGCTGAAATCCTACGAGCCCGCCGGTCAAATGAAACAGATGGAAGATGATGAAGACGACCAGCAATGCGCCGCCCCAACGCATCGTCAAGGCGCCCCAAGAAGTCTCGATGTCCTTCTTGTTCCCGTACCCGATCGGGCGCGCCGCCCAGTTCATGCGCGTCAATTGCACCGCGGCAGTGACGTGGAACAATACGCAGGTAAGAAGGACGATTCGAACAATCCAGAGGAGTTGTCCGTAGCCGAGTTCCGGCCAGCCAACTTCCCGCAAGAATCTCGAGTAGGCATTGATTTCCTCCGGGCCGGAAAAAATTTTCAGGTTGCCCACCATGTGCGACAGGACAAACAGTATAAGGACCGCCCCAGTGACCGCCATCACCACTTTTTTGCCGATGACGCTGTTCCAAAGAGCGATCAAGCGATTGTTTGACGCCGCGTGTTGCTGTCCCACTGACTCGGTCATGATACAACTCCTGATTTAATTCCCTGCGCCATCAACCTGCCGGAATTCCGTGACTGTCCGCGCCCAAGCCGGCCACACACAGACGCCAAAAATAAAATGCCCATATAAAAGCGTGCATTGCAAAGGGTAAATGTGCGGTAACCGCTTAAATCAACCTCAGTCGCGGGCATCCTGGCTCCGACTCATTTGAAACTTTAGTATAGGTAATTCGGACAAACATATCAAGACACCACGATGAAGAATTTTGAATCACCGCGGCTTCACTTTCCGCATATAATGGCGCGCGATACAAAGTATTCCATGGAGACGGCTGATGGTCGAAAAGAAAAACGCCGATCTTGCGTCGGTGCTGGACAGCCTGGTTCAGTCCGGAAAACCACCGGACACCGAAGAGTGTGCGAGAGTGGCCGAGGCCATCGCTCAGAGGTTCAAAGTGGATACTGACGAGGTCGCGATCCTTGCGCTCAGTCCGAAGAAAAAGATACTTCGATTCGTCGTACCGGAAAAGCTGGCGCAGGTTGGCACGATTCCCTTGACTAGCTCCAGCGCTCTGGCCGCCCGCACGGCCCGGGACCGGAAGGCTGAAATCGTCAACAACTTCAGTTCCTCTCGCCACGCCAGTGTATTCGAAGGAGTTCCACTCGGCCGCCGCCAGGGTGAAACGATTCAGAAAATTATGAGCGCACCGATTCTCGATGGAACAAATGTCATGGGCGTCATTCAAATTTCACGCAAAGGCCACTCTTCTTCGGACGCCGGCCCGGACTTTACGCAAAAAAATCTGGGCGAACTGTCTTCCTTGTCCCACGCTTTGGAACTGTTTCTAAAACTCTGCCAAATTGAATAGTGACTGAAACACTGCGATCCGTCTCCGCTATTGCAAACCCCATTCACCACCGGCTTGCTGGCAAATCCGGCACAAGAATCCAAGCGGGACGGGGAATTCGATTGACACTCATCCCTGTTCTTGTTACTTTCTCGCTCGCGTAAATTTGTAACGCTGGTTCTTTGTAATATTCCAGGAGGCAACGCTCCACGGCACCATGGCATTCGTCGCGAAAAAGATTTTCCTCACAAAAGGTGTCGGAAAGCATCGGGAGCGGCTCTCAAGTTTTGAGCTCGCATTGCGCAGCGCGGGAATTGCCGCGTGCAACATCGTTCGCGTTTCTTCCATCTTCCCTCCCAGCTGCAAATTAATCTCCCGCAGCGAAGGACTGAAGCACATCAAGAATGGCCAGGTCGCGTTCACCGTGATCAGCGAAAACTCCACGCGCGAGGCGCATCGCCTGATCGCCGCGGGAATCGGGTTGGCGCTCCCGGCTGATAAATCTATGTACGGATACCTTTCCGAGCACCACTCGTTCGGCGAGACCGAAGAAGTGGCCGGCGAATACACCGAAGAACTCGCCGCGGAAATGCTGGCGACCACGCTGAACGTCGAGTTCGACCCGGACCTCTCGTGGGACGAAAAAAAAGAGGTCTATCGCATCTCGAACAAAATCGTCCGCACCATGAATATCACCCAGTCGGCCGTGGGCGATAAGCGCGGGTTGTGGACTACGGTATTAGCCGCCGCCATTATGATCGGCGAAGACGACTAAATCGTCCGGCTCTGCCGCTTCATTCCAATTCCTGTCTGAAATCTAAAATAATTGCTTTCTATGGGATGTCCGCGCGTAAAAAGCAAAACGTTAATGCTATGATTCGGTTATGGCGCAAAAATTTACCGTCGGCCTGATTCAGATGAGTTGTTCGCTCGACCCGCGCGAGAACCTCGCGAAAGCGGAAGACCGTATTCGCGAAGCCGCGAAACGCGGCGCACAGATTATTTGCCTGCAGGAACTGTTTCGTTCGCAATATTTTTGCCGAGAAGAAAATGCGGACCTTTTTGAACTCGCGGAAGCGATTCCCGGGCCTTCCACAGAATCCCTCGCAAAACTTGCCCGCGAATTGAAAGTCGCGATTATTGGATCACTTTTTGAACGCCGCGCTGCCGGCGTGTATCACAATACCGCCGCGATTCTGGACGCGGACGGATCGATGCTCGGAAAATACCGTAAGATGCACATTCCTGACGATCCCCTCTACTACGAAAAATTCTATTTCACGCCGGGCGATCTGGGATTCCCCAATTTCAATACGCGCTTCGGACGCATCGGCGTGCTCGTTTGCTGGGACCAGTGGTATCCGGAGGGCGCGCGAATTTCCAGTCTCGGCGGCGCGGACATTCTGTTTTACCCCACGGCAATCGGCTGGCATCCGGCCGAAAAACAAGAGTTCGGCGCGGCGCAACTCGATGCCTGGCGCACCATTCAGCGTTCCCATGCCATCGCGAATGGCGTTTTCGTGGCGGCGGTCAATCGCGTCGGATTCGAAGGCACTCCGCAGAGCGGCCTGGAATTCTGGGGCCACTCATTCGTATGCGATCCCTTCGGCCAGGTTCTCGCCGAGGCTTCCGCGGACAAGGAAGAAATCCTGATCGTCGAGTGCGATCCCGCGCGGAGTGAGGAGGTGCGGCGCAACTGGCCGTTCCTGCGCGACCGCCGCATCGATGCTTACTCTCCAATTCTGAATCGATGGCTCGAGTGAAGCCCACGCCCCTGCAACTTGGATTCCGCATGCCCGCCGAGTGGGAACCGCATGCGGCCACGTGGCTCGCGTGGCCCCACGAAAAAACGGACTGGCCTGGAAAGTTTGCCCCGATTCCCTGGGTGTATGCGGATATCGTCCGCCACCTCTCGCAAGTCGAGCGCGTGCGCATTCTAGTGGCCAACGCGGGCGCGGAACGCACCGTTCGCGACATCCTGAAAAAAGCGGGCGCAAACCTAACCGGGGTCGATTTCTTCCAGATTCCCACCAATCGCGGCTGGATGCGCGATTTCGGCCCGATCTTTGTGCGCAACAGCAAGGGCGAGTCCGCCGTCACCAACTGGCATTTTAACGCCTGGGCCAAATACGACGACTGGAAACAGGACGACGCCGCGAACGACAAACTCGCTTCGCAGCTGAAATGGAAGCAGTGGCAGCCCATGTTTGGCCGCAAGAGAGTAGTGCTCGAAGGCGGCAGCATCGATGTGAACGGTCGCGGCACGCTGCTGACGACCGAGGAGTGCCTGCTGAGTCCTGTGCAGGCGCGCAATCCCGGCCACTCGCGAAATGACCTCAGTAAAATTTTCCGCGATTATCTTGGCGTAAAGAACGTCCTGTGGCTGAAAAATGGGATCGCCGGCGACGACACGCACGGCCACGTGGACGACCTGGCGCGCTTTGTGGATGCGAAGACCGTCGTAACGGTCGTGGAAAAGGATCCCTCCGAGACGAATTACGAACCCTTGCACGAAAACCTTTCCCTGCTGCGCGAGATGAAAGACCAGGATGGCCAGAGCCTCCGAATCGAAACGCTACCCATGCCCGCACCGGTATATTTCGACGGCCAGCGCCTCCCTGCCAGCTACGCTAATTTCTATATCGCGAACCAAATCGTCCTGGTTCCCACGTTCAACGATCCGAACGATGCCGTTGCGCTCACCAAGCTCGCTCAACTGTTCCCCGATCGAAAAATCATCGGCATCGCTTGCCTCGATCTGGTTTTGGGCCTGGGCACTTTACACTGCATGACGCAGCAGGAACCCGCCTAAGAAGGAGCCCTTCATGCACCTATTTTTCTTCTATGTTCCACGCACAGTAATCGGCTGGATATTCGTCGGCCTGATTGCGGGTTGGCTTGCAGGTAAGGTATCGCGCGGCAGGGGCTTCGGCTGTATCGCTAATATCTTGCTCGGACTGATTGGGGCCATACTGGGCGGCTGGATTTTCTCGAAGCTCGGCATTTTCGGCGGTGGGATTATTTACAGTATTGCTGCGGCAACGCTAGGGGCAGTAGTTCTAGTCTCAATCGCGCGGCTATTTGCGGGTGGCGCGGAGTGATCCATATCCATACAGACTCTTTTGAGTGGCCCAATAAAATCGGATAGTGGTCCGATAAACCAGGAATCCTGCAAATCCCACATTCCGATAAGCCGACTTCTCAGGCGCTGGCTCCTCTATCAAAAATAAAGATTACGCCTTGGCTAACGGAATCGGATGCCGTGGTTCTTCAATTTCGGTATTTGTTGCATCATGGTGATGCCGTCGAGCGGTGAAATCTTTATGGCATACGTTGCGGGAAGTTCTGAACAATCGTGCAGAGAGTATTATTCCGTACGTAACCGAGCGCGTCTAAGTCTACTGGCGATTCCGATTTGTCTCTATTTGTTATTCGTGAAGCCCCCGGAGATATTGCTAGATAGACTGAATAATCTGCCTGACTCGCTCAAACTGACTGTTATTTTCGTCGGTATTGGCCTAGCGACGGTTCTTTTTGCGGCACCTGTTCTACGGTGGGCCGATTGGAAATGTCCGCGTTGCGGTGAAAAATTCGTTCAGCCGAAAATCCAGTTTGGGACTTACTATCTTCTCTTCATTATAGTGTGGCGACTGGTCTTGGGACGGCAGTGCGCGACGTGTGGCGTCGATCTACGACAAGCGAACTTCGATAATCGATAGGCCATAGGAAACGCCAAGTCGTGAGAACGGCTCTCAGTCACTGGGAGCCGAGATTTCCCACATGACGATAGGCCGACTCATCATGACTTGGCTCTGTCAGCATGCGACCATCGACAAATCGGGTGACCTCGAACAATCTCCGAATCGACGGAGGCAGTCCCAAAGGCTCCCCAATGTCTATGTGGACGCGCCCTGCACTTTAGTGCCGTAGCTCAGGCTTGTGTACCAGTTGTCGCGGCCTTGCGGCGTCAGGTCCATGAAATGCCACCAAGGAGCGAGTAGGTCGATTCCCCGCTCCAGAATGTCGGGACCCATCCTTGGATGAGCTGTGTAAAAGTGGCACACTGCACCGTTGCCGTCGCGCGTAAAAACGGAAACGGCCGAGTCCTGCGCGCCTTCCCGGTTTTCGCTGCCCAGATCGTATTTGAAGGTGTTGGTGCCGGCGCTCAGCAGACGCAGTCTGTCCCAACCTCGCCCGCGTGCGAACGCGCGCAGCGTCGGCAGATCGGTGGCGGCGGCCACCGCAAAGTCGAGATTTTGCGCGAGATGATGCGCGACACCGTTGGCGCCATCCAGCCAGGCTGTGCACATGGGGCACGCCTTGGTCTGTTTTTTGCCCAACATAAAGTGATAGATAATAAGTGAGCGATCGGGCTTAGTGAAGAGTTCGCTCAGCCGGACGGTGCGCACCTGCGCATCGCCAGGATTGAGGTCGCGCGGGCCCTCATCAAATTGGTAGTCCAGGATCGGCGCGCCCTGCGGCAGATGGCGGCGCAGTTCGGCGACGCGTTCGCGCTGGTGCATTAGCTCGATTTCGGCGAGACGAAGCTCCTCGCGCTTGGCTAGATACTCGGGCGATTCGTTGTCCAGATTGGTTTGTCGAAACGTTCCGTCAACCACTGTGTTTACCATGGTCGTTGTCTCCCTCCGGCCAATTCTTCCTCAGGCAGCAAGTGCAATGCCACTTCGTGGACTAGTAGCCTAGCATCTAAAAAGACGACGCAGTATAAAGTGGCGGCACTGACATGTTGAGACCGCTAGCGTACGCTCCCCTCGCGATGTGAGCTGTTCTGAACTGAACAGTCATCAAATTTTCTTTATTCGATTGTATCGGGATCGATACCTTACTTTTGTCGCGCCCCTCCGCCAAGTCCTTCCATGAGAAGGCCGGTTAGTGTCAAGACGGTTTTTTCTTTTTC
>CAZUNI010000015.1:0-75623 GCA_964622265.1 uncultured Acidobacteriaceae bacterium | reverse complement strand
TCAATACAAATCACAACAAAAAAGCGAGTTTATTTAATTTTTAACGGAGGACTAATTAGTAGAAGCTCTTGCACAAACCAGATTCGGGTCAATGGAATCGATGGTTCATCCGGATTACGCAATGCGCTTTAATATGAAAACTCGGCCGCTCCGTCGCGTCAACGGCGCTGAGGATATCAGCCCGGGGCAACGCCCCGGGTAACGCAACCCCATATCGATGTCCGCCCTGAAGGGGCGGAAGGACTTCCCCGCGCCCCTTCAGGGCGCAAACCATACGATTTATCCCGAAACCTAGGGCGTTGCCCTAGGCTGGTATCCGACGGCGCTTTCAGCGCCGCAACCGGTTGATATCGATTACAACTGGCAGGGTCCAATTTAATTCCCCTCAGGATTACCAGTCTGCAATTGTATATACTCTACTTTCATGGAGCTGGCCGCCCAACTCGAACATGCCCTTGCCGCTGTGAGCACAGCAGGCCCCGCCGAGGTGCATGAAAACGGCGAATGGCTCGTCACACTGAGCGGGCCGCAATATACGGTCCGATCGCAGAGCGACGCCGCTCTGCTGCACATTTGGGGTGGAGAACAAAGCCTTGTCCGGCGCGTCGTGCGCGTTGCCGAGCATTCGCCGCAGCGTTTGGTGCTCGAAGTCTCGCGCCTCGGGCGTAAGAGGCCTGCAAAACTGGAATTGCTCGCCGCAAACGCGGTGCCTGAAAGCAAACGCTGGGGCCGGGAGCAATTCCGCGCGCAGCTGCATCGACTCCTGACCGATCGATTCCCGGATGAAGTAGTGGATTCCTTGGCCACCAAAGCCGACTTACATCATTCCATTTCAGGCTCATACACGCGCGGACTGATGCATCGTGATTCGGATGCCTTTGCCGTCTTAAGTGCCGCGCCGGAAGAGGACGCTGCGACAATCGACGGCATCTTAACGTTTGGCCTGATCTGGCTGGACCGCACGCGCGATCATGCGCGGGGGCGCTCGGTGAAATGCCTCCGGCTGTTTCTCCCGCGGGCCACATCGGCCATCACGGCGCATCGCCTGACCGCCCTCGCAGCCCCGCAGGAAATTGAATTGTACGAATACGACCCGCTTTACTGGCGCATACGCCGTATCGCGCTATCCGACGCAGGAAATCTGGCCACGTGGCTGGTGCCGCGCCGCGAAGTGGACCAGACCATCGCCGCGGTCTTGCCGGAAGCTGAGCGCATCCGGCAACTGGCCCCGGACGCCATCCGCGTATCTGTCGCCGCGCCCGCCCAGGATGTCACATTGCGCTTCATCGGTTTGGAGTTCGCTCGTTGGCGGCAAGGCGAGATGTGGTTTGGCCAGGGCGATCGCCAGGAACTGCTGACTCCCGGAAAATGGGCGGCCCTTGAAAAACTGGTCAATCAGCTGAAAACTTATCGCCATTCCCTCGCAACGGACACCAAGCACCGCCTGTATCGCGCACAGCCGGAACGGTGGCTCGAAACGCTGGTCGCGGCCGACCCGTCGCGCATCGACGCGCGCCTGGACGCCCGAAACATCTACACGCAGGTTCCCGCATCCTCCGCCGGCGACCGCGGCATCATCGATCTGCTCGGAGCCACGCGAGACGGCCGGCTAGCGTTGATCGAACTGAAAGCTTCCGAAGACATTCAGCTGGTGATGCAGGCCGTGGACTACTGGCTGCGCGTTCGATGGCATCACAATCAAGACGACTTCCGCCGTTACGGCTATTTCCCGGACGTGGCGTTGCAGCCCAAGCCACCTCTATTGTTGCTGGTCGCTCCCGGATTACGGTTTCATCCGGCCAGCGATATCGTGCTTCGGTATCTATCGAAAGAAATTGAAATTGTCAGGATCGGCCTGGCGGAAAATTGGCGCAGGGGACTGCGCGTCATTTTCAGGCAGTAAAGAGCGCACAAAAAAAAGGAAGCAGCTGAGGCCTAGCCTCTGCCGCTTCCCGGGGTGTGTTCAAGTGGTTTGTCTAATTAGACGCCGGAATTATGAAAAGGTTGTGCATTTAAGAAGAATTTTAGGAAATTTCAGTGAGCGAAGAGGGCGGATGCACTAACCTCTAATAAAACAAATACTTACGCCACTTTTCGTCTTTATTCCCGATCAGCCGCATCAGTTGACGGGATGTATGCAGTGTGAACGGCCTCGGCCGTCGAGTCAGTGCAATCCCGGCTTCCTCAGGAGTGCGATCACCCTTGCTGTTATTACATTTATAGCAGCAGGCAACAAGGTTCTCCCAGGAGGACCGGCCGCCGCGGGATCGTGGCAGCACATGGTCCAGCGTCAGCTCCGAAGCAGGAAGCGTCCGGCTGCAGAACTGGCAGGTGTTCCGGTCACGCAGCAGGATATTTTTCCGCGAGAGCGCCCGAGTCTGCTGCGGAATGTGCCGGTAGGCAAGCAGGCGAATTACCGAGGGTACCGGAAGCTGCCTGGAGACCGAATGCACTTGCGTGTGGTTGACTTCTTCGGCCTGGGCCACTCCCTTGATCATCAGGACCATCGCCCGCCGCACGGCGGTGACGTTAATCGGCTCAAAGGTCGCGTTCAGGACGAGGACCGGCTCCTGCATAATGGCTGGTTTTCGCGCAGAGGGGCGTACAGCGCCGGGGGGGCGCTTTTCAACTCGCGCTTCCGGCTGAACTTTAAGCCGGTGAGACTTGCCGCCTTGGCCAAATGAGCTCATTCGATTGGCTCCTGGTTCCATTGCGCCGCGTCCGGCACCGCCGAGGAAGGCAGCGCCCGTGCCACAGTCAGACCCGCCACTCGAACGGCCCCAGCCCCGCGAAGGGCCCGGGAGCAGGCATCCAGCGTCGCCCCAGTGGTCAATACATCATCTACCAGTAAAACCCGCAGCTTGTCAACTTCGGCCGCTGGATGCATAGCATAAGCGCCACGTACCGTCTCCCAGCGCTCCCGACGGGTCAGCTTGATTTTATCCGGTCGGGGGCGGGTGCGCACTAACAGATAGGATTGAAAGGGGATACCAAGAAGCCTTGCGAGGGGACTGGCGATCAGCTCCGCTTGATTGTAACCGCGCTCCCGCAGTCGACTGGGGTGCAAAGGCACCGGCACCACGACATCTGCCGAAAATGCTGTGGCACCTTCCTTCACCAATTGCTCAAGAAGACTTGCAAACCAGCGGCCCAACGGAGTGACCTCACCATATTTCAGCATCAGGATGGCACGGGCCATTGAGGGCGTGTAGGCCCCAAAGCTGCGGACAAAATCGAAATCGTACGATCCCCGGCGGCAAAGATGGCACTGCGGTGACGAAATGCCTCCCGTTACCGCGCTAGATACGATTGGCCGGCCGCATCGTTCGCAAAGAGGCTTGGGGAGGGGTCGTGTCAGCGCGGCCACGCAGGCATGGCAAAATGGAACTCGGCTCCCAGTGTCCAGCATGCCCCCGCAAATCCGGCACGGCGCCGGAAAGACAAGCGAGGCCAGCGCCTCGCGGATCCCGCATAACTGGTCGCGGACTGAAATCGATGGCCGGTTCACAGTGCGGCAAGAGTACCGCCATGACACGATTCATGACAAGAGAATTACGAAAGTTGATTTTGAAAGGGATTCGCGACAGGCTTTGCGTTTTTAGCTTGCGATGGTCGGAAGCCCAAAAGCACGCGGGCTGAAACCTAAGCCACTCAGAGCAGAACTTGTGGCGGATGACCGGAAAATGAAACAGGCGTCCGGTGTCTTAGCCGGACGCCTGCTTCTGCGGAGGCGGAAATTCGATTATAGCAGCCCTTGTTCCTGTTTCTCCTGGCAGGAAACGCAATGTTTGGCCCAAGGCACTGCTTCGAGCCGCTTCAACTGCAATTCCTCTTCGCAATGAATACAGGAACCGAACGTATTTTTCTTGATGCGCAGCAGCGCTTCGTCGATCAACGCCAGCATCGTGCGGTCGGTATTAGTCTGCCCGAACAGGAACTCCTTCGTATAGGAATTGGCAGCCTTATCGGCGAGGTCCACAGTCGGATCGTCGTCCGCCGCGCGCCCTTCTTCTTCCGTGCGTGCGATCGTCCTGATCAGCTCCTCGCGCCGGGTCTGCAGCTTCTTCTTGTAGTACTCCAATCGCTTTTTGTCCATAGTTGTAACCCCACAGCTTGCTCCAAGACCGCTATCACAAATGGGTGATTCTAGGCCTGCTCTGAATAACTGTCAAGGAACGTCACCAAAACCGGTGTGGTAAAGTTGCGGCACACTGGTGCCGCTGTTAGAATTGCTGTGCGAATTTCAATGCAGACCGTGCGGAAGGGCGGACGCCGGTTGGTATTCAAGCTCTCCACAACATAGAGCTTACACAGACGATTGCAGATGCAGCGGCACTCCGGCCAGCCGCGGAGGAGAAGCTTGGCCAAATACGATCTCGCCATCATTGGAAGCGGTCCCGGGGGATACAACACGGCAATCCGGGCATCGCAGTGGGGACTGAAAACGTTAGTCATCGAGAAGGACGGCTTCCTGGGCGGCACCTGCCTGCACGTCGGCTGCATTCCCACCAAAGTCCTGCTGCATCACGCGGAAATTTTTGACACCTTCAAAAACGCCAAGGAATTCGGCATCGACGTGAAGGAGTTCTCGCTGAACTGGCCGGCGGTGCTGGCGCGCAAGGAAAAGATCGTCAACAAGCACGCCAAGGGCATCGAGTTCCTGTTCCGCAAGAATAAAGTGGAGGGAATGAAGGGCTGGGGTCGGTGGGCCGGGCCGGGGCGCGTGAGCGTCGAGAGCGACGGCAAGATCACCGAGGTTGAGGCTACGCATATTTTATTCGCCACGGGCTCGGCGGCGCGTTCGCTGCCAGGGATCGACATTGACGGCAAAACCGTGCTCAGCAACATCGAGATTCTGCAGCTGCCCGCGGTGCCGAAGACGCTGGTGATCGTTGGAGCAGGCGCGGTGGGCGTCGAGTTCGCATCGGTCTTCAATTCGTTTGGGACGCAGGTCACGATTCTGGAAATGCTGCCCCGCGTCACGCCCATTGAGGACGAAGAAATTTCCGCCGAGCTCGAAAAGGCGCTGCGCAAGAAGGGCATTCAGATCTTCACCGAGGCGAAAGTCGAATCGGTGACCAAGGATGCGAACGGCGCAACTGTCTCCTTCAAGGACAAGACCGGAAAAGTGCAGACGCTCGCCGCCGAGAAAGTGCTGATGGCCGTTGGCCGCATACCGAAGACCGAGAATCTGGGATTCGAGAAATCCAAGGCCAAGCTGGAGCGGGGCTTCGTTCACGTCGGGCCCTACATGGAGACTGCCGAACCGCATCTGTACGCCATCGGCGATATCGTTGCCGGAATGCCGCAACTGGCGCACGCTGCGTCCATGGAGGGCATTTCCTGCGTCGCAAAAATCACCGGAAAGAATATGCCTCCCATCGAAAAGCTGCGGATCCCGAACGCGACCTACTGCGAACCGCAGGTCGCCTCGATTGGACTGACCGAACGCGCGGCGCGTGAAGCGGGCCACGCAGTGAAGACAGGAAAGTTCCCCTTTGTGGGGAACAGCAAAGCCACGATTCTGGGCCACCATGAAGGCTTCATCAAAGTGGTCACCGATGAAAAATACGGCGAGATCCTAGGTGTGCACATCATCGGCCCCTTCGCGACTGAAATCATCGCGGAAGCGGTCGCAGCCATGCAGTTGGAGGCTACTGTGGACGATCTGATGTCCACCGTGCATGCGCATCCGACCGTTTGGGAAGCGATGTCTGACGCAGTGGCGGCGGTTCGCGGACTGTCCATTAACGCTTAACGGCAGTTGAAAGCTAAGAGTTGAAAGTCGAAAGTTTAGGACGCCTGGCAAATTGGCTGCCAATGAAGACCGGTTTAGTCGTCGAGCTCGGATTTGTGGAATACGGCGCCGCGTGGGAATACCAGCGGCGACTGGTTGCCGCACGCAAGTTCGGCGCACTGCCCGACATTCTCCTGCTGTGCCAGCATCCCCATGTGATTACGCTCGGTCGCAACGGAAAGCTGGCGAATCTGCGCGCTTCCGATTGTGTGCTGCGGCAGATGGACGTCTCCTTTTTTGAAACCGACCGCGGCGGCGACATCACCTTTCACGGTCCGGGACAACTGGTCGGCTATCCGATAGTGGATCTCGCCCAAATCCGCCGCGACGTGGCGTGGTATGTGCGCAGCCTTGAAGAAGCCATGATGCGCGCGACGGGCGAGTTTGGAATCGCATCGCGCCGCGTTGCGGGATGTACAGGCGTGTGGGTCGATGTTCCCGGACAAAGCGAAGAGAAACTCGCGGCAATCGGCGTACATTTGAGCCGCTGGGTGACCTCGCACGGATTTGCGTACAATGTGTCCACCGATTTGCGCTACTTCGATCTGATCGTGCCCTGCGGGATTGCCGGCAAGCGGGCCACATCGCTGGAAAAATTGTTGGGGCTCGGAGTGGAGATGAAGGAAGTCTCGCCCAAAATCGCGGCGCATCTGGGAGAAGTGCTGGGAATAGAGTGGTGCGCAAGCGATCGCGAGTCGCTAGATGCAAAGCTGCGGACGTACGAGGAGCAATCGGCTGCGGCATGCCCCCAGTAGGACAGGTTTCAACCTGTCCGGTTTTGGGTTTGACTTCGTTGCGGCGGAAACCAAAAGCGGACAGGTTGAAACCTGTCCTACTTAAATCTTAAATGCCTTCCCCACTCACGCGCGAACTGCACCACGAGCTGTATTACTTCATGCGGCTTGACCGTGAGCTGGAAGAACAGATGGCGCGTCTGTTCCGCCAAAACAAAATTCTGGGCGGACTCTATTCCAGCTATGGCCAGGAAGCGATTTCGGTGGGTACGGCGTACGCGCTGGGCCCGGACGACTGGATTGCGCCGATGATTCGCAATATCGGCGCGCTGCTGGTGCGCGGCGTTCCTCCACGCGACATCCTGACGCAGCACATGGCGCGCTACACCTCGCCCACGCAGGGCAAAGACGGCACCAGCCATTTTGCCGACTTGAAATCGCGGCACATCGTCGCGCCGATCTCGATGCTGGGCGATCTGATTCCCATCATGACCGGCGTCGCGATGGCCGGCCGCTATCTCGGCCAAAAAATCGTGGCGATGACGTGGATCGGCGACGGCGGAGCCTCCACCGGCGTGTTCCATGAAGGATTGAATCTCGCGGCGGTGCAGAAGGCCCCGCTGGTATTGGTCGTGGAAAATAACGGATGGGCGTACGGAACTCCGGTCCAGCGCCAGACGTCGCTAAAAAACCTCGCCGACCGCGCAAAGGCCTACGGTATCGAGAGCGCCGTCGTGGACGGAAATGACGTGGTGGCCGTCGAGCGCACAGCGCGAGAGGCGGTCGCTCACGCGCGAGCGGGTCATGGTCCCGTATTGATCGAAGCGAAAACGATGCGCATGCGCGGCCACGCCCAACACGATGGCGCGGAGTATGTTCCCAAAGAGACGCTTGAAGCGTGGAAGCGAAAGGATCCGCTCGACCGCTATGAAAAGTTTCTGACCGACAAAAAGCTCTGGGACGCGAAAACGAAAAAGGAAATCGACGCGCGAATCGCGCGCGAAATTCAGACCGACGTGGAGTTTGCCGAAAATTCATCGTTTCCGCCCCCCGAACTGGCAGCGCGGGGTGTGTACTGCGACGGCTGTCATACGGTGGAGGCAATCTGGAAACGGCCGATGGAAGAAGTAATGCCTCCACGGTCGACCGTGAAAGCGGAATGGCGAATTGAAAGTGGCGGCGCGCCAGTCTCATCGGCAAATAAAACGGCGGTAAAATCGAAGCCCGAAAAAAAGGCTTCCCGTGATTCTGTAAAGGCGAGGCGGTAGCGATGGCCGAAACCACCTATCTCGAAGCCATCCGCCAGGCGCTGTTCGAGGAAATGGACCGCGATCCGACGGTCGTGCTACTGGGCGAGGACGTCGGCGTGTACGGAGGGGCCTTCCAGGTTTCCAAGGGCTTGCTGGAGCGATTCGGCTGGGAGCGTGTGATCGATACGCCGATCAGCGAATCGGCCATCGTAGGCGCTGCGGTGGGCATGGGCTGCGCGGGCATGCGGCCCGTGGTGGAAATGCAGTTCATCGACTTCATTGCCTGCTGCTTCAACCAGGTCACCAACTACGCGGCGAAGTCGCACTACCTCTGGGGCGCTCCGGTGCCGATTGTGCTGCGCGGGCCGTGCGGCGGCGGGGTGCACGGCGGGCCATTCCATTCGGGGAATCCGGAAATGTATTTCGTGCATACGCCGGGGCTCAAGGTTGTCTGCCCGGCAACCCCCTACGATGCGAAGGGCTTGCTGAAGTCGGCGATAAGAGACAATAATCCTGTGCTGTTTTTCGAGCACAAATTCCTCTACCGGCGCATTACCGAAGATTTACCCGAAGACGACTACACGGTGCCGATCGGAAAAGCCGTGGTGCGGCGCGAGGGACGCGACCTTACGATCATTACTTACGGCGCCATGATGCACACGTCGCTGGAGGCATCGGGGGAACTGGAAAAGGAAGGCATCCAGGCCGAGGTCATCGATCTGCGCACGCTGTTGCCGCTGGACCGCGAGACGATTCTGGCGTCGGTTGCGAAGACCAACAAGCTACTGGTGGTCCACGAAGACACCCGCACCGGCGGCATCGCCGGTGAGATCGCAGCCATCGTTACCGAAAGCGCGTTCGAAGACCTGGACGGCCCGATCCGCCGCGTGACGTCGCTCGATACGCCAGTGCCGTATTCGCCGCCGCTGGAAAATTATTTTCTGCCCAACGCGGCAAAAGTTGCCGTCGCGGCCCGGGAACTGGCACACTATTAGGAGTGACTGGTGGTCGGTGACTGGTGATTCGTGAATCGTGATTTGTGAAACCTGAAAAGTTGAGAGTCCAAGTTAACTCATATCGGCGCACGAATGAAAGCTCACGAATCCGGCTTCACTAGTCACCATTCGAAACGAGGAAAATCATGGCCGTAGACGTCATCATGCCCCAGATGGGGGAAAGCATTTTCGAAGGCACCATCACCAAGTGGCTGAAGAAGCCCGGCGACAGGATCGAACGCGATGAACCCCTGTTCGAAATCTCCACCGATAAGGTGGATGCGGAGATTCCCGCACCTTCAGCTGGGGTGCTGAAAGAAATCAAAGTCACCGAAGGGCAGACGGTGCCCATCCAGACTGTGGTTGCGGTGATTGACGCGGCCGGCGCGCCTGCGGAAGCGGGCGCGGCTGTACCGGCACCGGCGCCGGTTGCGCCGAAGGCGGAAGCTCCCAAAGCTGCGGCCCCCGCTCCCGCTGCGCCAGTTGCAGCAGCACCTGCTGCTCCTGCTGCCAGTCCCGCCCCTGCTGCCGGTCGCGGCAACGGCAAAGAGGTTCGTAGCTCGCCACTGGTTCGCCGCATCGCCAAGGAAAACGATGTTGACCTGTCGGCCGTCGAAGGTAGCGGCGCGGGCGGGCGCGTCAGCAAGAAGGATATTTTAGCCGCGGTGGAATCCGCCAGCGCGAAGACCTCGGCTCCGGCAGCGCCGCCGCCTCCCACGCCCGCTCCTGCGGCCTCGGTCTTCACAGGTTCTACTTCCGTTCCGGCGGGCCCCGGAGGCACGGTGATTCACCCCGTGCTGGAAAACGCCGTGCCCCGCGAGCGGATGTATTTCGGAAATTTCGAAGCGCAGCCAATGAGCAACATGCGCCAGCGCATCGCCGAGCACATGATCGCCTCCAAGCGCGTTTCTCCCCACGTGTACTCGATCGATGAAGCGGACATGACGCGCATCGCCAAGATCCGCGACCGTTCGAAGGACGCGTTTCAGGCCAAGTACGGCACCAAGCTAACGTTCATGCCGTTTTTCGTGCGCGCCTGCGTCGAGGGATTGCGCGCCTTCCCGACCGTGAACGCATCCGCGGACGGAACCACGATGGTACTGCACCGCGAAATCAATGTGGGCATCGCCGTCGCTCTCGATTGGGGATTGATCGTGCCGGTGCTGAAAAATTCCGAGGAAAAGAATTTCCTGGGCCTGGCGCGTGGCATCAACGACCTGGCCGAACGCGCGCGTGCGAAAAAGCTAAAGCCCGAAGAGGTGCAGGAGGGAACCTTCTCCATCACCAACCCCGGCATTTACGGCGGGCTGATGGGGCTCCCCGTGATCAACCAGCCGAACGTCGCGATTCTGGGGATCGGCGCGATTCAGAAGCGCCCCATGGTGATCGACGACGCCATCGCCGTCCGCTCAATGGTGTACCTGACGCTGTCCTACGACCACCGCGTGGTGGACGGAGCCATCGCGCACCAGTTCGTCCACAAAGTGAAGACGTATCTGGAGGATTGGAACGAGGAGTTTGTGTAGGGCGAAGTGACTGGTGACTGGTGATTCGCTCCCAACGGGCATTCTGCGGTGATGGAACGAAGTTTAAAGTTGACAGTTAAAAGTTGAAAGTCTGGATTCACATTCGTGACCTGGATGTTCTAACTTTCGACTTTTAACTTCTGTCAACTCTTCAGGCATCACCAATCACGAGTCACCAGTCACCCCGCTCTTTTCAACGCCGGCGCCACTTCGTGCGCCCACTTTCTTAACTCTGGCAACGGCAGCACGCGAATGCCGTTGTCCTCCAGCACGCTGGTCACGAATTTGTCGCGGTCATTGCCGCGAGCGGGCTCGCGTTCGGTGACGGCTATAAATTCCGAATGTGCCACGCGCTCGCGGATCGCTTCGGCGGTGAAAGCCAGAAGTTTTGCCTGCCCGGGATCGCGCCCGATTGCAACCGAATGCACGAAGCCGCGAGTGCCGTTGCGGCGGTACGAAAAATCGATGCGCATGGGATCGCCATTCTTGGTAATCTCCGCAACGCGAACGCCGCGGTCCATCAGGCGTAGAATTTTTTCATTGCGGAAATAGTCCGCAGCCTGCGCCCGCAGATCGCCCCGCGTGCGAATTTCCGCCGGGCCTCGCCGGGCCTCACGGACCGGTTCGACCTGTTCGCGGAAGATGCGGTCCAGTTCGGCGGCGGGATCGCTGGTGAGCAACCCCTTGCGCGGAGCAAGCTGCACGGCGTTGGAAAGGGTCTGGTCGAATTTATCCAGAATCGCTTCGGCATCCATTTCGCGTCCGGCGAATTGCCGGTCGAACTCCGCGGGTAGGCGCATTAATAATAAATCCTCGTCCACGGCGGGATGGATTCGCCGCAGGCGCGCCAGATCGGCATTCTCGTCGAGCCAGCGCTGGTGCACACGCCCCGTGGCGGGATCGAGCAGCATCACTCCGATATTCACCCACTCGTCGCGAATCAGGTTGGGCTGGTAGCGCACCACGTGGTACGCGCACGGTTGCAGATTGTCTTCAGGCATGTCGCACCTTCCAGTTGGGAAACGGGTCCCGGTTCGAATTCCGGGCCGATAGAATCAGTTCGCGCACGCGCTTGCGGCGGGCATACAGGCAATCGAGCAGTCGCGCCAAAGCGTCCCAGTCATCCTGGTACCACTCGGGCGGAATCCGCTCGGCCTCTTCGCCCAGCACCGCTTCGGTGAAGCGATTTTCCAGGCGCTCGAGCCATGGCTCGAATGCGTCCATGCTGTCCACGGACTGGTACACGAGGTGGCGCGGATACAGGCCGCGAAGCGGCGCGTCCGGAAAATCCCATTCGCCGGCATTGAAGCAAAATCCGTGATCGATCATCATCGCAACATATGGAAACCCGGTGTGGGCGCTGCCGGGTCCCGCTGCCTGCGCGAGATCGGCCATCGGGCCGTTGCTTCGCCCTGCGCCGTCTTCAGGATCGCGAAAAAAAATTGCCTGCCGCCCGTTCGTGTTGCACGTCCACTTATCGAAAACAAATATCCCCAGAAAGTCCGCCAGATTGCGGACCGCAAGAAGCTGCTCGTCGGGCAAAAAATCATGAACTGCCATCTGTGCCGGATCGCCCGGAAACTGCGACCCGAACTGTTTGCCGGCAGAGCATGGCTTCCGGCCGATCCCCAGTTGCATGACCAGATCGGCGGTATAGGAGATCAATTCGGGACGAACCTCGACTACCTCCGCCTGCGGCACACACAATCCCAGCCGCGCCGCCAGCCGTGTTGCCAGCATTTCGTTCGCCAGAATCCTCAAATGTTGGGGATTATTCTGAAATTTGACAACGTAATATCCGCCGTCGTCACACCGCATCAGGTGGGCTTGCGCGCCGCCCCTCATTCTCCGGACATGCTCGACAGCCAATCGCATGCGCGCCATGCTAATCAGTCAAAGCCTGATCGGCAAGCGGATTGTTCCGCTTCGGGAAACCGGAGCGCCCAACGGAGAAAGCCGGGCTGGAAAGCCGGTCTCGAATGGCATGAAAAATGACGAAGACCTGGGGAAATCTTTCCCAGGTCTTCGTCATTTCAGTTTCAGATCGGAACGGAAAGCTTAGCGCTTTTTCTTGCCGCGTTTTCCGCTCTTCTTCACAGCTTTTTTCTTTTTTGCTTTCTTGGGTGCAGCTTTGGCCTTTTTCTTCGGCTGCGGCTTCTTCGTTTTCTTGGCTTTTTTTGCCGGCTTCGCCGCCCGCTTGGCCGGTGACTTTTTTGCCGCGGCCTTGCGCGCTACCGGAGAAGGCGGTGGCGCGGCCACAACACCTGGGCCCTCGGAGATGACCACCTCCTCTTCGCTTTCCTCTTCGCCGATCTCTTCCGGATCGGCGCCGAGTTCTTCCTCTTCAAAATGGACGAACTCGCTTTCCTCGCCGCCTTCTTCTTTTTCGTAGGCCATCTCGGTTCTCCCTTCGCTGTGTCACCCTCGTGCGGTTGCCCCCACTGTTGCACCCACGTGCGGGCTTATAAACGGAATCTCGTCAGTTTGTCAAGCGCCTGTACAGTGCCTGTCTCGCGGGTAGATTCTCCACCCTGCCGGGACATTCTGGCAATGGCTCTCTGACCAAAAAGAGATTCATATTCATGATTTCAGGGACAAAAATCAAGGACGAAAATTTAGTGCGAGGAAAGAATCGTGAGTGTGTCTCCGACTTCGAGCGGTCGGCTGAACAGGTAGCGGTTTCCGGACTGGATCGCCTCCACCGTGGTGCGGTACGCCCGGGCAATGGACCAGAGGGTCTCGCCGGACTTTACGTGATGCACAACAGTGCTGGAACGCGCTTCCATGATCGGATTATTAACGCTCTCATGCCGGGCCACGACGGCGGCGGTCGGTTTACCGTTATCGCTGGATTTTGCCTGCAAGGTCGGAGTCATGCCGCCTGGATAAATTTTTAGCAACATGCCTCGCGAAACGTGGTCGGACTTCATGTGATTCCACGCGCGCAATTCAGGAGTGCTGACATCGAATTCATCGGCGATCGATCGAACCGTATCCGTGCGCCGCACGCGGTATCGAATTAGTTTCCCGGTTGCAGCCTCGGAACGCTCTGCTGCGGGAATAATCAGTTTCTGCCCCTGTTCCAAGGATGCATTTACGGGTAAATCGTTGGCATCGGCAATTTCCGTTGGCTGAACGTGGTAGCTCTTGGCAATGCGGGAAAGTGTCTCGCCTTCCTCGACCTTGTGCCGTCGCCAGCTCACCCACTTTTCGGGGGGAATTGCGGCGATTTCCGCAAAGAAGCGCTCCGCCGTGCCTTCCGGCAAGCGCAGGACAAATTCCGGGTCGGAGGGCGTGACCAGACGCAGCAGTTGCGGATTCAGCGCTCGCAGGGTTTCCAGATCGGTGTCGATGGTTTCCGCAACCAGCCGCAAATCAATAGCCTGGCCGGGTTTCACGGCGTCGGCCTTCATCGGAGGTTCGGGTTCGAAAACGATACCGTACCGCGCAGGGTCCTTCGAGATCAGCGTCAGGGCCAGAATAATCGGGACGTAATTCTTGGTTTCCTTTGGCAATACATTGCGCCGGTAGAGTTCCCAGAAGTCCGCATAGCCGGTCCGCTCGACGGCATGCTGCACGGTCCCTGCCCCCGAGTTATAGGCCGCCATCGCCAGGTACCAGTCGCCAAACTGATCGTACAGGTCGCGCAGATCGCGCGCAGCGGCGCGCGTGGCCTTCTCCGGGTCCTGGCGCTCATCCACCCACCAGGTCTTGTCCAGGCCGTACTTACGACCCGCAAAGGACATGAACTGCCACATCCCTCGGGCTCCAGCTTTCGATACCGCCTGCGGCTGGAAGGCGCTTTCGGCCTGCGCCAAATAGATCAGGTCCTGTGGCATCCCTTCTTCCTGCAAAACTTTCTGAACCATCTCGCGATAACGTCCCGCGCGGCGCAAGCCGATTTCCACGATGGCGCTTCCGCGCGGCGACTTAAAATAATTCAAAAAGGACAGAACGGGATCGTTCACCGTCAGGGGCAGGTCATGCGAAATGGATGTGACTTCGTGTTCCGCCCGTCCGCGCAGATTGGGATCGACCGTTGCCTCTTCGGGAATTGCGCCTTCCGCGATTTCATCGATGGGCGCGGGAGTCGATTTCTGTTCCCGGAAGCCGTCGCCGTCACGGAACGCTTCCAGCTCGTCTGCATTCACCGTCTCTACAATGTGATGGTACAGATCGCTCAGGCGGGGATCGGCGTCCAGATCGAAACCGCTGGCAAGGAGCTGGTCGAGCGCAACGTCAAATTCTTCGCGGGCCTTCCCCAGTCGACCAGCTTGAAAGTCCTGCTCACCGGCGTCAAACGCTGCGCGGCTGCTGGCGGCCAAAATGGAAATTCCATCAGGCTGAACCGGCAGCAGTTGGGGCAGACGGCCTCGATTCGCGTCGAGTGGCAACTGCGCGGGCATTGGCACGGGAGCCGCAGGTGCAGCTATGACAATCGGATGGACCTGCGCGACGTTCCGGACAGACTCTTCGCACCCTGCCAGGCAAACGAGCGCAGCCGTAGCTAACAAAGCCAATGTGATCGATTTGTGGCGGCGATTGCTCATTGTCTAAGATTGAACCCGAGTGCGACTTCGCCCCTCCAACCCCTGGAGGAGCAATGCACCTGCCATACAGGGGGCAGGAGCTTCCCGGCGGGAAGCTTACACCCCGAATTGTACCCCACAAGCCATACAGCGGGTCAACAAGAAATGTCACACCCTGTTAACATTATGAAAACATCGGTGTTAGACGGAATTGTTCGCGCCAAGCCGCCAAGCAAATCGGTGCGATTTCCTTAATCTGGGATCTCCATTTTTTGTCATTGCGCCATCTTCCGGTCATGGCACAGCCCTCAACTATCCGCCTTTCGTCTCGATCTGTGTAAATAGAGGACAATTTGTGTCGCTCTGTTGCCATTTTGCGCAAGTATCAGTCTGCCGCGTCTGCCATGGGTCAGACCTCTTCGGTCTCCATTACAACGCCTCTTGCCGCCTTTGCCTCGGCAATCACTTTTTCGGCTATCTCGTTCGGCACGAAGTCGTAATGGGAAAACTCCATCGAGTAGCTGGCCCGTCCCTGCGTCATTGAGGTCAACCCCGTCGCATAGTTCAGCATTTCCGCAAACGGCACCTGCGCCTTTACCACGACCCCTGAGCCGCGAGCCTCGCTCCCGCTGATCCGCCCCCTCCGGGCGCTGAGGTCGCCCATGATATCGCCCGAGTACTGGTCGGGGGCGTGCACCTCGACGTGCATCACCGGTTCCAGCAGGGCGGGCTTGGCCTGCTTCATTGCTTCCTTGAATGCCAGCGACCCGGCAATCTTGAAGGCCATGTCCGAGCTGTCCACATCGTGATACTTGCCGTCGTAAACCGTGGCCCGGAAATCCACCACCGGGAACCCGGCCAGGAAGCCGCGCTCGGCGGAAGCGCGTATGCCCTTTTCGACCGACGGTATCCAGTTCTTGGGAATCGCGCCGCCGAAGATGTCGTCCACGAACTCGACGCCCGCGCCGCGCGCCGCAGGCTCCATTCGAATGCGGCAGACGCCGAACTGCCCGTGTCCGCCAGTCTGCTTCTTGTGCTTGCCCTCGGCGTCGGCCTTGCCGCGAATCGTCTCCCGATACGGCACCTTGGGCGGCTTGAGCGTCAGGTCCACGTGGTATCGCTTGTGTAGCTTGGCGACGATCACCTCGATGTGCTGCTGTCCCGACCCGGCCAGCAGAAACTCCTTGGTCTGCGGGTCGCGCGAGAAATGCAGCGACGGGTCTTCTTCCAGAATGCGGTGAATCGCCGGGCCGATGCGGTCTTCGTCCGCACGCGTTTTGGGCTCGACCGCGAACGTGATCGACGGCTCGGGAAGGTGCGGCAGCGGGTAGTGAATCGGCGCGGCCTTGTCACCGAGCGTGTCGCCGGTCAGCGTGTCCTTCAGCTTGGCAACCGCTCCCAAATCCCCAGCGTAAATCTCGGCCACCGCCGACGCGGTCATGCCCTGCATGATCTGGATGTGCTGCAGGCGTTCGCTTGTGGAGCGCGTGAAGTTCTGCAACGTCGCGTCGTTCTTCAGCACCCCGGACATCACCTTGAAATAGGTAATGCGCCCGGCAAAGGGATCGGCCAGCGTCTTGTACACGAAGATCGAAACCGGCTCGGCGTCGCTGGTCTTTCTGTGCAATTCATTTCCTTTGCCGGCTGCCTCGCCATGGCCCACCGCTACGCCTCTTTTGGAGGGGTCCGGAAACACATCCACCAGAAAATCGAGCAGTGTGGCACTGCCGATGTTGTGCAGCGCGGAGGTCAGCAGGACGGGATAGATACTCTTGGCCTGAAATTCGTCGTGCAATCCCTTCAGCAAATCCTCCAGCGGCAGCGTGCCTTTTTCGAAGAACTCCGCCATCAGCGCGTCGTCACCCTCTGCCACCATTTCGACCAGCGCTTCGTGCGCGGCCTTGGCAGCTTCGGCCATGTCGGCGGGGATGTCCTCGATCCGGGGCTTCCCGTCGCCATCGGGCGTGTAAATGTGCGCCTTCATGGTGATCAGGTCTACCACGCCGCGAAACTGTTTTCCCGCGCCGATGGGCAACTGCACCGGCACGACGTTGCGCCCGAACACGTGCGTAATCGATTCCATCGCGCGTTCGAAATCGGCCAGCTCACGGTCCATCCAATTGATCACGAACGCGCGCGGCAGGTCGTACTCGATGGCATAGTCCCAGACCTTCTCGGTCACCACCTGCACGCCGGCCACCACGTCCTCCACGATCAACGCCGCGTCCGCTGCCACCAACGAGGCGCGCGTATCATTAATGAACGTGCTGTAGCCGGGGGTGTCCAGGAAATTCACCTTTGTTTTTTCGGATTGTCCCGAGCCCGCCCATTCAGCGTACGCGAGACCGGTATGAATCGTGATTTTGCGCGCGATTTCCTCTTCGTCCCAGTCGGTAACCGTGTTTCCCTCAGAAACCTTTCCCAGCCGGGTGGTCATCCCCGCGGTAAACAGCAACGACGACACCAGCTGGGTTTTCCCCGTGTCGCCGTGGCCGGCAATGCCCACATTGCGTATGGACTGCGTTGCATAGGCTTTCATTTTGCTACCCCCTGAACGCCGCGGCCATATTCGGGAAGGGGTCGTGGCGTAGTTCTTGTGTAGGAAGGCCGAGCGCGGGCTCTACTCTATGCTGAACGCTTCAAGTGAAGCGTGGAGCCTGCCGGAAATCGGAGGAGCCTGGCGGCCTCCGATGGGCGGATGCTAGCACGACCGTGCTCGGGCGGCAATCTGTGATCTGTTGTAGTATCCCTGATGAATTATCTTAGATTCTGCAAGGAAATCTTACTGCAGGCGCTGGGGACGCGATTCGGTATCGACGAGTGCTTCGAAGATGGCCAGAACGTGCCGACGGTACTCTACCATGCGGGTGAAGACGCCGCGCAACATGGGTTCGCGCTCCGCCTCACGATGCCATTTGAGCAGGACGGTCTGGGGGATTTCGATATCCCGGCGAAGCTCCGCAGCCGAGTGCCCGCGCAGGAACAGACCGTAGAAGAAGGCCGCCTCCCTTTGGGGGAAGTCGAAATCGTGCTGCGTCTCTTCGGTCCCGGGGGCCGTGGTCTGGATCGCCGAGTTGGATTCAGTCTGCATGAGTGCTACAAGAGAAAGGGCAGTTTACCCGAAGTTTTTCCCGCGTCAAGTAATACTACCGAGCGGGAATGCGCTATCCGCAATCGGGCTCTGTTTCAGCGCCCTTTTGATGTACAAATTTCAAATCGGATTCACCCCGCGGAGGCGAGATTCTCCCTCCAAGCGCTTTACTATCAAAAATATAGTGAATTATCCCGGCTGGCGCGGCTGGCGCGTGGAGCGGACAAACTCGCGCAAAACCGAGACATTGGGGCCGTAAGCGCCGATGCGGGCGGCGTCAATCG
Organism: uncultured Acidobacteriaceae bacterium; assembly: GCA_964622265.1. GTDB lineage: Bacteria > Acidobacteriota > Terriglobia > Acidiferrales > UBA7541 > Palsa-360. Next base: position 57,417 of record CAZUNI010000015.1, on the reverse strand, counting down.
GAAGGCCCAGCCGCTCGGCTGCTTCCATGTTGATGCCCGCGTCATCGAGTTCGGTTAAGCTAAACCCAATGGCTGGAAGCACTCGCTTGGCGCCGCTGGGATAAACGGGCCGCGGCGGACGGTGGCGCTGCCAGGGGCGATTTGCGATAGCGAAGAACTGGTGCCAATCGTTCTTGTCCCACATTGGTCGCTCCCGCGTCCCCGGGACTCAGGACGCTCTAGGCATATGATGCATCAGCTGCCGGTGCGGTCACTTCCCGATGCCCAAAGTGGGCAGACTTCCGGTATACGCGACTGGCCAACAGGCGTCCAGCATAGACTAGGGAATATTGCAGGCGCGTTGCTAAAGAGAAATTATCGTGTTGAATCAGCAGCGGGTTCCGAAATGAGACTGTGCATGGAATCAAGCGAGATTGAATTCGAAGGCTGGGATCGTTTCACATGGAACAACATGCCAAGCCTTTTCATGGCTATGCTTTGCAGGGATTCGCCGTCCCGAATGCGGTGAATTGTCTCTGTGCGCCCCTTTGCCTGTGCAACTCTGGCACCCGCTGCTATACTGTGGATATTCGATTGTCCTTTTTCGAATTTTGCGATGCCGAAACTCGTCATTGTCGTGCACTACCATGAAATCTGGCTGAAGGGCGGAAACCGCCGCTTCTTCCTGAGCAAGCTGCACATGGCGCTGAAGCGCGCCCTGGAGGGCTTGCCCGTCGAGCGCATTCTGCGGCCCGGCGACAGGATGCTGATTGAATTCGGCGAAGGCGCTTCGGCGGAAGAAGCCGTGTCGCGCATCGAACGCGTTTTCGGCGTGGCGTTTTACGCGGTGGCGCGAGTGGTTCCCCGGAGCACGGGCGAAGATCTCGCAGTACTGGGACAAGCGGCCTGGGAGGAAGTTCGCGGCGAGAAGTTTGCAACGTTCGCGGTGCGCTCCAAACGCAGCGATAAGTCTTTCCCGCACCGCACAACCGATATCGACGCTTCCGTCGGACAGTACCTGGTCGATCGGCTTCGCGCCGAGGGGCGCGATACTCGCGTCAAGCTCAACGATCCCGAGCTGACTTGCCGCATCGAGGTTCCCCCGGGCCCATCGCTATTGGTGTACGCGCGAAAAATTCCCGGCGCCGGAGGCCTTCCCGCGAACACGGCGGGACGCATGACCTGCATGCTCTCAGGCGGGTTCGATTCCGCCGTCGCCGCGCACAAGATGATGAAGCGTGGCGCGCACCTGAGCTTCGTGCATTTCTGGGGAGGCGGTGCGCGTCCGGGCGAGTCATCTGTTCATGTTGCGCGGGAACTGGTGCGGAAGCTGGTGCCGTGGCAATATTCCGCGAAGCTTTACCTGGTGCCGTTCGAACCGGTTCAGCGCAAAATTGTAGCCAGCGCTCCCGAGCAATTCCGCATCCTGCTGTACCGCCGCATGATGCTGCGCATTGCCGAGCGTCTCGCACGCAGCGGCCGATCCCTGGGACTTGTTACAGGGGATAGCCTGGGCCAGGTCGCCTCGCAAACGCTGCGCAATCTGGAGGCGGTCGGCGCTGTCGCGCAAATGCCGCTGTACCGGCCGCTCGTCGGCGACGACAAACAAGACATCATGAATGCAGCCGAAAAAATCGGCACGTATGACATCTCCGCCGAGCCGTTTCATGACTGCTGCCCCATCTTCCTGCCACGCAATCCCGCATTGCACTCCTCTCCCCAGGAACTCGAACAAGCTGAAACCAAGATGGATATAGATGCGCTGGTCCGCCAGGCCCTCGACACAGTAGTGGTCGAGCGTTATCGGTATGGATCAGGTCGTGTGGAAAAAGTGGAGTCGTTTAAGTCTGCTACGGCATGAGTTTGTGCGCCTCGATGTCTTTAAGCGCTTTCATTTGCAAATGAAACTTCCGACCGCGTCGAAAATGCCAGCGGCTGGGATTTAGTCTTGCAAGCAACGAGCGCTTCGACGCACGGCAGGTCGATAGCGTGGGGGGCATCCTTCCGCATGATTTCGAACACGGTCTCGAGGGGAAGGCCTTCGCGGTAGGGGCGCTTGGCGTGAAGCGCGTCGAAGATGTCCGCTACGGTAAGGATGCGGGCGAAGCGGGAGATCTGGTCTCCCTTCAAGCCGCGCCAGTAGCCGGAGCCGTCCAGTTTTTCATGGTGTGCGGCTGCGTCTTCGCTGAGGCGTTCGAAGCCGGGGATTCGTTTCAACACTTGAAGCGTGTAGAAGGGGTGAGCCTTCACGGCCTGCCACTCTTCGTTAGTCAGCTTGCCGGGTTTCTCCAGGATCGAGTTCGAAACGCTTAATTTGCCGATGTCGTGCAGGAGTGCGGCTCGGCGCAGGTGTTTCACACTTTCCGGGTTCAGACCAAACCATTGGGCAATCTCGACGGCCGCCTCGGCCACACCTGTGGAATGGCGGTATGTGAAGGGAGATTTCGCGTCGATGACATCGGCGAAAGCGAAGCAGATGTTGTCGATCGCCTCATCAGTCGCGGCGACGCGGCGGTGTTCCGGCTCGAGCGCCCCTACGGTTTGGGCCAAAGATTCGTCGTGCAAGCCAGTCCACAGAACGCCTGAGTTAGAGAGGGAAATCGCAGCCTTCACCAGTTCCGGATCGAACCATTTTCCACTGCGCTTTTCTACAACGTCCAGCGCCGGGCGGAGCCCATTGGCGGTGAAAAACGCATCGAGCGACTGTGCCAGATTCGCGATTCTGGCGATGATTGGAATTTCCGTTTTGCGAAGGCCGTCAGGGTAGCCGCGCCCGTCCCAGTGTTCATCCAGGTTTTGAATTCCCGCACAGACTGGTTCGGAAAATCCCAGCCGGTTGGCGATAAATGCGCCACGCTCGCAGCGGATCTTGATCAGGTCGGCGGAATCCTGCCGCTGATTGGCGGCCGCCTGGAAGAGTTTCTGCATACGCGTCAGGAATGGCATCCCGGTGGCGACATGCGTGAACCCATAGTGAAGACTTTCCCAGCCCAGGCGAGTCCAGTCGGTGGTTTTGACGTCGCGCTTGGCTCGAATTTCGTCCGCATTCAGTAGATGAAAGAAACGGGAGGCGTTGCTGCTGCACCCGGCATCTTTGAGGAGCAGAGCGTAGTAGAGATCCGATTGTTCGTCGATGCCCATGCCGATCTGCTGAGCCAAACGCATTCCAATAACGCAGCTTCGAACCGAATGTCCCATCGGCTGACCTTCCGTCAGATCGAGAGCATAGGAAAGCGCGGAAATGATTTGAGAAAGACGGATCGAAGGGCGAAACTCATTCGATTCGGCGCCAAACGTTTCGATTGACTGGTTTACATACGAATCAAGTATGGTCCGGCGCTGCCACATGTCCATTGTTAGAAATCTCCTGTCATAGAGAACTATAAAGATTAGATGTGCCTGCAGAAATGGAGCATGGGTATCATTTTGTTGGGACTGAAGTACTAAGGTGAATGACTGAAAACAGTAAGGTTAGAGAAAACTCTAGAGCCAAAGTCCTACTTGGAAGCCCAATCAAGCGCAATCAAAAACGGGGAGGCGTGTTGACGCGCTTCCCCGTTTCCGTTGAGATCAATCTCAAATTCAGCTGAAAAACTACCAGCGCCGGTCGCCGCCGCCACCACGATCACCACGGTCCCGGCCGCCACCACCACCGCCGCGACCACCACCGCCCCCACCTGGACGGCCGCCTCCTCCACCTCCGTAGCCGCCACGACCACCGCCGCCGCCACCTGGACGGCCACCTCCTCCACCTCCGGGCCGGCCACCGCCTCCGCCGCCTTCACGCGGGGGGCGAGCCTCGTTGACCACAATATTGCGGCCCATGAAATCCTGGCCGTTCAAGCCTTGAATGGCGCGGTCGGCTTCTTCGTCGTTGTTAATCTCGACGAAGCCGAAGCCGCGCGGTTGCCCCGAAAATCGGTCACGCACCAAGGTGACGTTCGCTACGGTGACTCCCGTCTGAGTAAATAAAGCCGTGATCTGCTCTTCTGTCGCCTGAAAAGGGAGATTACCCACGTACAGTTTCTTCAATGCCGGACTCCTTTTGGCCGTGGCGGAGTGAACCCCACGGAACCTGAAACTGAAGAGACGGGGTCGAAGTCGGGGAAAAGGGCCTGAGCCCGGAATGGTCCGACGAGATGCGCACTTCAGCTCCGGGGCGAATCTTGCTCTAAATTGCCACGGTCGTCAACATTAAAGATATTTGGATAACTAATTATGAACTATTTTGAAGGAACCAGGGCGATCCGGCGTCCATCTGGTTTTCGGCATGTTTGGTGATAGGATTCACACGTATTTCCCAGGAGCGACTGTTCCTATGCGCGGTTTGATGATGGATTTTCCGCTGACTATCCCAGCGCTACTCGAGCGTGCGGACGGCATTTTTGGCAATGTGGAGATTGTCACGCGCAAGCCGGACCGTTCGCTGGCGCGCTACACGTGGGGCGATCTCTACAAGCGCTCGCGGCGCATGGCGAACGCGCTCCTGCGTTTGGGTTTGCAGCGCGGAGACCGCGTGGCCACGCTGCTGTGGAATCAATCCGAACACATGGAGGCCTACTTCGGCGTTCCGATCGCCGGGGGCGTGCTGCACACGCTGAACCTGCGGCTGCATCCGGACGAAATCGCCTTTATTGCCAACCATGCCGGCGACCGTTTCCTGATCGTGGACGATGTGCTGCTGCCAGTGTATGAGAAATTCCGCGACCGGGTGAAGTTCGAACGCGTGATTGTGGTTCCGTTCGGCGGCGCCGTGACACCGGAGGGCTGCGACGGCTACGAGGAATTACTTGCAGAGGCGAGCGAGGATTACACGTATCCACAGCTCGAGGAAAACGAAGCCGCGGCGATGTGCTACACCTCAGGTACTACAGGACGTTCGAAAGGCGTTGTGTATTCGCACCGCGCGATCGTGCTGCATTCCCTGAACTGCTGCGGGGTCGATTCGTTCAGCGTTTCGATGCGGGACACGGTACTGCCGCTGGCGTCGCTATTCCATGCGAACGGCTGGGGGATTCCCTTCACCGCCGCGACGGCAGGTGCGAAGGTGGTGCTGCCGGGTCCGTTTGCCGACGCGGAAGGCATTCTCGACCTCATGGAGCAGGAACGCGTGACGCTGGGCCTGGGAGTTCCGACAGTCTGGTTCGGCGTTCTCGATGCTCTCGACAAACATCCCGGGCGGTGGAAAATTTCCTGGCCGGTACGCCTGCTTATAGGAGGAGCAGCAGCGTCCGAGGCGCTGATGCGCGGGTTCGAACGCCACGGATTCTCGCTGATGTGCCTGTGGGGGATGACGGAAACCACACCACATGCCTGCTGCTCGCTGCTCCGTCCGCAGATGCATGACTGGACCGAGGAAAAGAAATACGAGCAGCGCCTGAAGCAAGGGACTCCCACGGCGATTGTGGAAGCCCGCATCATGATGGTCGACGGCACGCGTGCGTCGCACGATGGCAAGACTGTCGGCGAGCTCGAGGTGCGCGGCCCCTGGATTGCCTCTTCCTATTACAACATGCCCGAGGAGGCGCACCGATGGTCGCCCGACGGCTGGCTGCGCACCGGGGATATGGCCCACATCGACGAATACGGCTACATCAAGCTTGTCGATCGCAGCAAGGATTTGATCAAGTCCGGCGGCGAGTGGATCAGCTCTGTCGACCTGGAAAACGCGCTGATGGGACATCCTTCGGTGAAAGAAGCTGCGGTGATCGGCGTCGCGCACCCGAAATGGCAGGAGCGCCCGCTGGCCGTGGTGGTGCTCAATGAAGGAACCGAGGCCCATGCCGCGGAGTTGCGCGAATTCCTGGCTGCGAAATTCGCGAAGTGGCAGGTGCCCGATGCGTTTGTGTTCGCGAAGGAAATTCCGCGGACTTCGGTGGGAAAATTCCGGAAGACGGCGCTGCGGGAGCAGTTTTTGGATTGGAAGTGGGAGAGTTAGGCTGCCTAAATATCTTAGGTTCTGGATTAACGTCGCACTCCTCGGGGTTGAAATCTATTGGATAACTTAACTCAAAAACAGCGTAGCAAACAAATGCGGTTAGTTCGATCAAAAGACACCAAACCAGAGTTACTTGTGCGCCGACTGATCCACCGTTTGGGGCATCGTTATAGCCTGCACAAAAAGAGTTTGCCCGGGCGTCCAGACATGGTTTTCACCGCAACAAAACAAATCATATTCGTTCACGGCTGTTTCTGGCACGGTCACAAATGCAGGCTGGGACGCATACCTAAGTCTCGTAAGAATTACTGGGTAGATAAAATCACGAGCAATAGCGAACGTGATATCTTGACACTACGGCGCCTCCGGGGCATGCGCTGGAAATGTCTTGTCTTGTGGGAATGTCAACTGCGAGACATCGACAAGCTGACAAGGCGAATTACTCGGTTCTTGGGAGAATGACGTTGACCATCAATGATTTTGAAAAACTATTGACCGCTCTCGCAGGTGATCTCACCAAAGAAGTTCAAAAAAGCACTGTTTATCGCATTCCTAGCAAGTTCGAGGACAGAGTTAGGTCGGCCCTTGTCGACCTTACGAAGGGCTCCGGCGTCAAAGTCGATATGTCGCCCGAGGCGCAGGTATTTCCCGACATCGTTGTGGGCGAGTTTGGAATTGAAGTGAAAGTTTTGAATAAGGACACTTGGCGCAGTGTCGCCAATAGCGTCTTTGAAGGAAGGCGAGACTCGAACGTCAAACACATCTACATCTTGTTTGGCAAGATGGGTGGGAAGCCGGAGGTGAGATGGGGAAGATATGAGGATTGCGTTATGCACGTGCGAACATCTCATGTTCCCCGCTTCGAAGTGCAAATAGGGGCGGAAGAATCCCTCTTCAAGAAATTCGGGGTTTCCTATCAAGAATTTTGCAGTCTTTCGCCTCACGATAAAATGGAACACATTCGCAAGTACGCTCGCGGTCGTTTGGAGAAGGGCGAGCGGCTCTGGTGGCTAGAAGACAAACGGGAACCGGAACTGGAACATTCACTACCCTTACAAGTTCGCCTGTACATGAATTTACCTCAAAACGAGAAGCTCCAGCTCAGAGCAGAAGCAGCACTTCTCTGCCCACAGATAGTGGGACCATCCCGCACAGGGCCAAAGCTACGAAAATATTCGGATGCGACTATTTATCTGCTCACGTATCACGGAGTCCTGTGTCCCCAGACGCGGGACTTATTCTCGGCGGGCAGCGTTGCAGGCAAAGAGCGGGGCGGCAATTATATTGCCCGCGCCCTGAAGAATATTGAGCCTGAAATGAAGGAAGCAGCGGCAACATTGGAAGATGCTCTTTTTATAGAATACTGGGATGTTTCAGTACCGCCAAAAGAGCGTATTAGACAATGGCTTATTCGCGCGGACGGTTTTGCAAAGGATTGGCGGCCTTCGAAGGAATTATTTCGCGACCTTAAGTTGAAATTCCATTAGCCGGAGCTATTATTCCAAGCAATTGCGGACCGCTTGCGCGATGTGCCAGGCCAACACTGGCGGAACGGCATTGCCTACTTGTCTTTCCGTCTCTCGCAGCATCGAGTCAAAAATGAAGTTGTCCGGAAAGGACTGCACGCGCGCGGCCTCCCGCATGGATATCCGTCGGGGGAGTCGGTAATGATACTGGATATTTCCGTGACATTCCGCGCGGATCGTATACGCAGGGCGATCTGCGATAAGTCGCCTGTTTCCCTGCTCTGGGCTCCTATTTGCCCGGCTCCAAACATGATTGATAGCCGGGTTTTCTTCTATACTTTCCAAGTCAGCAAGGGCCTCCTTGGCTGACATCCATGTAGCTTTCGTTCTTTCGGGACGCGGGGGTACGAACTGCTTGGTTTTCGGCGAGGTGCCAACTATGAGAACACGCTCCCTAGTTTGCGGAATCCCAAAGTCAGCCGCCAGATAAAGGCCGTAAGATATCTTGTATCCTAGCTCGCCGAAATCACTAATCACCTGACGGAGGGACTCCTTATTGCTCTTCATGAGAAGTCCCTTCACATTTTCCGCGACGAAGACCCTGGGCCTCGTGCGTTTGATACCTTCGATCATGGCGCGGTAAAGCCCACTGCGTCGTCCATTCACACCCGCCATTTTTCCATTGACGGAAATATCCTGACACGGGAAACCCCCGATCAGTACGTCAGCCTTAGCTGGCATAAGATCGATCGCGTCCCACACGTCAGCGCACTGAATGTGGTCTCGCACGTTGCGGCGATAGGTTCTGCAAGCGGCAATGTTATGCTCGTTCGCCCAGACAATTTCGAAGGGCAGTCTCGCGTAAAGCCGACCGAACACCTCAAACCCGCCTAGGAACCCTAAGTCCATCCCACCGCAGCCTGAGAACATGGAAACAACTCTATGACCCGTCGTCACCACTTTCGCTCGATCTCTGCCGAAACCCAACAGATGATGCTCATAGGGTCGTTTTGGGTGGGTCCGAATTCCCAACTCTCCCATTATGGTATTTTGTGTGCTAGGCATATAAGCTAAACCATTCTCCAAGAGCCGATTACCTACGAATCAACAATCGTCATCGCCCTTATAATTACATTAGCAAACCAGCTGCCAAAACTACCTTTTCAATTCTCTCGTTCACGATCATTCAAAGGAAGGTCAGATTGCATCATGAATTTTTCGGCGTCCATATGGTCGCGAATCAATCGGGCAATGAGGGTACTCTTCTTGTAGCCACTGCGCACGCAGTACCTTTGAAATCTGCGAAACTCATCGGAGCCGAGTAGTACATTGACCGTTTTTCGCTTCTTCTTCGCCAATGTCGCACCTGCCCAATAATATACAGAAGTGCGCACTTGTCAACATCTTCTTTGAATAGTGATTGTTTAGGGTGAACGATCAGAATGGTTCCAGTTGGGCTACGTACGGTAGCTGGCGTTTATGTGCACGTATTCCTGCGTGAAATCGCAGGTCCAGACGCGGGAAGTTCCCTTGCCGCGGTGCAAATCCACTACTATCGAGACGTTTTTTTCTAGCAGGCGCTCGTGCGCGGCGCGCTCATCGAGCGGGAGTGCGACGGAGTAATCCTGACCCGAGGGTGGGCCGTACATTTTCAATCCGCCCAGCCAGATTTCCACTTGATCGGGATTGAATTTCACTCCCGAGCGGCCTGCTGCGGCCAGAATGCGGCCCCAGTTAGGATCGGCGCCGGCCAGCGCCGTCTTCACCAGCGACGAGCCGGCGATGGTGCGGGCGACCTCCGCGGCGGCGCGATCGGTGGGCGCGCCGCGTACCTCGACTTCGACTACGTGCGTGGCGCCTTCTCCATCGGCCACAATGGCGATGGCCAGGGACTTGCACACTTGTTCGAGTGCGGCGACAAATTTTGTGTAATCCTTGCCGACCACCTTGTCGATCTTGCGCGTGCCCGATGCGCCGTTGGCCATGACCAGCAACGTGTCATTGGTAGAGGTGTCGCCATCTACGGAGATGCAATTAAATGTCCTGGCTACGACTTCGCGCAATGCGCGGTCGAGGACGCCGGGCTTGATATCGGCATCGGTGAAGACGAACGAAAGCATCGTGGCCATGTTGGGATGAATCATTCCCGCGCCTTTGGCGCATCCGGTGACGCGCACGTTGCGTTTGCCAATGCGGCAGATCGCCGTGGCCCACTTGGGGCGCGTGTCGGTGGTCATGATGGCGCGAGTCACGTTGCGGAATCCTTCGCGCGAAACTTCCAGCGTACGGACCAGTTCCGGGGCGGCCTCGGTGATGCGCTCGACGGGCAGGGGCACGCCGATGACTCCAGTGGAGCACACGACGACCTGATTGGTGCGGCAACGCAATAATTTTGCAATGCACTTCGCCGTCGTCTGCGAAACCTCCATACCGACCGGACCGACCGAGCAATTTGCGTTTCCGGAATTCACGATTACGGCGCGCATGGCGTCGGAAGAGGTTTTCACGTGCGCGCGCGAAAGCGTCACGCAGGGGGCCTGCACCAGGTTTTGCGTGAACACCGCCGCCGCGGATGCGGGCTTTTCCGAAACGATCAGGGCGAGGTCGAGCGGGCTGTGCTGAATGCGCTTTTTCAATCCGCACGAAACGGCGGAGAAGCGAAATCCTTTCGGCAGGACGCGTGATGGCGGCAGGTCGGTCATTTTCGTTTTATTGAATCGAGAGCGCTTTCTCGGCGCCGTTCAGTACCGGCAGCACGTTGCGTTCCGGACACACGACGGCGACGGTTGCGACCAGCGTGCAGTGGCGCTCCTTGGGGCAGGTGACGCAATCGCGCTCGATCTTTTCCGGCACCGTTTGACGCGGGCCCGGCGTGAACCCGTGGCGCGAAAACACCTCCGGGCGGTGCGTCAGGGCGAACAGGCGGGCAATCTTGCGCCGCCGCGCGGTATCCATCACCGCTTTCATCAGGCGATCGCCGACGTGGCGGCCCTCGCCGCGCGCATCGGGAGCAACCGCGAGCGAGCGGATTTCGTAAAGGTCCATGCCGTAAGGTTCCAGCGCGACGCAGCCCAATACTTTTTCTTCCTTGCTGCGCTTTTCCACGAGCACGAGGAAGCGCCCGATATTCTTGCGAATTTCGGCTTCGGTGCGCGGGAGCAGCGAACCTTCCCCTGCATAGTGCGCGATGATGCGATGCACGGCGGCAGCGTCGCCGGTGCGAGCGATGCGGGTCCTCATGGCTTTCCCTCAAGGGCTACCAAGCGGACCTTTGCCGCGGCGATCGCTTCCCGGACACGCGTGGGAGCGGTGCCACCCTCCACATCGGGGCCTGCCAGGGCCGATTCGAGCTTCAGCGCATCGTAAAAATCCGCGGCGAACAGGGTTGAAAACTTTTGCAGCGTTTCCAGAGGGAGAGTGGAAAACGATTTTCCGGCATGCTCGCCTTCGCGAACGATCTGGCCGACAATTTCGTGAGCTTGGCGGAACGGTGCGCCCTTGCGCACCAGATAGTGCGCGGCTTCGGTGGCGAGCAGCGCTGGATCGGACGCCGCTTCGCGCATGCGCGCTTCGTTCGGGCGTGTCGCGGCGACCGCGCCTGCAGCGACGGTCAGCATGGCGACAGCCTGATCGTGCGCGTTAAAGACGGGCTCCTTGTCTTCCTGCAAGTCGCGCTGATAGCTCGACGGCAAACCCTTGAGCGTCGTCAGCAGCGTGTGCAGCGACGCGGTGACGCGTCCGGTCTTGCCGCGCAACAGTTCCCAGCAATCGGGATTTTTCTTTTGCGGCATCAGGCTGCTGCCGGTGGAAAATTCATCTGGAAGCACGATGAAGCCGAATTCCTGCGACGCAAACAGAACGAAATCCTCGGACAGGCGCGAAAGATGTGTCGCGATTACGGCTAATGCGTACAGGTAATCGAGAGCGAAGTCGCGGTCGCTGGCAGCGTCCAGACTATTCGACGTGGGACGCGCGAAAAATAATTCCTGCGCAATTACAGCGCGATTGACGTTAATCGCGCAGCCCGCTAGTGCGCCGGACCCCATCGGGCAGGCGTCGGCCATCGCAACGGCCACGTTCAGGCGCACGGTGTCGCGGAAAAATGCCTCCGCGTGCGCGAGCAGAAAATGCGAAAACAGGATCGGCTGCGCGTGCTGCATGTGCGTCATGCCGGGCATCGGAATTCCCAGCACGCTCTCGGCTTTCCCAACCAGCGCGGCGATCAGCTTCACTGCCGCCGCACGTGCTTCCTGCGCGGCTTCCTTCACGAACATGCGGAAGTCGGTGGCGACCAATTCATTGCGGCTGCGCCCGGTGTGAAGTTTGTAGCCGAGCGGCCCGAGGTATTCGACCAGCGCGGTTTCCACGAAATGATGCACGTCTTCCGCGGGAGAAGCGTCCAGCCATGCCGGATCGTTCTCCGCGCGATCGGTAATTTTATCGAGCGCCTTCAGAATGTCGCGCATTTCCTCAAGCGTAAGAATGCCCGCCGCTTCCAGCGCGTGCGCCCACGCGCGATCGACCGTCAGCTCATATGGCAGCAGGCGGCGATCGAACGCGAACGAGCGTTGAAACTGGTAGAACAACTCGTCGGGCGCGCGGTCAAACCGCCCGCCCCACAATTTTCCCGACGGCTGCTCTTTAGGCGTGGCGCTCACTTTACTTTGGACTCCTCCGGAATGGTGATCGGCAACGCGAACAGGTTGATGAAGCCTTCGGCGTCCTTCGGGTTGTACCCGGTCATTGCGAAGCTCGCCAGGCCCTTGCGATAGAGCGAGTACGGCGACGTGCGCTTGGTGACCGTGACGTTGCCCTTGTAGAGCTTGAGTCCGACGGTGCCGGTGACCGGTTTTTGCGCCTGGGTGAAATAAGCGTCCAGCGCTTCGCGCTGCGGCGTGAACCACGCGCCGTAATACACCAACTCGGCGTACTTTAACGAAAGCATTTCCGAATAGTGCGCGGTCTCGCGATCCACGCACAGCGTTTCCAGTTCACGGTGCGCGGTAACCAGCAGCGTGCCGCCGGGAGTTTCATACGCGCCGCGCGATTTGATGCCGACCAGGCGATTCTCAACGAGATCGATTCGACCGACGCCGTGCGCCGCCGCAATCTCGTTCAATTCGTCGAGCAGAGCGATCGCAGAGCGTTTTTTACCGTTCACTGAAACCGGCGTGCCGCCATCGAAGCCGATTTCGACAACCGCGGGCTTGTTCGGCGCTTTCTCTGGCGAGACGATCCACTGCCACATTGCTTCATCGGGCTCGTTGGCGGGATCTTCCAAAACGCCGCCCTCATGGCTCAGGTGCCAGATGTTGCGGTCACGCGAATAAATGTTGGCCTTGGTCTGGTCGACCGGAATCTTGTGCGACTTCGCATAAGCGATGGCTTCTTCGCGCGAGTTGATGGTCCATTCGCGCCACGGAGAAATAATTTTCACGCGCGGGGCGATGGCTTTATACGCCAATTCAAACCGCACCTGATCGTTGCCCTTGCCAGTGCAGCCGTGCGCGACGGCATCGGCGCCGATTTCGAGCGCGATTTCAGCCTGTCGCTTGGCGATTACCGGACGGGCCATCGAAGTGCCGAGCAGATATTTGTGTTCGTACACCGCACCCGCGCGTAGCGTGGGCCAGATATATTCGGTTAGAAACTCTTCGCGCAGGTCTTCGATCGTTGCCGAAGACGCGCCCGTTGCGAGAGCTTTCTTCTTCGCAGCTTTCAAATCTTCCTGCTGGCCGACGTCACCGACCATGGCGATCACTTCGCAGCCATAGGTTTCCTTCAGCCAGGGAATAATGATTGACGTATCGAGTCCGCCTGAATAGGCGAGAACTACTTTCTTTGGCACCGGATGTCCTTTCAGTTTAGGAGCATTAACAGGATGGCTTTCTGTACATGCAGGCGGTTTTCCGCCTGATCGAACACGACCGAACGCGGCGACTCCATCACCTCGTCGGTCACTTCAGACCCGCGATGCGCGGGAAGACAGTGGAGAAAAACGGCGTCCGGCGCGGCCTGGGACATCAGCGCGTCATTCACCTGGTACGGCGCGAAAATCGCGGCGCGCGCATCGGCTTCGCTCTCCTGCCCCATGCTGGCCCAGACGTCTGTGTACACAGCCTGCGCGCCCGAAACAGCTTCTTCCGGCGCGCGGAATAATTCAATTGTGCCCTGCGTGGCGGCAGCATCGCGCCGCGCGGCCTCGAGAATTTTTGCGTCCGGCTCGTAGCCCTCCGGCGTGGCGATGCGGACGTGCGCGCCCACGCGCGCTCCGGCAATCATCAGCGAATGGCAAACGTTGTTGCCATCACCGACGTAGGCCAGCTTGATTCCGCGCGCGGGGCCGAACTTTTCCTCCAGCGTGAAGTAGTCGCAGAGCGTCTGGCAGGGATGATACATGTCCGAAAGCGCGTTGATGACGGGAATGGTAGCATGCACCGCAAGGCTTTCCAACGCTTCCTGCGAGAACACACGCGCTACGATTCCCTGCACCCAGCGCGAGAGTCCGCGCGCGACGTCGGGGATCGATTCGCGCTCGCCCAGATGAGCGTCCCCGTGATCCAGGAAAATGGCTCCGCCCCCCAGGCTCTTGATGCCGACCTCGAACGTGACACGCGTGCGCAGGGACGGCTTCTCAAAAATCATCGCCAGAAAACGGCCTGCGAGCGCGGTGTTGTAGCGCTCCGGATGCGCTTTGACATCCGCGGCGAGGCGAAACACGTCGCGCACCTGTGCGGCGTTCCACTCCGTGCCGGTCAGCAGGTCGGAGGAGAGGCTCAATGTAGGGGCTGGCGCATTCATGTTTACCTCGCCGCCGCTAGCGCCTGGGCTGCGACGGTGGTGGAGGGTGTGGCCTGCAACGCGGCAGGCCGTTCGGTATTTGCAAAAACGGATTCGAGTATGTTCAGGCCTTCCTTCACCTGCTGAGCGGTCAAAATAAACGGCGGCAGCAGGCGGAGGATATGTTCGTGCGTGCAGTTGATGAGTAGGCCCTGCTTCAGCGCCTCGGCAACGTACGGCGCGCCTTCAACGGTCAGGTCCACACCCAGCATCAGGCCTTCTCCGCGGACTTCGCGAATGAAATCGAATTTCGTAGCCAGCCTTTTCAAGCCCGCGCGCAATTCCGCGCCGCGCGTACGAACGTTGGCGAGCAGATGCTTCCGCTCGACGACATCTAGGAACACAAGGCCCGTGGCGCAAACCAATGGTCCGCCGCCAAACGTTGAGCCGTGAAGTCCCGGTGAAAATGCAGCTGCAAATTTCTCACTGGCCATGAAAGCGCCCAGCGGCAAGCCACCGCCAAGCGGCTTGGCGACTACGACGATGTCCGGCATGCCGGGAAGGCGCTGATACGCAAACTCGCGGCCGGTGCGACCCAGCCCGCATTGAATTTCGTCGGCGATCAGCGCAGCGCCGTGTTCGGTGGCCAGTTCGCGAGCGCGCGTCCAGAATGCTTCGCTGACGGGAAAAATTCCGCCCTCGCCCTGTAACGGCTCGATCACGATCGCGCAAACATCGCCTGTAAATTTCGCTTCGAGGTCCGCCACATCGTTAAAGCCGACAAATTCCACTCCGGGGACGAGCGGCTCGAACGGCTCGCGGTATTTCAGAGTGTGCGTGATCGACAGGGCTCCGAACGTGCGCCCGTGAAAGGAATTCTCAAGCGCGAGGATGCGCGTCTTGCCTGCGCCGCCGGATTTTTTCGCCGCGACACGCGCTAGTTTCAATGCGCCTTCGACAGCTTCGGAACCGCTGTTGGTGAAAAATACGCGGTCCATGCCGGACCACTTTGCGAGCTTCGCGGCAAGCGGCCCCTGAAATGGATTGTGAAACAGATTCGAGACGTGCACCGCGCGTCCGGCCTCGCGGCGGATGGTTTTCACCAAATCCGGATAGGAATAGCCGAGCGCGTTCACAGCGATGCCGCCCAGGAAATCGAGATACTTCTTCCCCGTTTGATCGAACACGTAGCAGCCTCGCCCATGCGTGAAGATCATGTCGGAGCGCCGGTAGGTGTTCATCAAATGGCGCGAAACATCTCTCAGGATGGGGTTCGCCTTGGCAGCGCTGCTCCTTCCGGCAGAGGCGCTCTTTTTCGATTTTTGGACTTTCGATTTCAATGCGCTACTCCCGTGGCGCTCGCGGGAAATTCCGATGTGACGCGCGTGCCCGGAAACTTCGTGCCGTTGGCTGCAGCCAGCAACCCCTTTGGCACGGAGCCGCCAACAATACGCACCTGGGAAACGCCCGCGGAAAGCGCGCGCTTGCAGGCCTCAATTTTCAGAATCATCCCGCCGGAAACTTTATTCTGGCGGATCAAATCCTCGGCATCGGCGGTGGAGACAACTTTGAGTACCTTATCTCCGTCGAGCACGCCGGCTACGTCGGTGAGATAGATCAGCCGGTCAGCGTGAATGTATTCGGCGCACGCAGCGGCCATGTGGTCGGCGTTGATGTTGTAAAGCTCACCGTCGGCGCCGAGGCCCAAGCATGACGCAACCGGAACCATGCCCGCCTTCCAGAACGATTCGATGAACTCCAGATTTGCTCCGGTCAAATAACCGACAAAGCCCAGACCGCCGACAACTTCGTTATGAACCATTGGCTCAGCCAGAAAGCAGCCGGCGTCGGAGGCGCAAATACCCACGGCGGGCTGTCCAGCGGCGGAAATTGCGCCGGCGAGGCGCTTGTTCAGCAGGCCGCCGAGAACCATCACGGCAACGTCGCGGGTATCGCGGTCGGTCACGCGCAATCCGTTGGTGAACTTGCTTTCGATCCCCATGCGCTTGAGCGTGGCGGTGAAAATTTTCCCGCCGCCATGCACCACCAAAATTTCGTGGCCCTGATGGGCGAGCTGCGCGACCTGACGCGCCAGCGTTTCCATCGCCGTCGCATCGTCAAGCAATGCCCCCGCAACTTTAACGACCATTCTCATCTGAGTCCCGTCGCTTCCTCGATGCCCAGCATCGCATTCATGTTCTGCACAGCCTGGCCCGCAGCGCCCTTACCAAGATTGTCCAGACAACTCACCACCGCGAGACGCTGCCCCGCGGGATCGAGTGCAAAACCGATATCGCAGAAATTCGTGTTCGCCACGTGCTGCAACTCCGGCAGTTTACCGGCAGGCCAGAGGCGCACCATCGGGCGATCCGCGTAAAACTTCCGGTAAAGACCCTCGACGTCCTCCGCCGTATGCGGTTCCGAGAGCCAGACGTAGAGCGTCGAAAGAATGCCGCGCGAAACCGGCAGCAGGTGCGTCGTGAAAACGATGTCATCTCCACAGACGCCCAGATGATCCGTCACTTCCGGCGTGTGCCGGTGCGAAAAAAGTCCATACGCGCGAACATTTTCGTCCACCTCGACGAAATGCAGTTCGCGCTTCGGTTCCTTGCCCGCGCCCGATGCGCCGGACTTGCAATCGCAGACGATGCCGCGCTCGCGCGCGATCCAGCCGGACTCCATCAGGGGCCGCAGGCCGAGAATAACGCTCGTCGAATAGCAACCGGGATTGGCAACCAGCCGCGCGCCCGGCAACCGGTCGGCGTACAGCTCCGGCAGGCCGTACACGGCTTCCTCCGCCAATTCCTTTGGCGGCGCCGGCAACTTGTACCACTTCGCAAAGGTTTCCGGATTGCGGAAGCGGAACGCGCCGCTCAGGTCCACCACGCGCAGGCCCGCATTCAGAAGCTGCGGCACCATTTCGAGCGATGCTTCGTGCGGGGTAGCGAGAAATACCGTGCCCACGCCGCTTCCGGCGATAGCTTCCACTGAATACGTCTTGCAGGGCGCTTCGCCCCAGCCCCGCAAGCGGGGGAAAATTTCGGTCAGGCACTTCACGTGCGCGGAACTTTCGCGCAGGTAGAAGGTCGGCTTCTGTATTTTGGGGTGCCGAAGGAGAAGCTGGGCCAGCTCAAAACCTGCATAGCCCGTGGCTCCGACTACGGCGACCCGTTGCGGGTCGTTCATCGGAGTAGATCCTCCATTCGTTTCTGGACGGCGGCGCGCGCCTTTTGCGATGGCGTGATGACCAACACCGTATCGTCCCCGGCGATGGTGCCGGCAATTTCCTTGAACTTTTCGGCGTCGAGTGCAGCGGCCAGCGGCTGCGCGCCCGAGGGCGGAGTCTTCAGAACCAGCAGGTTGAACGCCGGGCGCAGGTCCACCAGAAAATCCCGCAGGGCGCGGCCCAACGGCGGCAGAGGCGCCGAGGCTTCCTCGCCGTTCGAGAGAGGCTTGTATCCGTCCGAGGTCTTCACCAGTTTCAGCTCGGACATGTCCCGCGAAAGCGTTGCCTGCGTCACGCGAACCCGCACGTGCGATAGCCGCTTGCGCAGCTCATCCTGGCTGGAGATCGGCTCGCTGGTGACGAGCTTCAGAATCTGCCCCTGCCGAAACCGTTTTTGTGCGTTCAGTCCCATGCGCGTATAAAGATTATACAACCAACTGCATAATTATGCGTACTAATTCTTTTGCCTGTCAATCCATTTTTTCGATGAATCGTGGATTCTTCCATTCGAACGATTTCGACTTCCGATCGATTCAAAATCAGTTCATTTGACGCGCCGTGACGCACACCGTAAGATTTCTGCCGCCGGTAAATGACGATGCGAACATTCAGAGATTTCCGCGCGATCACGCTGAGCTTCGCTCTGTGCGCAGCTGTATTTTTCGCGGGATGCGGCCGAAAGGAAGCAGGCCCGGTTTCCGAGGGCGGCGAGTCCGCGCCCGCTGCTCCGGGCGCGAAACCCATGGAAGCTACGCTCGAACAGCAAACGGAACAAAAGCTCGATCCCTTGACCAAAGACGACGTGGGTCTCTACCTGAAAGTAATGCGCGCCGCAGCCGAGCGAGTCAAAAATCCTCTGGCCGAAGACAAAGCCGCGCTGGATGGCGCAAGGAAAGTCCTCGCGGCTAGTGCCGCCGGCCGCGTTCCCACGCGAGATGAAGTAAAAACGCTGGAAAGGGCCAATCTGGTGGCTCTATCGATGGATCAGATTGTCGCCGACGACATGAAACTCGATGGCCGAACGTATCGCGGGATTGCCGAGGCAGTCGAAACCGCCGTCCCGAATCCCGCGCTCGCCGTTACTTCCCATAACGGAGCGTTGCCGGCTTCCGATGATACTCCCACGCCACTGGAAAAGCGTTTGAGCGACGTCCACTCCGCCAACGAAAAGTTCCTGATGCCCTACAGCGCCGAGATTCGAAAGCTGATCGCGATTGTTCGCAACCCGGCCAGTTTGCCAAAGTAACTCGCGCTTTTTTACGCACCTGACTGCCAGGTTGAGCCGCAGCGAATCCAGGTGCTATTCTCCAACGTATGAATGATGTGCCCATGCGCCAGTTGGCCGCGGCTTCTTCGGAGGCGCAGCACCAGGCGCTTTTGGAAGTGGCCGAGGCCATCGCCCAGCACCGCGATCTGGGTGAACTGTTTCACGAGCTGGCGGAGCGTCTCCACGGCGTGGTCCATTTTGACTACCTGAGTCTTGTTCTGCATGACGCGTCGCGAAACGTAATGCGGCTGCATATTCTGGAAACCGAGAAACTCGGGAAAATCAGGCCTGGGGCCGAATTCCCCATCGGAGAGACTCCCTCCGGCTGGGTCTGGGAAACTCAGCAGCCGTTCATTCTGAGCGACACGGAAGAAGAGACTCGTTTCCCCGCCCTACTTCAGATACTACGCGAGAATGGCGTGCGGTCCTCCTGCTCGGTCCCTTTGACCACGGCACAGCGGCGTCTGGGCGTGCTGAGCTTCGGCCGGCGGACACCCCACCATTATGGCGAAGGTGAGATTGCATTCATGCAGCAGATAGCCCGGCAGGTGGCCGTTGCTGTGGACAACGCCCTAAATTTCGAACGCGCGCAGGCTTACCATCGGCAATTGGCGCAGGAGCGCGACCGATTCCGCGTGCTGCTGGAAGTCAACAATGCCATGGTTTCAAAACTCGACCTGCGCGACCTGCTGAATACGATTTCCGCCTCGCTGCGCCGCGTGATTCATCATGAATATACGAGCCTCGCGCTGTTTGACGAGGACGAAAACAAGATGCGCGTGCTGGCGCTGGATTTCCCGCAGGGCAAAGGATTGATCCACGAAGAAATGCTCGTTCCACTAGATGGTTCGATCACCGGCAGCGCGTTTCGTGCCCGGCAGCCGCTCGTCTTGAATCATGCGGAAATGAGCGGATTCGATTCGCCGACTTCCCACCTGATGCTGGATGAGGGCGTGCGTTCAATGGTCTGTATGCCGCTGATTACGCACGATCGCGCGTTGGGCACTTTGAGTCTGGCGAGCCTACGCGACGCTGCATTCCAGCAAGGCGATGTGGATTTGCTAGTCCAGGTGGCGGGGCAGGTGGCCATTGCCGTGGAAAACGCACTCGCTTTTCGGGAAATTGCCGAGCTGAAAAACAAGCTGGCCGAAGAAAAGCTTTATCTCGAGGACGAAATCCGCTCGGAAATGAATTTCGAGGAAATCGTAGGCGATAGTCCGTTGCTGCGGGCGGTGCTGAAGCAGGTCGAGACTGTAGCCCCCACCGACTCTGCCGTCCTCATTCAGGGGGAGACTGGGACTGGCAAAGAACTGATCGCGCGCGCGATTCACAACCTGAGCCCACGGCGCGAACACACATTCGTGAAGGTAAATTGCGCCGCGATCCCCGCCGGGCTGCTCGAATCCGAATTGTTTGGCCACGAGCGCGGCGCCTTTACCGGAGCCATCGCGCAGCGCATTGGCCGGTTCGAACTGGCGCACCACGGGACCATTTTCCTCGACGAAGTCGGGGATATCCCTCTCGAACTGCAACCCAAGCTTCTGCGCGTGCTGCAGGAGCAGGAGTTCGAACGGCTGGGGGGCACCCGAACGATTCGCGCGGACGTCCGGCTGGTCGCCGCCACCAACCGCGATTTGGCGGAAATGGTCGGCGCACGCACGTTTCGCAGCGATCTCTACTATCGCCTTCGCGTGTTTCCGCTGACGATGCCGCCGCTTCGCGAGCGCCAGGAGGACATCCCCGCGCTGGTGCGCTACTTCGTTCAAAAATATGCGCAACGCATGAACCGCACGATTGAAACTATACCCTCGGAAACTCTCGACGCGCTCGTGCGCTATTCCTGGCCCGGCAACATACGGGAACTGGAAAATCTGATTGAACGCGCGGTGATCGTCTCGCCGGGTCCTGTGCTCCGCGTCCCCGTGAGTGAATTAAAGGTGCCGGCGGAATCGGCGTCCGGGGAGATGCTTACGCTCGAAGCTGCCGAGCGTGAGCATATCCTGAAGGCGCTGGAGTCCTCCAACTGGGTGTTGGCCGGGCCGAATGGCGCAGCTGCCAAACTGGCAATGAAAAGGACGACTCTGCAATCGCGGATGCAGAAACTGGGAGTCAGCAAACCCCGATAAAAACAGCACCTCCATGCCGGAATGTCGGCACATGCCCATATTTCGGCATTCCGTTTCGGCACTTCTTTGAATTTTCCCACAATCAACATCCAAAATTTCACTAATATACTGAAAATAATGTATTTACAATTATTCTGTATTTTCGGCAGATTGGTAGTCGATTTGCAAGAATGGAGCAACTATATGGAGACCGGATTCCATGCTTAGGGTTACAGTCAACAAGGAGGGGTCCAACGAAGTTTGGGATCTGGAGGGAAGGCTTTCCGGTGAATGGGTAACGGAACTGGGTCGGCTGTGGCGGGAAAGGACTCATCAGACCGGGCAATCCGCCGAAGTAAAGGTGAACCTGAAGGCTGTAAGTTATATCGATCGGGCTGGGAAAGACCTGTTGGCTGAGATGCGGCGGCAGGGAGCGGAAATTAAAGGTTGCGGATGCATGGTTCGAGCGTTCGTGGAAGAAATTATGCGGGGGAGTTTCATACGGCAAGGGGGAGAGAAAAAATCATGAATCAATCGCGTCATCATACGGCAGTGCAAGCGGGACCGAGCATGGATTTGAGCGTGGACTTAAAGAATCAGACCGAATCGCAACTGATTGAGCGCGGATTGAACGGGGATTCGCGGGCATTGGACGCGCTTTTTGCCCGGAACACCCGCAGCCTGTACCAAACGGCCCTGCGGGTCCTTGGCAATCCGGAAGACGCGGAGGAAGCCCTGCAGGAGGGGCTGCTATCGGCATACCGCAACCTGCCGAGATTCGAGCGGCGTTCGCAATTCTCCACGTGGCTGACGCGAATCGTCATCAACGCGGCGCTGATGCGGCGGCGCAGCAAGCGTTCGCGCCCGGCAGTTTCATTGGATGACATTGTTGCCGAGGGAGCCTTGCCGCTGGCCGAACGTTTTGCCGATGAGAGCCCCAACCCCGAACAGCTCTACGCCGGAACAGAACTATTCGAACGCGTGAGCAAGAAGCTGGGGGAGATTTCGCCCCTATTGCGCTCGGCATTCTGGCTGAGGGAAATTGAAGGGCTCTCAGCGGAAGAAGCGGCGCAGGTGCTGGGCGTTTCGCGCAACACGCTCAAGGCCCGTTTGTGGCGCGCGCGGCAGGAACTGGCGGCGCGGCTCGGCCTGGGTCTCGACAACCTTGCACCCGCAACCTAGCATTTTCGACAAGATGTCGTTTCGTGCTTCAGGGGTTTCCGCCCCTGAAGCACGGATGTTGACACGTCCCCTCCTGCCTGAAATTCCGCCTGCAAGAATCCTGCTTGTCGCTCACCTCCGATGGCGTTATCCTTCCCACGGGTTGCCAAGGAGGCATACATCAAATGAAATATCTAGGAATGCTCGCGCTGGCTGCAGTATTGCTGCCGGCCGCGGCAAGCGCGCAAGATTCAGCCATGATGCCGAATCCGATCACCACACTCATCAAGCAGCAAGTGGTGCGGTACGGAGATTTGCAGGTTGCGGCATCCGAAGCAATGCCCGCCGAAAAATACAGCTATAAATTCACGCCGGAAACCAGGACTTACGGACAGATCGTTTTGCACGTCGCGGGATTTAACAATCTGATGTGCTCGCGGATTTCGGGAATGACTGCTCCGGACATCAAAGATGTGAAGGACACCGATAGCAAGGAAAAATTGGTGGCGACGGTCAAGGCTTCGTTCGATTTCTGCACATCGGCCTTGAGCAGCCTGGACGATTCGACGTTAGGGCAGTCCGCGGGAAAACTCGGTCCGAATAACCTGTCACGCGGAAGCGCGATGGTGATTCTGGGCGAGGACTGGTTCGACCATTACGGAACGATGGCGCTTTACCTGCGCGCGAACGGGATTACTCCTCCCTCCGCAATCAAGAAGTAGTTTTCACTCTGAGCTAAAAACGCACGGCTCGCCTTTGGCGGGCCGTGCGTTTTTGTGGCGTAGTCCACCGCGGCGGACTACCCGGGAGGTGGTTTTGACTTCGAACCTAGCCAAATCATGGACCTAAGCAAAACCAAAAACGCACAGACTGAAGTCTGTGCTACTTGGCGGCGGCTGCCACGCGCGCGGCAGCTGCTGCGCCTGCCTTCTTGCTGCGACGCCGGGGCTTGGTGGGGCGTTCGGGAGCTTCGCCGACCAACTCCATAATCATGATGCTGGTTACAAACTTCTTGGTGCCAACGCTGTCGAAATCGATAGTAGTGCGCTCGCCATCGGATTCGGCCACGATTCCAAAACCGTACTGATCGTGCTTGATGCACTGCCCTTCGGAAAGAACCTGCACAATAACCTCCTTGTTTACTGCGATAACTTCGGAGCGCTGGGTGAACTGGTCGGGGGTCCAACACGTCCTGAATTCAGAGCGGGCGGACCCACGTCTGTCAGGCTATAGGCCGGTTACGTTCTCCGCTTGCAGGCCTTTGGGGCCCTTGCGGACTTCAAATTCGACAGCCTGTCCTTCGTTAAGCGATTTATAGCCGTCCATAGTGATTGCTGAAAAATGGACGAATACATCTTCCCCCGACTGACGCTGGATGAACCCATAACCCTTGCTGGCATTAAACCACTTTACTGTTCCTTGCTCTTTCACTGCCACTACCTCACTACTATTAAGCTGTTTGTACCCCTGAAACGAACCGCAGACCTTTTATGTCTGTGGGCCACTCGACACCTAACTCCTTTAGACGGGTCAAAAGGAGTCACGAGAGCAGCAAACGCAGGGCTATTTTACCAAAAATGCCTATTCATTGTCTAGATCGAGGCTATCAGGAAATCGATAGTGCCGGGGAACGGGCCCAAACACGTAACTATCCTATTATCTGCTAGATGCGGCGTATTCGGAAAGATTGATTCTCCTCCGCAAATACTGGCAAAATTGCATCGTTCGAGCACTTCACAATCCTGTTACGACGGTTATGCTTTTCGAATGGGTAGGAACAGGCGTACTCTTCCCTTGATACTATTGCCGAGGGAGCTGAAGCGCCCCAGCCATGCCCCGCCGATCCCTGATCGAATTCATCGCTGATTTTCCCGGGCATGGTACTGATACCGCTTTCGTTGAAAAAGCAGGTTACCGGACGGTCCGCTGGTCTTACCGCGACGTGTGGGGCGTGGCAACCCAGTTCGCCAGGGAACTGGAAGCGCGCGGAATCGGTCCCGGCGAGCGCGTACTGCTCTGGGGACCGAGCTCTGCCGGATGGGTTTCGGCATTTTTCGGATGCATTCTGCGCGGGGCAGTTGCCGTTCCGATGGATCAAGCTGCCGCACCTGATTTTGTCGGGCGAGTGTCGCAATTGGTGGACGCCAAGCTGCTGATACTGGAGCGGGAATGCCTGATTGGCAGCGAAGTGCGGCCTGCGATGAAGCTGGATTCGCTCCGCGATGCGGTCGCCCATCATTCAGCGGAAACCTACGCCTCGCCTCCTCTCGATCGCAGCTCCCTGGCGCAGATCATTTTTACATCTGGAACCACGGACGAACCGCGCGGCGTCGCTATATCGCACGGCAATATTCTCTCCAATCTGGAACCCCTCGAAACCGCCGTGCAGCCCTATTTGAAATGGGAACGCTTCGTACATCCCTTGCGTTTTCTGAATCTGGTGCCGCTCAGCCATGTCTTTGGGCAGTTCCTCGGCGTGTGGATACCCCCGCTTTTGGGCGCAACCGTTGTGTTTCAGGATGCGCTCAATCCCAGCGAGATCATTTCCACGATCAAACGCGAGCGTGTCTCCGTGCTGATCGCGGTGCCGCGTGTGCTGGAAGCTTTGCAGAACAAGATTGAGCGCGACCTTTCAGCGGAAGAAGGCCTTGAAGAGTTCAGACGCGACTTCGTCGCGGCTGCGGACGAAAAATTTCTTCGCCGCATGTGGCGCTTTCGGAAGATTCATCGCCGCTTCGGCTGGAAATTCTGGGCAGTGATATCCGGCGGTGCGACATTGGAACCTGAAACGGAATTGTTCTGGGGACGGACCGGATTCGCCGCGATCCAGGGCTACGGACTGACGGAAACGACTTCGCTGGTCAGCGTGAATCATCCGCTTCAAATCGGCCGCGGGTCGATCGGTAAAATTCTCGCAGGCCGCGAAGTAAAGGTCGATGAGAGTGGGGAAATTCTAGTGCGGGGAGGGAATGTCGCGGCTGGCTACTGGCAGGATCAGCGACTTCGCCCTCTTGGGCGGACGGAGGATGGGTGGTTCCACACCGGGGATTTAGGTGTTCTCGACGCAGAGGGCAATCTCTATTTCAAGGGGCGGAAGAAAAACGTAATCGTCACCGCGGCAGGCATGAATATCTACCCGGAAGATTTGGAAGCGGCGTTACGGCGGGAGCCGGAAGTGAAAGACTGCGTTGTCGTCGGACTGGAGCGCGGTGGAAACGCCGAGCCTTGCGGCGTCCTGCTGTTGGGCGTGTCAATAAACGGAAAATCGACGCGCGATGAAAGGAGTACGCAAAAACCTCGCCACGCCGCCGGGATTGTGGCGCGCGTGAATGGCTCCCTCGCGGAGTATCAGAGAATGCGGTGCTGGTTCCTGTGGCCGGAGGCGGATTTTCCGCGCACGGCAACGGGAAAGCCTCAGCTTGCCGAAATTCGCGCAACGGTTGAAGCGCAGTGGGGAGCCGGAGAAGGCGGCGCATATCATGCGATTACAAAGGGTGGTATCGGGGAGATCATTGCGGGCCTTCACGGTGCACGAACTGCCTCCGAGATCAGCGCGAATGCAACCCTACAGGCGGACTTGAATTTGAGCTCTCTGGATCGCGTCGAACTATTAGGGGCGATTGAAGACCGCTACCATGTGGACCTGAACGAGACACATTTCACGTCCGCCGCCACTGTGGGTGATCTCGAACGTCTGGTGCGCGAGTCGTCGTCCGGGCGCTCCGAATTTGTCTTCCCTCGGTGGGCGCAGCGCTGGCCGGTGACGTGGATTCGGACGTTTTGCTATTACCTGCTGACCTGGCCGGCGACGCATCTGCTGGCGCACCCTCGCGTGTTCGGGCGCGACAATCTGCGCGGCGTTAAAGGGCCTGTCCTCATCGCCTGCAACCACGTGATTTATCTGGACGTTGGCTTCGTGCTGGCCGCGCTGCCGCCGCGATTGCGGCATCGCCTTGCGGTCGCGATGGGCGGAGAGCGTCTTGCGGAGATGAGACATCCGCCTAAGGAATGGTTTTTTCTGCGGCGCTGGCTGCATTGGATGAATTATTTTCTGGTTGTCGCGCTCTTTAACGTATTTCCGTTACCCAAACGTTCCGGGTTCCGCGAAAGTTTTCGCTTCGCGGGAGGTTTAGTGGATCGGGGCTGGAGCGTGCTGGTGTTTCCCGAAGGCGATATGACGCCCGACGGGAAATTGCAGGCCTTCCGCTCGGGAATCGGATTGCTCGCAAATAATCTGAAGCTTCCCGTCGTGCCTATGCGGATCGATGGCGCTTATGAAATCCGTGAGGCGGGCAGCATTTTCAACCGACCGGGGCGCATTCGCGTGCATATCGGAAAGCCTGTGAGATTTCCGGCCACGTCAGATCCAGAGCAGATTGCACGGGTTCTCGAAAAACAAGTAAGAGATCTTGGAACGAATTTGAATGGAGGTTCTTGAATTAGATGGATAAGTGATGACGTTGCGACAAAGCGCCGCTGAAAATCAGCTGGCAAGCCTCGTGATCCACCAGCGTCGCACGGCAACTGCCGACCAGACGCCTTCCACCAGGCCGAAGGGCCACGCGCCCTGCAGGAAGCCATAAACCGAGCCGAGGATGCAGGCTCCTGCGAAGCCGAGGATGCACCAGCGGCTGCGATTTTCGAGGGCATAGAAGATGAGCATCGCTGAGACTGCGAAAAGTCCGAATAGATTGAGTCGATCCATGTCCCTGCTTTCCCTGGAGTTCCACTACAAATTAGACATCATTTGCCGTAAAAGACGGCTAAGTACGCGATAAGGAATCTGTAAACGTGTAAAGGTGGAAGTTGGTGGCGTACTGCGCGGGGTTGGTTTTGTGTTCGTGTGGAATCTAAACCAAAATCGCACAGACTGAAGTCTATGCTACTGGGCTGCCTCCGCTGCGGCGCGGATCTGCTGCCAGCGGCGGGGGCGCTTCTTTGGATCGAGAATTTTCTTTCGCAGGCGGATCGATTTTGGCGTCACCTCGACAAACTCGTCATCCTCGATGAATTCGATGGCCTGTTCCAAGGTCAGCTGGCGATGCGGGATCAGGCGGATGGCTTCATCGGCGCTGGACGCGCGCATATTCGTCTGCTTTTTTTCCTTTGTGACGTTGACGTCCATGTCCGAATCGCGCGCGTTTTCGCCCACGATCATGCCTTCATAGACTTCCTCGACCGGACCGACGAATAGCTCTCCGCGCTCCTGCAAGTTCCATAGAGCGAAAGCAGTTGTGTGGCCCGCTCTGTCGGCTACAAGCACGCCCGTGGGGCGCGTCGCCATTTCGCCGGTATATTCGGTCCAGCCTTCGAACAATGCGTAAAGCAGGGCTGTGCCACGCGTGTCAGTGAGCAATTGTCCGCGCAAACCGATCAAGCCGCGCGAAGGGACAGTAAACTCCATGCGCACCCAGCCGGAGCCGTGGTTCACCATCTTGGCGAGCTCGCCGCGGCGGCGTCCCAGCGATTCCATCACTACGCCGACGAACGATTCCGGACAATCCACAACGAGGCGTTCCAGCGGCTCGAGTTTTTTGCCGTTTTCCTCGCGCACCACGATTTCGGGCTTGCCGACCATCAGTTCGTAGCTTTCGCGGCGCATGGTTTCGATCAGGATCGCGAGTTGCAATTCACCGCGCGCGAGCACGCGGAAGACGTCGGTAGTTTCCGAGTCCGTGATGCGCAGCGAAACGTTCGTGAGCAATTCCTTCTGCAAACGCGCGCGTAGGTCGCGCGAGGTGACCCACTGGCCTTCGCGTCCCGCCAGAGGGCTGTTGTTAATGGTGAAATTCATCGCCAGCGTCGGCTCGTCAATGACGAGCGGTTCGAGCGGCATGGGATTGGCGACGTCGGTGAGGCTTTCTCCAATCTGGATGCCTTCAACGCCAGCAACGGCGACCAAGTCGCCGCAAGCAACAGCTTCGGTCTCATCGCGTTCGAGGCCGCGAAACGTGTATAGCTTGGTGATGCGCGTGGGCACAATCTCACCTGATCGTTTGGCGATGCCTACATCCGCGCCGCGGCGCAGCGTGCCGTTGAAGACGCGACCGATGGCGATGCGTCCCAGAAAATCGCTGTAATCCAGGTTCATGACCTGCGCTTGCAGCACGCCGTCCGGATCGCCCTTCGGTTCAGGGATCGCGGAAACGATAGTTTCAAACAATGGCTGAAGATTTGTCGATCCGTCGTCCATCTTGCGGTGTGCTACGCCGGTCTTCGCGTTCGTGTAGAGTACCGGGAAATCGAGTTGGTCTTCGGTGGCTTCGAGGTCGATGAACAGGTCGTAAATTTCGTCGAGTACTTCGGCAGGACGCGCGTCACTGCGGTCGATCTTGTTAAGCACGATTACAGGGAGCAACTTCGCCGCCAGGGCTTTCTGCAACACATAACGCGTTTGCGGTAGCGGACCTTCGCTGGCATCCACTAGGAGAACCACGCCATCCACCATTTTCAGGGCGCGCTCGACTTCTCCGCCGAAATCGCTGTGGCCGGGCGTATCCACGATGTTGATTTTCGTGTCGTGATAGAACAGCGCTGTGTTTTTCGCCAGAATCGTGATCCCGCGTTCGCGTTCGAGATCGTTTGAGTCCATCACGCGCGTCGCGACGATCTGATTGTCGCGGAAGACGCCGCTCTGGTGCAGCATGGCGTCCACCAGCGTGGTCTTGCCGTGGTCCACGTGGGCGATAATGGCGATATTGCGAATCTGTGGCATGCAGTCCTAGCTTTCTCGTTGTCAAACGTTCAGTTCGATTGTCGGTTCGCGGGTGCGGGATTAACTGTGCGCTAAACGTCCCGATCACATCGGGGCGTGAATCCCGCCGAAACATGCAACGGATACAAAAATGGCTGCAAGTGCGACCTTGCAGCCCCCACGCTGAATTCCGAGAGGAATTACAAGTGCCTTCGACACCGCTAGAATACCACACCCATGCGCGTCGCGTCACCGCTGCAGTACAGGACAGCGCGAATAGACACATGGCCATCCGGTTGCACTCTGCGAGTGGTATCGATCAAGGTAAAATCATTAGGCTGATTGTGGAGACCCAAGGTGCGTAAGTCGATCCAATTGACAGTGTTGCTGGCGCTGACGTTTACGGTCGCGTGCACTGCGGCGGCACAAACTCGCTGGCCCGATCCCGACGCCTCCGCGATCAGCAGGTTCAAAGACGAGGGGATGCAATACTCGCACGTTATGGAAATCATGAGCTACCTGACCGACGTGTACGGACCGCGCCTGACCAATTCGCCGAATATTCGCCAGGCGGCTGAGTATGCCGTCAAGGCGCTGGGTTCGTGGGGACTTTCGAATGTCCATGAGGAAACCTGGGGACCGTTCGGACGCGGCTGGTCGAATGAACTGTTCGAAGCCAACGAAATTTCGCCCCGGCATTTTTCGCTGATCGCATATCCGAAGGCATGGACGCGCGGGACGCCCGGTCCGGTGACAGCGGAAGTGGTTTACGCGAAGATCGAAAAGGAACAAGATTTCGAAGAGTTCCGGGGAAAACTGAAGGACAAGTTTGTGATGACCGCTCCGCTGCGGCGCGTCGATCCGCAATCGGAACCGCTGGCGCATCGCTTAACGGACCAGGAACTCGCCGACCTTGCCCAGCCGCAACCTCCGCGACCTCCGCCGAACAAAGCTGAACGCGAGCGCCTGATTGCACAGCGTGAATTCAATCGGAAGCTTGTAAAATTCCTGACGGACGAAGGGGCTGCTGCGTGGCTGGAACCTTCTGCCCATGACGGCGGGACGGTTACGGTGTTGAGCGGCGGACCATGGGACACCAAAGAACCGGTCGTCCTGCCCCGAGTGGCCGTGGCGATCGAGCATTATGGGCGTATTTTCCGCACCCTGAAGCAGCACGTGCCCGTGACGCTCACCGTAAATATTGCCAACAAGTTTTATGATGAAAATCTCGATTCGTTTAACATCGTTGCGGAAATTCCCGGCACGGACAAGGTGGATGAGGTGGTGATGCTCGGAGCGCACTTCGATTCCTGGGACAGCGGCACGGGAGCCACCGACAATGCGGCGGGCTCCGCCGTGATGATGGAGGCGATGCGCATCCTGAAAGCATCCGGCTTGCCAGTGCGCCGCACCGTGCGCCTGGCTCTGTGGACGGGTGAGGAAGAGGGCCTGTTCGGTTCGCGCGCCTATGTGAAAGAACATTTCGCTGACCGGCAAAACATGCATTTGAAACCGGAGCACGCAAAGCTTTCCGCCTATTTCAATGTGGATAACGGCACGGGAAAAATTCGCGGAATCTATTTGCAAGGCAACGAAGCTGTGCGGCCCATTTTCGAGAAATGGATGCAGCCTTTTCAGTCCATGGGCATGACCACGCTTGCCAGTCGCGGCACCGACGGCACCGACCATGTTTCCTTCGATGAGGTTGGATTGCCGGGCTTCCAGTTCATCCAGGATCCGGTGGAATACGAAACGCGCACGCACCATACGAACATGGATGTGTATGAGCGGATTCAGGAGGAGGACATGAAACAGATGTCGGTGATTGTGGCGTCGTTTGTTTATATGACAGCGAATGCGGATGAGGAACTGCCCCGCAAGGCGATGCCGAAGAAGTAGGGTTTGTGGGACAGGTTTTTTATCCTGAGCACGGCGATGGGCAACCTGTCTGCCTTTGGTTTTTTTGGGTCGCGGGACGCCAAATTAAAGAACAAAACAAAAACCAAAAGAGCACAGGTTGAAACCTGTGCTACTTGTTCTTGCTTAGCCTGCGGTAATACTCGGCTACGGAATCTTCGTATCCTGCGGGGACGGATTTGATATCGCCGCTGCGGACCTGGCCGGATTCCTTGTCATCCAGCTGGCGGCGCAGTTGAAGTTCGAGCTTGTCCACGTCGGCTAGCGCTTGGGCGTGCAGCTGTTCGACCAGCGCGGGATTGCCGGGGAAGCGGCTGGGGTCGAGGCGCTGCATCTGTTGAATCAGGCTTTGAATCTGGCGCTCCATTTCAGGGTCCTGCTGGACGGATTGGCGAAGCTGGTTCAGGTCGCGCATACTGTCCTCGTACGCGCGTTGCGGCGGGATGGGAGTGTTGTCCGGTCGAATGGCTGGTCCGCCGAGTGGAGTGTTATTCCCCGTATCGAAATTGTCGATCAAGTTGCCGACGCGTCCGCCGCCGTTGGGGTACGAGTCGCGATAGCCGCCACCATAAACGCCATCACCCAGTCTCGCGCCGGGACCGCCGATGGGACCACCTGCGGCTTGCCCGCCCTGCTGCCCCTGGCCCCCTTGCTGGCCGTTTTGGCCTTGGCCTTGGCCCCGTCCCTGCCCTTTGCTTTGCTGGCCCTGCTGGCGGCCCTGGCCGTCACGAGCGAGGGAATCCATCTGGTTGCGCAGGTGCTCGACGCGATTCAGGGCGGTTTCGAGTCCCTGCTCGGAGTCTTTTCCCGGTTCCGGGCTTGCTCCCATGGCTTGCTCCGCGTCTTTCACTCCTTTTTCGAGGCGCTGCATTCCGGCGGCGATTTCCGGCTCGGCTCCGCTGGCGTTCGGGTCGATGCCGCGACGCATCCAGTCCGCGCCGCGCTGAATTCGGGCGCGAAGATCGGATTGCTGCATGTCGCCCAAAGCATCACGCAGCTTGGTGGACGCGGCATTTTGTTTGTTGCGCGCGAGATCGCGCGCGGTGTCCTGCAAATCTTTTTCCAGGCCGCCCAGGTCTTCGGAAAGTTTCTGGCGGTCATCGGCTAGTTTGCGCCGGTCTTGAAGATTCGCTCTCGACGCGCCCTGCATTCCCGCTTGTCCGAACATCTGGCGAATCTGGTCCGCCTGATCGCTTTGCTCTTTGGAAAGGCGGCTCGCCTCATCCGCCAGCGAGCCGAGGCGCGACGCGGACTGCTGCTGGCGCATGCCGCCGAGCGTGTCCGTGGCTTCCTTCAAGCGGTCAGCGGCGCGACGGGCTTCGGCTTCAC
Organism: uncultured Acidobacteriaceae bacterium; assembly: GCA_964622265.1. Taxonomy (GTDB): domain Bacteria; phylum Acidobacteriota; class Terriglobia; order Acidiferrales; family UBA7541; genus Palsa-360. Next base: position 25,555 of record CAZUNI010000015.1, on the reverse strand, counting down.
TCTGTTGCGGCGAGGTCGCGCGGCGCATGTCGTCGGTGGCCTGTTTCAGGCGGTCGAGGGACTGCTGGATGCGCGGATCGCCTGAGCCCTGCTTCCCACTCGATCCCGATTGGCCCGACGAACCAGATGAGGAACTTCCCTGACCACTGCTCTGCGAATTCCCTTGGGAGTTGCCCTGGGAATTGTTTTTGGCCATCTGCTCCATCTGGCGCTGCAACTCTTCGGCCTCGCGGCGCAGCATTTCCTGCTGCCAGCGCTGCTCGGCGCTTTGCTGGCCATTGCGCTGCTGCTGGGCCAGTTCTTCCTGACGGCGGGCGAGCTGGTCGAGTTTTTGCAGAGCCTCGTCGATCTCTTTGTCCTTCTGGCTAGCCGAACCGGCGGTCTGCGCGGTTTCGTACTGATTTTTCTCGGTGTCGAGTTCGAGATCGAACAGGCTTGCCAAGTCGCGGCCTGCGCCTCCCGCTCCCCCGCCTCCGCCGCCACTATTGCCAAAAGCGACTTGAATCTGGCGGAACGTGGCCTCTGCGCGCAGCAAATACTGAAGGGCCTTCTGCTCGTTGGGAAGAGACTCCTGCCATTTTTGCTGCTGCAATTTTTCCGAGGCCGGGCTCATCGCGGTGGCCGCGGCGTTCATGTCCTTCACAAAACTATCGAACTCTTCATTTTCGCTGGACAATTCGCGGCTCTGCATGCGGCCGGCGAGGGACTGGGCCTGATCGCGCAGCTTGGACTGAACGCCGGAAAGAAACTTGGCGGTTTCGGCACCCTCTTGTTTGGTGGCTTTCTTGTCGCCATTCTGTTTCCACGTGGCGGCGATGATTTCCTTTTCGCGCTGGGAGATGTCGTTCTGGTCGGCCTGACCGCCACCGCCCCCTCCTCCGCCACCGGATTGCTGGGATTGCGAGAACTCGCGCTCGAAGGGATCCGCCTGAATGAATGAGATATCTGTGCGCGACTCGGCGCGCGCGTCTTTCGCGGTCGCATAGAGGCTGACGACGTCGCCGGGCACCAGCTTGAAATTTTCCAGGGAAAGTACTGTGGAACCGTCGGCTTGCTTCACGCCCTTCTGCTTGAGCAGGTCCACGGTTTGTTCCGCGCCGCCATTGACCGAGTAATGCAGCTTCATTTCATCGACGTCGAATTCATCGTCGGCCTTGACTACGACCGTAACCTCTTCGATGGGGCTGGAGCGATAATCCTGGCCGGGACGAGCGATGAGGACGTTGGGCGGGTCCGCCTTGCGGGCTTCGATGAAATAATCGTTCGAGAGGCGCACGGGCTGGCCCTGATCGAGGGCCGCGACGTGATACACGCCGTCTTTTTCCACTCTTATAGTGCCTTTGTAAATGTTGCCTTCGCCGGGCGACAGGCGAATCTGCTGTTCGTCATTTAATACGATGATACCGTCGCGCAGTGGCCTGTCGGTTTCGATTTCAAGATCGGCATCGGTGCCTTCAACGGCGCGTAGGTCACCGCCGCGTTCTTCTACAACTTTCTGCATGCGCGTCCACTCGGGAAACCGGTACGTCACGCGAACATTTTTCACGCCGGGGAGGTCCAGCACGCGGATATTGAAGTGGCGCGAATGCAGCGGGCCGGCCTCTACATAATATTCGACATTTTCCGGCAAGCCTGCGAAGACGAATTGAAAGGCTGAAGAGCCGGCTTGCGGGCGCATGGGAACCTGATCCCACTTGGAAGTGCTTTCATAGCGGGCGTAGAGGCGCACGGCGTCGGTTTGCAGGCCGATCACTTGCGCGGTGACGACCTGGTCCGCGTTGCGGCGGATTGCGACATTGCCGGGGGTCACTTGAATATCGTAAAACGGGGCGGAGCCGTCGCGGGGAGTTGCTGCCCAAAGCAAGGCTGCGCCGTGGCCCAGATATCCCGGGCCTGCGAGTATTATCCAGACCAGGACGCACAACGATGCGGCGCCGACACCGAGAAATGTCGCCAGCTTGCGGTCTGGAACCAGCTGCGAAGGTTCTGACGTGCGCGCGACGTTCAGGGTGTCCGCAGCGAGCAGTTCGAGGAATGGCTCGCGAGTGTGGGCGTCGCGCTCGGCAAACGTGACCAGTCGCTCCTGGAATTCGGGAAATACGGCTTCGGCCTGGCGTGCGGCACGCCGGCGGTTTAACGCGTTCAGCGGGACGGCAATTCCGAAACTTATCGCCAGAATAATGGCAAAGAGCAGGACCACTCGCGCGCTGGTGATGCTCCAGCGGGAGAAGGCGAAGGCGTTCGTGATGAGGACTAGAACTACAGTGGCAGCAAGAGCAACCGAGGTGAGAATCGCAGCTCCGCGCAGCATTGCGCCCAGGCGCAACCGCTTTTCCAATTGCCCGATATAGGAGTTGAGCTGGTCCCGAACGCTCATACATCCTCCCGCTGCTGAACCCCCAAATGCTGATCGGCAAGAAGGGATTCAGCGAGAGCCGCCGCAAAAGCCAGAAGCATAATATACCACCATATGCTGTAGGGCCGGGTCTGTTCCTGCGCCTGCCCCACAGCTGCCGCCTGCGCGGGGGCCGTGCCGGAATTGCCGCGCCAGAGCGCCAATGTCTCATCGGGGATAACGTCCAGATTGGACTCCCGGCGGTCAGGATTGACGCCAATCACGTCGTGCCTGCCGTTTGCCAGTTGGAGTTCGTAGAATCCCGCGCGCGTCAGTTGGAAAGTCTGCGCCGTGGTGGCCTCTTTCAATGACAACGGCCAGTGGCCATCGGGATCGATCACCTCGACGCTGACCGACTGCTCTTTCGAGCTGCGCAATTCCAGGAAGGAATCGACCGTGCGGGAGCCGCTGCGGTTTTCAGTGCCGGAGAGGTAACGCGCTGTCTGCTCGACAAAGGGAACGAAGATCGGGTGGAGCGGGAAATCGTTGGTGAGGTTGTCGAGGCCGGAAGTGAAGAGCAAGACCCTGCCCTCGCCAATTTTCTTTTCGATGAGTAAGGGCGTTTGATCGGTCAGGCGCGCGGCGACGCGAGAATCGCCGGGGTCCACGCGGGCCGCGAAGTAAAATTTTATGCCGGACCACTTGTCCGTCTTGGCTACTGAAGGAAATGAAGGGTCGACATCCCCTACGGAGAGGAAACGGTCACCGGTGCGCGAGTAGTTGCGCGATTCCAAAATGTTTCCGCCGAACACGGGGATGCGCGTGGTGTGCGAACCTGAAGTGCCTACGGCGACCCATACGCTGCCACCCGTCTGAACGTATTTCAGTAAATCGCTTTCGAAAGATGCGGGCACTGAGATCAGGTCGGAGAGGACGACGAACGCATACTTGGAAAGCGGAAGACCGGAGGCCTGCGCGACACTGGTGGCATCGAGAGTAAACGCAGCTTCCGCAGCGGAGGCCAGCGCAGCGCGGAAATATACGGGCGACCGCGAATCGCCGGATTCGTAAACGAACAGAGCTCTGCGGGGGTCGGAACGCTCGACTGCGAAAATGCTGGAATCATCGGCAGGAAAAGCGTCGGCGGAATCTATGCGGGCTTCGCATCGCGTGAAGCCATAAGACACATCGAGCGACTGGAATTCTATTGTGGCGCGTCCGTTGGCAGGCACGGCGACGCTTTGCGTTGCCAGCATTTTGCCGTTCGCCAGGAGAGAGACATTGCGCGTCGCGGCGGGTGTGCCAAATCCTGCGACGACCACTTGCACGCGCGTCTTCTTGGGGTCCCAGACCTGGCCGGGTACGTTGACGCTCTCTACAGTCCAGTTCGGCAATTGGTTTTTGATCACGGGATGCAAGACCAGCGAAACGTTTGCGGGCAGCGCCAGTTCCGCGAAATTCGCGGGCATCTCCGATTTCTGCATGTCGCTGAACAGATGAAGCTCGATGGGCGTTGGAGTTGACTCAGCAAGTGACCGGAGCGATCGCGCGAGTTCACCGAAATTCCCGTGCGAGTCTCCGGGCTGGAGACTTTCCACGGCGGCGCGCAATGCTCCTGCGTCCACAGTGGGCTGCGTGAGCACCTGAAGCTGCGAACCCAGCGTCATGACCTGGGCGCGATCAGTCGGCCTTCGCGAGGACAGGACCGAAAGAGCTTCATTTCGCGCGTCGGCCAGGCGCGTGCCGGCGCGCATGCTGAAGGAATTGTCGATCACCAGCAGCAGGAGTTTCTCGCTGCTCATATTCGCTGCCGTGCGATTGATGAACGGATTCGCAAAGGCCAGCGCGAGCAGCAGAAGCAGCAACGTGCGGAGCGAAAGCAGGAGCAAATACCGCAGGCGGCGGTGCTTGATCGAGCTCTGCGTGCGGCGCTCGAAGAACATCAGAGAGCTGAACGGATGCGGAGTGGTGGTATGACGCCGCAGCAAGTGCACATAGATCGGCACGGCGACTGCGGCGATGCCCGCGAGAAACCAGGGAGCGAAGAAGCCCACTCAGTCCCTCCCCTGACGAATCGAGAGATATTCGCGCAAGGCATCGTCGAGAGGCCTGTCGGTGACGAGCAGGTGATAATCCATTCCCGCGCCGCGCGCTTTGTCGCGCAGGGCTTCCATGTGCGCATCCATTTTCTTGCGGTAATCGTCGCGGACATATTCAGGGGTGATTTCCACGCGCTCCTGCGTTTCCAAATCGACCAGGGTGGCCGGTTCGCGGAAGTCGGGACGGATTTCCCTGGGATCGAGAACGTGAAACAGGACCACTTCGTTTCCATGGAAGCGGAGAGGCTCGATGGTCTTCACAATATTGTCCGGCGACTCGTAGAAATCGGAGATGAAGATTACCATTCCGCGACGCCGCAGGAATTGCTGGAAATGCAGCAGCGGCTTGGCGAAGTCGGTGCGCGCGTGCGGCTCGGCATGCTCGAGCCCGCTCAGCAGGCGGACGAGTTGTCCCTGGCGCGTCGAAGGGCGGATGTACGAGCGAATTTCATCGTCGAAAACGATCAGCCCCGCCGCGTCGCGCTGGTTCTGAATCGCCAGATAAAACAGCGACGCCGCAACGTAGCGCGCGTAATCCATCTTCGTCACGGAGTGGGAAGTGAACTTCATCGAGTTGCTAGCGTCGAGCAGAACGGTAAGGATGCTATTGGTCTCGCCGCGATAGCGTTTCAGATAGGCGCGCTCAGTGCGCGCAAATACATTCCAATCCACGTGGCGCAGATCGTCGCCCGGTGAGTAGGCACGGTATTCGGCGAACTCCTGGCTGAAGCCGAAATCCGGCGACCGGTGCAGGCCGGCGACGAAGCCATCGACTACGGTCTTCGCCACAAGGTCCAGACCGGAAATTCCGGCGAGCACTGACGGATCTAAGAACCGCTGCAGCATGCAGTATGTAACTCCTAATCTCTAAAGCGGCGTTCCGGGCGCCCCATCCTTGCGGTTTTTGCAAGGGTGGGGATTTTCGGATCATCTCAATTTACATTCTTGGTTGTCCTTGAATCTAAACCCCCGCCCTTTGAAAAGCACAAAGGGTGGGGCACCCGCAAACCCTTCTCGCCCTTTAAAATTTAGCTGTCGCGCATGTTCTGTTAATTTTTGATGATTGCTCCAAATCTTTCATGCCTTTGGCGGCGGCATATGTTCGAGTAGCCGGCGCAGGATTTCGTCGGAATCGATGCGGTCCGATTCGGCGTGGAAATTTAGCAGGATGCGGTGGCGCAGCACGGGCGTTGCCAGCGCGGTGATGTCTTCGTACGCTACGTGATAGCGGTGATGTGCAAGCGCGCGGGCTTTTGCGGCCAGGACGATGAACTGCGCGGCGCGCACACTGGCTCCGTAGTTGACGTATTTTTTTACGAAGTCTGGCGCCGAGCCACTGTTGTGGCGCGTGGCTCGAACTAAATTCACTACATATTGCGCCAACGATTCGCCGATGGGCACCATGCGGACTAGCGTCTGAAATTCGAGAATTTCTTCCGCGGATGTGACGGTCTCCGCAGTGGCAACGCGCGTGGTGGTCGTCAAATCGACGACCTTCAATTCGTCGGCGGCGCTCAGATAATCGAGAACGGTATTGAACAGAAAGCGGTCGAGCTGCGCTTCCGGCAACGGATAGGTTCCCTCGAGTTCGATGGGGTTCTGCGTGGCCAGCACGAAGAATGGCGCGGGCAGTTTGTAATGATTGCCTCGCACGGTGCAGGAGTGCTCCTGCATGGCCTCGAGCAGCGCCGACTGCGTCTTCGGCGGCGTGCGGTTGATTTCGTCGGCGAGGACGATGTTCCCAAAAATCGGTCCGTGGACGAACGTCCACCGGCGGTGGCCCGTGGTGGGATCCTCCTCGATGATGTCTGTCCCGGTGATGTCCGAGGGCATCAAGTCGGGCGTGAACTGGATGCGCTTGAACTCCAGTCCGAGCGTCTGGGCGATGGTGCGGACCATGAGAGTCTTCGCCGTGCCGGGCAAGCCAGTGATCAGGCAGTGACCACCGACAAATAGAGCGATGAGAATCTGGTCGAGCACTTCCTCTTGTCCGACGATCACGTGGCGGACCTGAGCGAGAATGTTGTCGCGCACGGACTGGAAGCGCTCGATGCGCTTTTTCAGTTCTGCGGAGTCCGGGTCGAGCTGTGCGATAGAGGCCATGGGTTCATTTCCCTTCGTTGGAATCCTTCATTTGCAGTAGCAATTTTTGAGCGGGCCGATAGCCGGGCGCAGCTTCCAGCGACGCGAGAAGGTGCTCCTCAGCCATATCTTTCTGGCCCGCCGCAAAATAGGCGCGGGCCGAATTGAATTGTGCGGAGGCGATGTCCAGCGGGTGCAGCGCGATCACCGCGCCGTACTCGCGGATCGCGCCTTTGAAGTTGTTCTGCGCGAACCACAGATCGCCGAGCCGGCGATGCAGTTCTTCATCCTCCGGGAAAACATAGTTGAGACGGTCGAGCGTGGCTGCAGCATCTGCGGACTTGCCAAGCTCTTCTTCGAGCGATGCCAGTTGCTTGAGCGATTGCGGATTGCGCCCACCCATTTTTTCGTAGCCGGTGAGAATCGCGGCGGCGGCTTGCTTGTCTCCCTTGGCAAGATCGGCCTGCGCCATAAATTCGTATGGATTCGCGGGATAAACGTATTCAGGATACATCTTGCGAACTTCTTCGCCTTCCTTCAGGACTTCGTCGTAATTCTTGCTTCGGGCTTTCTCGACCAGGTCTTTTATGCTCATGCGCCATTTTTCAAGATTTGCAACCGTGCCGCCAACGTCTTTATTCAGCCAGGCGAAGAACTCCTTGTCGAATTGCTCTGGCTCCATGCCCAGGTTTTCCCGGATCACTTCCGGCGTGGTTTTGAGTTGCGCGAAGGAATGCACGATGTCCAGCAGCTTGTCCGCGCCCCAACGGCTCTGAATATAATCGCAGATGCGGCCCGCTTGAAAATAGGAAACGATTACCTGCGCCGGGTATTCGGGGCGGATGAAGCCGCGATCCATCTCCGCGACGGGAAGCAGTTTTTGCTCGCGAATGGCATAGACAATGTCCGGCGTCATGCGGTCGCCCCATTCGGGGGAGACTTCGGTTTCTTCATGCACGGCCAGGCCTTCGGTGAACCAGCGCGGGACACGGCTATTTGTCGCAGAGAGAATGAATACGTGGCTCATCTCATGCCACAGTGTGCTCGCCCAGTGAAATTCACCGGGAGGGCGACCGGACGGGCTATCCATGGCAATCACTTCGCCAAACGTGACGCCGAGCGCGCCCAATCCGGGCATTCCCATCGTGCGCACGGCGAAGTCTTCATGGTCAGGGTAAACTTCGACCTGCACCGGACCGGGCAGCTTCATCTTGTATTTTTTTTCGTAAGTGGCAATGGAACGTTTTAGTTCGACTTCGAAGTACGGACGGAGTAACTCCGCTTCCTTCTTTTGCAGTTTTAGGATTGTCGTTTCGTCTTTGTACGAAATGAAATTCTTGTAGCTATCGAGCAGACGGAGACTGTTGACCGTCTCTTCATTGCGAAATCCATTTTCGTAGGACATTTCGAGCTGCTTGCGCGGTTCGTCTTCCTGTCCCATGCGCATCAGGTTGATGCCGAGCTGCGAGTGGGCCGACCAGAGCTTCGGGTCGGCGTCGATCGCTTTCCGGTAATAGGCAATGCCGTCGTCATAGCGGCGGTTCAGGACTAGGTGATGCGCGATCAGCGCGTAGCCTTCGGCGTAAGCAGGATTGATCTGGCGTATTTTCGCGAGCCACGCATCGGGCGAGCGGTCGGCCAGAACTTCGATGGCTGCGTGGATGGCCATGGCATCGAGCGCTTCCGGAGAAATTTTCAGTGCTTCGTCCGCTTCGTCGAATGCCTTTGCGGTGTCGGAGTCTTCGAGCAGGAGGCTGGCTTTCATTTCGTGCGCTTCGACGAGTTTGGGATCGAGTTCCAACGCCTTGGCGGAGTATTCGAGGGCTTTGCTGTCGAATCCGTCGGCGCTGACCAGCGCGAGTCCATAGTAGGCTTGCGCATTCTTTGGATCTTTTTCCAGCGCTTCCTGGAACAGTTTCGCGGCGTCGGTGTTGTTGAAACGCTCATGAAACAGGCGACCCCAGCGCACGCGATAGTTCGCATTCGCGGGCGATTGAGCCACCGCAAGGCGAAACTGGTTGTTGGCCTCCTGATACATTTCCGTGCCCCAGTAGCCTTCCGCGCGGAGATAGGGATCGCGGGAGGTTGTCAGCGATTCGTAGCACTTTTCCGCTTCGGCGCGCTGGCCATGCTTGCGCAGGGCGTGGCAGACGTTTGGTGTCGCGGCCCAGGCCAGGCTTACGCCTATCATGGACGCCAGACACACCGCGCAGCTGCGAAGCACAAACGTCATTTTTCCAACTCCTGCTGGACTCTTGCCAGTTCGAGCAACGCGTCGGCAAGCTGCTTCTTGTAATCTTCCACCGGCATCGCGGCTTTCTGATATTTCAAGGTGTCGATCTTTCGCTCCAAATCCTCTTTCCTGTCGATCAGGGCGCGCTTGGCCGGGTCGTTGACCTCCGTTTGCGCTGCACCGATGCGCACCAGGACGAAGTTGGATGCGAGCATCCCTTCGCCGTTCTCCGTGGAGGGAACGCGTACTCCTTCTTTCTTTCCGGTGTCTTCGATGATGGCGTGTTCGGTTGCCAGTCTTTTCTGCGCTTCGTAGAAGGATACTGTCTTGCGGTCCGCATACTGGAACGCTTCGAGGGCGCTGATCGCGTCGTTCTTATCAACGTCGGCGCTGGCATCGCGCAATGCCTCGACCCAATAGCGCGCGAAAACTGTGGCGTTTTTCTCCGTGCCGGTTTTGGTTGCGGCGATGACGATGCGTCCCGGTTTCTGCAACGCTCCGATGGAGCCGCCGCTCGCGCTCGTCGTGTTGACGATCAACTGGCGCTTTGCCGGAACGCGATCACACAGCGCGGCCAGCTCTTCACCGGAAATATCCGGGCCGAGAAGATTGAATTTATATTCGACAGTATCGTAGGAGCCGTGACCGATGAGGATCAGCGTGAGAGCGTCGTCGGGCTTGGCATCGCGCGCGATAGCGCTCATCGTATCGGTTAGATGCGCTTTAGTGGCGTCGCTGCCGGTCAGCGTGTACACATGCGCGTCGCCGCCCGAAGCTTTCAATAATTTATCGAGATCGTTAGCCAGTCCGGTGAAGCGCTGCTCGTACTCCGGTTCGCCGCCGAGGCCCGCGACGGTAACGTAGTAGGAAGCGGCTCGCGCGGAGCACGCATATCCGAGGCATAGAAGTATCGAAAGCGCGGCCTTCGCGTAGCGCTTCATACGACTCCCCACTTGCGCCGCAGGAGCCACTCGGACGAGCGCAGCAATAAGATGAGAAGGAAGATGACCGGCATGTTCCACAGGTCTTTCGTGTCGCGCACGGTGATGCCCGCCTCGGAATAGGAAATTTCACTGGGCAGGCGCAAAAGTTCCTCAGGCTTCCAGTAACGGCCGCCGGTCTGCGCGGAGAGCTTTTCGAGCAGATCGCGATTCTGCTCGGTGTGGAAATTCTCGGCGATGCCGTCCATGCGCGCAAACGTCAGAACGTCGCGGCCCACTTCCTCATTGGCGCGTGAGGCGGTGACTTCCGTCAGATACGACCCCGGCTGGTCGGCCGTCCAATCGGCGTGAAATGTTCCCGGCGTGTTCGGGTCGGGGGTCATTTCAATTTGCGCCGCAGCGCCTCCCGGCCCGAGGATGTGCGCCTCGACACGCGCATCGGCTGCGGGCAGATAATTTTTGTCGCGCACTTCGGCGGAAAAGCGGACGCGGCCATCGTCGAACAGCATCTGGCTTGGAACGGATGCGACGACGCGGCCCGGTGTATCGGTGACCAGCCAGCGGAGCAGCTGCTGCCAGAATTGTTCATGCGTCTGATCTTCCAGCGGCTGACTCATCTGCCAGCGCCACGTGCCGCTGGTAGCCAGCACGGCGGTTCTGCCGCGCCCGTAGTTCTGCGTGACCAGAAGGGGCAGCTTCCGATTGCCGCCATTCATTTCGGCCAGGACAACCGCGCCCGGCTTCGGCGTTCCGGCTTCTTGATAGTCCATCAAATACGGAAGTTTTTTCCAGCGCTCAGCGTTCTTCGACGGGTCCTCCACGAGTTGGGTGATGATGCTGTCGGCGCCCGCGGACGTCAGTTCCACGGTAGCCGGATCGCGGTGAAACGTGCCCTTCTTGTTCGGCAGCAGAACCGGGAGAAGGTCTGCGAGTTTCGAGACGCCCCAGCCTCCGTCGCCCAGCGAAGACCTGCCGCCCAGCAGGAGCAAACCCCCGCCGCGACGATCGACAAACTGCTGGATCAGATCCTGCTGCGCGGGCGTGAAATAATTCACTTCCACCGAACCGACGATGAGCGCCTGGTAATCGAAAAGTTCGTCGACGGTCGAAGGAAAACCGTCCGCCAATTCCTTCGGGTCCTGAATGCCCTGCCGATAAATTTTATTTTCGCTGGTTCGTAGCATCGACGCGATGCTCACGATGCGGTCGTCCTGCTCGGCGCGCCGGATGAATTTGTATTCCCAGCGGGGCTCTCCCTCGACATACAAAATGCGCCGTTTGGCCGATTCGACGTTCACCAGGCGCGCGACGGAATTGTTAGTGCGATTTTCCTCTACCGAAAGCGGATCGATCGTGAATTGCAGAGTTTTGGAGCCCGCCGGGCCGGCGTTAAAAAGCAGCGTCTCGTTTTGAACCTGCCCGTCGGATGCAAACGTAATTTCTTTTGCGGCCAGGATCTTTTGGCCGTCCAGAACCTTCAGCATCGACTTTTGCCCGCCGAAACCGCGCTGATGAAAACTGATTTTGGCTGCCAGTCGCGAATCTGCGAGCGCACGCGGGGCGACAACCGCATCGTTGATTTCGATATCGTGCGGTGTTTGCTCCGCACCAAACCCGACGGTGTGCACCGGAATGCGACGACTGCGAAACGTGGAAATTGTGTCCAGATCGATTCCGCCAGAGTTGTCAGCGCCGTCGCTGAGCAGCACCACTGCGCCGATGGGCAAGTCGGCTTCTTCGCCGGCAAGTTGGTTCAGACCATCGCCGATGCGCGTGGCGGGCGCAGGAGTTGCCGTTTTCAAATCGTCCAACTTCGCGATGCGCGTGAGTCGTCCATCAGCGCGATAGAGGCGCACCTGAAATTTCTTTTGCAATTGGTCGAGGACGCCGCTATCTAGCGCTTTTACAGCCTGCGATTCCCGCGTCGCGCCGTTCTCCGCAATCGCCATGCTGCGCGAATCGTCCACCAGCACCGCGATAATATTTTGCTGCGGTCTAAGTTCAGCCACCATGATTGCTGGCTGCCACAACAGGATCAGCAGCAACGCGGCCATCGCGAATTGCAGCAGCCAGATCGCGCCGGCCTTCCAGTTTCGAATGTGCGGAGAGGCCTGCGGCAACTTCGACCGAATCAGCCACGCCAATCCGCCTGCGGCGGCAAGAAGCAGAATGAACAAAATCCACTTCGGCCAGCCGCCGAGCAGGACAAACTCGCCCCTGGAGAAAACCGTGCGCGGATATTTGAATAAGAACTCGAACATAAGATTTCAGGATCTTTTAGTGCTTGGTTCACGGCAAGAAGATCGCCGTCAGTGCGTCATTCCATACATGACGTAATTGATGCCGATCCGAAACGCCAGCGACGCGAACTTTTCCGGGTAGCGCGGATCGTCGGCCCATTCCCATGCGTCGCCCAGGTGCATGTTGTAGCAGATCGCGACCATCACCCGCCCGTTATCGTCGCGAATCCCACGCCAAGCGGGAACGTAGCCGTCCTTCTCATACGTGCGCCCCGTGCTGACGTACTGCTCGCCGGGCACCTGAAAACGCTCGCTCAAATCGTAGAGCACGTGAAACAGTTCGTCCTTGTCGCTTAGGTCCTCGATGGGACGGTCGGGGAACACCATGAGCATCCCGCTCATGAAGTGTTCCCAATCGGTGGTGCCGTGGAAATCGTCCACCATGATGAACCCGCCCTTGAGCAGGTACTCGCGCAGCCGCTTGGCCTCGGCGTCGGTGAAGGTCCACGTCTGCACCTGCACGGCATACACCCAGGGATAGTTGAAAATATCGTCGCTGTCGAGGGTCACAACTTGCTCTGTGGGCCGGGCCTGAATCCGGGTGAGGCGTTTCAGGGCAATCAGGAATTGCCGGTCGGCTTTGGGATAGTCGCGGGACCAATTCCCCCCGCCGTAGAAGCCGTAGCCCCCATAATTGCTCGCCGAGGAATAGCGCAGCCGCGACCACGCATACTCGCTCTTCAAATCGCCATTTTCGTAGTAAGTACGCGCTTCCCGCGCGGAGTACGGATCCTCCTGGAATCCCCCGCGCTGGAGGGCTAACAGACCGGTGCTCATGCTCATTAGGAGGAAGACAATCGAAGTGGGTACGAGGAGCCTCATCAGGTAGCTGCTCCTAAATAGATGGCTCCGGCGCCGCCATCGTTTCAATTAAGCCAGATTCGGCCGGGCGAGACGGGCGAGAACTGATCAGGCATCCTACAGCCGATGAACGTACCTGCGCAAGGCGGACAATGGTCCTTAACTCTTAGCTCTATGGTTCTTTCACCCTGTACCTGAAAATCGGTACCCCATTTATTGCCTTCGTCACCATCGCAACAACAACCACGTCGTCTAATTTGGACGACACCGTTTCCAATTTGCACCCCAGCAAAAACCCTTCAACTTTGCCGAGTTCAATAAGTATCTCTTTGAACTTCTCGAGGAAAAAGTCTCAATCTCCAGATAATCTAACTGGAGGGGAGCGGGAGTTTGAACGTTGCAACCGATCAAGAGCAACTACATCTAAACATTGCATCTGAACAAGACAGCAAGCACAATGTGCCGCAATTCAAGTGCTGCCCGGAGGATCCATCATGATCCAGACGATCCGTTCGAACCAACGCTATCGCTTTGAAACAGATTGGCTTACCACCTACTGGCATTTCTCTTTCGACCATTATCACGACCCATCCAACATGAATTTTGGCCCCCTTCGCGTATTCAACGATGATGTTGTGGCGCCCGCAGGCGGCTTTCCCATGCACGGGCATCGCGAGATGGAGATCGTCACCTACATCATCGAAGGGGCCCTCGAACACAAAGACAATATGGGCAATGTCGGGGTCATCCGCCCCGGCGAAATCCAGCGCATGAGCGCAGGGACGGGCGTGCTGCATTCCGAATACAATCCTTCCAAAAAGGAGCCGGTGCATTTGATACAGCTCTGGATTACGCCTTCAGTCGATAATCTGAAGCCCTCGTGGGAGCAAAAGAGTTTTTCCTTGGCTGATCGTACCGGCAAACTGTTGCCAATCGCCGTTCCTGCGGGCAGCAATGGCTCGCCCAGAGATGATTCATCGAGTGACGCCATCCAGATTCATCAGGACGCGAAAATCTATACTTCGCTGCTGACGCCTGGCCAATCCACGACGCACGAGCTGGCCCAGAGACGCCGAGCTTACGTCTTTGTAATCGGCGGCGAACTGAAATTAAACGGGGAAACACTCGCAGCAGGAGATCAGGCGCGAGTTACAAAAGAGCAAGAGTTGCAACTGTCGGCCACTGGGACAAAGGGCGGAGCCGCAGCGGATTTTCTTCTCCTGGATCTGCCTTAGGCGCAGATAACAGAATGGCCCCAGGGGTAGCGTTGCATTCCGGGGTTTAATTCGAACTTCGGTCCGCAGTGGAATGGCGGACATCGCTTCCGGCGACCATGTAGATCACGTCTTCCGCGATGTTCGTGGCGTGGTCGGCAATGCGCTCCAGATTCTTGGCCACCAGAATCAACTCAAACGCCGGAAAGACCACCGACGAATCGCCCATCATGTAGCTCAGCAGTTCGCGAAAAATCTGATCGCGGAGCTGGTCCACTTGATCGTCGCGCGAGAGCACCGAGCGCGCGAAATCCACGTCGCGCCGCACCAGCGAATCGAGGCTGTCCCGCATCATTTTTTCCGCCAGCTCTCCCATCCGCGGCAGATCGACATAGGGCTTCACGCGGGGATGGCGCAGAATGCGTTTCGCGGACTGCGCGATATTGACCGCCTGGTCGCCGATGCGTTCCAGGTCGTTATTGATCCGTGCGATGGCCAGCACAAAACGAAGGTCCGCAGCCATGAGTTGCTGCAATGCCAGGAGTTGCACGACGCGGTCGTCGATTTCGATCTGCAGTTCGTTGATCGAGTTTTCTTCGTTGAGTACGGAATCAGCGAGCTTTTCGTCCGCTTCAAGCACGGCATGAACCGCCTGATGGACGGCTCGCTCGGCGAGGCTCCCCATCCAGAGCAGCCGCTCTTTCAGTTCACCTAAGTCTCGTTCAAAATGTCGTTCCATCCGTTACATCCTCTCTGTGGCCCTGCTGCTGGTAAGACCCGACGACCTCATCCGAACCGGCCCGTGATATAGGCCTCTGTGCGCGCGTCCGATGGCGTCGTGAACATTTGCGGTGTCGGTGAAAACTCGATCAGGTCGCCGTTCAGCATGAATGCCGTCGAGTCACTGACGCGGGCTGCTTGTTGCATGTTGTGCGTGACGATCACCAGCGTGCAGGACGGCTTCAATTCGAACAGCAGTTCCTCAATCTTCGCTGTATTAACGGGGTCCAGCGCCGAGCAGGGCTCGTCCAGCAGCAGAACCTCGGGATCGACCGCCAGCGCCCGGGCAATGCACAATCTCTGTTGCTGCCCGCCGGAGAGCGCGTAGGCCGACTTTTGCAGCTTGTCCTTCACTTCGTCCCAGAGCGAGGCGCGGCGCAGGCTCTTTTCCACTGCGTCGTCCAGACGGCCTTTGTGGCCGTTGATGCGCAGGCCGTAGGCCACATTATCGTAAATCGACTTTGGAAACGGATTGGGCTTTTGGAAAACCATTCCAACCATGCGGCGCAGCTTCGTGACATCCATCGTGAGAATATTGGCGCCGTCCAGCGTGATCTCGCCTTCCAGGCGCGTGTGTCGGAGCGTTTCGTGCATGCGGTTGAGCGTTCGAAGAAGAGTCGATTTGCCGCAACCCGAAGGCCCAATCATGGCCGTCACGCGATTGGTGGCAATGTCCAACGAAACGCTATGGAGTGCATGAACCTTGCCATAGTAGAAATTGAGCTTAGTTACCTTCATGCGTAGCGTGTTAACGCCCGGCGTGGTCGTAGTTGAGCTGTCGGAAGTCACTTTAGTCTTGGACGCAGCGGTAGAGGCTCCCGCGCCCGAATTCTCCATGAGTGGAAATGCAGCGTCCATTGTTCATGACCTCTCGTACGAGGTACCGCCTCCCAAAAACGTGCGGACCAGGATATTTGTCAACAATACCAACCCAAGAAGCACCAGTCCCGCGGCCCAAGCCTGCCTGTGCCAGTCTTCGTACGGTCCGGTCGCGTAGGTGTAAATAATAACGGGAAGTGATGATGTCGGCTGCATCCATCCGGGGCTCCAATAGCGGTTGCCGAACGCCGTGAAAATAAGCGGCGCCGTCTCTCCGGCCACGCGCGCCAGGGCCAAAAGGACGCCGGTAAGAATACCACGGGAAGCCGCCGGGAGAACCACAGTCGCAATCATGCGCCACTTATTCGTGCCCAGGGCAAAGGAACCCTCGCGTAGCGCGCGCGGCACATCACGCAAGAAACTTTCGGTATTTCGGAGGACGGTCGGGATAACCATGATTCCCAGAGCAAAGCCGCCTGCCAGCGTGGAAAAGTGATGCATCGGCATTACAACCAATGCGTACGCAAAAATACCGATCACAATCGACGGTACGCCGTTTAGAAGGTCTGCCGTATAGCGAATCAGGAACGGCATAGTCTTGCCGCCAAATTCAGCCAGGTAAACCCCGCCCAGCAGCCCGATCGGGACTCCGATGACCGCAGCCAGGAGCATTAGCTTCAGCGTCCCCACGATGGCATTGGCCATTCCACCGCCCTCTTCGCCCACCGGAGCCGGCAGATGTGTGAAAAAGTTCCACGAAAGGTCTTTTCCGCCGTTGTACATCAGATAGCCGAGAATAAAAAACAACGCTGAAACCGTGAGCAACGCGCAAAGTGCTGTCAGGGAAAGCATGAACAGGTTCAGCGATTTTCGCCAAATCATGCGGGCGCTCATGTCGGCAACACCCCGCTACCCCGCGATGTAGTCACCACAATCAAGAGCCGCGCAAGGCCATTGAGTATGAATGTCAGAATAAAAAGCACCAGCCCCAATTCGATTAAGGCGCTCAGGTACAAATTTCCGGTGGCCTCGGAAAATTCATTGGCGAGCACTGCCGCGATCGAATATCCAGGCGAAAACAGGGACGCGGCAATTTTCGGATTATTGCCGATCACCATGGTTACGGCCATCGTTTCGCCCAGTGCTCGCGCCAAGGCCAGAAACACCGAACCGAAAATGCCGATTCGGGCCGCAGGCACAACCACTTTCGCGGTAGATTCCCACTTGGTCGCGCCCAGCGCTAGAGCTGCTTCTCTTTGATCGCGCGGTACCGCCAGTAGGACTTCGCGGGAAACGGATAGGACGAACGGCACGATCATGATCGCCAGAACAATACCTGCGGTAAGGAATCCAATCCCATAAGCAGGCCCCCTGAATAAGGGCAGGAAACCGAGCGTATGCTTTAGAAATGGCTGGACGCTGGTTCGCATGATCGGTACGAGCAGGAACACGCCCAGCAAACCGTAAATCACACTGGGGACCGCTGCAAGCAGATCGCTCACGAAGGTAAGAGAAGAAGAGAGCTTTGGCGGCGCAAGTTCAGCCAGGAAAATGGCGGCGCCGACGCCCAGAGGAACCGCAATAAACAGCGCTACCGCGGAAGTGACCAGAGTTCCATAAATAAACGTGAGAGCGCCGAAATCGCCGGAGACGGGATCCCAGGTTTGCGTTACGAAAAAGCTCCATCCGAATTTGGCCCGCGCCTCGGCGGAAAGAACCCAGAGCTGGTACACCAGCAATACGGTGATCAGAAGCAGGGTAGCCGCAGCAATCAGCGTGACCAGATGTGCGATCTCATCGGCATCCTGAATGCGGCGCAGCAACGCCCGCGGGCTCCATGCGAAGTCCGCCGGCGTTGTTGCATTGGGTGTGGTGGCCATTATTGGTCCCGGTCCATTCAGCTAACTACTGAACCAGCGCGATCGCTTTCATTTCCTTGGCAACAACTTCCTTGGGCAGCTTGGCGTACGAAAGTGCTTCCACCGAATTCTGCCCGTCCGTAATCATCCACTTCAGGAAGTCTTTTACCACGTCACGCTTGGTTGCGTCCGTAAACTTCGACGGTATCAGAAGCCATGTAAAGCTGGCGATCGGATAGGCTGCCTTGGCGTTGGCAGCGGGCGGGTTGGTGATCGAGACGCGGAAATCTTCCGGCATCATTTTCGATGTGGCCGCGGCGGCTGCCGATACGCTCGCCAGATCGGCCTTGATAAATACGCCGGCGGCATTCTTCACTTTGCCGTAGGGCAGCTTGTTTTGGATGGCAAAAATCAATTCGATGTAGCCAATGGCTCCAGGAGTTTGCTGGATGAGCGAGGAAACTCCTTCGTTACCCTTGCCGCCCAAACCGACTGGCCAGTTCACCGAAGTCCCTTTGCCCGCTTTCGACTGCCATTCCGGGCTTACCTTGGAAAGGTAGTCGGTCCAGATGTAGGTCGTGCCGCTGCCATCCGAGCGATGCACGACGACGATATCGTCACCAGGCAATTTCACGCCCGGGTTTGCAGACGCAATCGCCGGATCGTTCCACTTCGTGATCTTTCCGAGGAATATTCCGGCCAGCGCTTCGGGCGTGAAATTCAAGTCGGTCTGCACGCCAGGCACATTGTAGCTGGGGATGTCCGCGCCCAACACCGTCGGGAAATGAAGTATGGGCACACTGGCAGTCTTTAGCTGTTCATCCGACATCGGTCCGTCGGAGGCACCGAAATCCACGGTCTTGTCGAGCAGCTGGCGAATGCCGCCGCCTGAACCAATCGATTGATAATTGATCTGCACGTTGCCGTGCGTTTGATGATATTGATCGAACCACTTGGAATAAATCGGGTATGGGAACGTTGCTCCGGCAGCGTTAAGCAGAACCTGCCCCGCCGCCAAGACACTAACCGTTCCAATCGCAAGCAACAGCGCCAATACGCAGAGCACTCTTACATTTCTCATTTTCTGTTTTCTCCCTTAATTTCGACGTGGATTTTGACTCTTAATTATTACAGCCGTGTTACAAGGCATTGCTGGAAGATTAAATTCAACAGACCCATGCAAGTCACTCAATTAATTCAATTTAATAAAGGAGGTTGGGCCGACGCCAGGGGAGCGCCGGCCCAGGGTGGGGTTACAACGAGGAAAGTTTTCGCCCTAAACGCAAAATTCATTTCGCGGCTCAGGACTTCATTCCTGGATAATTCTTCTCATCCACGTTGAGGCGCGCGCGTCCGTGACGCACGTCCAAACCTCGCACCCAAAAAATAATGTCCTCGGCAATGTTGGTGGAATGATCCGCAATGCGTTCGAGGTAGCGCGTCGCCAGCACGAATTGCAGGTGCGGCGCGGCCTTCGAAGGTTCCTGAATCATCCCCGCGAGCAGATGTTCGAATATCTGATCGCGATAGCGATCCACCACGTCGTCCGCTTCCAACACTTCGCCGGCCAGAACCACATTTCGAAAGATGAGCGCGCCCAGGCTGCGTCCGAGCATCCCGCGCACCGCCCCGCTCATCGGCTCCAATTCCTGGGGCGTTTCGGTCACATTCATTCCCGACAGCGAAATCACGCGCTCTGAAATGTTGACGGCGAGATCGCCGATGCGTTCCAGATCGTTGGCAATTTTCTGCGACGCCACCACGCGGCGAATTTCTTCATCTTCCAGCAAGCCCGTGCGCAGCATCCGCACGGCGTGATCGTCGATCAACATTTCCATCTCATTGATGCGTGGCTCGACAAGAAACACCTGGCTGGACAGCGCCGCGGCCCGCTCCGCATTCGGGCGCAACAGCGCATCCAGAGCATGCTCGACACTGCCCTCGACGGTTCGCGCCATCGAGACCAGGTAGTTGGCGAGAACGTCCTCATATACGGTCTGTAGGTTGGTTGCGGGAGCTGCCATCTCGTCACCCTCCACAAGGCCTTGCATTGGCAACGCGAGATTACCGTAGCCATGTGAAAAGTGAATGAAAACGAGGTAAATATCCCGCGAAGGCTTTACGAGGCTGAATCGATGCTGAAGCGAAACCGCGAACCCTGTCCTACCGCGCTCTCCACCCAAATGCGCCCGCCGTGCGCGTCGACGATATGCCGGGCGATCGACAAACCCAGCCCGGTGCCACCTGCTTCGCGCGACCGCGCAGCGTCCACACGGTAGAATCGCTCGAAGATGCGTTCCAGATCGGCTTCCGGAATCCCAATCCCCGTATCGGCAACCATAAAGATCACTTCGTGGCCGTTCCAATACGCCGACACATCAATGCGTCCGCCCGCCGGCGTGTACTGCAGCGCGTTATCGATCAGATTCTGAAGTACCTCACCCAACTGGGAACTGTCGCCGCGTATAGGAGGGAGTCCTTCGGGCAAATCGACGGCGATGTGCAGCCCTTTTGCCTCTGCCTTGAATCGCGCGATTTCCACGCAGCTGTTCACCAGCGCGGCCACGTTTACCGGGCGCGTCTCGAGTTCGAGCCGCCCGGCCTCGATTCTCGACAGCTTGAGCAGATCGTTGGTGAGCCGCGTCAGGCGTTGCGCGTGTTCGCGGATGATTTCCACGAATCGCGTGCGATTGGCCATGTCATCGAGCGCGCCGCCGAGCAACGTCTCCGCAAATCCCTGAATCGCCGTCAACGGCGTTTTGAATTCGTGCGAAACATTGGCCACGAAATCGCGGCGCACGCGCTCCAGGCGCCGAAGCTCCGTGATGTCGTGAAGTACTAGCACAGCGCTATTGGCCCCTGCGGCCCGCACCGGGGCAGCCGTCACACTGAAACTGCGTGGCCGTATCGTCCCCACCTCGACTTCACCGGTAACTTCATCTCCACCGGTCAGGACCTGGCGCACCGCTGAAACCAGTTCGGCCTGACGTATCGCTTCCACCAGTTTTCGTCCCTTCGAAATCCCCTCCGGCAGTTCCAGAATCTGTTCGAAGGCTCGATTGCAGAAAAGAATACGCTGGTCGCCGCTGACCACGGCCACGCCCTCGACCATGCTCGCAAGGATGGCCGCGGACTGATTGCGCTCGTCAGTCAAAGTGCGGATGGTTTTTGCGAACTGCGCCACTGTGGAATTCAGCGAATTGGCAAGGCCTTCGAGCTCGTCGCGATGAGCGTCTCTCTCCAGGGGCGTAAAATCTCCGCCGGCGGCGCGCTCAGCGAACTGTTTCACCCGGTCGATGCGAGACGAAAAGAGAAGAGAATAAACAGAAAGAACCGCGAAGGTCAGAACCACAATTCCAATTGCCGCAAAAAGTAGGGCCTGCCGGACGACCGTGATCGCATCGGGGGCGATCTGTGTCGCAACAAACCAATAGGAACCAGCAAGGACCAGGAGCACCAGCGCCAGGTTGGCCAGCCCGAGCCGCCAGGATAGGCTCACACGCACAGAGTCTTCATTCCTATTCTTCGGATCGCGAAGCGCTTTCGAACATATAGCCCGCTCCACGCACAGTCTTCAGAAATATCGGCTGATCGGCGTCGATTTCAACTTTTTCACGCAGCCGGCGAATATACACGTCCACGCTGCGCGGGGTTACAAAGCGCTCCGTGCCCCATACGGCATCCAGCAACTGATCGCGCGTGAACACACGATTCGGCCGCGTCGCCAGATAGTATAGCAATCGGAATTCGAGCGTTGAGAGCGTTACCGGCTTGTTGTCATGCGTGACGCGGTACGAAGACGGATCGATCGTCAATCCCCGCGACTCGATCGTGCGCTGGGTCTCTCCCGGTGGTTCCGCGCGTCGCAACAGTGCTTTCACCCGGGCCACAAGTTCGCGCGGGCTGAAAGGCTTGGTAACATAATCGTCGGCGCCCATCTCGAGTCCGACTACGCGGTCCGCTTCCTCCCCACGCGCAGTCAGCATCAGGATCGGCAGTCGATTCAGGGCCTGGTCACGCCGGATTTCCTTGCAGATTTCCAGGCCCGAAAGCTTCGGCAGCATCAGATCGAGCAATAAAATGTCCGGCGGCGTCTTTCGCAGCTGCACCAGGCCGGTCGCCCCATCCATCGCGGAGGCCACTTGAAATCCTTCGCGTTCGAGGTTGTAGCGAACCAACTCGACAATATCGCGGTCGTCTTCGATCAGCAGAGCACGTTTCATTCAGTTTCTTTCGCGCGGACTTCGCACCGTATCCCCTGGGCTGCGAAGACACTATCCTACACGGATGGGTAGGGGGGCAAATATTACGGGCAGGTTAAAAAGAGCCATCCGGCCAAGCCTGCTTGTCCCCATGCGTGGAACCCGTAGATTCCCCTCAAACGCGCACAAAAATCTTCCTTCGGTACAACGGCCATAGCAGCGCAAAAATCACCGCCACAAAAAATATGGCGAACGCCAGCGAAGCGTTCGTCGGATTGGCATAGGGAACGAACCATTTTTCATACACCCAGCCATGCAACGTCCGATCGCGATCGCCGGACACCACGAAGTCAAAGTCGGTGCTGATTTCCGAGACCAGCGCCGCCAGCGCATAAGCCAGAATCGCATTCATGCCGAAAACCAGAAATGGTGTGGCCCATTTTCTCCACCCGCGCACATCCACAATCCAATAGCACAGTGCAAGGACCAGCATGGCAAAGCCGCCGGTGAACAACACAAACGTGCTGGTCCACAAGTTCTTGTTAATCGGAAAATAAGGATGCAGCAATCGGCCCAAAACCATGAATCCAGCTCCGGCGAGCGCCAAACCTGCAACTTTACGTGTATCTTTTCGCCCGGACCGGATCCATTCGCCCGCCAGAATCCCCATCAGCGCCGTAGCAAAGGCCGGCAACGTGGAAAGCAGACCCTCGGGGTCCCACGTTTTGGACTCCGACCACAAATGACCGTGCATTAGAGCGCGGTCGATATAAGCGCCAAGATTTTCAACCTTGCCCAGATGTCCCGCGCCGTATCCGGGCACGGGCACAAACGTCATCAGCGCCCAGTAACCCAACAGCAAGGCTACCGCGACGCCCGCAATCACGGCAATATTGGCCCGCGCGCGCACTTTTCCGTCGGCGCCAACCTCTCGTCGGTAGGTAGCCAAATAGAGCAACCCCACTCCGAGATAGCACAGCGCAATGCGCTGCAGCACACCCATGATTCGAATCGTATGAAAATCGAAGTTCGGAAAACCATTCAGGAAAAGCCCGATTGCAAAAATCAGCACGCTGCGGCGCAAGACATGGATCGCGAGTGAGGCTCCAGTCAAACCTCGCGCCAGTCGAGACGCAAACGATAAGGTGAGCGAGACACCGACAATGAAGAGAAAAAACGGAAAGATAAGGTCGGTCGGAGTCCACCCATTCCACTCCGCGTGCTCCAACGGCGGATAGATGTGTCCCCACGAGCCGGGGTCGTTCACCAGAATCATCGCGGCGATGGTGATCCCGCGGAAAACGTCGAGCGAAACCATGCGCTCGGGCCGCGCACCATCTGCAGCCGCAAGCGCGCTCGAAACCGGACCAGCAATCGTTCCCGCGGTAGCGATGAGATGGCCCTCCGCTGGCGGCGATACTACAGCAGCACGGAAAATGCCGCAATGGCGTAGCGGAATCGGCATGGTTTATTGGATTTTAGTAAACCGCGCGAAATACGCGAGTTTGCAGAAGAGAGTCGAGTTCAAGTATGGGATTAAAATCAATAAGACTGGTTTCAAATTGGTCCGCCTGAAAACCCTCCGCCAATGGATGCTGGTCCAACCCCTTAAGAATCATCTAATTGTGCCCACTTAGAAACGGCAAGGTACGTGCTTTGGGTGAAAGAGTACCTTCATTACCGTACAGGCAGACCCGCAAGACCATTACTTAGTGGTAATTTCATTTGCCGTTTTGTACGAGTCGACTGGAATTCACTTCGGCCCAAAGTGAGGAAGGATTCACAAGAAGCAGGTTCTAATCGAATGAGGAGGTCGAAATGGCGATGATTTTACAAGTCAGAAGGATGCGGCTAAACATGCGGGTGGTTTGGAAGCTGTTATTCTTGGCCGTATCGGTGGGAATAACCGCTTTTGGAATTGTGGTCCCCGCACGGGCGCAAACACGGATTTTATTAGGCGGGGCTGGAGGATCGGAATTTGGGAACGATTCCGGAGGCTTTAAGGCTTCAATCGAACAACCGTTCAGTCGTCGTTACGAAATCGATTTGAGTGATACTTTTTCTCCGTTGGAAAATCACATCGGCTTCGGCCACGGCACGGCAAATGTCGCCCGGGTCGTGGGAGACCTTTGGGTGTCCCTTCATTTTGGCATCTCCGGCGGTGGGGAGTTCTCCGACTACCACGTAACTCAATTAACTAAGGGAGGCTATTCCGCTCTTGCAGGTCCCATTCTCCGTCTAAAAGTTCGTGGCATCCCAATGCGGATCGGAGTTTCCTACGCTGGTCAATTCCACAACGGGACGAATTCCCTCGGGGTTGAGACCAACCATCTGCAAGGTGCTATGTTCACCCTCACATCACGGATGGGATGCGTAGGAGCGGTATGTTTCCGCCTCGGCGAGGAGATCGTTAGCGGGCACTTTTTGCAGCAGGGAAATCCAGTCTGTGAAGCTACCACATGCCCACGTCAGGGATCGACCGGTGGCGGGGCCCAGGTATCTTTTGCTGTGGAGTTCCCGCGCCCTCGCGGGCGAGAAAACGATATATTTTGATGAGAATACTTTACTGGATACGAGGTCCTAATAAAGCAAAGCGAGGCCAATCCTGTCTAATCGGCTTTTGTTTATATGTATACTTCACAAGCGGAATTCTCGCGCTGGCACAGAAGAGCTCGCATACTCGTATCATCTCCAATGTTGAGTTAGTGCAGGTTCCCCTGATTGTTTTCGATGAAAAAGGTTCGGTCGCAATAAACCTCAAAAAAACCGACTTCCGGTTGATCGATGATGGGGTAGTCCAACAAATATTGCATCTTGACAGGGTTCGAAGACCAGTTTCATTCGTAATTCTTGCGGACTTGAGCGATAGTATGACTTCTAAGATCCCCTTCGTACAAGAAGCGGCATTCTCGCTGCTTGATCCCATGGATGAACAGTGTCAGTCGTGTGACGAATACTCTGTAGTGGCCGTTGCCACTCGGGCGCATCGGCTCATCGATTTCACACGCGATCAGGAGGACCTCTCCCGGAGATTTCCTTTTTTATTGACGGCGATGTATGGGAGGACTTCTTTGTTTGACGGAATCTATTTGGGGGCAACGGTGGCGAACCAGGATGCGGCCAATCAGCGTCGCGCGATGGTTATCATCTCAGACGGAGGAGACAACAACAGTAGATACAATCTTTATGAAACAGAGCATCTTCTAGAGGAAGCTGACCTGCCTGTTTTTGCAATAATGGCAGGGCCTGCTTATGAACCCCTTTTTCACCGAGCGGACAAACAACGGGCCAAAGGGGTACCATGGCCGAACCTTCCCGGTTTTCTCATGGCTGGCCCAGAGGTGGAATACATCGGTCCTGCGGAGCGTCAAGGACCGCATAACCTGCGCGTTTTAACACAAGGAACCGGTGGAGGCGTCTTTACTGCGAAAACGGTAGACGATATTTGGCGCATTGTTCGGACAATTGGAATGGCGGTGCGATACCAGTATGTCCTTACGTATGAACCACTGCATGAAGCAGCTGTTGAGACGAAACGATCGAAGAGTCCTGACAAAAATAATCGCCACAAGATTCACATTGAGCTTTATCCGCAAGAAGATTTTAGGGGATATAGCGTCCCTTATTACAGAGATAGTTATACAGACCCCGAACAGTTTTAGGAGTACCGCTATCAGCAAACAGGCTGAGACGAGTTGCCAGCGGAGATCGCTGTTCCCAATTAGCAGGACTTGCAAAGTCGAACTTAACCTCAGTGCGACATCCTGAGTGTGTCTCTGACCTGGGCTAAGAATTGGTCTGGCAGGAATGGCTTTTGAAGATAAGCCCAACCATTGCTTAGAAGCTATTGCACAACCCTCCGCAAGACGATCATGAAGCAAGCGATATGA